>JBEKXN010000014.1:0-76533 GCA_049511835.1 Verrucomicrobiota bacterium | reverse complement strand
GGATTTCGCGAAAGGTTTCGGCAAGGCATTGCCGGCAGACTTGGCTCGCCTTTTTTCTCGCGGCCATCACGATTTCGTGTGATGGGAAGCACCAGTCGCAAAATGGGGAGTCAAAGCCGAAGCGTTTACAGACCGTTACCATCAACAATATCGAGCCCCGGCGCGATGTTGCCGGGGAGATTATTGACGCGCATGGTGGCTGTCTTCAACTCTTCGGCGGACGTTTTTATCTCTACGGGACGGCCTATGGAACAAATGAAACCAGTTTGGCCTTGAATTGCCCGTTCCGGGTTTACAGCTCGCCGGATCTTGAACGGTGGACTTATGAAGGTGAACTGCTCAAGGAGCAACCGAGCGGTATTTATACCCGTCCCTGTGTGGTTTTCAATCCGCATACTCACAAGTATGTGCTTTGGTACAACTGGTTTCCCAAACTGTGGCACGGCCAAACTGCCGCGGCCATCAGCGACACGCCGGTTGGCCCTTTCACCATTGTCAACCCGAATGTGCCTGTCTTCGGGTTTCGCCCCGGTGACACCAATGTCTTTGGCTCTTGCCCCGGTGATGGCAGTCTCTTCGTGGATGATGATGGAACCGGTTATTACATCTACACTTCCATGGGCGATGGATACGCGATTCGTGTGGAGCGCCTGAAGCCGGATTTCCTGGGTCCGATGGGCTGGATGAGCAGTATGCTGGTCAAGGGTGGCGAAGCGCCCGTGCTTTTCCGACGAAACAATCTCTATTACGTCCTGTGCGGCCCTCTCTGTCCTGATTGTCCTGAAGGCAGTGAGGTGCTGGTCTTATCGTCCACTTCACCATTAGGTCCCTTCACCGCGCGGTCAAACATCAACCGCCGGTCTGGAAATGGCGCCCCGATCAAACCCGGGCAAGATATCAGGGTGGCGAGTCGTTATGACGAAGGCATTCCAATTGTGCCGGCCCAACAGACTTGGATCGCGAGAATTTCAATGCCCGAGGGGCCGGCATTCATCTGGATGGCGGATCGCTGGGGATCCTGTCCGGATGGTGTCAAGGGCCACGATTTTCAGTTCTGGAGTGCGCCCTTGCAGTTCAGCCCGGACGGCGACATCATGCCAATCAAATTTGTTGAGCGGTGGGACATAACGTGGGCATGGGGCGACTAACGCGGACGTGGGGCGACCGTCCCCACCGCGTACCACAGTCCACATCTACAGCCGGCGTTTCTACCGCGTCATGTAAGTTCATTAAATTCACCCGGAACATCTGGGCCGCGCCTTTCGCGTTTTGATACCATCAAGGTAAATATGGCCGGTTTGACTGCTCGCCTCAGCATAATGCGGAAACAAGGTCGTGGATCTGATCACTCATCGAGTCTGGATCAGCTTTAGTCAATCTTACAACAGCGGCAACAATTTTCTGTCAAAACAATTTTCTTCAGGTTGTAAAAGATATATGAAAACTCTTGTTATCAATCTGGATTGGCTGATAAGTCTGTTTGGCGGCCACCATTTAAGCTTTACCACTGCAGGAATCAGGGGTATTCCACAAATTTTACTTGGATGATGAGCGGAAAATCAGATTCCGGAAAGGCGAGTGCGCCTAAAGGCAATATCCGATGGAGGTGCCATGCCATCTTTGGCGTGGTTTGCGCCTGGGTAATTGGAATTTTTATTTGGAGCGCTGAGCCAGGCTTCTTGGAATTGACAAGGCCACATGCGGAGGATTCCTACTATAATCTGTTGGTGCGGGGTTTTCGCGCCGGGCAACTCAACGTAAAAAGAGAAGCACCACCCGGACTCACCCAACTCTCCGATCCCTACGATCCCGCCGTCAATGCATCATATATATGGGATGACAGTTATCCGTTGCTTGACCTGAGTTATTACAGGGAGAAGTTATACTTGTATTTTGGAGTTACGCCCGCTTTGGTGCTCTTCTGGCCGTATGCGGCCCTAACCGGCCACTATCTCCTGCATAAAGATGCGGTCGTGATCTTTTATTCGTTGGGCTTCCTGGTTGCTGCGGGTTTATTACGTGCGGTCTGGCGGCGTTACTTTCCAGAAGCAAGTGTTTGGGTGGCGGCGGTCGGCATACTCACACTGGGCTTGGCCACAGGCACGCTGGAAGTTTTATCGCGGTGTGATGTTTATGAAGTTGCGATGAGTTGTGGGTTTGCGTTCACCATGCTGGCGTTGGCGGCGATCTGGTATTCATTGCACGATGCGAAACGCCGAGTTTTGTGGTTGCTGATGGCAAGTCTGGCTTATGGATTGGCGACAGGGTCGCGACCATCATTGTTGTTTGGGGCAATAATCCTTTTGATGCCGGTGACTCAGGCGTGGCGTGCGGCAACTGAACCCAGGTCACGCCGGCGGGTTGGGTTGTTGTTCGTGGCGGCGGTCGGTCCGGTGATGCTCATTGGGTTGGGGCTGATGCTTTACAATACCCTGCGCTTCGACAGCCCATTCGAATTTGGCTGGCACTGTCAGTTGGCAGCAGGTTACCGGTCGAATATCGCCCAACAATTCAGTCCGCATTACCTCTGGTTCAACTTTCGGTTCTATTTTTTAGAACCAATGCGATGGAGCGGTCATTTTCCTTTTTTGCACGCGGTTCCGCTGTCGCCTTTGCCATCGGGTTACTTTGGGGAGGGAGAACCTTACAGTGGGATACTGAGCAATTATCCGCTGGTGTGGCTGGCCTTGGCCGCGCCGCTGGCATGGAGGGGCAGGCCAATGGAGGTGGTTTCCGTCTTACGCTGGTTTGTAACGGCAGTATTTTTGTTTTTTGTGATTTGTGCGTTGACCATTTGCCTCTTTTTTTCAGCCAGCAGCCGTTATGAGTTGGATTTTCTACCGGCTTTGATGCTGCTGGCCGTCATTGGAATTCTTGGTTTGGAGCGTGCACTGGTGAGTTCGCCGGCCTGGCGGCGTATAGCTCGCTGGGGTTGGTGCCTGCTGCTGGCCTATTCGGTTGTATTTAACATATTAGCGAGTGTTGAAGCCCATGCGGTGGCCAACTACCTTGTAGGCAATTCTCTTCTCAATCAAAGACGGGTGGACGAGGCGGTTGAACATTTTCAAAAGGCCCTGGCGCTTCAGCCTGAATCCGCGGCTTTCCACGCCGGTCTTGGCAGTGCTTTTTACCAAAAAAGGCGGATGAATGAAGCAATTGTTGAATATCAAAAAGCTTTGGAAATCAAACCAGACTTCGCAGAAGCACATAACAATCTTGGTTATAGTCTTCTCCAGATGGGGCGGGTGAACGAGGCAATTACTCATTTCCAAAGAACTTTGGAAATCAAACCAGACTTCGCAGAAACCCATAAGACTCTTGGTGATAGTCTTCTCCGGATAGGGCGGGTGGATGAAGCGATTGTTCATTATCGAAAGGCCATGGAACTCAGGCCTGGTTTGGTGGAGGTATACAACAGTCTTGGCAATGCTTTTTGCCGAAAACGGATGACGACCGAAGCAATGGCCTATTATCAAAAAGCCATTGAACTTCAGCCCCAATTTATACCTGCACAAATAAACTTGGCTTGGATGCTGGCGACCTGGCCGGAGCCGTCGGTTCGCAATGGAGGCAGGGCCGTCGCCTTGGCCGAGCAGGCCAACCAGTTTTCCAAGGATAAAGACCCGCTAATTCTTCGCACTCTGGCGGCGGCTTATGCGGAAGCGGGACGATATTCCGAAGCGGTATTGACAGCAAAACAGGCGTTGGCATTAGCGGTGACTCAGTCTAACACGGGATTGACAAATGTATTACAGAAGGAGATTGGACTTTATCAAACTAATTCCCCCTGCCGTTTCATAATCGAATAAATGCCATGGGGTACAAGAAAAAGGCTCAACTGTTGAAAGTCAATCCCTGCACCTCGAACCGCTGCCTTGGAGTAATTTGATGCAAGAAGCAGCTCAAATCTAAAGGGTTACGAGCCGTGCTACAAGATGAACGCCACGTGTCTGTTCCAGCAGAGAACGTTTTGCCAAATTCCGCAAAACTGCTATTGTTTCCCCATGCTTCGAATCAGCCGGAATGGCGTGGCGTTGCGCGGGGCCAAAAGGAACGCGGTGGCGCGGAAACTTTACGACAAGCAGAGCGAGCGCGATCACCGTGAGTTGCGGATTGACAAGGTGGGCGTGCGCGGGCTGCGGTTTCCCATCCAGGTGCGCGACAAGGCGCACAGCATCCAAAACACGGTGGCGACCATCGGCATGTTCGTGGATTTGCCGAAGGAGTTCAAAGGCACGCATATGAGCCGGTTCGTCGAGGCGCTCAACGCGCATGGCAGCGTCATGCACGTGGAGAACATCAGGGACATTTTGCATTCATTGCAGAAGCGGCTGAACTCGGCCACGTCGCACCTGGAAATCGAGTTCCCGTATTTCATGTCCAAAAAATCACCGGTGTCGCGCAAGCGAAGCGTGATGGATTACATCGCGCGGTTCGACGCGGCGGCGTGCGGCCGGGAGGTTGATTTTGTGCTGACGGTGAAGGTGCATGTGACGACGCTGTGTCCGTGCTCGAAGGCGATCGCCCGATACGGCGCGCACAACCAGCGCGGGCTGGTGACGGTGGCGTTGCGATTCACGAAGCCGGTCTGGATTGAGGACGTGGTGGCGATGGTGGAAAGCTCGGCGAGTTCGGAGCTGTACGCACTGCTCAAGCGGCAGGACGAAAAATTCGTGACGGAGCGCGCCTATGAAAATCCGGTGTTCGTCGAGGATTTGGTGCGCAACGTGGCGTTGAAGCTGAACGCGCATCCACGGGTGACGTGGTACAAGGTCGAGGCGGAAAATTTCGAGAGCATCCACAATCACAACGCCTACGCCTGCATTGAGAAGCGCCAGGGCGAACCGGCGAAGCCGGCTGTAAAATAATTTTTCCCCCGGGTCCGGGTTTGGAACAAGGTTCAAGGTTTTTGGGCCCGCGGCTTGAGCGCATTCAAGCGCGCATTCACTTCATTCCATTGGGCGGATCTGGACGGCGTGTTGGACAGGCAAAGTTCAAGCTGTCGAATGGCCAGGTTCGTGTCATGCCGGTGCTCGGCGATCTGGGCGAGACCGTAATACACACGGTCGATTTCCTTCCGCGCTGTTTCCAGCTTGCGGTAAACGGTTTCGGCCGCCTCATCGTTTCCCATCCGCATCAAAATGGCGGCCCGATTGACCAGCGCCGCGGCGTTTTCAGGTTCCTTGGCGAGCTGGCGGTCCACCAGTTGCATGGCATTGGTGGAGTCGCCCATCATCAGATACGCCCGCAGGACAAGATTCAGGGTTCGCACGTCGTCCGGATGCCGTTTCAAAACGGACTGCAGCACGCTCCGCGCGTTGGCGGGATTGGTTTGCGACAGCCAGGAATTGGCCTCCAGCAGGGACAGGTCCACGTCCACCGTGTCCTTCCCCGGGAAAGCCTGCGTCTCCCTGCGGAGATGATTGACCGTTTCAAACACTTTGTCGTCCATCCGCAATAAGGAGTAAATTTGCGCCAGGGCGAACTCCGGCGCCAGCGTGCCGGGAGCGAGCGTCCTGGCGCGCTCGAGTTGTTGCAGCGATTGGCGGAGCAGGCGGGTTTGTCGATACACATTGCCCAGGAGGTAGCAAAAGACGGGATCGTCGAACGGTCCGCAACGGCTGATAATCGCACTCAATCGCCGCAGGTCCCCAAGCTGGCCGGCGACCGTGTCCGCTCCAGCGAGGTTCATTTTGTTGCCGGCCTGAAGATTGGTGTTACACTGCAGGTTGAGCAGCGCTACCAGGTTGTTTGTGTTCAAGGCCATGGCCTGCTCAAATCGCCGGTGCGCTTCCGGCAACCGGCCATTGCGTTGCAGTTCCACGCCCCAGCCATTGAGGGCGGCGGAGTACCATTCACCCAGCAACCGGCTTTGATAAGACGGGATTGCGCGCAAATGAAAATGTTGCAGAAGAGTCTCCCGGGTTTTCGACCAGCCGAAATGCCGTGGGGAGCAGGCCCGGCTGACCGGTTCCAGTTCCGTTTGCCAGGCTTCATCCCAAAACTTCCCGTTTTGATCCGCCTCCGACACTGACATCGGAGGCCCGTTGAACTGGTCCTTCGGATAAGGCTTCATCTCGTAAACGGCCCCGTGCGGTTGCAGGTAAAACCATTCCAAAAAATAGCCAAAACTGTGGTGCAGGTAAAAGAGACGGTTGGTTTGCGCCACGTGGTCGAGCAATAACAACATTTCAGGCGCGTTGAGTTCATGCCGATTGGCGCCGGTCAACCAGCCGGCCGGACGCTGCCGTTCCAACTGCGCCCGATATTCCGGGTCCGGCAATGATTTGGTGTCCACCGGCAGCCATCGGCGGCTTTCACCCCGGTGGGCCAAGGCAGCCTGGAACACAGCCAGTTTTTGCGGGTCATCGCTCAAAATTATGCCTCCTCCCGCCGGGAGGGAATGCACGGCCAGATCCCCAAAACTTTGCAGCGGATGACGGTTTGCAAGCATCACGGCGGGGGCATTCCGGACAATCAATCCCACCGTCATCAAGCCCAACACGCCCGCCAGCATCGGCACGGCCATGCGCTTTACCAGCCGCCATAAACTGGATCGGCTTCGACGCTGCTGCGAATCCCTTTGGAAAATCAGTAAAAGATTCCCGGCCAAAAAGCCGGTGCCCAACGCATTCAAGTAATCAAAACTCAACAGCGGCAGCGAAACGTTAAATTGTCTCATCATGATTTGCCGCAGACCGACGACCGGGTCAAACGCCAGCCACAGGCACACCAGCAGCAGCACTGCGCGCAAGGCCCGGTAAAACCAGGTCTGAAACCGTTCCGCTTTGGATTTTTTTTGTGTTCCCTCGTCGCGCCGGCGCACCAGGCAGGGCAGGGTCGGCACCAAAAAATAAACCACAACCGCGGCCGTCATCAGCCGATGCACCACCCAAAACTGGATGTAGAGCGCCTTGAGGGTATGCTTGGTCGTCCGGAAGGTCATGAGCCAGGCTTCACCGAAGCTCCAGGGCGAATGCGGCGCCAGACCATTGGCCAGCGGCAGCAACGCATAAACCGAGAAACCCACCAGTCCCAGCAGCAACATCCGCAGCAGGAAACCCACCCGGAAAAAATGCCGTCCCCGCAGCCAGATCAAGGATGCCACAAACAACGGCAAGGTGATCAGCATTACCCAGTTCTCGGCCATGCCCAAACCCCAGAGCAATGCCGCCGCGTTGACCCAGCGGGATTCCTTGCGGACGCGATATTCCAGCAGGCACCGGATGGCCGTCGCCAGCAGCAACAGGTCCAGCATCTCGCCCGTGGCGGCGGTGGCCTCCCGCCAGAAGCTGAATTCCAATCCGCAGACCACACACGCCAGCAGCAGCGGCAGTTTGTCAGCCCAGCCGCCGTCGTCGTTCCAAGGACGGTCCCACGGCAGCAGTTCAAGGGAACGAACGAGCAATCCCAGCGTCAGCGCGCCACAAACGGCTGAGAACAAATTCAAACTGACGGGTATCCAACCGGCCGGCAGGCAGCGCAACGGCAGGGTCAACAGCCACAACAACGGCTGGCTCACCATCGGCTGCCAGTCCCAGCCCGCCACCTGCGCCGTCAGCGGCAGGCTGGACAGCGTGACGCTCCGGCTCAAGGTCAACGCATAAACCAGCAGTGCGGCCAGTGCCACATACCGGGGCAGACGACGGTTGGTTTCGGCCATGACGAAAATTTTCAGACTTGCCCGCTGAAATCCATAAGAAATGGATGCGGAACGAATCCCGCATCCATTGGCCAGCCTAAATCGGTTTTCAGTTTCAATTTTTGCGGCGGCGGAACAGCAGCAGTCCCAGCCCGCCCAAGCCGGCCAGCGCCAGCGTGGCGGGTTCGGGAACGGGGGCAACGTCAATCGAAAATAGAGGAACGGCATTGGGATAACTCGAGTAGGAACCGCCGTTGAAAATCTTGTAATCCGTGTCGCCCAATGTCCAGCCGGCGCTGCTGTTGGCGCTGAGTATGCCACCAGAATCAGTGTTTCGAATGTACACATATGTGGCCACCGGATTTTCGAACACCAGCCAGTAAGTGGTATTTGCGTCCAACGTCAGTCCGGAAGCACCATAAAGGTTGACGGCATCGCTGGTCGGGGTGCCGAGGCCTGAAAGCAGGCCATTGCTCACCAATGATCCTAGCTGACCGGACACATCACTGTAAAAGGAAACCGTAAAGTCACTCCCATCCTGGGCGTAAGCGATGTCCACGGAAACGGATCCAATGTTTTCGCTCTGGCTGCCGGTGGTGAACTGTTGAGCCATACTTAAGGCGTCGGCGCCAATACTCCACTCATTGCCAGGCGTGCTGTTGAGGGTTGAGAGCAGTGACTGTGCCGGGACAGTTATCGCCACGCCCAGCAGGGCTAGTCCGCAGATGAGTTTAATGAGGTTTGTTTTCATGGTTTTTGTTTGGCGGGTTAGTTATTTGCGGCGGCGGAACAGCAGCAGGCTCAAACCGCCCAAGCCAGCCAGCGCCAGCGTGGACGGTTCGGGAACCGGTGCCGTTGTGAATGAAAAGTTGTCGTAAAACGTCCAATCGGAGCCGCCTGCGGTTCCGGCATCCGTCCAGGAAAACGAAGTGACATCAGCCAAACCAGAAAACGTGACACGTCCGCCGCCGCCATTTCCAGTCAATGTCGTCCCGTTCAAAACCGCATTATATGCATAAGCTCCCGATGTGTTTTCCGCCATTCCAAGCGTGGGTGCTTGTGGAAAAATAATCTTGTCATTCCAACTCCCTGCCGGATCAAGCCCTCCCACATCAAATGAGATGCTGGTGACGGGTTGGGAAAAGGTCAGCGACAAGGTTCCAGCACCTACATTGAGGATGTTGTAGCTGGAATCGTAATAACTCAACGAAACGCCTGCAAATGTTGCTGAAAAACCCCCGTTAATATAGGTGGTGGCCAGTGCTCCTCCCGATGTGAATTCCGTATTGAATGTTGACTGTGCTGTGGTGGTTGCCGCCACGCCCAGCAGGGCGAAACCGGAAATAAGTTTAAGAAGGTTTGTTTTCATTGGTTTTTTGTTGCGTGGAGGGTTCAGAATATCGGCGGTTCTGACGCCGGTGGAACAGCAACAGGCTCAAACCGCCCAATCCGGCCAGCGCCAGCGTGGACGGTTCAGGCACGGGTCCCATGACCGCTGCGCTGTACAGATCAAACTGGCCCCAGGCATCATCATCGCGGAAGTTGGTGAACATGACGGTGGTGTCGCTGCCAACTTCGCTTCCGCTGACTGCGATTTCCAGATGCTGGTAGTTTATCCAAGTGAGGAAGCTCGAGTAAGTATTGGTTGTTCCCCCATTCGACAGTTGCAGATCGGTCGTCAGTCCCCAGTCGTCCAGATAGACATCAATGGTATAGTCGGGGCTCGGTGATATGACCGAGAAGCTCATGTAGGTGCAGGGAGTGGCGCCGGAATACATATATCCGACGATCCCCGCTTGAAGTCCGCTATCATTGGCTCCAGAGGCAAGCGGTGTTCCCGATGACCAACTGGTGGTAATGGTCGGGTTAGAGACTGGTTGAAGGGTCCCGTCGGCCGATATGTCGCTAATCAGGTTGCCGCCTCCCACCAAGCGCACCGGGTTGGAGTTATTGTTCGTCGGAGCGAATACCACCCAGTCAGTCCAACTGTTGTCGTAACTGACATTCCCGGAAAAGCTCTCGTTTACGGTCAACGAGACGTCACTGGCCCGGGCGGGCTGGAGGGCCAATGTCAGCGCGACCAGAACCAGGGAGAGAACGCCCTTTTTCATCTCAGACAAACAATGACTCAAGGCGAAGTTTCGTATTTGTTTTTTCATGGCAGTCCAGTGGTTGGCAGCGATTATTTCAAACGGAGATGTATTGTTTGCGTCGGAATAACAGCAGGCTCAAACTGCCCAAACTGGCCAACGCCAGCGTGGACGGTTCGGGAACCGGGGCGCCCGTGATAGTCACCAAACTGACTGTGCCATCACTCATTGTGAGCGGTCCTTGGTCAGTGGCGATATTCCAGAATTGATTAAAGGCGCTGCCGGGATCGGCGTCGGAAGTGAACGCCGTTACGCCGTCCCAACCGGGCGTTCCGTAAACGGTCAGAATGTTTCCGGTCGCCGATCCTCCACTCATTCGGATGGGAGCGGCACTGAAATTGTATAGGGAGGGGTCCAGGTTGATCCAGAGGCCTTCTTCCTCGGTCACGTTAATGGGCGACCCGCCATTCAGAGTGATTTGCGACACCGACAAGGTGTAAATCGGATTGTTAGCACCAAAACTGATGTTGGGATTGTCAGTGGAGAAGGTCAGCGTCCATTCAAACGCACTGTCCGTGAATGCAACACCATTCAACGAGCCACTGCCGGTGCCGGTTATTGTGAAAACTGATTGGGCCGGGGCGGTTACCACTGCGCCCAGCAGAGCCAAGCAGGAGACGAGTTTGAGGATTTTTGTTTTCATGTGTTTTGTTTGTTGTGTGGTGAGTTCAAATCATTGGCGGGTTACTGTTGGGGGAATAGTAACTTAACAATGCCCCTGAAAATATTGCTGAAAAACTTCCGCTGGTATAAATGGTGGCCAGCGTCACTCCCGTATTGAACACTGACTGCGCCGGCGCCGAAGTCACTACTCCCAACAAGCCGGGGCTTGATGCAAGGTTGCAGGTGAGTTTTCCCATGGTGAACCCGTGTATGTTTGTGATTCAAACCGGCATATTTCACACCGTCTTTAATCCGAAACAACGTTTAAGAATAAGAGCTAATGGTTGGCAATAGCAAGACATGACAAACACTTTTCACATTGCTTACTTTTGTTTATTAGCAGGAAACATTATTGAACACAACCGGTCCGCAAAACCCGTGTTCCAAAAAACCATGCTCGCGGCCAGGACGGCCAGGAAGGCTCCGATCTTCCTCATTGTGATTTTTCCCATAGGTTTTGTTGTTTTGCCGAATGTTTATCTTTATTTCCCGCGCAGAATTAGCACATTTGATGCCGCGGGTGAATTGAGTTTCAGGCCGGTTAAAAGCCTGGTGATTGATAATGTTTATAGCGATAAGTCCGTTGCGGGTTGCCATTCTCAGGCTGGACCGGGACAAGCGGTTGCACATAATCGGGACATCCATTTTATTTTTGTTATGGATTTTTTCGTCAAAGGCGGGAATTTTTGCCCAGGATGCCTACGCACAAGTGGCAAGGTAAATTCTCCGCCGGTTGGTGCGCGGCCTGCTGCAATTGCCCAACATGACAATGAAATTTCATGATCCTGTCGGCAGTCGCGCGAGCAGCGGAAGTCACGGGCTTTGCGGCCCGAAAATTTCTGAAAATTTTTGTGGCATATTTGTTTTGCTCTGCTACATTCCCGCGCCCTTGATAAATCAAAGCTGATTTTAAAAACGTGACCATAAAGAAAAAAATGACCGGCAAATCACAGGTTTCCGCCACGGCGGCAATTCTCGGCCGTCCGGTGTTGAAAGCCAAAACCACCACCGCCGTCCCGAAGAAGGTCAAACCCGAGTGGCAGAAGTATTGCCAGCGGCTGCTGGATTTGCGCGAGCAACTGCTCGGGCAAATGAACGGCCTGGCCAAGGAATCCGCGCAGGAACTGCCCGGCTACAGCCTGCACATGGCCGATTCAGGCACGGACAACTTTGACCGCGACTTCGCGTTAAGCCTGTTGTCATCCGACCAGGACGCGGTCTATGAAATTGAAGAGGCGCTGAAACGTATCGAGAAAAAGACCTACGGCGTCTGTGAATTGACCGGCAAGACGATTCCCAAGTCGCGCCTGGAGGCGATTCCGTGGACGCGATTTACGGTTGAAGCGCAGGCGCAATTGGAACGCGAAGGGGCTTTGAAATCGCGCCGCATCGGCCAGTTGGGCACGGTGGACAGCACCGGCGCCACAGAAGCGGAAAGCGAAGAAGACGAGCCGGAGGAAAAAGCCAAAGAAAAAGAATAATTTATGCCGCGCGAAATCATCACCATTGAATGCACCGAAGCGCGCAAGGAAGGCAAATCGCCTTCGCGTTACACCACCACCCGCAACAAAAAATTGAAAACGGAGAAGCTGGAGATCCGAAAGTATAATCCGGCGCTCCGCCGCCACACGCTTCACCGCGAAATCAAGTAACCATGCCCCGCAAAACCCATGCCGACAAGGACCGCCGCGGTTCGCGCCGCGGCCAGATGGAAAAACGCACGCCGCGTCCGAAGCCAAAGATTGACTTTACCGCCGACGCGCTCGATTACAAAAACACCAATTTGCTCCGGCAATATGTGACCGACCAGGGCCGCATCCTGCCGCGCAAATACACCGGGATGCCCGCGCATTACCAGCGCCGCCTGACCCGCGCCATCAAGCGCGCGCGCCAGATGCTGCTGATGAAGTAGCCTGTTTTCCGCCGTTCGATTGCCTTTGCCGCCGGGCGGTATTTTTGTCAAATTAAGATGCAAACGATTTGCATTTAAATGCTGTGATCGCAACATCCATTTTATTCCAGATTTTCGCGGCGTTTGCCATCGCGTTGGCGGGCGGCGTATTGAGCGCGTGGCTGGCGCGGACGCATGAACAGCTTTGCGCCTTCATCAGTCTGGGCGCGGGAACGCTGCTGGGCGTCGCCGTTTGCGGCATCGCGCCGGAATGTCTGGAGGCATTGCCTTGGTGGCAATTCCTGGCGGCGGGGGCTTCGGGCTATTTCCTTTTCGCGTTCATCACCAAATACGTTTACCATGTCTGTCCGGCGTGTGCGGCCAGCCATTTTGACGAGGCCACCACGCATCGCCTGGCCGAATTCGCCACGGCCATGATGCTGGCGCTGTCCATCCATTGCGTCGTGGACGGGCTGGCGCTGGCGGCGGGAAACGAAGAAACCCGGCCGGTGGGCCTGTCCATCACGTTCGCCATCTGCGTGCATAAATTTCCCGAAGGCCTTGCGCTGGGCGCATTGCTGCTCGGCGGCGGATATCAACGCGGGAAAATGCTGTGGCTCGTGGCGGCGGTTGAATCCACCACCATTCTTGGCGGATTGCTGGGCTGGCTGGTGTTGCGGAGCGCTTCCCCTGTCTGGCTGGCGCTGGCGCTCGCGAACGCGGGCGGCGGCTTTTTATATCTGGCCGCGCACGCCGTGCTGGGCGAAATTTTCAAGCATCACAAAAAGCTCGTGCTGACATATTTTGCCGCCGGTTTTGGGGCGATTGCCGCTTTGATTCTTTTTTTTCATTTGAAAGCTTGAACGCAACATGAAAAGTGCCGTTTCAAAAAAGTTTGACCGTCCGGCTCCGGCGGTCGTCATCGGCTTGATTGCGGGAACTGCCGGTCTGATTTTTGAAAAATGAAAGTACGCACACATTCCCACTCCCACAAGCGGCAGGAAATGTCCGCGTTGACGGGTCGTTTGCGCCAACAGGCGCGCAAGATCACCGGCCCGCGCGCCGCCATCCTGGAAATTCTCCGGCACCATTCGCATCCGCTCACGAACAAGGAAATTTTCGCCGCCATGCCCGGGGGCCAGTGCGATCTGGCGACGATTTACCGCGCCATGCATCTGCTCGAAGAGATGGGGATGGTGAAGCGGTTTGATTTCGGCGACGGCGCGGCGCGGTTTGAACTGGTTGGTGAAGGCGACGACGGCCATCACCACCATCTGATTTGCACGCGCTGTGCGGGAGTGGTCGAAATCGAGGAATGTTTTCCACGCAAGATTGAGTCGCGCATTGCCGCCGCGAATGGCTTCAAAAGCGTGACCCACAAACTTGAATTTTTCGGCATTTGCCCGGAGTGCCAATAAACACGCCGTTATAAAGGAAAAAGCCGCGCTCACGCGCGGCTCCTTCATTCAAGTTGGGCAAGTTTTTTATGCCATTTCCTCCTGCCAGTCACCCAAGTGCAGATACTCCTTTACTTTCCTGCGTTCGTACCGGTTTTTTAGTGGTTTTTTGGGCTGATGATCCAGCTTGCGGAATGGGTGTTTTGGATCCCGGACAGCCTCCGTGATGACTTCCATCATTCTTTTCATAACACAACTCATGTTACCTCATGTTGCAGAGTTTGTCAGCGCCACAACCTTCCTTGTCGGCCACGGCTGACTGCTTACGCTCTGAGTATAAGACCAATCGCAGTGTTTGTCATTCAAATTTTTCTAAATATTTTCTTCATCGAAATAAAACGAACCCGAACACCATTCGTTCTCAATCTTTCTGGCAGCAAGTTTTAGTCCAAGTTTCGCATAAATCTTTCGCATCTGTGAAAATTCCGGCCTCAAAATTCCCGCCAGGACGAGCGTTCCGCCGCGTTCCAATTGCGCCACAATCCGCCGTCGCCCGGCAATCAGCAGTGTCGAAATCAAATTCGCGCAAATCAAATCGTATTGTCGTGCCGGATGAATCGGCAGTTTTGTCACGTCCCGGCGCGCGATCCGCAGTTTTTTATGAATGCCATTCACGCGGGCGTTGGCACGCGCGACACGAACCGCCTCGGGATCGAAATCGAAGGCGTGAACCGGAGAATAACCCAGTTTCACCGCGGCAATCGCCAGGATGCCCGAGCCGGTGCCGATGTCTAAAAATGACCGGCGTGCGCAAATTTTTCCGCAGCGCACCAGTTCCCGCAGGCAAAACGCCGTCGTCGGATGCTGGCCGGTACCAAAGCTGAGTCCGGGATCAAGAATAACAACCGCCTGATTTTTGCGCGGGAGTTTTTTGCTCCAGCTTGGCTTGACTAGCAGTGATTTCCCTTCGGAGGGTGGAGTTCCACGACGCCCTGATTTTTCGGATGAAATTGGGGGCTCGTAGAACCCGCCCCTCCGATTCTTAAATTCAATTTCGACGGGCTTGAAATGCCGTTTCCACGATTCGGCCCAGTCTTCACGGCGCATTTTCGCAATGGTGACTTTGCCGGAGCCAATTGTCAGCCCGCAGTTTTTAATTCGATCCAGCCCAACACGGATTTTTGCGCGCCATTCAGCCGGCCAGGCCGGTTTTCGCCGGCAATAGGCCGTGACCGCAGTCACGCCGGTTTCCATGTTGAAATAGGACGAAACCGGCTGGCCAAGCACCGTGCCGAGAAGTTCCATAACCGCGTCTTCAGCCTCAGGCGTCGTAGTGACGGAAACGCGCCAGAGCGATTTGGTTGTTTTCATTTTTTCAACTGGTGGGGCAAGCGCCTGTCGCGCCATAGCCTGGCGAAGGCTGATCCTCGCGAGCAGCCCTGGCATTGCAAAAACCGGCTCGCCGGGAGTCTCGCCCCACCTAAAACTCAGTTACGCTACAAGGTCGCGCCACGGCGTGAAGTTGAGCAGTTCGATTTCGTTTAGATGCGGATGCAGCGCGACCTGCGTGACGCTGGCGTATTCAATTTCGAATGAATTGGTCTTGGGCAGCGGCAGTTCGAGCAGGATAGCCAGCAGCATGCGGATGACGCCGCCGTGACAAAAAATCGCGGCCGTCCCGCCCGGATGCCGCCGGATGATTTCAAACAGGCACGACTCGACCCGGGCGCGGAATTGAACGCCGTTCTCGCCGTTGGGCACCGCGCCCAGCTCGATTTCATCGAGCCAGTCGTAAGGATGAACGCCGAACTTTTTGCGCACTTCCTCCCAATTGAACCCCGTCCAATCGCCGAAATCCACTTCGCACAATCCGGGCAAAATAGTTTGTGCGGGCGCGCCGTTTTTGAGCAGTGGCGCAAGCGTTTGCCGGACGCGCTTCATCGGGCTGGCGTAAATCGCGTCGAGAGTTTTATCGTGCAGATATCCGGCGAGGGTTTTCGCCTGTGCCCGGCCGCGCGCCGAAAGATTCATGTCAATCCGCCCGCCAAACGTGTGCTGATAACGCGATTCAACCTCGGCGTGGCGGATGAGCAACAGGCGCGTGATGGCGGGTGATTTTGGTTTGCGCCGCGATTTTATGGAAGCGGATGTGGCCAAGTGAATCAACCTTGTGCGAGCGCTTTTCCCTGCGCGGCGAGCAGTTCGCGGATGCCCGCCTTGCCGAGCGCGAGCAGGTCGGCAAGCTGCGCCTCGGTGAACGTGGCTTCCTCGCCGGTGCCTTGAACTTCAATGAATTCACCGGCGGAATTCATCACCAGATTCAAATCCACCGCCGCCGCCACGTCCTCGGTATAACACAAATCCAGCAGCGGCTGGGCATTAACAATGCCAACGCTCGTGGCGGCCACGGCATTGAGGACCGGGCTTTGCGCCAGTTTTTTTTCGGCGATCATTTTTTCCACCGCGAGCGACAATGCGACGTAAGCGCCGGTAATGGCCGCAGTGCGCGTGCCACCATCGGCTTGCAACACGTCGCAATCCACCCAGACGGTGCGTTCGCCGAGTTTGTTGAGGTCAAGCGCGGCGCGCATGGCGCGACCGATGAGCCGCTGGATTTCCTGCGACCGTCCGTCAATTTTTCCCTTCGAGCTGTCGCGTTGCTTCCGTTGCAACGTGGAATAAGGAAGCATCGAGTATTCGGCGGTGATCCAGCCGCCTTTGACCCCCTGCTCTTTCATCCAGCGCGGCACGGTTTCATCAATGGTCACGCCGCAAATGACGCGGGTGTTGCCCCATTCGACGAGCGTCGAGCCGGCGGCGTACGGCGCGATGTGGTTTTGAAAACGCAGCGGACGGAGTTGATTGGGAGCACGACCGTCGGCGCGCATGGATAAATCAGCCATAAACAAAGGCGATACTAAACGTGAATCGCTTCAAGGAAAAGCAAAACCATGCGAATTGACGCTAAGAGACAAGCTGACACCGCTCGGTGAGCCGGCTCCCAATGCGCCGAAATGGTTTGCTGCCGTCGAAATGATTCGACTCGCGGCTGACCAAGACTGGCTGCATAAGGCAACGAAGGAGATTTCCAAATACTGGCGGCAAAAGCGCGAACGGTGTCGGACTTCTGAGCCTTTGTCGCGCACGGCCAGACTGCAAACTGCGTGACAACGCCACGCCCGGTGGCAATGAATGTCCCAATAATGTGCAACCGCTGCTTCCACTCCAGCCTGAGAATGGCAGCCCGCAACGAAATCATCATGTAAACATTATCAATTACCCGGCTTGTTAATTATCCAACCTAACCCACTAGTGGTATCTGTTATGCTGTTGTTCTGACCAAAGCATTAACCAGGTATGATTATGAAAAAACAAATTCTTGGATTCACCCTCGGCCTCGCCCTGCTGGGCGCAGCCTTCACCGCCCCGGCGCAAGACCTGTTCTCAACCCTCACCAGCCCGATATATGGTTCTGGTGGACCAGAGAACGGTAACAACTGGTATCAAGTATTCACCACCGGCAGCCAGAGCGAAAACATTGGATCTGTATCCGTGGATCTTTGCTATTATGCAGATACCGACTTTCAAGTTGCCTTTTACACGGCCGGGGATGCCCAACCGGGTTCATTGGTGAGTAATGGCTTGCTTACCGGACCCGCCACCCCGGTAGCCGGTGCATTTAGCGGAACGCCTGTCCTCAACACTTACACCGCTTCCGGTCTGACTTTGGCCGCAAACACCACTTATTGGCTGGCTTTCATCGATTTTAGTTCTTCGGGGACTCTTTTTTCCGTAACCGGTGATCCAATTACCAGCGGCAGCGGAGGTTTCACTTTGGGAGACTCTTACCAGAATTTTGGCAGCACCTACTATGACAACAACATTGCCTACGACGAACCCATCACCCCCCTCTTTTCGATCAACGGCGTCGAACCCGTCCCGGAACCCTCTACGCTGGCACTAGCTGGTTTGGGCGGTTTGAGCCTGCTCCTGCTCCGCCGCCGGAAATAACCCGACAACGCTTTCACCGGCCCCGCATCGCAAGGTGCGGGGTTCCTTTTTCAACCTATGCCCTTCATTACACAGGCCCACGCCAAGCCATCATTTTCTGGGCTCAAAAAGTTTCACCTAATTCTTCACCTAAAGTTACACCTAACGAGCAATAAAGGGACAGTGACGGGGCAATAAGCGAGCATTGGGCGAGCAGTCGAAAAAACCGCTTGAACCCCTGTAAAACAAGGCTAAACTAAGCCTTGAAACAGAGTGTGTTAGGCTCGGAACGGTAAAGCTTCCTCGTTCGATTCCGACCCTCGCATCCAATGGCGGTTACTTCTTTTGTTCGGCTTCAATTCCAGCGAACAGACTTTCCAGACTGTTAAGCCGCGTTTGTTGCGTCTCGTTTTTCGGATTCAAAATTTGTCGCAGGTATTCAACGCCATCGGGAATGTTCCGGACGGATTTGGGCAAAATGGCGCCGGCGGCGTTGGCGTGGCCGCCACCCTGAAATTTTTCCGCAACTCTCAGCGCTTCGCCGTTGCGGCTGCGAAAGCTGGCGAAAACGGCGTTCCCGCGCCGGAACAACGTGACCAGCACCGGATACTTCGTCGCCTGCTGCTCCAGCAATTGGTGGACGATGAGATTGTTGTTGCCGACCACGGTGTCCACGAACCCGACCGTCGGATTGATTTCCGTGATGTTCGATTTGCTCCATTCAAAGCCGAGCGGATTTTCAATGCGGCGTTTGACGGCCATGACTTCGAGCAGCGGATGGTCGAGCAATTTTTCAATGTCGCCGCCGATGAGCGTGTACAGGTTCCAGAACTGGTAAATTTTGACGAGGTTGGCGTAGTCGCCCGCAATCTCAAAATCGGGGTCCTCTTCGAGAAACAAATCGGCGACGTTGTTCAAATGCACCAGCCGATCCAGCGCGGGTGAACCGACGCCGTGCTGCCGGCAAAGTTCGTAGCAAAGCAGCCCGGCGGATTTGTTGACGTCGTGAATAAGCCGTGCGTTTTTCGGCGCGACCTCCGTGACGTGATGGTCAATGACGACCCAATCCGGCTTGTCAAGGCGCGGCTCAAAGGTGAAGTCCGCAACCCACGCGGACCTTTCGCGCAACTCGCGCTGTTTCCAAAAATTGTAGTGATACGCTTCCAGCGGGATGTCCGTGCCGAACAGATGTTTGGCCAGCCGCTGCAACAATGCACCCGACAGCAATCCGTCGAGATCACTTTCGTGAGTAATGATGACTTCCGGCTTGGGCAATGGCGACATGGCAAGGGGAGATTAATTCAACCGAAAGCACATGGCGAGCGGGGAATTCACTGCGGCCGGCCAAAAAACTCTTTGAAAAGTGTCTGGTTTCCCATCAAGATGTGCTCTCAATTTACCGGGAGGGATGGCATTCTGCCGTTCCTGAAATTGGGGTCGGCGGCACGCCAACCCTCCCAAAATTTTGACATGAAACGCACACATCATTGCAACGAACTGCGCCCGGCACACATCGGGCAAACCGTCACGCTTTCCGGCTGGGTCCACTCACGCCGCGACCTCGGCGGACTCATCTTCATCGATGTCCGCGACCGCGAAGGCCGCACGCAAACGGTCTTTGACCCGTCGGATTTGCCCAAGGAACTGTTCGAGCGCGCCGCGGCCTTGCGCAGCGAATGTGTCATCCGCGTCACCGGCAAGGTCCGCCAGCGTCCTGCCGGCACCAACAATCCCAAAATCCCCACCGGCGAGGTGGAAGTGATGGTGAGGGAACTCGAAGTGCTCAACGTCGCCGAGGTGCTGCCGTTTCCGGTGGACGACCCGGAAGTGGCCAGCAAGGTGAACGAGGAGTTGCGTTTGAAATACCGCTACCTCGATTTGCGCCGGCCCGAAATGGCGCGCAACCTTCGCCTCCGCAGCAAAGTGGCCACGGCCACGCGTGTATTCATGGATGAACAGGGCTTTCTCGAAGTCGAAACGCCGACGCTTTTCAAGTCCACGCCCGAAGGCGCGCGGGAATTTCTCGTGCCATGCCGGACGAGCCCCGGTTTGTTTTACGCGCTGCCGCAATCACCGCAGCAGTTCAAGCAAATCCTCATGGTGGCCGGCGTGGAAAAATATTTTCAGCTCGCGCGCTGCTACCGCGACGAGGATCTGCGCGCCGACCGCCAGCCGGAATTTACGCAGATTGACATCGAGATGTCGTTCATCGAGCGCGAAGACATTTACAAACTGATTGAAGGTTTGCTCAATCGCGTCTGGAAAACCGCGCTGAACATTGACGTGCCCGTGCCATTCAAGCGCCTGACCTTCGAGGAAGCGCTGAACCGCTACGGCATTGACAAGCCGGACACGCGCATCGGCATGGAACTGGCGGACTTCACCGAGGAATTCCGCGCCAGCAAGTTCAAGGTTTTCAGCGGCGCGGTCGCCAGCAGCGGCGTGGTGAAGGCGCTCAATGCCAAAGGCCTCGCGTGCGCAACGCAGGGCCAGATTGAGACGATGACCGAATACGCCAAGAGCTTCGGCGCAAAAGGTCTGGCTTACATCAAGGTCGAAGGCGGTGAATGGAAATCGCCCATCGTGAAATTTTTCAACGACGCCGAGAAAGCCGCGCTCACGAAGAAACTGGCCATCGAGGAAGGCGATTTGATTTTGTTCGCCGCCGACCAGTGGCTGAACGCCTGTGAAATCCTGGGTAAAATCCGGCTGTATTGCGCCGATGTTTTGAAGGCGCAAGGCAAGCTGGCGATTCCCGCTGACCGGTTCGATTTCCTCTGGGTCGTGGATTTTCCGCTGCTCAGCTTCGACAAGGAACAGAACCGCTGGTATTCCAGCCATCATCCGTTCACCGCGCCGGTGGCGGAGGACATTCCGCTGCTCAAGACCGATCCTAAAAAAGTCCGCGGCCAGCATTACGACATCGTGGTGAACGGCGTGGAACTGGGCGGCGGTTCGATTCGGATTCACCAGCCCGACGTGCAAAAAACGGTGTTCGAAGAAGTGCTGCAAATTCCGCCGGACATGGTGAAGGCGCGGTTTGGTTACATGCTTGAAGCGTTTCGATTTGGCGCGCCGCCGCACGGCGGCATCGCGCTCGGCTTTGACCGGCTCATTGCCATTCTCTGCAACACCCCGAGCATCCGCGATGTGATTGCGTTCCCCAAAACCGCCAAAGGCACTTGTTTGATGACCGATTCACCCGGCAGCGTGGAGCCGAAGCAATTGCGCGACTTGCATCTGGAATTGAAAATGGCGAAAAAGGAATAAATTGTGGCCTTCGAGAAGCCCGTCAGGGCTGGCATCTTTGTAGCAACATAGCGCAAATATTCCAAAGCTCCGTCAGGAGCGACATCTTCGGAATATGCCGCCTCTGACGGGGCTGAAATTTTGTTTTGGTGTGATTCTACAAATATGTCGCGCCTACGGCGCTTTGGAGTGCGATGACATGTCGCCGTCCCGCAACGAGAGACGTAGACACGTCCACGCACTTCAAAATCCGAAATGCTTCCCGGCTTTTGTATTCTGCACTCTCTTCTAATTTGACGTATTTTGGCAATTGAGGGTGGGCGGATTCTGCCTTTTGATGAAATCCCGTTGACCTTACATTTCAGAAGGCATTTAATAAAGAAGTGTTGGAAAATCAGTTGTGCCTATATGAAAACCAAACGAAACCTGATTCAACTCTGTCTGCTTGGGACGCTGCTCTTGCTCCTACCCGCCGTGGTGCAGGCGCAATTCACCTACACGACCAATGCCGATAACACAATCACCATCACAGGCTACACGGGTTCCAACGGCGTGGTGATGATTCCCGGCACCATTACGGGTCTGCCCGTTACCAGCATTGGTGACTGGGCCTTTTACGCCACCTGTGTCACCAACGTCCTGATTCCTGATAGCGTCACCAACATCGGGGACGGAGCATTCTTTGACTGCGAATCGTTGACCAACGTCATCATCGGCAACGGCGTCACTAGCATAGGGGATTGGACGTTCGCTTTCTGTCCCAGCCTGACGAGTGTCTGTTATCGCGGGAATGCGCCCAGCCTTGGCGGTGGCAATGTGTTCTACGGCAACCTGGCCACTATCTATTACTTGTCCGGTGCCACCGGGTGGGGACCAGTGTTGGATGGTCATCCTGCTGTGCTATGGAATCCGCCAGTCCTATTCAGTTATTCAATTGGTGATGATGCGATTACGATTACGGATTACACTGGTCCAAGTGGCGAAGTTACAATACCCTATTCTATCAATTTCCTGCCGGTCATCAGGGTTGATGAAAGAGCGTTTTGGTATCGTAACAACATAACGAGTGTCGCTTTCCCCGATAGCCTCAACAGTATTGGAGATATGGCCTTCATTGGATGCACCAGCTTGACAAACATCCTGATTCCCTACAGCGTCACGAACATCGGGAACGCGGCGTTCGCCGGCGACAGCAGTCTGACGGGAATCATGGTGGATGGAGAGAATGCATGGTATAGCAGTGTGGATGGAGTCCTTTACACTCGCGACAAAAAGATGCTGGTGGAATTCCCTGCCGGAAAGATGGGAAGCTATGTCATTCCGAACGGTGTCATCGTTATCGGCGAGAGTGCATTTTCCGATTGCAATGGGCTTACCAATATAGCGATTGCCGCCAGCGTCTCAAGCATCGAAGACGCGGCGTTCGCAAGTTGTAACGGCTTCACAAACATCACTTTTCCGAACGGCGTGACGAATATCGGGAATGGAGCATTTAGTGGGTGCGTATCTTTAATTAGCGTCACGTTTGGCACGAACGTCGCATACATCGGAAGCTGGGCATTTGCTTCCTGTAGTAGTCTGAATGGCGTTCAGATCCCCAACAAGGTGGTCGATATTGGGATGCACGCGTTCGATTCCTGCCTCAGCCTGACAGAAGTCACGATTCCTAGCAGCGTAACCAGCCTTGAGGATGAGACTTTTTTTGGGTGCGCAGCACTGACCAATGTCATGATTCCCGGGAGCGTTACAAGCATAGGGCGGTTCGCCTTCGCCAACTGCACCAACCTGCCCGCGATAACGATTCCAAACAGCGTCAACACTATCTTGTATGGCGCATTTCTGAATTGTAGCGGCTTGAGCAGCATCACAATCCCCGGAAGTGTGAGCAGTATTGTGGGCGATACGTTCGATGGCTGTGTCAATCTGACCAACGTAACAATTCTTAGTGGCGTTACCAGACTTGGCGATTATATGTTCGCCGGCTGCACCAGCCTGGTTAATGTCACCTTGCCCAACAGCCTCATCTGGATTGAGAACTATGTTTTTGATGGTTGCAGTCGCCTGACCAACATCGTCATTCCCGAGGGTGTCACAACCATCATGCAATTCGCATTTGCCAATTGCACCAGTCTAACCAGTATCAACCTCCCCAACTCGGCAACAGAGATTGCCGCGGAGGCTTTCATGAATTGTTCCAGCGTGACCAACATCACCCTCCCCGACAATATCACGACCATCCGGGACGCCACATTTTCCGGCTGTCACAGCCTGACCAGCATTATCATCCCGGCCAGCGTCACCAGCATCGGAGATTATGTATTTACTTACTGCACCAACCTGACCGGCATTTATTTCAGTGGCAATGCTCCCGGTGCCGGCGCGGACCCCTTCTACCTTGACCCGGTGATCGCCTATTACCTGCCCGGGACAACCGGTTGGGATGCCTTTATGAGCATCCCGACCGCGCTTTGGCTGCCGCAGATGCAACCGGCCGGCGTCAACTTCGGCGTGCGGAACAATCAATTCGGTTTCAACATCAACTGGGCGAGCGACCAGACAGTGGTGGTGGAAGCCTGCACGAATCTGGCCAATCCCGATTGGCAGCCGGTGCAAACGAACACGCTCACGACCGGCTCGGTCTATTTTAGCGATCCGCAGTGGACGAATTATCCCAGCCGCTTCTACCGCCTGCGGTCGCCGTGAAAAAGTGGTTCGCAACCAGGTTTTCGGGACGCCCCGGATTTTTTCACGTGTTACAACTGCTGGTCATCGTTTATTTGCTCATCGTTCTGGCAGCGTTGATTTTTCAGCGCCGCCTGATTTATTTCCCGACGAAAATCCCCGCCGACAGGGTGGTTCAGGCCGCAGCCGAACACGGATTCGTTCCGTGGAAAAATCCTGCCGGCCAGATTATCGGCTGGAAAATTCCCGCCGGCGGAACTGCGACCGGCAGTGTTCTGATTGTCCACGGCAACGCCGGGTGCGCCCTAGACCGCGACTATCTGGCGCGGCCCATTCACGACGCGGCAACAGCGGATGTTTACGTTCTCGAATATCCCGGCTACGGCGCCCGTGGCGGTACGCCGGGCAAACCGGCTTTCCTTGCCGCCGCCGAGGAAGCTTTTGGTTTGTTGACCAACGGCCTGCCCACATACCTGGTGAGCGAATCCATCGGCGCGGGAGTGGCTTGTTATTTGGCCCAAGCACACTCCACGGAAATCGCCGGACTTGTGCTTTTCATGCCCTATCACGATCTGGCTTCCGTGGCCCAACGAAAGATGCCCTTGCTCCCGGCGTATTTCCTTTTGCGCGACCGCTTCAATCCGGCCGAATGCCTCAGGGACTATCGCGGACCGGTGAAAATTGTTCTCGCCGGAGCCGATGAAATCATTCCGATGGAATCCGGGCGTCGATTGTTTGAGGGATACCCAGGACCGAAAAATCTTCAAATCATCCCCGGCGCTCACCACAACGAAATTGCCGGACAATCCCCGGCGTGGTGGAAGGAGGTTTTTTCGTTCTGGCAGCAAAACCGCCCGGCGAAATCAGGCCAATCGCAATGAGCCACACCCAATCCGCTTCCAAGTGAAGCCGCCCGTGTTTTTCAGTCCGATCGCGAGGTCGCCCGTCATCCAGTGACTATTTTGGAGGACCGTTTCCCGTATTTGCAAATATTCGGAATTCGTCTTGCCGGGTTTCGCCAATTTTGCGATGATTATACACGCACGGCTTTATGAATGAATTACTTCAAAATTTGATCAAACTTCAATCACTCGAATTTGAAAAAAACACGGGAAAAGCCGCCGAACCAGCCAGCGCGGAGTTGCGCGCCAAAATCCCATCACAAATCCTCGGCCATTACGACCGCCTGGTTGCCCACGGCAAAAAGGGCCTGGCTGCCGTTCGCGGCCAGGTCTGCACGGGCTGTCACATGCATCTGCCCATCGGAGTCGTCACCACGTTGATGCGCGGCGACGATATTCAGCTTTGTGACAGTTGCGGTCGCTATCTTTATTTGCCGGAAGCAACGAAGGCCGAAGTCCCGAAACCAACCGCCAAGCCGGGGCCGGCCAGAAAGCCGCGAAAGTCAAAAGGTTCTTTGCTGTTGATTTGAGCGTTGAACCTGCCGGTCATCCTGCCATTAACGGACGTGGATTGCAGGAACAGTCAAAGCACGGTTTCCAGTTCCGGTATCCCCGAAAACAAAAATCCCGGCAGCGCATCCGCCGCCGGGACGTGAAAATGAACTGTTTATTATTCGCCGTAAACGGTCACTACGGTCTCAACATACAGACCCAGAACGCTGGTGACGTGATAGTCCACGTGTGAAATCTTGGTAATTCCACCGTTGGCTGCTGCAGCCTTGATGCTGGAGTCTCCGGTAGCGACGCAGATAATGCCCTTCGAGGTGGCTTGACCCACCTTGCTGGCTCCCGTGTTGCTCGTCGCGAGAACAGGTCCGGATACATCCGTGTAAACATATCCATAAGCCCCTCCGGCAGTTCCCATGGGAGCAACGCATCCGGTCAACAACATGGCCAACGCACCAGCAGACGCACAACCAATTAGTTTTCTCATAATTATTCTCCTATTTTTGTTTTCTTGTCAGTTTATTGATTTACTTCCTCGAACGGCCGTAGTCTTAAGAAATGGTTCTTTTCCTGTCAAGACAGAATATCCACTTTCCCCGGTCGTCAAAAACGAACCCAAGCTGCCGCATGGGCGCGCACAAATAACGCGACCTATGCTTTAAAGAAAAGGTTGGACAGCGATGATTGCAAATCGTTCCGCAATTTCCTGCTCGCCAAGCGCGCCGTTTTCGCCGATTTTTAAGGCGAATTGATTATGTTCACCGGCACTTACACCGCGATTGTCACCCCGTTCAAAAACGGCGCCGTGGACGAAACTGCCCTTAACCGCCTGATTCAATTGCAAATCAAGGGCGGCGTGGACGGCATCGTGCCCGTCGGCACCACCGGTGAATCACCGACGGTGGATTGCGAGGAACACATTCGCATCATTGAACGTTCGGTGAAATTTGCCCGCGGCAAAATCAAAATCATCGCCGGTACCGGCGCGAACTCGACGAAAGAGGCGATTTATCTGACGCAACGGGCCGAGGATGTCGGCGCGGACGGTTCGCTTCAGGTCGCGCCGTATTACAACAAACCGTCGCCGGAAGGGTTGTTCCAGCATTTCTGCGCCATCGCGCGTGCGACGAGATTGCCCATCGTGCTTTACAGCATCCCGGGCCGCTGTGGCGTTGAAATCGGAGTCGAGACCGTCAGCCGTCTGGCGCGCGGGTGCAAAAACATCATTGGCATCAAGGAAGCCGGCGGCAGTTGCGACCGGGTTTCGCAATTGCGCGCGGTGCTCGGTCCGAAATTTGAGATTTTGTCCGGTGACGATTCGCTGACGCTGCCGTTCATGGCCGTCGGCGCGCAGGGCGTCATCAGCGTGGCGTCAAACGTCATTCCGCGCGAGGTCGCGCAGATGGTGAATGCGTTCAACCGCGGTCAAATCCGGAGAGCCTCGCAACTGCACGCGAAATTTTATCCGCTGTTCAAGGATTTATTCATCGAAACCAATCCGGTCCCGGTCAAGGCCGCGCTGGCGATGATGGGCTTGATGGCCGAAGAATATCGCCTGCCGCTCGTGCCGATGAGCGCGGCCAATCGCGCGAAATTGCGCGCGACGTTGAAGGCGTGCGGGGTGCTGAAATGAATTCAATTAACGCAAAGACGCAAAGATACAAAGGCGCAAAGTTTTTGACTGGAACTATTTCTTTGCGTCCCTGCGCCTTTGCGCCTTTGCGTTAAAAAATATGACTCGCATCATCATCACCGGCTCGAAAGGCCGCATGGGCAAGGCGCTCATCGCCTGCGCGCCGAATTTTCGCGAACTCGAAATCGTTGGCCAGATTGACGTCGGCGACGATCTCGGCGCGGTCATTGCGCGCGGCGAGGTGGTGGTTGATTTCAGTTCGCACACGGCAACGCCCATCGTCGCCAAAATGTGCGCGAAGCACCAAAAGGCGCTGGTCATCGGCACCACCGGCCACACGGACACCGACACGTTTGAAATCAGAGAGGCGAAGGCGCAAATTCCCATCGTCTGGGCGTCGAATTTTTCGACCGGTGTGAATGCGCTGTTCTGGCTCACGCGCAAAGCGGCGGAAATCCTGGGGCCGGACTTCGATTTGGAAATCGTCGAAATGCATCATCGCTTGAAAAAAGACGCGCCCAGCGGCACGGCAAAATCGCTGGCGGAAATTCTGGCCGACGTGCGCAAGCTACAACTCGAAAAGGCGGCGCGGCACGGACGCGCCGGCATCGTCGGCGAACGCACCCCGACGGAAATCGGCGTTCATTCCGTGCGCGGCGGCGACGTGGTGGGCGATCACACGGTCATTTTTGCGAACACCGGCGAGCGACTCGAACTGACCCACAAGGCGACGAGTCGCGACACCTTTGCCAACGGTGCCTTGCGCGCGGCACTCTGGGTGGTGAAGCAAAAGCCCGGCCTCTACGACATGCAGGACGTGCTGGGTTTAAAGTAGCACAGGCGTCTCGCCTGTGAACTTTGTTTAAGAACGAAATAGGTTTTCATGCAGGCGGGACGCCTGCGCTACATCAATGCAGGCGTTTGTTTCTCTTGGCTCAAATCTCGGTGATTCACGCCGAATCATTCTGGATGCGATGGCGCGGCTGCAAAGCTTTTCCGACCGGCCGCTGCTCAAATCTTCGCTGTGGCAAACGTCGCCGGTAAATTGTCCACCGAACTCGCCGCTGTTTGTGAACGCCGTTGTTGGTTTCGCGCCGCAAAAAAGCGAAACGCCGGAATCGTTGCTTCAAAAACTCCGTGCGTTGGAAAAGGAATTCGGCCGACTGCTGAAAAAAGTTTTGAACGAGCCGCGTTCGCTGGATTTGGATTTGATTGCGTTCGGGACGGAAACGCGAAATTCACCAGGGTTGATTTTGCCGCATCCGCGCGCACATCTGCGCCGGTTTGTGCTTCAGCCGCTGAGTGAAATCGCCCCGGATTTGATCCTGCCGGGACAATCCAAAACCATTTCCCAATTGCTGGCTGAACTGCCGGCCGAAGAAATCGTCACGCGGCTCGACGCAACACCCTAGCCTGCATATTTCACACCCTGAAGGGTTCGTCTCATTAGCACCGAGGCTTCAGCCCGGTGGTTCCTGACAAGAGTGAAGAGCGGAGCCGTTTCAACGGCTTCAACGCAGCATGGCAAACCGTTGAAACGGTTCGCCTTTGTTTCGTCTCGTTCCACACCGGGCTGAAGCCTCGGTGCTAATGAGATGCCAAACGAGTTCAGGCTAGGGTGTTTTCTTCGATCCATCCATCGGATGCCACTTCCCGTCATCGCCGGCCATCTCGATGACATTTTCACCCACCGCATGAAATTCCGTCCCGGGCGCAGAGGGTGCCGGGGCGGACGGTGAAATTTGTCCCGTCGCGGCCGGCTTGGTGATCATCGTTGTGGCCTCTTCGTCATGGATGCGGGCGGCTTCCATAAGCAGGAACTCCCATTGGCCGTGGATGGTGCGTTCGGGCGGCTGCTTGAAGGGTTGCAGATGAAACTCGCCGCCAGTCAGAGACAACAACCGGTAAAAAGCTTTCTCGCCCATTAACGTTCCCACGGCAGCGTGAATAATCGCGCCGGCCTCAATATAAATCTGGCCCTGCAGGCGCTGGTTCCGGATTTCAAGAATCGAGGAATTGCGTCTCCAACATTCAATCTGGATGACATCCGGCAATCCGACCTGGCGCAGCATGCCGGAAAAACCCTTGCGCTGCGCCCACGTAATCAACTCATTCAACGTGGTGAAAACAGCCTTCATCCCGTCGTCGGAAAGCGGTTTCTGAATGAACAATTCCGCCCCGTTGGCCAGACAGGCCGCGCGGTCGCTGGCGCTGGCACTGCCGGTCAAAATGGCTTTTTTGACGTCGGGATAACGCCGGTGAATCAGGGTGAGCAACTGCACGCCATCCAACACCGGCATGCCAATGTCCAGCACAACCAGATCAATTGCATTTTGCTGCAAAGCAGCCAGCGCCTGGTCCGCAGTGGAAGCACGATGGATTTCCCATGTTTGATCCCCCAGAATGGCGTACAGCTCAGTAATCGCTTCGAGAAATGCGTTGTTATCATCCACGAAGAGTACTTGATACTTTTGGGCCGGTGTATTTCCCGGTTCCGGCTGATTGCCCGGCTTGGGAAGCGCACGGGTATTGGCATCAGACCCAGCCGGTCTGGCTGGCACCGGTTCGTTCCGGCCGGTTCCCTTCACGAAATCCGTCGTGAATTCAAGTTTCGGGGATGGAGATGGAACTTTCGGCGGTGCGACTGCTTGCGGTGAAGGCGCACTGGGCGCAGAAGGCGCATTCGGCACCTTGGGCGTGGAAGGCGCGCCGGGTGCCGGTGAAGCAACCGGCGCGGAGGCTTCAAGGCGCAAGTTCACCTGGCCCAGACGCAAGATCTGTCCGGGCTTCAGGATGGCTTCGGTGATTCGTTCCCCTTTGATGAACGTGCCATTGGTTGATTGGAGGTCGCGAACAACAATTTCGTTGCCACGCAACAGGATTTCACAATGCCGGCCGGAGACTGACGGCTCGATGATTTGAAACAGGTTCCCCTCTGCGCGCCCGACCGTGGTCGGGTTCACACTCAATTCGTGTGTCAAACCCGTCAAACCCTCTGTCAGGATAACAAGTTTGGCCATATCGAAATCAGGACTTTCTGATTGTGATATGATTCCGTGGGCGGGAGTCAAAACAAATCGCTGCCGGGGGACAGGCCAGATGTAATGAACTGGGAGCGCCGGCCTGCCGTGCCATGGCTTCAGAGCGAAGGCTGACATCTCGCCAGCCCGTTGCCTGGCCACGAATCAATCCACCATTTGCCGGCGGGACGCCGACGCTCCCAGGAAAAAAGTGGCCGCCCAATCAAATTTTCAGGGTTTCGCCAAAAAGCCGTTGATATTCGAGCATGACATAGCGGTCGGTCATCCCAGCCAGGTAATCACACACGGCGCGGTGCAAGCCGGCCTGACGGATGCGGCGGCGCGCGCCTTCGCCGATTTCCTTTGGCTGCGCGAGATAATATTTGAAAAGCTGCTCGAGGATTTTCACCGCGCGCAGGTTCGGCTGATAAACGATGGGGTTGTAATACAAATTTTTGTAAAGGTATTTGCGCAGTTCGAGGTTCAGCTTGCGGCGTTCAGGGCTGTGTTGCACGAGCACTTTGGGAAAACGCCGCACGTCATCGGCTGAATTGACACCCGCGGCGCAAATGAGACTCTCGCTGTTCTCAACGACATCCCGAATCTGCAGGTCAATGATGGTGCGAATCGTGAAGTAACGGCGGCATTCATCGGGCAAATCGCCATGCTCCCTCTTCACGAGCCGCGCGGCATGAGCCCAAACGCGGACATCGCGGCGCAGATTCTTTTCGGACAACAATCCGGAGTCCAGCCCGTCGTCGAGGTCGTGGCTATAGTAGGTGATTTCGTCGGCGAGGTTGGCGATTTGCGCTTCGAGCGAGGAATTTTTCGCGTCGAAACCTTTTCGCCGTCCGGGATGGTCGTAGGCAGTGTTATGTTTGACCAGCCCTTCACGGACTTCCCATGTCAGGTTCAAGCCGGGAAAATCCGGATATTTTTGTTCCAGCTCCTCGACAATGCGAAGGCTGTGCCGGTTGTGCTCGAAACCACCATGACCTTTCATCAAGCGCGCGAGAACCGCTTCGCCGCGGTGCCCGAACGGCGAATGGCCGAGGTCGTGCGCCAGCGCGATGGTTTCGGCGAGGTCGGAATTGAGCCGCAACGCGCTGGCGATGTTGCGCGAGATGGCGGCGACTTCAATGGTGTGCGTAAGGCGCGTGCGCAGGTGATCGCCGGTGCCGTTGAGAAAAACCTGCGTCTTGTATTCAAGGCGGCGGAAGGCGCGTGAGTGGATGACGCGGTCGCGGTCGCGCTGGTAATGCGTGCGCCAATCGGGTGGCGGTTCCGGATGTTCGCGACCGCGCGTGTCGCCGCTGAATTGCGCGCCGGGCGCGAGAATCTGCCGTTCCAATTCTTCGAGTTCGAGTCGCGTGCGCGGCATGAATGGAATGTGCGGCGATGGCCGGCGAAAGTCGAACCGGAAAGTTCAGCCGGCGTTGTATTTGCCGCCGTAACCCGGTTCATAAAGCCGGATGCCTGCGCCGGCGTCACGCATCATTTCAAAATGTCCGTCCACCGTGTAAATGCGGCAATCGGCCTTGACTGCCAATGACGCAATCAAAATGTCGTTCCAAGGAGTGGTGCAACCGCGGTCACGCAGCCGCCAGGCAAGCTTTTTCGCCGAATCCCAGGCGGCATCGGCCATCGGCAAATAAGGGATGCAACTGAAATAATCTTCCAGCGGGCGACGGTCCTGTGCGCGTGCGCCGCCCAGCACTTCAAGTTTGACCGGACCGCACCAGGCAGCTTCGTATTCCTCCAGAAGATTCTCGAGGGCGACTTTCACGTCGAGACGGCCTTCCCGGCGAAGCGCCTCAATCCAGACCGATGAATCCACCAGCACCATGAAATCCCTCAAACATCCCGCTTCTCGATTTCATCATTGGTCGCGGGATAATCAAACCTGCCTTCCCGCAACATCCGCCCGAAATCCCGCGCCTTTTTCCGGTGGACAAAATCCCGCACGGCAAAGGCCACTGCCGGGCTGTTTTTATTATGCCCGGTGATCTTCAACAATTCCTTCAAAATCCCTTCGTCCAAATCCACTGTCATTCTCATGCTGCCAAAATGATGTTTTTTTCATCTTTGGTCAACATAAAAATCATCATCAGTTTTTTAGCAGTTCCTGCACCGAGATGCCGCGCAGCTCGAAAAGCCGGCGGATGGTGTCCTCGATCAAGTTGTTCGGACAGGACGCGCCGGCGGTGACCCCGACGGTGATTTTGCCGTGCGGCAGCCAGTCGCGCGTTTCGATTTCTTTTTTGTCGTGCTGATCGTAATGGCGGATGAGGTGGTCCGATTCCATTTTGGCCGCGTTCTTGATGAAGAAGGTCGGCAGCTTGCCCTCGCCCATTTCGGCCAGGTGTGAGGTGTTCGAGGAATTATAGCCGCCGATGACAATGAGCAGGTTCATCGGCTCGCGCAAAAGTTTTTGCAGCGCGTCCTGGCGGTCCTGCGTGGCCCCGCAAATCGTGTCGAAGAACCGGAAATGTTCGTCAATATTCGCCGCGCCGAATTTTTGGATCATCGCGGCCTTCAAACGTTTCTGCACCTCCTCGGTCTCGCCCCGCAGCATGGTGGTCTGATTGGCCACCCCCACGGCCTGCAGGTGTTTGTCCGGATCGAAGCCGTCCGAGTAAGCGCCTTTGAATTTCTCCAAAAACTCCCGTTTGTCACCGCCATGGATGATGTAATTGCAGACGTAATCCGTTTCCTCGAGCGTGAAGACGACAAGGTAATGTCCGCTGCCGTAAGCGCGCGCCTGCGAACTCGTGGCCTTGGTCTCCTCGTGCCACGATTTGCCGTGAATGATGCTGGTGACTTTTTCCTTGGAGTACTGGCGGACGCGTTTCCAGACGCTCATCACGTCGCCGCAGGTGGTGTCCACGAGGACGCAGCCCTTTTCTTCGAGCCGCTTGCGGGTGGCGACTTCCGTGCCAAAGGCGGGAATGATCGCCACGTCGCCGGCCTGCAATCGTGCCAGTTCGTCCTCCGTCGGCTTGGGCGAAATGATCTGGATGCCCATGTTGCGAATCTGGTCGTTGACTTCGGGGTTGTGAATGATTTCGCCGAGCAGGTAAATCGGTTTGGACGGCGGGAAAAATTTTCGCGCCGCGTAGGCGAGATCAATCGCGCGCTCAACGCCATAGCAAAAACCGAATTCCTTCGCAAGTTTGACGGTGAGGTCGCCCGCGGAGATCACGTGGCCGCTGGCGCGGATGCGCTCGACAACTTCGCTGCGGTAATGTGAGAGGACTTGCGCTTGCACGGCGGCCATGATGTCGGGCCGGCGAAGGTTGACTTTCTGGGTTGCAAGCGCTGGTGTTGACATGATGGAAGCAATGTAACATGGCGGTTTACGCCGTCCAGCCGGAAAGACGGCTGAAGCCGGGGTGATGGCGTAGTGGAGTCGTGGAGTATTGAAACCGATCTGATTGGTAATTCCCCATTACTCCAATACTCCAGCACTCCCTTGCGTCAATCGTTCTGATGGAATCTCATTGCGGAACCGGCTGAATGCGTGGATATTTCAGTCCGCACGTCGGAGCGTAGCTCAGCTTGGTAGAGCACCAGCTTTGGGAGCTGGCTGTCGCAGGTTCAAATCCTGTCGCTCCGACCATTTCTATTTCTCAATCCTGGTTCCGTAAATTTCTCCACGGATTATTTATAACGTTGTTCACAATTCCCCTTCGATCCGAAAATGCTGGCGATTATTTTGTTCGCTGAGCAAAAGAAAACAGGAACTGCGGATCGATCCAATCACGTCCAATTTTAATTTCTCCCGGCAACTCATTGTAAATCCATGCGTTAGGACTGTTCCGTTTCAGAATTTTTCCGGCTGGCATCGCCGCTGCTAAAGGCGCGTGTGCCAATTACAGCCATGAAATAAATATGAAGAAAATTGAAGCGATCATCAAACCGTTCAAACTCGAAGAGGTCAAAGACGCCCTCAGCGAACTCAGCATCGAAGGCATGACGGTGAGCGAGGTCAAGGGGTTTGGCCGCCAAAAGGGCCACACCGAAATCTATCGCGGCAGCGAATACACCGTGGATTTCCTGCCCAAAATCAAAATCGAACTCGTCCTGGCGGACAACCAGGTGGAAGCAGCCATCGGCGCCATCGTCAAGTCGGCCAAGACCGGCAAGATTGGCGACGGCAAGGTGTTTGTCTCCGGCATTGAACAGGCCGTCCGCATCCGAACCGATGAGAAAGGTGACTCGGCCATTTAAGCAATTAAACCAACTTGAACCTCAGCCAAATAATAAAATGAAACGATATTTTTTGACGCTTGCTTTGATAGCAACCACCGCACTTGGCGTTTTGCCGCTGCGCGCGGATAACACCAATGCACCGGCCACGCCGCCACCATTGCCCGCAGCTTCGCTGGACCAACGCGTTGCGGCACTGGAAGCCTACATCGCCAACAGCGACCCGACCGCTCCGCTTAAGGACACCAATGGCACCCAAGTGGTCGCCAACACTGCGGTCATCGGCAATCCCGGTCCTGGCCATAATGCGTGGCTGTTGACCAGCACCGCGTTGGTGTTGTTCATGACACTGCCTGGTCTGGCCCTGTTCTACGGCGGCCTGGTGCGCCGCAAGAACGTCCTGTCCGTGCTCGCGCAATGCTTCCTGATCGCCGGCCTGGTGACCATTCTCTGGGTGTTCGTCGGCTATGGCATGATTTTCGGCGGCACTGGCGCAGCCGCCAAGGAAGACGTGATTGCCGGCGTGGTTGGCAGTCCGACCATAGATTGGATGCTTAATAACGTCACTTCCGCGCCGAACTCAAATTATGCGTATTGGGTTTCGGAAAACGTGTTTGCGATGTTCCAATTAATGTTCGCCATCATCACTCCGGCGCTCATCATCGGTTCCATCGCCGAGCGCATGAAATTCAAGGCCATCCTGATATTCATGACGTTGTGGATGTTCATCATTTACTTCACCCAGGGCCACATGGTTTGGGGCATCAACGGCATGATGAACGGTGTCTGGAATGCCCACGCCAAGATTCACGCGATTGACTTCGCCGGCGGCACGGTGGTGCATATGACCTCCGGCTGGTCGGCGCTGATTCTCTGCCTGATCCTCGGCAAACGCTCGGGCTTCGGCAAAGTAAACTTCGCGCCGCACAGCATGGTGCTGACCTACATCGGCACAGGCATGCTGTGGGTGGGCTGGTATGGGTTCAACTCCGGCAGCGCGGTTGCGGCGGACGTGGTTGCGGCCAATGCATTCACGACCACGACGATTGCCACGGCGGTGGCCTCGTTCGTCTGGCCAATGATGGAATGGTTGACCCGGGGCAAGCCGAGCGTGCTGGGATTCTGTTCCGGCGCAGTGGCCGGCCTGGTGGTGATCACTCCGGCCTGCGGCTTTGTAACGCCGCAAGGTTCAATCTGGATCGGCATTGCCGCCGGCATCATTCCGTGGTTCTTCTGCTACAAAGTCAAGGGCTGGTTCGGCTATGACGACGCCCTCGATACCTTCGGCGTGCATGCCATCGGTGGCACGACCGGCGCCATTATGACCGGCATGCTCGCACGCAATGCGGTGAATGCCAACCTGGCCACCAACCTCAAGGCGTATGTCACTGACCGCTGCTTCCAACCGCTGCTTTGGGAACAACTCAAGGCGGTCGCCATCACGCTGGTGTTGGCCGTTGTGGGCACAGTCGTCATCGCGTATATCACCAAGGCGCTGGTCGGTCTCCGGCCAAGCGAGGAAGTTGAAATCTCCGGCTTGGACATCGCGGAACACGGCGAGGAAGGATACACGGATTAAATCAAAAAAAAACTCGACGCTGCGCCGGTTGTTGGCAAAATCCAACCCCGGCGCAGCATTAGATTTTGATCGTAACAACACGACAAACAACCAATAAATACACATTAACCAATATGGCAACACCCAAGAGCGTAATTGAACTGGCAAAAAAGGCAGGGGCGAAAATGGTGGACATCAAGTTCGTGGACACCTTCGGAACCTGGCAACACTTTACCATGCCCATCGGCGAACTGTCCGAGGAAACCTTCGCCGAAGGCATCGGATTCGACGGCTCCTCCATCCGCGGCTGGAAGAGCATCGAAGCCTCCGACATGCTGGCGATGCCCGACCCGGTCACGGCGTTCATTGATCCGTTCTGCGCCGTCCCGACGTTGAGCCTCACCTGCACCGTCGCCGAAACCGGCACGCTGGAGCCTTACAGCCGCGACCCGCGCGGCATTGCGCAGAAGGCGGAAAAATATCTCGTCTCCACCGGCATCGGCGACCAGGCCTTCTTCGGTCCGGAAGCCGAATTCTTCATTTTCGACAATATTCAGTTCGACTCCAAATGCAATGGCACGTTCTACTCCATTGACAGCGAGGAAGGCATCTGGAACAGCGGCCGCGATGAAATGCCCAACCTGGGCAACAAAATCCGCCACAAGGAAGGGTACTTCCCCGTCCCGCCGGCTGACACCCTGCAGGACATCCGTACCGAAATGGTGCTGACGATGGAAGAGTTGGGCGTCAAAGTTGAAAAGCAGCACCACGAAGTCGCCACCGCCGGCCAGGCGGAGATTGACTATCGCTTCAGCACACTCGTCACCGCCGCCGACTGGATGATGATTTACAAATATGTTGTCAAAAACGTGGCCAAGAAACACGGCAAAACCGCCACCTTCATGCCCAAGCCGCTCTTCGGCGACAACGGCTCCGGCATGCACACCCATCAATCAATCTGGGGCAAGGGCAAGCCGCTCTTCGCCGGCAAGGAATATGGCGGTCTCAGCAAAATGGCGCTCCATTATGCCGGCGGCCTGCTCAAGCACGCCCGCACCCTTTGCGCCTTTTGCAGCCCCACCACAAACAGCTACAAGCGTCTCGTGCCCGGCTACGAAGCGCCAGTCAATCTTGCTTACAGCGCGCGTAACCGTAGCGCCGCCGTCCGCATCCCGACCTACAGCGACAGTCCGAAGTCCAAGCGCCTCGAATATCGCCCGCCGGACCCGGCGGCGAATCCGTATCTCTGCTTCGCCGCGCTGCTCATGGCCGGACTGGATGGCATTCAAAACAAGATTAACCCCGGCGAACCGATTGACAAAAACATGTATGAATTGGCGCCGGAGGAGCACGCGAAAATCCCGCAAATCCTCGGCAGTTTGGAGGAAGCGGTCGAAGCCCTCGAGAAAGACCATGCGTTCCTGCTCAAGGGCGGTGTCTTCACCAAAGACTTCATCGAAATGTGGATCAGCAACAAGCGCAAGGAACACGACGCCATCCGCCTGCGTCCGCATCCGTACGAATTCTTCATGTACTACGACGTATAAATTACGATGAATCCCCGCTGCCGCGCCGAAGCGCGCAGCGCGAAGGCGGGATGTATTACGACGTGTAACACACGCTCCGGAGGAGCTGGGGACAACGGCGCGGGCCAAAAACCTGCGCCGTTTTTGTTGCCGGAGCACGGCTCGACATCAGGTAGGGCTGGCGCTGCTACGCCGCCCGAAACGAGTTTCTCAAATATATCGGAGGGGCGAGTTATACGAGCCCCTGACTCATAAATGCCTCTGAAAATGGGGACTCGTGTAACTCGCCCCTCCGACGAGAAATTGTTTTGAGACAAATTCGGCTGGTTTGCCGACCATGGTTTGTCCCGGTTTTTCAATTTGCGATAGCGGGATTCATTGGTTATCTTGGGGTATGACCGTGGCAGAAAACAAATTCCTGAAAGAAGCCATTAGGCAGGGACTTCGCATGCAGGATCGTTTTCTTGCCGAGCCGGTTCTGGCGCGGACAGGCAAGGGTTACATGAAAAGCGAGGGCGTGGCGACTTTACAGCGTATCAAAGCTAATCTGAAACGATCCGGATCCACCGCATTGGAGAAATAGCCGGGTTTGGTTTTACAACCTAATCCTTCGTTTATTCGGTTGTTCTGGCAGCTGAATTCTCTCGCCACCAATCCAGCCAGAGAGTCTTCGCCACCGGAGGTGAGATAATGTAAACATTTGTGCCAGCCACGTGATAATTGAAAGGATCGTCCAATTCACAAAAGCGAAAGACATAATCGGCTTCACTGCTCAGTGCATCATAAACAACGTCATGGACGTCGCGATTATTTGAATACTGAGCAAACCTCTTTCGGGCATCGGCCGTGTTCTTGAATTTCCAAACAACCCGTCCCCTATCTGGAAACGGAGATTGTACTATTACATTCGTGTCTGAGTGGTTCAAGTTGTTGATCCGCTCAAAGCCCTCATCGGGAAGCTCTCTGGTAAACACATATAATTCCCCAATTTCGGCTGGGTTATCCTGACCGACGAAAACCACATGAGCACCTTCTACACCATTGCTTAGTGTGCCTCCAAAAGCAGAATTGGTGAGGTTGTAGCGGAACAATGCATTGACCAGTGGCTTAGATTTGTCGTCTGGAACTCTCCCAAGAACTTCAAAAAGATGAGGAAGATCCGACGGCCAAGGATCACGCACAAGAAGACCCAATACCTTATCCCGAAGTCTTTCATCGTTCAGCAGCTCATAGAAAACATTCCTGACTTTCTGGTTCTTGAATTTCTCATGGAATCGGCCCGTAATTCTGCTTTCAATTCCAATTAAATGAAGCGAAAGCAGCGCCCCATACCGAGCCTTATCGGATTGCGCACTCTTGATAAATTTTACAAGTGGATTAATAGCCGGATCACCATGAGCAGCAATTGAGTACATGTCGTCAGTGTAGCCGATCCAGTAGCCTTTGCCGGTTTCCACCAGCCGCCAATTACCCTCCAGCCTTTCGATGAGTTGAGGAAGAGGAGTGTTTGTATCAATTACGACGCGCTGCGAACCGCCTGTAACAGCCCGCATATTCGGTTCAATGCTGGGGTTGACATCCAGTATCCCTTCTGCCTGAAGTTGCAACCCCATCAAACCTGAAACGAAAAGAAAAGATAGAAGTCTCTTCATATCGCCAATCTTATTTCAACTTCTCTGCCAATTCCTCGCCCAGCGCCGCCGCTTCGGCAATCGGCCTTTTCCCTTCGGCGCGCCTAGCCGGGCCTTCGCGAAATGACACCGCGCGCATCTCCATCCGGCTGCCGTCAATTTCGGCGTACGCCGCCACCGGACTCTGGCAGCCGCCGCCCATCGCATGCAGGAACGCGCGCTCCGCCGTCACGCACTGAAACGTGTTGAAATGATTCAGCCGCTCGCAAATTTTGGCGATGCGCTCGTCGTCCGCGCGAATTTCAATGCCGATGGCCCCCTGCCCTACGCACGGCAGCATCACGTCCACGTCCAGTACCGTCGCCAGCAAACCGTCCGGCACAGCGTCGCCTTCGAGTTTGCCTTCGGGCGTGACGCGAAAGTTCAACCGCGTAATGCCAGCCAGTGCGAGCGCCGTCGCGTCCAGTTCGCCGCGTTCGGCGACCTTTTGCATCCGCGTGGTGACGTTGCCGCGGATTTCGACGACATTGAAATCCGGTCGTGCCGCAAGCAACTGCTCCTTGCGCCGCGTGCTGCTGGTGGCGATGGTTGCGCCTTTCGGAAAATCCTTCAGTTTCAGGTGCGGCTTGAAACCGCGTAACGCATCCTGACCCGGCACCCAGTCAACGGGTTGAAGGTTGAGGGTTGAGGGTTGAGATATGAATCCGGTGGCGCGAGTTTTGATGAATTCGGCATCGCGATAAATCAGCACATCGCGCACATCGGCGCGTTTGGGTGTGGCGGCGAGCACCAATCCAGCCGGTAGATTGGTCGGCAAATCCTTCAGACTGTGCACGGCCAGGTCGGCCCGGCCTTTGACGAGCGCGACTTCGAGTTCCTTGGTGAACAGGCCTTTAGGCAATCCCTCACCCACTTTCGCCATCGAGGCTTTCTGCAACTTGTCGCCGGTGGTCTTGATGATTTTCTGTTCGAAGCGCAGTTTAGGAAACGTTTCGCGGCATTGCGCGATAACCAGGTTGGCCTGCGCGAGCGCGAGCGCGCTGCCGCGCGTGGCGATGATGATTGGACGTTCCGAAGCCATCTATTTAACCACAGATGAACACGGATTAACACGGATGAAAAGAAAACAACGCGGGTCGGATCAATTCGGTTATGTAGGAGCCGAGGTCACGAGGCTCAAATTCATTCGGGACTTTCATTGCCCTTGTAGCCTCCTTACGTCGGCTCCTGCAATTTCAAATCCGTGTTCATCTGTGTCCATCCGTGGTTGAAACCGTTTTGCGTCAAGCAATCCCTTCACCTTTTCGGCAATGATCTGTTCACAACGGGCAACTTCTTCCCGGCGTTGTTTTAAGTAATCGTCGGCAATGGCTTGGAGGTCGTCAATGTTGTATAAATACACGTTCTCCAGAAAATTTACCTCCGGATCAATGTCGCGCGGCACGGCAATGTCAATCAGCAGCAACGGCCGGTGATGGCGCAACTTCAGCAGCGGTTCCAGCCGGGCGCGATCAAGAATGTGATGCGGCGCGGACGTGCTGCTGATGGCGATGTCGATTTTTTGAAACTCCCCTGCCCAATCGTCGAACTGCACGGCGCGTCCGCCAAGTTCATTGGCCAGCGCCACTGCGCGGTCGTGCGAACGGTTCGCCACGATGATGCTGCGGGCACCGCGCGAAAGCAGGGCGCGCGCGGTTTTCTCGCTCGTTTCGCCGGCGCCGATGACGAGCACTTCGCGGTCGTTGAGCGAACTGAAAATTTTCTCCGCCAGTTCCACCGCGACCGACGCCACGGACACGCTGCCGCGTTGAATGTTTGTCTCGGTCCGAATGTGTTTGGCCACGTGAAACGCGCGTTGAAACGCCTTGTTCAAACGCGCACCGGTGTGGCGGTGCCGGAACGCGAGGTCATAAGCCTTTTTGAGCTGGCCGAGAATTTCGGTTTCGCCGAGCACCATCGAGTCCAGTCCGCACGCGACCTTGAACAAGTGTTGCAGGCTTTGCGGTTCGCATAGCGTGTAGAATTCGTCGCCAATTTCGGTAGGGATGGCGCGCCGCGCCGTCCGGTCATCGCGGCGCGATGACCCCACCCGCTCAACTCCCTCGCCCCGCCCAAGCGGGGAGAGGGCCGGGGTGCGGGGATCTGAACTTGAGGAAACGGCCTCCTCGCCCCTGCCCTCTCCTCGTCGAGGAGAGGGAGAAGAACATTGCGCATGGATGTCAGATTGGTGGGGCGTGCGTCCTCGCGAGCCGGAATTGTCTTCCACCGACGGCTCGCCAGTAGTCTCGCCCCACTTTGCGAGAAATTGTTTTAATTCAACAAACGCCCGGGCGGGTTCCAACGTCGTCGCGGCGTAAATTTCCACCCGGTTGCACGTCGAGAGAATCACGGCTTCGTCCGCAATGCCGGAGGCGCGCAGCGATTTGAGCGCATCGGGAATTTTCGCCTCGGCAAAGGCAAACCGTTCCCGCAATTCGACGGGCGACGAATGATGGCTCAGGCCGATGACGATGACGTTCATGCGCAGCAGGTGACAGGTGACCAGCCTTCGCCAAGGCTTCGGCCGGCAGGCAGGTGGCGGGTGACGGGCCGCAGGCGGCCGAATGACGCCTGGTTTTGGCGTACTCGACACTCGACACTCGACACTCGACACTTCGTTCTCATGGATGATGGAGGGGCGAGAGCAGGTTCGTGCCCCAAAAGGTGAGGAGCAGGAATGCGAACGCCCCGATGACACCGGACGCGAAGCGGCGGCTCAATTGCGGGAAAACCCGGTGCCACACGAGCAAGGCCAGATAAACCAGCCACATCAGGATGGACCAGATCACTTTTGAATCCTGCCAATAGCTGACGCCTTCGGGCCGCGGCAATTGTCTGCCCGCCTCGAGTCCGATGGAAAAGAGCACCAGTCCGGCCAACACGAGCCGGCTGGCGACGATTTCGAGCCGTTGAATGGGCGGCAACAGCGACAGCACGGCGCGAAGTTTGTGGAATTTCAAATCGTGCTGTTGCGTCAAAAACATTCCCGCCGCCACCGCGCCCAGCCCAAACGCGCCATAAGCGAGCATGATCGTCGCCGCGTGCAGACTGGTCAACGCGCCGGAAAATTCCGGCTTCGGTCCGCGCGGCGGATCCAGCGCGGGCATCAAGTCGAACACACCAATGGCGAACAGGACCGGCGACGCAAACGCGCCGAGGAAGCGCAACCGCGGGAGCAACCCGACGACGAGATAGGCGGCGACGATGGTCCACGCGGTAAACGTGGTGGCCTCGTAAAGATTGTTGACGGGACATTGGCTGAGGGAAAAGCCGCGTTGGAACATGGCGATGGTGTGCAGCCCGAACGCGGCGAGCAGCAGGAAATAATTCACGTGGTCATCCTTGCGAAACCCTTTTCGCCACAGGAAAACCGAGTAAATCATGCTCAAGCCGTAAATCGCAACGGCGAGCAAAAAGAAATGTCGGTCAGTAAACCAAGGCACGGTGACAGGTTAATTCAGAAAAGCCGTCGGGCAAGCGGCAATTCCAAAGTGGATTCAACAACGTGGTACGCCAGTCCGACGTCTCGGCATCCACGGCAATCGTGCGAGCACGATGCCGACAACCAATGAAATACTGAAGAATACAAACCATACACACAACAGGCTTGCTACGCTCCAACCCTCCTTGATGGTGTCTGGTTCGCTCATGGAACGGCGGTGAACTATCTGATGAACAGCTACAACTGGGTGGTTGTCCCAACTATGAACCCAACAACCGGGCGTCCAATAACCCGGAATGCCACCGTCAGTGCAATCATAAAGGTCGCCGGCGACAAACTCCCAAACAATCGTGTTGATAATCGTCATAACAAACAAAACGATGAGAAACTTTACGACGGCTTTGATTATCCAAGGCATAAGGTGCGAATGATGCTTAATAGGTATTCGGTCAAACCGAGGTTTGGCCTGATTCAGAAAGCAAGTCCATTGCTTGGCTTGTCATGTGTCTAAAACAAGCCGGTTTGTGAACAAAAGGCAAATCCTTAACTTTCGTGTCTTTTGTGTGCTTCGTGGTTTGAAAATCCGTGTTCATCCGTGTCCATCCGTGGTTAAAATTGGGGACTCGCAGAGCTCGCCCCTCCGAAGGTTGAGCGTCTAGCTCGACAGCGCGCCCGCCGCGGCGGCGGTTTGATTGAAGACGAGTTTCTCCTTGTCGGATGTGACAACGATCGGCTCGCCGGCATGCAAATTGCCCTTGAGAATTTCCTCGGCCAGCGGGTCTTCGAGAAACCGTTCCACCGAACGGCGCATGGGACGCGCGCCGTATTGCGGGTCATAGCCCTTCTCAACGAGAAAGTCCTTCGCCTTGTCATCGAGTTTGAGCTTGATGTTTTTTTGGCGGAGCCGTTCCAAAACCTTCCCGACTTCCAAATCGAGGATTTGAATGAGATCGGCCTTGGTGAACGAACGGAACACAATCAGGTCGTCCAGCCGGTTCAGGAATTCGGGGCGGAAGGTCTTTTTGGCCTCATCCATGATGCGTTCGCGCATTTTTTCATAGCTGGCCTCGTCGCTGATGGGCGAGAAACCGAGCGTGGACTGGCGTTTGATGACGTCCGACCCGACGTTGGAAGTCATCAGGATGATGCAGTTGCGAAAGTTGACGATGCGCCCGACGTTGTCCGTCAGTTTGCCCTCTTCCAGGATTTGCAACAGGATGTTCCACACGTCCGAGTGCGCCTTGTCAATCTCGTCAAAGAGCACGACGGAGTAGGGATTGCGGCGCACCTTTTCGGTGAGCTGGCCGCCTTCCTCGTAACCGACGTAACCCGGCGGCGAACCGATGAGGCGCGAGACGTTGAATTTCTCCATGTATTCGCTCATGTCGAGCGAGACGAGCGATTTCGCGTCGCCGAACATCTGCTCGGCCATCGTCTTGGCCAGAAGGGTTTTGCCGACGCCGGTGGGGCCCAGCAGCAAAAACGTGCCGATGGGCCGGCGCGGGTCTTTCAAGTCCGCCCGCGAACGGCGCAGCGCCTTGCAAATGGCCGAAACCGCCTCGCGCTGGCCAATGACGACCTTTTCCATCTCGGTTTCAATGGTGAGCAACCGTTGCGTTTCGTCCTGGCCCATGCGCTTGATGGGGATGCCGGTCCATTTGGCGACGACGTGAAAAATGTCGTCCTCGTCCACCACCACGCGCTTTTCCTCGCGGCTGACGCGCCACGCGGCGAGCATGGACTCCAGTCTTTCCTTCGCCTGCTTTTCCTTGTCGCGCATCGAGGCCGCGCCTTCAAAATCCTGGTTCTTGATGGCGCGTTCCTTTTTGGTTTTGATCTCCTCAATCTCGGCCTCGAGCGCCTTGGTCTCCGGCGGCCGCGTCATCGTGCCGATGCGCGCGCGCGAACCGGATTCATCCATCACGTCAATCGCCTTGTCCGGCAAAAACCGGTCGGTGATGTAACGGTCGGACAATTTGACGGCGGTTTCGACGGCTTTGTCCGTGAATTCAACCTTGTGATGTTCTTCGTATTTGCGCCGCAGGCCCTTCAAAATCAAAATCGCCTCGTCCACCGAAGGGGCTTCAACCTTGATGGCTTGAAAACGGCGTTCGAGCGCGGCGTCCTTCTCAATATATTTGCGGTATTCGTTCAGCGTGGTCGCGCCGACACATTGCATCTCGCCGCGGCTGAGTGCGGGCTTGATGATGTTCGAGGCGTCCATCGTGCCTTCCGCCGAACCGGCGCCGACGATGGTGTGCAGTTCGTCAATAAACAAAATGACGTTCTTCGCGCGGCGAATCTCATCCATGACGGCCTTGATGCGCTCTTCAAACTGGCCGCGATACTTCGTGCCCGCGACCATGAGCGCGAGGTCGAGGGTGACGACACGTTTATCGCGCAAAATATCCGGCACGTTGCCGCTGGCAATTTCCTGCGCCAACCCTTCGACAATGGCCGTCTTGCCCACGCCCGCTTCGCCGAGCAGCACCGGATTGTTCTTGGTGCGGCGGCAGAGAATTTGAATGACGCGCTCGATTTCGTTTTTGCGGCCAATGACGGGGTCCAGGTCGCCTTTGCGCGCCAGTTCCGTAAGGTCGCGGCCAAAGGCCTTGAGGGCGGGCGTTTTGACCTCGCCCTTTTTCTCCGGCCCCGCACCCGGCCCTTTTTCTCCCGGCTCGGCCACGGATGCTTCCTCGCCGGTGAAATTTGGATCGAGCTCCCGCAAAATTTCCTGCCGCGTTTGCTCGATGTCCACGTCGAGATTTTTGAGCACCTTGGCGGCGACCCCGTCGCCCTCGCGGAGCAGGCCGAGCAAAATGTGTTCCGTGCCGACGTAGGTGTGGTTGAGCGCCTTGGCTTCCTTGGAGGCGAGCGCGAGGACCTTTTTCACGCGCGGGGTGTAAGGAATGTTCCCGATCATTTTCTGGTCGGGGCCGGTGCCGACCTGTTTCTCGACCTCCATGCGGACGGTTTCGAGGTCGAGGCCCATTTTTTGGAGCACGTTGACAGCGACGCCCTGCCCCAATTTGATCAGGCCGAGCAACAGATGCTCCGTACCGAGGAAATTGTGATTGAACCGGTCGGCTTCCTTGCGCGCCAGCGCGAGCACCTGCTGCGCGCGCGGCGTGAAATTGCTCATGGCTTCATCGCTCATACTCGCTCTATTCTGCTGCTAATTGGACGATTTGTCCAATCCCATCCCCGGCGCGCCGAAATGTTTTGCCACCGGCCGGCCCACGCTTTTCAAACGTTCGCGCAGCATGTCGGCGCGAATCAAATCGCGTTCCTCGGCGGACAATTTGTCCGAAAGCTGTTTCTGCAAATGCGCCGGCTGCGTCAGGATGAACAACTCATCCACCAATGCACGTTCCATGCCAGGAAACAGGCCCATGTCCACGCCCAACCGCATGAGCGAAAGCAGGTTCATCGTTTCCTTCGACGAAATGCTGTGCGCGTTGGCCAAAATGCCGTAGGCGCGGCCAATGTGATTGTAAACGACCTTCGGTTTTTTCTCCAAAAGCGTCTGCCGCGCGTTTTCCTCGTGCTCGATGATTTGGGACAAAACCTTGTCCAGCCGCTCGACAATCGTAATTTCGTTTTCGCCGAGCGTCATTTGATTCGACACCTGGAAAATGTTGCCGAGCGCTTCCGTGCCTTCGCCGTAAAGCCCGCGCACCGCGAGGCCAAGCTTGTTGACCGATTGAATGATCGGATTGATCTGCTCGGCCAAAACGAGTCCCGGCAGATGCAGCATCGCGCTCACGCGTATGCCCGTGCCCAGATTGGTCGGACACGCGGTCATGTAACCGAGGTCGTTGTTGAAGGCGTAATCGAGTTTTTTCTCCAGCTCGGAATCCAGATGATCAATCGCGTTCCACGCCTGCCGCAACTGCAAACCGGGACGCAACGCCTGCATCCGCAAATGGTCCTCCTCGTTGATCATCACGCAAAAAGTTTCGTCGCGGTTCAGCACCAGGCCGCTGCCGGAACTCTTCGCGGCGTGTTCGCGGCTGATCAAATGCCGCTCGACCAGAATCTGTTTGTCGAGCGCGCTGAGATTGTCCATCGCCTCGGAAAAGGCGTCCTTCATTTCCGGCAAACTCTCAATCGCCGGACGGACCAATTCAAACACGCGGATGCGCTCCGGCTTTTTCGCCCAGCCGGGAAACGTGGCGTCCTTCAGATTGCGCGCGAGCCGGACGCGGCTCGACATGACAATCCGGTCGTGCGGGCCGTGCCGTTGCGCGATCTCAGCGGGGGAAACGAGAAATTTGTGGATGTCCATGGCTCACGTCACCGTCAAACCCGTCCCGCGCGGAGTGATTTGTTTGATTTCGTCGCGCAATTGGGCGGCCTGTTCGAAATCCTCCTCTTTGATGGCCTTGTCCAGTTTCCTTTGCAGCGATTTGAGCCGGTCGGCCTGCTCGCGTGATGCCCGCAACGCTTCCGGCACCTTGCCCGCGTGCCGCGTGCCTTTGTGCATCGTTTTGAGCAAACCTTCCAGGCCCTCGGCAAAGATTTTATAACACTCCGGACAACCGAGCCGGCCCGATTTTTTGAAATCCGCCTGCGTGAAACCACAGCGCGGACACCTGGTTTCCACACCGCCGGAAGATTGTTCCATCTCCTGCGACGCCCCGAGGCCGAGCATCAAATCCGCGAGCGCGAAACCGCCCGGATCATTCACGCCCTTGGCTTTGGCGCAATCCTCGCACAAATCCAGCTTCTGCATCTTGTCACCCACGATTTGGGTCAGATGCACTGTCGCCGGCTTTTCTTTGCAATTGGAGCACAACATAACACTATTGGTATATCGGCTCACCGGAGACTTTCGTCAAGGCGTGGTATCTATCCCCCAGCCGTCGCGTGACCCGGCCGGGTTTGCCCGTGCCGATCACCCGCCCGTCAATCTTCACCACCGGCACGATTTCCGCGCCCGTGCCCGTCAAAAAACATTCATCCGCGTTAAACAAATCGTAGCGCGTCAGGTTCGGCTCAGACACCTTCAAGCCGGATTCCCCGGCCAGTTCGATCACCGTCTGCCGCGTGATGCCGTAAAGCGCGCCCGCCGACAGCGGCGGCGTGAACAGCGCGCCGTTCTTTACGATGAACAGATTGTCGCCCGTGCATTCGGCCACGAAACCCTCGGCGTTCAACATCACGGCCTCCTCGCAACCGCCGTTGTTCGCCTCGATTTTTGCAAGGATGTTGTTGAGATAATTCAGCGACTTGATGGCCGGGTTGAGCGCGCTGTGCAAATTGCGCGTCGTCGGCACGGTGATGATGTCCAGCCCGCGCTGGTAAAGCGCCGGCGGATAAAGCTGGATTTTGTCCGCGATGATGATGACCGATGGACGCTTGCAGCTTTTCGGGTTCAAACCGAGCGTGCCCAGGCCGCGCGTCACCACCAGCCGGACATAGCCGTCGCGGATCTTGTTTTTCCGGCACGCTTCGAGCACCGCGCGCGCGACTTGCGCGGGCGACATCGGGATTTGGAGCAGGATCGCCTTGGCCGAATAAAACAGCCGGTCAATGTGCTCCTTGAGTTTGAACACGCGGCCGTGATAGGCGCGAATGCCCTCAAAAATCCCGTCACCGTAAAGCAGGCCGTGATCGAAGACCGAAATCTTCGCGGCGCGTTCATCGTAATATTTGCCATCAATAAAAATTTTCATTTCAGAATCAATGCAGCCTATTGGAAAAAACCGGCTGAAGCAAACTTGAATTTGGGGCTGTAGCGGCGGTCTATGACCGCCGCCGAACAATCACCAGACCAAAACGGCGCCGCTCACAGAGCGCCGCTACAGTTAAATTTGCGTGACAGCGCGTGGATGTTGACTATATTTGCGCGCTCTGGTGACCCTATGGTCTAGCGGTTAGGACACCACCCTTTCACGGTGGTAGCCCGGGTTCGATTCCCGGTAGGGTCGCCACCTCTTAAAACACCAATAAAAACAGCACTTTTAATTCAATCAGGAAAACCAGAAACAGTTCGCATAACGTCACCGCATAACGTATTCCCCCGTGTCAATGCTGCTTTTGCGAATTTGCGGTAACTTCACCTGTATCATCAACACTGTTGGCAGAATCAAAAAACCCGGCGGGCCAAAGTGTGCTTGAACTTTGGCCCGGCGATGGTGCCGGTGCCACGGGCGGCCACGGCCTGACGGTTCCGCTTTGCGGAATTGGCCGATGATGAGGACTCCCCTTTTCGCGGCGACCCGTCCCCGCCCCGTGGCACCCGGTGCCCGCGCTTGGCCGGTCGGGACTCCCGCGCGTATAGGTGGGAGTCAGAGAGAATCAAGCCAGTTGAATTTCAGGGCGGTGGCCGGGTCACGAACATTTTCTAAGGGTCACTAATGAGCGGCTTTGACACGCCGTTTTCGTTTTAAGCCCTTTTTATTCGCTGGGTGGCACATTTTTAGCGGGCAGGGCTTGGCACTCCTGACAGAAAGCCTTCCCGGTATGCGAAATCGGCCTGTTTGGGGACCAACAACGTGCCGGAGGGCGGGACAGTACCGGGCAGCCGGCGAGCCGTCCGGCGCGTTTTAGGACGATTTTCGCGCTGAGGGTATAGGTTGGATGGTCTGCGAGCTTTCATTCACCACCACCGCCACCGCCGACATCCGCAAAGCCGCGCCTTAGGCTGTCAATGCACCGTAATCAATTCGGGCCGAACTCTTGCGTGACCGTAAAAACAGTCTTTGAATTCCTTTGGATTGGAAAACATATAGCCGTGGTAGTACCTGGCGTGATCGGGGGAAACGACATAGCCGCCGGTTGTTTCAAGCGCCAGCCACTTCCCCGGAAACACTTCTGCCATTACCCAGGCATGGTTGACCTCAGCTATGGAGTTGATGTCTTTCTCGACGTTGCCCACCATGATTTTTGCTTCGATTCCCTTCGTGATGACCATATTCCACACGTCACAGGCCATGTCGCCGCACGCGAAGATGTTTTGCGCCGCACCGGTATCGGTCCCAATATAGGTATGCGCCTTATGGTAATCAGACAGGATTTTGGAGACCGTTTTGAACTTTTCTAATTTCTGCGCGTTTTGCCGGCTGACCTCTTCTGCCCAAAGTTTCGCTTGTTCTTCCTCGTAGGCTGCCCTGAGTTTCTCATCATCCAATAGTTTTTGACGCATTTCGATGTTTGCTTTCTCTTCTAACAGTTTAAACTCCACAGCTTTTTGCGGATCATAGCCATAGCGCTTTTGGATTTGTTCCGGCAGGGCGGTGAATTTTAGCCGGGAAATTCCGTATCCACTGGGCGAGTTGGAATAGCTTATGGTAATCCCAGAAGGGTCAATCTTCTCGATTTTAACCTGTTTGTAAATGTCGCCACTCAGGGTGGCGATTTCATTAGAGGAACCTGCCATTTTTGCGAGTGGAGCGTTGGTTGTAATCTGATTTGTTTGTGCCCATGTGTGTCCGCAAAAAACAACACAAAATCCGATGCTTGTGATGGCCGTTTTCATGGTGATTGCATTCCGCCACAAATAGCTGGTGGTGGCAACACGGAAAAATTAACCGCCAGCAATTGACGACGCCGGTCATGCCGCCGAAGTTATCCTTGCCCGATAAGCCAGTCCGGGTCAATGACGATGACTTGGCAGAGAGCCGGGCGGCATTGGCCCTTTCTGATCCGCCTGATTCCGACGCCGCTCCGAGCCAGCGGGCAAGGATTAAAGCCTCTTTCGTGACTGTTTCGCCGGCGGTGGTGTAACGCGCAATCAGCCATCGCGCCCAAGTCAGTTCGGAAGTCACCTTTTGGCCTGACCCATCCCCGCCATGTGCAGGGGGTAGAGGTCAAAATCGCGTTCGCTGTCCGTGTGTGGGTGTCCCGCCTTTAGCGAAAGGCGGGTTTTGATAAAAAGCGTTGACGCAACCTGGAAGTAAGCGTTGGATTGCGGCTGTCGCCTTAGAATCCTTTCGGAAGAGGCAATGGTGTAAAATGGTTTTGAAATCAATGCACGCAGAAAATCAACGAATGAACCGATGAAAAAATCTGCGAAGCCCTTACGCCTATATTGGGTTGTGAGTTTATTGTATCTCGGTGCATGGACAAAATCATCATGGTCACCATCCGCCTGCTGCTGGCACAGGAAAACAAACTTCCATTATGAAAACCAACATTAACCCCACTTCGGTTTCCAAACGTCGCCGCCGGTGGCAGACCAGTTCGTTGCTCGTTCCGGTGTTTTTTTCCTTTTACCTGACCGCCAGTATTGGCGCACGGGCTGGCGACAGCATCGCCAAGGCCGGCGATGTTTTGCAGTTCGTCCTGCCCGGGACCGCCGCCGGACTGACACTCGGCTATTGGGACGGCAAAGGGGCATTGGAATTTGGCGAATCAGCCGCTCTGACACTCGGCGTCACCTACGGCCTCAAGTACACCGTCAACGAAAAACGCCCCAATGGCGGAAGTCAGTCCTTTCCTTCGGCGCACACCTCGATTTCCTTCTGTTCCGCCGAGTTCATGCGCAAGCGTTACGGTTGGGAGTATGGCATACCGGCTTACGCCGCCGCCTCTTTTGTCGCTTACAGTCGTGTGGAGGCGGGAGAACATCACCCACATGATGTGGTCGCGGGCGCAGTCATTGGAATTGTCAGCAGCTACATCTTTACCAAACCATACAAAGGCTGGCACGTTCAGGTCGATGCCGATGACAAGTATTTTAGAATCAATCTCTGTCATGCCTTGTAGCAGACAGGTGGGATGATGAATGATCGAAATCAAACGGAAGCCGGCATGAAACGCCGGCTGTTTGTCCTGGAAATCATCCTGCTCGCCGGTTGGCCGTTTCAGGTCCGCTTTCGCGGTTGACCGAGGCGACGCGGCGCGCGACCGGAACCCGTGCGCTTCCAGCCGCCGATCCTCACGGAAAGGAATGGAGTTTCCACGCCAAGGCCCCAGCGGGCCGCCGAAGGTGGACATGAAACCGTTTTGGCCGAGGTTGGCGGCAATGGCGCTGTCCAGCGTGTTCCAACGGAACACTACCTGCCCACTGCGATGTTGAGTATCCGTCTGAAGGACCACGGTTGTTGCCCCGGAGGAACTCGGCCTGCGGTTGCTTAAAATTGCCCGTCAGGTGAAACTTTTTTAGCCCCAAAACAAAAACCCCGCACCTTGTGATGCGGGGCCGGTGAAAGCGTTGTCAGGTTATTTCCGGCTGCGGAACAGGAGCAGCACCAGCCCGCCCAAGCCAGCCAGCGCCAGCGTGGACGGTTCAGGCACCAGTTCGGGCACCTCTTGTGACCCCCCAGAGGCCGAGGGCTGTGCCGTTGCCTGGACCGCTGGAATCTCCGGCATAGATATAGCCCATGGTGTCGAGGATGGTGGGAAGGTCCGCGAGGTAGGCGGACAAATTAATGACTTCCGTCGTGCCAGTGATAAAAGCCGCGCTGCTAGAGTTGAAAGTCTGGGCATTCGTGCCGGAAGAATACAGGTTCAAATCCAGCGACGCCCAGCCGAGGGCCAAGTAACTATCAGAGTTAAAAGTGGATAGTCCATGTGCGCATAAGTCGGGCCGGGGTTCTTAATCGACATTTGCCGCGCGAGCATGACCAGCGAGAGGGCATCCAGAAAATCTTCGATGAACTGCCAGCGCCGTGAAAAGGAAGGCGGAATGAGGAATGAAGGATGTTGAATAAAAAAACGCCGCGATTTTTTTTGCGGCGGCCAGGCGCAAAAGAGAGATTATTTGCGGCGGCGCAAGGCAAGCAAACCGGTCAAACCCAATCCCATCAGCGCCAATGTGGAGGGTTCAGGCACTGGCTCAACGGCGATGCCAACCGGTCCGTTCAACCCGGAAATGAGCGACGCATTGACCGTGCTGCCGTCCAGTCCGTATTCACCGATGGTGTTATTGCCATTGTTTGCGACAAAAATGTCGCCGCCCGAAATGGCAAGGCCAGCCGGCTTGTTCAACCCGGAAATGAGCGACGCATTGATCGTGCTGCCGTCCAGTCCGTATTCGCCGATGGTGTTATTGCCAAAGTTTGCGACAAAAAGGTGTCCTCCCGAAATGGCAAGGCCATACGGTCCGTTCAACCCGGAAATGAGCGACGCATTGATCGTGCTGCCGTCCAGTCCGTATTCGCCGATGGTGCCACTGCCATAGGTTGCGACAAAAATGTGTCCGCCCGAAATGGCAAGGCCAGCCGGCCCGTTCAACCCGGAAATGAGCGACGCATTGATCGTGCTGCCGTCCAGTCCATATTCGCCAATGGGGCTGATGCCACTTTTTTTACCGCTAATGGTTGTGGCAAAAATGTCGCCGCCCGAAATGGCAAGGCCAAACGGAGTGCCCGCCATGGAAGAAATGAGCGACGCATTGATCGTGCTGCCGTCCAGTCCGTATTCGCCGATGGTGTGGCCCACTGCGACTAAAAGGTCGCCGCCCGAAATAACAAGGCCAAACGGCACGGTCCCCCCGTAAGAAATGAGCGACGCGTTGACCGTGCTGCCGTCCAGTCCGTATTCGCCGATGATGAAACTGCCAGTGTAATTGCCATTGTTTCCGACGTAAATCTGGGCGTGAAGCGTTCCGGTTAGAAAGGCGACCAATGCCAGCGCGCCGCCAATGATCGTCGTTTTTTTCATAATGGACCAGTCTTGATGCCGGTTATTGTTTTAGCCCAAATCAGCACAATTCATGCCGCCGGCGGGTTGGATTGGACCGGTTAAACCGGGTAATTGATAATGTTTACATGATAATTTCGTTGCGGGCTGCCATTCTCAGGCTGGAATGGAACCAGCGGTTGCACATTATTGGAGTATTCATTGTGTCAGAGAAAGCCAAAGCATACGAAGCTCAAACGACAAAATTTCCTTCCGCTTAAGTTTTGCGATCATTTCGTATGCGGCTGGGGCACGCCCCCGACACGGCCCGGAATCTAAACCCCGATTCGACACAGTTGATCATTATTGAAAAGCTTCAGCGGGGACGCGTCCGCGCGGGCGCGGAAATCAAGGTCCCGTTGCTCAAAATTTTGCTTCGGCCTGCGGTTCGGCGAACGGAAGAGTGAAGCGTAGGCGAAGCGACGGCTGGAACGCAGCCGGAGCGAAACGACCGTCGCCATGCCGCAGGCGGAAGCACGCCGACAATTCGGCATTTTGCGGATGCTGCTCGTGACGAACGCGCTTTTGCGAACCGGAACAGGCGTGGTCGAGTGGGAGACAGGGCCGACCGTCAGCCTGTGAAGTGAAGCAAGAAAGCGCGCTGGTCACGGCGAAAGCAAACGTTTGCTTCCCCAATCACCAGTTTATTGCTGTGGGTTATGATACAGTCTTTTTCTCATATTCTTCAAGACTTGGTAATTTCATTTTGGCTCGCTTTGCGTAAGCGCGATGCACTGCCACGGAATTATGCCCCAACGCTTCTTGCGCAAAGCGTTCGGGATAACCGCATGTCTTGGCTCGTTCCGCCCACGCGTAGCGGTAGCTGTGAAGCGAGACACCTTCGATTCCGAGTCCCCGACAGCGCTGTTTGAATTCAGTCGCCCTGTCACCGGCGCGAAGTCGTGATAGATAGGGAAACAACAAACCTTCGCTTGGCAAATCATTGAGCATGTTCAACGCTTCCTCGCCCAAATGGAGAATCACCGGCACGCCGGTCTTTTTCCGGGTGAAGCTGATGGTCTGGTTTTCCCAGTCCACGTCCTCGCCCTTCAAATTGGCGATGTCGCCCTGGCTGCCGCCAAGATGCCAGCACAACTCGTAAAACTTTTTGCGCTCCGGGTTTTTCTCACGATTGATAATGGCTCGGTGTTCATCAAATGTGATAGCGCGCTTTTCCTTGAACTGGACCGCTGGCCATTGCCGTTTGGGAATAATGGAGCGGGGCAGCCAATTCATATCGAGGGCGAAATTGTGAATGCGCCGCAAAAAGACGTTCGTCGAAACCGTGCCGTTGTGCATCGCATCCAGAAAATGCTCTGCTTGGGTTTTGATCAGGACAAGGCAGCGAATCTGGGCAAACGCTTTGTCCTTCATCGCAACATCCCACCGCGCTTTGGTGCTGCCAGATTTTGTCCGGCCCATTTCGTCCATGACGTGTTGCCAGTTGCGTTTGACAAAATCAGGGTCGCTGTGCTGCAAATACACTTGGGCGATTTGCAGATTCACGGCCGGCTGTTTGCAGGCTTCGTTGAGGGCATTGGCCAGCCGTTGGGCGGTCTCGGCGTCGGTGGTTTCGAGGCTCTGGCGTTTCTTGGTAAGGGTGTCCAGAGAATAATAGATTCCGTTTTCACGTCGGAAAACATGGTAGCGTCGTTTCATGGCTCGTCTTGGTTACGAGCCTCCCATAGAACCGTGCCGACTTGTTAGCGACTTCTGGCGGCCTAGTGGATGCCTTTTGACTGCCTTGTGCACAACGGACTGATTTTATGCACAATTTCATACACACTTGACCGGCCTGACTTCCCAACTTCTCCTCGGCCAGCCACTTGCGTATGGAGGCGAGGGTCGGAATCGGCCATTTATCCCCGCCGTTGCATCTCTAATATGCCTGATTTCATTGGGTATTCAAGCAAAATCGGCTTAATCCAATCCTATCTTTTTTAATCCTTTTGGTGTCCGTTTTGGTGTCCGTTGGTGTCCGCGAAAATGCCGGGATGCGTAGAAAAAAACGTTTCATGCTGACGCCCTGTTCCGTCCGTCCGCACTTTTCAGCCACCACTTTGTCGGATGTGGTGCCCAGCAAACGCACCTCCTCGGCACTCCAAGGACGGAGTGCTGGATGATTCTGTGGAATCCCCAATTTCAACCGACGCGTCCGGACGCCCGATGCTGCACGGCCCAACTTTCTTGCGACGGCTGAATCCGGCATCGTCCCGAGTAATTGATCTTCCTTTGCGGTCCAATGCTTCCAACCCGGTTCAAATGTCGGAATACACAACTGGAATCGCCGGCATTTAACGGCATTGACACTGCACCCAATCTGCCTGGCGGCGGCTGCATCGGACATTTGGCCCAGCACCCGATCTGCTTTCGGCGTCCATTTGTGGCGATGGGATTTAATGCCCAGCTTGCAGCGGCGGACTTGCACCACCGATTCGTTGCAGCCCAATCGCCGGGCAATCTCGCTGTCCGGGGCCGAACCAAGCAATTGGTCTTCAGCCACAGACCACTGCCGACGTTTCAATCTTTTCGTCACCATGCCAAGGCGAATTCGCCGATGTTTGACCGCCGTCACTGTTCTGCGGAGCAGCAGCGCAATCTGTTCATCTGGACGCGTGCCCAACAGTTGGTCGTCCACAGGTCGCCACGGCCGGTATTGACTGTCCACGACCGGAATCCGCCGCTTGACACGGTGCATTTGCACGGCAACCACAGTGCGTCCCAGCCGTTTGGCCAACTTGCGGTCGGTCATGGTTCCCAGGAGTTCATCCTCGGCTTTAGACCATGCCTTGTGCCGGGGATGGAAGGCCGGGATTCCAAGCTGACGACGGCGCGGGCTTATTGAAATCTGTGGCCGACCAAATTGCCGCGCAAAGTCCGGGTCACTCATTTTGCCCAATAGGGCGTCTTCCTTGTCCGTCCAAGGACGAACCCGTTTTGGTTGTGGAATTCCTTGGTGATAGCGGCGTTGCCGAATGGCCGCCAAAGAGCGACCGAACCGGCTGGGATAATCTTCATTCCGCACCGCTCGGAGCGCCTCGTCTTCTTCCTGTGTCCAACGGCGCAATTGAGCATTGAACTTTGCAATCCGCAGCTTTAGCCGCCTTTGCATAACGCCTATTTCCGACCTTCCCAATTGCAAAGCGACATCCGCATCGCTCGCCTGTCCGAGCAACTGGCTGTCCGCCGAGGACCACCACAGTCTGGCTTTAGGATTGGACGATGTTAAACCTGATACGCTTGGCGGATTGCCGTTTTTGTGCCGAACTGCCGTCATAAATTCGGATGAGTTTATGATGGCAATGCGGGCGAAGTGCCGTCAAGCACCGTCCAGTTTTTTCTCAAGCTCGCTGAAATGTCCGGCAGTGCCTTCAAGAATCCTCGAAGCAAGATGGCTGGATCTTCAAATTTTCGTCTGTCCAGTGACAAAAGCAGCGTCACTTTCCCGCGCGCTGTTCCTAAACGCGAGGGCTTGGCGGCGGCGAAAAAGTCAAGGTGGAGCGCAGAGGGGCACAGGGCGAGCAATACCTTGAGTTTTTCGCCGCTGCCATATAATTGCCCGCAGCGACAGCGCGCGACTCGATTTCCTGGCAACGCCATTGATTTCCATATTCAAAGTCCTCGGCCTGTCTTTCCACGACGCCATGCGCCACATCACCGGCTCATAAAACAACCACTGGCGTCGTAACCTTATGATGCCAGTTCGGCCAAAAGCCGGTGCAACGGCAAAATCCCGGCCTTACGATGCCAGTGTGGCAAAACGCCAGAGCCGCGATCACTTACGATGCCAATGTGGTGAAAATCCTCCGGTCGCCTGAAAATCCAAAAATGAACCAGCTGCGTCATAACCTTACGATCAGAGCGCGGCTATTCGGCTACGAATTACGATGGCAGTGCGGTCAAACGGTCAAAACCTTACGATGCCAGTTCGGCAATTTTTACGATGCCAAATAATTTCGTAAAAATTGCTGACAAAAGTTGACAGAAAAACCAAAGCCTGCCAATCCTAAGTCAACATAGCTGGCGTGGTCGCATCCCTGACCGAAAGCGAACTGCGTGGTGAGAGCGAATAACTCCCAAGCCACGCTTGGTTGACCGGGAAAACAGTCCGAGGCGGGCAAGCTGCGGGATGTTCAGTTTGATGTAGCCCGAGCTTTCACTTGGTTCGTCGGGCGAGAAGCTGTTCCAGCGCTTATTCTTTATAGGCACCGCGCGTGCTTTGGTTGGCTCGTAAAGTTCCGTGTGGGGGATGACCTCGTTACTGGTACTTTTCCAAGCCGAGATTGCGAACCGATTCAGCCTCCCATACTTCAAGTTGTTTCTGCGCGCTGGCTGGGTCGTTGAGAAGTTGCGATCTAAGCGCGTCTGCTCGTTCGGCCATTTCAAATTGCCACGGAACTTTCATATCGAGTAAGTGTGTGAGTTCGTCAAGCATTGCTACCGCTTTGCACATGTTGCCAGTCCGCGCGAACGCATAGGCAATTGCCTCCGGTGTATTTGGATTTTGCGATGAAAATGACTTAGCTAGTTCGATAAAACCATGCAAGGCTTTAACGCGGGAAAGAAACGGTAACGCTTCGTGCTTCAACGCCATGCTGAGTTCCGAAAGAACGTTCGGCGCATTCGAATTCCAACCAATTCCAACGCGCTTGCCAAAGTTGAAGTAAATGTGCCGAGTTGGAACACAAAGCGGCAAAATGAACACATTTACGTAAAACGCTTTCTTGTCAAAACCAGAAGGTTCGAAACAGATACCTCGCAAGATTTGGGTCGCCGGTGGAATGAGCAACAAATTCCCTTTCACCGCAAAGCCAGGTAATTCAGGCAGCAAAGCCTTTCCTATTTTTTCAAATTCTTTTGTCGTCATGGCTTGAGTAGATTTACGGGAATTGGACTGCCAACCTGTTGCTGGATTTGTAGGATACGCTGCGGTGTAAGTGTTGCGCTGCCGGTCTTGAGGTCAAACGCGCTGAGGACTTGGTTATTCGGAGCGAAATGAACGACATCAAGACGGACAGAGCCGGGTGTTCCGTAGTTAACGATTTTGCCATTCAAGAACGACACTTCCGACTGCACATTTGGATTCCCCAAAGCTCTAACTTCGTTAGCGAACGCTGAGTGAACTTGTGTGCCATAAACTGCCCCGCGACCCGGGCCTACAGTTTCCCCTGCTCGCGTTGCTGCGCCTGCCAAATCATTAGCGAGTGTCGCTTCGCTCTTCGCCGCCCCCAGCCCTTTCAACCCCGGCAAGGGCAAAAGCGCACTAATAAGCGATGCATTTTGGCTTGCAACCTGTTGCGCAAAGGGTGAATTGGGATCCAAGTCTGACCCCATAATTAGGGCATCAATGGCGGCTGGAGATTGTTGGACCGGAGAAATGGCTTGGCGATTCGCATTGGGTGTGCTGGGTTGAAGCGAAGGCGTTGACGAATTTTGCGGGGTGGTCGTTGCCGTGGTCGTGGTGTCTTGCGGCAGGTTATTTATCCAGTCAAAGGTAACTCCCGGCGGCACCTCAACCGTTTCCACAACATTTTCATCATGTCCCGTCGGATCGGTCATGCGGAGTGGGTTATTGCGGCAATAACTGTAGCGATTGTAACTTTGCGGATCGCTGAAATCGGGAATGACGGTGTCCGGCTGGATGAACCGGCCCAATTCCGGGTCGTAATATCTGGCGTTGAAGTAATAAAGCCCGGTCTCACCATCGAAGACCTGCCCAGTGAACCGGTGCGATACCTGGAAGCCTGCCTGTGGCGTTGTCACCTGTGCCCGCCCAAACGGGTAATACACATTCATCTCGACTTGACTTTGCGATGAATCGCTCAAGGCTGACGACGAATTCAGATTGTCCTGACTGTAATAATATCCAACCTTGTTCGTATCGCCACCTGAAACCGCCAGTGCCGAACCCGGCTCGAATGTGCAGACCTGCTGGCCGCCGGCGAAGACGTGAAACAATATCTTGCCGCCTTTTTCCTCGTAGTTGTCCCCGATCCAGACCTGTAAGTTCGTCGGGTTCTGGTTGTTCCATTTCCACAAGCGGGCGTCATCCGCCGCATAGCCGAACTTCACCAGCATGAAATTTGTCCCGGCCTGCGCGAAACGCACCAGCCGATTCTCGGCGTCGTAAGCAAGCGACTGCGAGTTGGTCGCACCGCCGCGACGCACAATCATGTTGCCGCACAAATCGTAAAGATAAGTATAGCCGAAGGCGCTCTTGACGGCCTGTGGTCGCCGGACGCCGTAACCGTAACTGGACCCGCCGCCTTCGATGTTGTTGCTGATGGTGCCGACCGAATCATACCCGTAACTGCCCGGCAAACCGGAAGTGCCGGTAAAGGTTTTAATGCGGTGCAGGTTGTCATAGGTGACGGTCACGTTGGTGACGCCGGTGCCGTTGATGAATGTCACGTCATCCCCGGCCGAGTATTGATACGTCCGGTTGAACACCGAACCCGCCGAGATGGTCTTCAACCGCTTGGAGACGGAATAATAGCTGTTGGTGGTGGTCAGCCCGTTGCCGTAGCTGAAATTGGTGACGTGCCCGAATTCATCAATGTTGGCGGCACTCACCGTGTAATAAGCACTGCCGCCCACACGGGACACCTGCTTGAGGCTGCCACCGGTGAAGTAGGCGTTAGTGATGACCGGCCCGCCGTTAGGATAGGCGATGGTCGTGACGTGGTCCCCGTCGTTGTAGGTGTAAGCGTTGGTGTAACTCTGGCCGTTGATGTTCAGGTAACGCACGGTCTTGATCAACCGGCCGCGAGAGTCATATCCGTTTTTCTCCCACCCTTCGCTGTCGGTCGTTTTGTAGAGCAGCGCCGGATAAACGGTGAAGTTGCCGTCGTCGCTGTTGTCATAAACGCAGATGTTGGTGAAAACCGGAACAAGTGTCTGGTTTGAATAATTGAGGCTGTAAATTTCCTTGCTCAACAGCCGGCCCAACGGGTCTTGCTGGCCGGACGAATTTGCGTAATTCAGTTTGATGACATCCCCGCGCGCATCGGTTTGGACACGGAGCCGGCCGGCATAATCCCGTTGATATTTCCACTGGCCCAGATAGGGGTCAGCCATCGCCGTCATGCGGCCCGCATTGTCGAAGGCGTAATAGATGTTTTCCAGATTGTTGTTTACAATGTTGGTCAGGTTGTTGGCAAGGTCATATTTCAGGGTGGTGATGTAGGTGTTTGCGCCATCCACTTCCTGAATCTGGTTCGTGCGCCCAAAAGCATCCAGGCCATAGCGCCGGACTTTACCGTCTTCATCGGTGCAGACAATCCACCACGGGTCGGAGCCGTTCGCGTAGCGTCGTGTACTGGCTGCCAAAGGAGAACCCGTGTCGCCGGTCAAGTCGGTTTTGCTGCCGAACGCGCCATTGGAATCGAATGTGACACTTACAGCACGGTTGGTCGCCATGCGACCGTCAGCAGCATAGCCAATCCAGGAAGCCGTCAGGCTGGAGGCGGGTTTGCTGAAGCTGATTGAGTTGGTAAAAATCGGCCAAGTGGTCAGGATGACTTTACCGCGTCCGTCATAGGCGGTGGCAATCATGCGATAATTTCCATTTTCACCCTGAGTTCGCGTTTGAATTGGCCGGCCAAAACCGTCAAGGTAGGTCCGGCTTTCCACCCCGCCGACACCATCGTTGTTGATTACGTCTGTGTAATTGGTCGCCAGCCCGGAGACAATGGGCTTGAGTGTGGCCGGGTAGCTGTACTTCTTCAGCCAAGTCGTTGTCCCGCCGCCAACAGAAATTTTGTCGGTCTCCACCGGGCGACAAAAGGCGTCAAAGCTATTGCTTACAGTAATCCCCGTCGGGTCCTTGGACACCGCCAGCGCGCCTGAACGCGTATCGTAAGTGGTCGTGGTGGTGAAGCTCCCGGTTGTTTTCGTCGCCGGATAAGTGTAAGTGGAATCGTAGGTGATGGTGGTTTGGACGCCGACCGGATCGGTGGTTGCGCCGACTAATCCATACGAGTTGTAGCTGCTGTAGCTGTTGGTGGCAAAGTAACCGGCGGAAATCCGGGTCAGCTTGGTTGCCAGCGTGCCGCTGGGCGAATTGTAAGCGTAATCGGATTCCCGGATGACGTTATTATTTCCGTCGGTGAGCGTGGCCTTGTCCGGGTGGTCAACAATATAAGTGCCAATGGCCGTGTAATGAGTGTTGTAGTATTTGCTGTCCGCGCCGCTGGCATCCGTGAAGGAAAAACCGCCGACGTTGGTCGGGTTGAAACCGTTCACCTCGCCATAAACAATTTTATTGGTCAGGTTGCCGGTGGCGGTGTCATACGCAAATTGAGTTGCCCTGACCCGATTGGTTGTACCCGGGCTTGAATCGCACTCGAATGTTGTCTGCATGAACGGAAAATATCGGCCATTGCCCAAGCTGGCCTGGTCAACCTGATTGACCTGGACATGGTAAAGCGCGTTGTCGTTGCCATAAGTCTCGACGCGATAGACCATGCCCGCCTTGGGAAAATTACCCGCGCCGGTGGTGGAATTGGTGTCCTGATATTCGCCCAAAGCCGAATAATTTCTGCCGCCGCCGGTGTGGAAATAAGTGACCGTCGAGCGCAGAGTGGGATCCGTGTTGGTGACGACCGCAAAGCCGTGAAACTCGCGCCGAACCCCGTCAAAGAAGCCGCCCCCGTAACCGTAGGTTGTCGTTTGCAGCGGATTGATGCCGTCGGATGCGGCCACCGCCGCCGTCACCTGCCGCGGAAAAGGCATGTGGCTGACGGAATTGGGGTTGGTGGGATCCACCCGGTTATCGCAGGCGGCGGACGATTTGTAGGTGACGCTGAGATTGCCGCCGATGCCATTGTTGATGTTAGTCAGCAAATCCGGCACTGGCCCGTTGTTCAACTGAACCAGAAAATAATTGGCCGTGGGGGTGGTGCCAGTGCTAAAGTACACCGCCAGCACCCGATCCAACAGCCCGTCACCATTTATATCCGTTAGAGTGGTTACGTTGCCATAGCCGTCCACGGAACCTTGCGGACTCCACCAGGGAGCATCCGTGCTCAGGCTGTAGTGGCCTTCATTCTCGATGTTGCTCAGGGTAATGGGCGTGGTGTTGAAGCCGTGGCCGTTGTTCAAATAAACGAACCATCTGGTGGTGGAGGTGTTCAAGGAGGTCTGATCCAGCACGACGCGATCCGGCAAGCCGTCGCCGTTGAGATCATACAAGCCCGCGAACGGCAAATCCCAGATTGCATCAGAATAAAAAATGGTCGTGCCGTAGGTAATCAGGCCATTATTCGCCTGGGCAACGACTCCCGGCCATCGGTCAAAAGCTCCCGGAACGGCCGTGGAGGTATTGGTGGATTCAAAGGAATAGCCATCGTTGTATTCCAAGGCAAAGTAAGAGGTGGGATGCGGCAGTTCCTGCCCGGCAAATCCGTTGGTGGGATTCATCGGCCACATAATGTGATCGGGCAAACCGTCGCCGTTGATGTCAATCATGTGGGAATCCGGAGTTTCAATGCCCGCCCAATAATAGGGTGGGTTATAACTGGTTTGGCCACCCGGATAATTGTTCCAGTTGAGGCTGCGATAGGGGCCAAATGCCTTGGGCTGGGTAAAATTGGTGCCTGTGTTGAACTGCACCAGGAAATTGGTCATCGCCCCCTGGGTATACCAGCCCGACAGCACCCGGTCGGGCATTCCATCGCCATTGATGTCAAAAAAGCCCACGTTGACGGCGCCGGATTCCACGCAAAAATAATAGGCTGAATTCTGGTCGCTCGTCGCCACCGGCCCGGTGGTTACCGGCCAAGCCGTCACCCCGGAAAATCCCTGCCCCGTGTTCACCTGGACTTCATAATTGGTAAAAGGCGTATAAGGCAGGGTGTTATTGATTACCGTATTGAGGGCGGCCCAATAGTCCATCACCCGGTCGGGCAAACCATCCCCGTTGATGTCCCGGATGCGCCCGTAGGGAGTGTTTAATTGGTCGTAGCCGCTGCCGTCGGGAAAGGGATTGGAAGCGGAAGGCGTTAAACCGCTGCCGGTCGAGGTGGGGCCAAAGGCATAACGCGAACCGAATCCGTTCCCCAGATTTTTTTGCACCTGATACCGGCACGGTGAAGTTGAACTGTCGTAATTCACCCGGTCGGGCAAACCGTCCCCGTCCATGTCCACCAGATCGGCCACCGTATAACTGAACCCACCCTGATTATTGACTTGCGCCACCTCCGGTTCATAAGAACCCGAACTGGTGCCGGGCGTGTTTAGAATCAGGTTGGTCCACGTAATGGCGGAGCCAAACGACACGCCGTTGGTGTTCGCCTGATAGGCGAAAGTGTTGGTCAAGAATGCACTGGCATTGTTACCGGCATCGAAACCGTAAACGACCATATTTGTCAGCAGCGAGCGTGCGGTCGCCGGGGAGATGCCATACTTGAGGTTGTAGCTCCAGACCTTCTGTGATCCCACCTGGCAGACAATGTTGGTCAGCCGCCGGCATTGTTCGGTGCGAAAGCCCCACCGATACGAAATGCGCCAATCATTGGTCCGCAGTTCCGTCTGAAACGTGATGGTGTTGCTGCCGGTGGAACTGGCCGTATAATCATTGTAACTGGTGTGGCCATTATAGGTGATTTGCGCCGGATAGAGGATTCTCTCGGGCTGGCCGGTGGCAGGGTTTGTGTACGTATTGTAGGCAATCGTGGTCCAGTCCCCGGTGGCGGTGACGATCTGGTCCAGCGCCCAACGGAACGTGCCGCTGTAACCGCTGCTCCACCCGGTCTTGGGATTGGCCATGCGGGAGCCGGCGCTCTCGCCGAAGTAATAGACATTGCCGCTCTTGTCATAGACCGTCCACTTGTTGTTGCTGGTATCGAGAAAGCAGCGCAAAAATTCAGTGTCCACCTCGGCCCGGTATTCGACGATGGAACTGTTGGTGGCCACCGAAAACAATTTGTAACCCTTGCCAAGCAGATTCAGCATGAACCCTTTGCTGTCGTCATATTGAGTCAACGGGGCCGGGGGATTGGCGGTCGAATACGCGATGGGAATGCCATCCCGTGTATTGCGCTCAATGGAGCCGATCTCCAGCTTCCAACCCATGCCGCACCAGCCGTTTTCCTCCGCCGAAGAATACCCCAAAGCCAGATTCGGCTCCGAACCATTCCGCGCGGGCGCGGACGCAATGGGAATTGAATAACTGAAACTGCCGGTGAACAAATCCACCTTTTGCTGCCCCCGCTTGCCCAACAGGTCAGCGGCTTGAACTTGCTGGTCAGAGGCGGAATTGGGGCCGCCGCTGGCGCCTGAATTTCCTGTCTGAGCCGGGCAGTTCTCCAAGGCCGTCCACAGAACCATGAGCGCCACTGAAAATCGTTTTATGTTTTTCATAAATTTCATAAAATGGGTTGTTGTAATCTGATTACTGAACAGGGTTGTTGCTGTATGTCGGTAGGCCCGGCGCAGCTTCGGCTGAATTGGGATTCAACCCGACCTGGGTTTCGTAGCTGTCCGGGAGACCGTCATTGTCCGTGTCCAGTTTCCAGCCCGTGTTAGAAATCAAAGGGTTGGTGCCGTTCAATATCTCGTCTGAATCGGAAATACCATCGCCGTCCGTGTCGGCATTATGGGGATTGGTTTTGGACACCAGCAGTTCATAAGCATCCGTGAGACCGTCAAAATCCGAGTCCTGTGGCGTGCCGAGAATCAGGAAGGCATTTTGGCTGACGATGGGCAGAGTGTAGGTATTGGCAGAATTTCCTCGTCCCATCCAATACCAGACGGCGTTCGCAATCGGCGACTGTAAAGCCCCGGTAGCGAACACATCGTAATAATATCCCGGCAATCCGCCTTGTATTGTGAACGTCACATAGTTGGTGCCGTTGATTACCGCTGTTGACGTGACATTGGTAAGCCAGACGACGTTCGCGTTGGTGCTGTAATTGGGCGTGACTGAACCCACCAGTTGCAGAAAGCCCGCTCCGGTGATGATGTCATAGGTGCTTGGCAGAGAGGACGGACTGGACGGCGCGGAAGAAATGAACATCGCCATGTTCCAGGGACTGATTTCGTAATAGGTGTAATAGTAATTAAAGATGGTTTGAACGTCATTGGAGCTTAACGGGTAGCTGTAAGTCGCAACCGTATTAAACAGGCCGTTGGCTTGGTATAGCCCCGTCTCATCCGCGCCAATGAAGAATCCGTTGGTGAGAACCTCCGGGCCGGGATATATCGTCACGCCGGGGCCATTGGTTGCCAGCACCCCGTCCAGATACAAGGCTGTGTTAGTCGGCGAATACGTCAGCGCAATGAAATGGAAATAATTGGTCGTCCATGAAATCGGGAACGAAAGATACGTTGTGAGGCTGCTCGACAAATCATTCGTCTGCGCGGAGAAATAAATGTTCTGGCCGACATCATCAACATAGATGCTCCAAAGGCCGTAACTGGAATCAGGCGTGTAGCTGCCGACTTCAAATAGCCGCCCCCATTCGCCCGGCCCGATTCCGCCGGCATTCGTAGATGACCAGTCACCTGCGGCATACCAAAAAGTTACGGAGCCAGAATCGAGAGTCAGGTTCGTGGTCCCATCATTTTCATAGACGTTGTATTGCAACCAAGCCGGAACATTGGTGTCCACCACCAGCGATCTGCCGTTGCCAAGCATGGAGAAATTAAGGTTCGTGAACGAGATGGGTGGGTAGCCCAAGTCGCTTGTCCAATTCGTATGGTCATTGAAAGACCATGAATCCAGCGGCGTATTGGTGGGGCCGAATTTTCCGCCGCCCGGATCAATTTGGGCGTGAACTGCCCCCGCCAGAGAACAGAGGAAAATCGCCGGGATAATTAGCCGTAGTAACTGATAGTTCAATTTAATGTGATTAACAGTTTTCATAGAATTAACCTTTTGGAAGTTGCCCCCCCTTTTTGCACCCGCAGCGTGGCTGGATTCGCCAGATTCATCTGACAAAAAAATCTTGCGGCCCGAGTCCCCGTTCAGTCCAGATATTTTCTGTGACTTTGGAGAAACATTTCTCCTGCATTTATTATAGCAATGTATCCCGTTGTCAATCATATTTTACCATGAGTTCAAAATTCGCGTCTGCCACGCTTCGGGTGTGGCGAAAAAAACACTCCAGTTCAACATCCGCATGTCCGAGGAACAGCGCACGGAATTGGAAGCCATGTGCTGCCGCCGCCGCCGTCCGTTGAGCTTCCAAGTGGAACATCTGATTGCTTTGGCCAAACTGCTCATTGAATTTTGCGATGGCAACGATGATTTGGAAATTGCGCGTGAACGTTTGGCCGCCGCCAAAAAGCGTTTGCCAAAGAAGGGCGGTTGAATCACAAAGGAAGCGTTTTGCGCGCGGTTTTTCGAGAGGTGCGCTTTCAACTCAAGTTGTTGGAATGGGTTTGTCATGCCATTGCGCTTTCCCCAACGAGGGAAAGAATGCGCGGGACAAAATCGGATGCCACAAATGGTTTCTCGATGAAATCCGCCACACCAAGATCACGGCCCCGTTGAACGTCGTCCTCACAAAATCGAGTGGAAACAAAGACGATGGGAGTTTGGGAAAAAGGATTTTCCCTTAAAGAACTGCAAATTTCAAAGCCGCCCGGCATGTCCATATCCAATATGATCAAATCGAATTCCCTGCTCTGAGCCAGCTTCATTCCCCTTTCGGCGTTCCACGCGGTTTGCACCTCACAACCGGCCCATGTGAGCAAATAAGTCATCATCATCGCAACGCCCGGTTGACTTTCGGCCACCAGAATTTTTGTCTTGTCTCTCATAAACCGACGGAGTTCCCACCAAACCAACAAAATCATTTTTCTGAATCGCAACACATTTCTATGCTCATTCCCAAAATCATGCAAGATTAAAATAGACCCATGTTGGGTGTTCTCGTTTTCGCGCACTCATGCTTTGCTGAAAAAGCTATGCCGCGTCCGCGACAATTGAAAATCTTGGGTGATACCATTCGGAATCGCCGGAAGCATGTCGGCATGAGCCAAGAAAAACTGGCAGAAAAAGCCAACTTGCATCCGGTATATATCGGCAAAGTCGAACGCGGAGAGCAGTGGATTAGCCTGCACGCGCTTTTGCGAATTGCCAAAGCTCTTGGCGTTCGCGTCCGTGATTTGGTTGACGAGCTTTGAGATCATTGGACGAACTCTGACAACGACTGGCCGGACAATTTCAAGAAACAACTGGAGTATAATTTCCTCGTCCGTGGATTTTCCCAATTCACGTCTGGCTGCGTTTGCCGCCCGGTTCATTTCACACATTTCTAAGGCGTCCGTTGCGGAACGCAAGCGCAAAATGATTTTTGACGATATATCGTCAAAATATAATTTTCGGCAAGGCCGGGATTTAACCTTCCGCGCATGGGTCGAAAACCAAAGACACGCCGGAACTCCTACGGAGCCTGGCTGCTGTTCCTGCGTAAAGAAAAGGGACTGTCGCAGGAAGAAGCGGCCAAGCAAAGCGGTATTCCCCGGACCACCTTGATGTATTGGGAACGGAGCGGGAATATCACTGGTCGCAGGCAAATGTTGAAGCTGGCAAAAACTTACGGCGTTTCCGTCCAAAAGTTTTTGCGCGCTGAAAAATCCCGTCAAGATTAGTTTCATGGCGCAGAAAACAGCCGAATATGATTCCACCAGCGAACGCGCCGACCAGCGCCATGCCATCGAATTTTGGATTCGCGTGGGGAAGGGATGCCACAAACTATTTTGCCGGGGTGTTGGTCGTTTGCATTAAATCCTCACCGGCCTGCTGCACATGGCGGATCTGTTTTTCCGGGACACTGCTGCGGAAGAAAATGCAGCCATTGTTTTGCCCATTGACCTGGCGCAGATCGGCGGCGTAAGCGCCTTCCATCACCAGCACAAAACCCGACGGACTGTCCAAGCCGTCATTTTGCGTCGGCAACACCTGGATGGGAATTTGGGCGACCGCCAGTTTTTGAAACGCCGCCTGATTGAATTTCATCACCTGAGCGACGCTGGCGATCTGCGCCGCCATTTTATGGTCGTAGTAATCAGCAAATTTCAGGCAGATGAGGCCGGTAAAGATGACCACGGCAAAAACACCCCACAAGATGCTGGTCGTCCAAGCGGTTTTCCAAATCCGTTTCGACCATTCGGATTTGGCTTCATCGGCGGCATCCTGAATTTTCTCCAGCGTTGGCATGACCTTCCATGCCAGATCGTTGGTATGCTGCACGAAGGGCGCGATGATTTTCTGGTTAATGCCGGATTGAATCGAGTCTTGAATGCCCTGCACGATGGCCTTGGTGTCCACCCGTGCGCCAAGATTCTTCACGGTCAATTCAATGACCGCAATGGTTTCATCGCATTTTTCCTGGGTTGCGCGGCAAAGCGCGTCGGTCTTTTCGGCGTGATCCGTGATGTTGGCATCGCGGGTTTCAATCGTCTTGGCGATGTGCGCGACTTCTCCGCGTATTTCCTCAATCGTCGCCAATGAATCGGCATTGGCCGAAATTATCCGGGCGGGAATGCGCTCGGCGTAATGAGCATACACGTCCAGCAGAAGAAATAGCTGGCTGAAAAACTGCGTGCTGTCGCCCTCGGCGAAGCGATGATAAACCTCGCGTGCCAGCTCCCGTTTTTCAGCGGGATAGGTGGCGAGCATTTCTTCAAATAAATCGGATTCGGCCATAACGACTCCTTTCAGTTCGCAAGATTTACCTTTGCGCCGCGTTTGGCTGACAGCGGTTCGCCGATGGGCGGCGTGATTTTAGGTTTGATGGTGGCCGCTTCAACGGCGGGCAATAGCTTGGCGGCAATCTGGTCGTATTGGTTGAACATGGTGGCCAGCCAGTCCTGCAACACGCCTCGCGCCATGATGTCGAGGCCGAGCGAGTCGTTGCCGATGGCTTCATTGAACGGGATGCCGCGCTGGTGGTCCGCTTCAAGTTTTGCCAATCGGAGTTTCACAAATTCCGACAGCACCGGCACGGTGAGGGTGACTGCGCCGCAGTCAAGCAATTCCTTTTCCATCGGGCTGTTGTCGAACATCCGGTTTTTGGACGCCCGCGCCGGGTTGCGGACAATGACATAATCCACCTGCCTGCCGCAGAACTGACAGACGGCAGCGAGGTTGGTCATCACGTCCAGATCATCGAAGGGAAACACCATGAGCGTGATGCCGATGTTTTGCGCGCTGGCGATGTCAAAGAAATGCGTGGCCGATAACGCCTTCATCAACTGGCCGTCCAGATGCGCCCGTGGGTCAATCAGGGTGACGGGCTGGGCGGTCGTCTTTCGCAGAATCAAAATGAGTTCGTCCAGGTCTTCGGCCTGTCCGCTCAAGGGTGTCAACTTCACTTGGCTGGGGAATAATCGAGACAAGGTGCGGTTGTCACCGTCCAGATCAAATCCCTGCCACGGGATGCCGCGTTGGTTAAGCCAGCACGCGCGAGCGGCGGCTTCGATGCTTTTGCCCATGTTTCCTTTGGCCTGCATGGGCAGGATCAGGCGATGTTTTGTTGTTTTCATATGGGGAGGTTGTTGAATCGAAATGGATTGTCTGTTTCGGTTGTTGTCGTTTGTGATGTTGGTGTTGATGGTTTCACAGTGGCCGGCTGTGCCGTGGCCGCTTCACTTTCCCAATGAGATCGCGCCTGACGTTTCAGGTAGCGCCGGTAAAACTGGTGCAAACCTTGAGACGAGATGACGCAATCCTTTTCGGTGCGGAGCAGCTTGGCGATTTCCTGCCATGCCTTGCGCTGCTGGCGCTGTTCGCGGATAAACTCCACGAACGGTTCAATGCGGCTGTGGAATGGCCGTCCGCCGCCGAGATGATTTCGTTTCACCGGCTGGTTGACGTTGATGGATTTTGAATTCATCAACATCGAGTTTAGAACACTTCACGCGGATGCCGGTAAAAGATAGTCGGCGATTAAAGGGCAAAAACCGACGATTCGGCAGGATAGTTTCGGCAATGGACTTTTCAGCGTTGAATTGGGTTGAAATCCGTTGATGCGATGCGTTGACCTGCGTTGAGCAGTGTTGACGGTGACTGTTGAAAAGCGTTTAGCAGCGTTGAAATCATCAACGCAAATCAACGGATTTCAACACTTGTTTTTGCGGCTGCATTTTTCCGAAGCGAATGCGTCGGGGATGGTGTCTCGAAAAATTCAAGGCTTTCACCTTTCAAAAAGCCGTTACCAATCACGTTCAACTGAACGTATCAAATTGATGATGGGCGCACTGAACGGGCGTTCCTGAAACCGGAAGCGGAACGGAGCCGGTCGGAAGTGGCCTGAACGGACGACGGCGAAGTGGAGCGGGGTTTCAGAATGACCGTTGAGTGCGCGACCGTATAGGTTTCAGTTCAAGGCGATTTGTCTGGCCGGTTTCCGAGTGCCCGCAGGAAAGCCGGCCAGTCAAAGAGCCGGTCTGTCAGGTGGAAATGCCCTTGGATTTTTTGTAGCCCTGTTCCAATTGCTGTTCCTGAAACCGCCTGATTTTTTCGTCCCGGCTTTTGGCGATGGCGGTCAACGGCAGAATTTCCGGCCAGTTGATTTGATGCTTGTCGGCAATTTTCCGGGCGCGGCGGTCGGTCGTTAATTTCAGCACTTGATTGGCCGCACCCAGCCAGTGCCTTGCCGGAATTTCGCCGCGCTCGACTTGTTGCAGAAATTCATTCAGGAATGCGCGGACACACGGCACCAAAATTTTCAGATGCGTCACGTCCCGCCGTTTTTCCTGTGGCACGCTGGCAACCAATTCCAGTTTGGAGGCCAGCAGGGAAATGGGGTCGAGTACCCGGATGGTTTTCCCGTTCCATTCCGCCAGAATTGCCAGTGCGTCCACCGAACCTGAAACGCCGGGAATCCGCCGGACAATTTCAATGTTGGATTTCAGATCGCCAATCTGGAAAGGGATGGTTCCGGCCAGCGCGGTCATTTCCACCTTGGCCGGAAACCCCGGCGTCAGGTCCAGTTGCCCGGCAATGCGCCGGACATCCTCCGAGCCACCTTTGAAATCAATGTCCTCGCTGGTGAACGGCTTTAATTTTTCAAGCTGCGGGTCGGCGGGCAAATAGTGTTCCGCCCAATAATTGACCGCTTGCCCGCCAATGAGCAGATACGGTTGTCCGGCTGCATCGCGGATTTTGAGGACTTCCGAAAACTGTTGGAGGGAAAAACCCACGGTTACGCCCATTGGGACATGGCGCGGGCGACCTGTTTGAAATTGGTGATGCGCCACTTGGCACCATCACCAACCAATGATGCGCGTTTTTGAAGTGCCGCCGCTGTCTTTGGGCTGCGCCGGGCCTTGCGCAGAGCCGTCATGCGACTTTGCGCTTCCTGCCGTTTCACTTCGTTAAAATTCACCGTCTTCACGAATAAATACATACCGCACTCCACGACGAGAAGCAAGTTTGCGTGATTTCTCTATTCGGCGGTCAATAGTCTGATGCAAGTTGGGGCACATTGTCCGGCATTCTAACCGCGCAACCGTTTTCTCTGTTGTCGGGTCAACGTGTCCAACCATTCATGCGGGGTGTATAAGTTAATGCCAAAGGGTTTCTCCACCTTCGTCAAATCCCGGTCGCGGGCAATGATCGTGTGACATTTGGCGTTCACTGCCGCCCAAATCAATATCTCATCCTTGAAATCGTGGCACACGATTTTTCCAGCCACCAGCGATTCCGCCCACAAAGCCGACGGTCGCAAGACATCCACCCACGGTTCGGTATTCGTCGTGAATTGTTGCTCCTGCTTCACCTGTTCCAGTCCCGTCTCGTATTCCGCGAGCATTTCTTCGGTCATCACCGGCGTCATCATGCCGTGCAGCCAGGCTTTGAGGCACAGGTGCGGCTCGTGACGCCAGAAGACGCCTGCCACGAAGACACCGGGATCAATGACGGCCAGATTCATCACGCACCTGGGCGCAACGCCTGATTGACAATGGCGGCTGCCTGACGGGGGGAATGGCGGCTGGCGGGCGTTTGTTCCAAAAGTCTTGCGATGGCCTCTTTTCCGGGAGCCTTTACCGGGCGAATCAACAGACCATCTTTTCCCAGGTCGAACACGTTCACCGGGCCGCCATTTTCCAATCCTTCACGTCGGCACCACCATAGCGGGAAAACCGCCTGTCGTTTCGAGGTCAAGGTCATCGTTATGGTCATAATTTTCATGGTAAGGATTTATTACCTGAGAATGCGATTTGTCAAGGGTTTCACCGGATTTGGCGGGTGCAATTTTGTTCCCCCCATGAACAAAGCAGCCGAAAATTTATGTCAGACTCATCAATTGAAATGAAAAAAACGAGTCCATGCGCGGCAACATTCAAGGCGAATGGCGGGTTTAACGGGAGTCCTTTGCGAAACGATTATCCAGTGGTCGGCGGCAGGGAGGCGGCAAAGGGGAGTTTTCGCCAAAGCGAAATTTGCGGACGAAAGTTTTGTCACCGGGATAGGCATCCGTCGGTTGGCTTCACGGTGCCGGTGCGAATGTCGGAAACATCATTTCGTTGTGGAAACGCTTTGGCATTTCGAGATCAAAGGCATCATCACCATTTGGTCGTTGTAAGGGTTTATTACCGAGAAAAACGATTTATCGAGGGTTTCACCGAGATTTTAGCCATGCAATTTTGTGTATCCGTTGCACAAGGTAGTCGGAAATTTCTGTCATACTTGTCAATTGACATGAAGACAAAAGAGTCAACCAGCGGCAGGAACAAGGCCGGGGCGCTTTGCAAAAACTGAACCATTCCATGTTCACCGCTATCGTTCATAAAAATCTGGCGGATGCCGAAATTTATTTCGACGAGCATCTGGCGCAGAACGATTACTACGCCGCCGGGGAAATCCGCCCCGGCCAGTGGATGGGCGCGGGTGCGGAACGTTTGGGATTAAAGGATAATGTCACGCGCGAACAATTTCATGCGCTCTGCGAAAATCAAAATCCAAGCGATGGTGAACGGCTGACGCAACGAAGCCAGAAGGAAGGCCAGCGCCGGGTATTTTATGACTTCACCTGTTCCGCGCCGAAATCCGTTTCCATGCTGGCGGTCACGCTGGACGACCAGCGATTGATTGTCGCGCACGAGGAGGCAACGCGCATTGCGTTCCGGGAACTGGAAGCTTTCGCCGCTACGCGCGTGCGCAAGCAAGGTAATCAGGGGTATCGGACCACGGGCAACCTCGTGGCCGCGGCGTTCGTGCATGACAGTTCCCGCGCGCTTGATCCCCAGTTGCATACGCATTTCACGGTGTTTAACGCGACGTTCGACAAAGAGGAGCGTTGCTGGAAGGCATTGGAAGCACGCGGCATGTATGACGCGATTCGCTACGGGACGGCGGTATATCGGAATGAACTGGCCAAGCGGGTGCAACAAATTGGCTACCGGATTGTTCCGGCCAAACACGGTTTTGAAATCGAGGGCGTGAGCAGTGAAATACTGAAACGGTTTTCCAAACGCTCGCAACAGCGTGATGCCGTGGTCAAGGAGTTGGAACAAAAGTTGGGGCGCAAACTTTCCAACAACGCGGTTGCGCTTGCGGTGCATCAAAGCCGGGCCAAAAAAGTCAAAGGCATTTCCACGGCGGAAGTCAGGGAACGACAGTTGTCAGAATTGTCAGCCGATGAACGGCAATCGCTCGAAACACTCCGCGTCTCGGCGCATTCAACCCGTCTGCCGCGAATTGCCTCGGCGGAAAACCAAGCGTTGAACCATGCCGTCGCTCATGTCTTTGAACGCAAATCGGTGGTGCCAGAGCATGAACTGTTGAATGTGGCGTTGTCGCACCGCCTGGGTGCGGTGGACTTGGAGCATTTGAAAGGGGCAGTGAAGCATTCGGAACATTTGGTGAAAACGGAGCGCGGGTTTTCAACCAAAGAAATTCTGGCAACGGAATTGAGTTTGATTCAGACGGTCAATGCGGGCTGCGATTCAGTTGCACCATTGCACCCCGGCTACCGGCCTGCCGACTGGCTCGGTGAAGATCAACGCCGGGCGATTTATCATGTGTTGCGCACCAGTGACCGGATTACGGGACTCAAAGGATTAGCCGGCACTGGTAAAACCACGGCATTGCGCGAGCTGGTCGCCGCCTGCAAAGAGGCCAAGATTGAACCGCTGTTCTGTGCGCCCACGGCGGCGGCAACGGATGTGTTGCGCAAAGAGGGATTCGAGGCGGTAACACTGCAAAGCCTGCTGCTGTCCAAACAACCATTATCGAGGGATAAGCTGGTGGTGCTGGATGAAGCCGGGGCGGTGGGCATGGACGACATGAAGCGGCTGTTTGATTCCGCGAATGATGCGCGAATCATTTTGTCCGGTGACACCGGCCAGCACGCTTCGGTTGCGCGTGGCGATGCGCTGCGGATTTTGGAGCAGCATTCGGATTTCAAGTCCGGCCAGTTGACGGCCATCCGGCGGCAACACAAGGCGGATTATCGCAAGGCCGTGGAACTGGCGGCGCAGAAACGCACTGTGGAAGCGTTCGCACAGTTGGAACGCATGGCGGCAATCACGGAATTGGCAGGCGATGAACTTCATGACTCGGCGGCAAAATCGTATTTGAAAGCGTTGGTGGAAAACAGATCCGCGCTGCTGGTCGCGCCGACTTGGGCGGAAATCGAGACCGTGACGGAAAAAGTCCGGACGGAATTAAAATCGGCTGGCCGTCTGGCTCTGGAAGAAAAGACATTTCAAGTTTTCGATTCGCTCTCGTGGACGGAAGCGCAAAAGCGGGATGCGCGGCAATACCGGCCCGGCATGGCCGTCCATTTTCATCGGCGCGGACATGGTTTTGAAAAAGGTGAAATGGTGGAGGTGGTCGCCGTGGAAAATGATTCATTGAAAGTTCAACATGCCGATGGCTCCGAAAACATTTTCCCATTGGGCGCAGGCATCGCCTGTGATGTGGGCGAGAAGCGGAAATTGAAAGTGGCTGCCGGCGACAAGCTGTTGCTGCAATCCAACTGGCAGAAGAAATTTGTGAACGGTGAACTGGTCGAGGTTAAAGCCATTCAAGGCGATTCCGTGGTGCTGGCCGATGGCCGGGTGATTCCTTCCGATTATCGCACATTCACGCATGGCTACGCCGTCACATCGCACGCCGCCCAGGGCAAGACGGTGGTTGAAGTTTTGGTGGTCGCCTCGTCCCGTTCGCTGCCCGCCATCAATCAGGAACAATTTTATGTCAGCATTTCACGCGGTCGTGAACGCTGCCAGGTTTTTACCGACGACAGCGACTTGCTTCGTTCTCACGTCACCGATTCCAGTGCGCGGCTGGCGGCCATTGAAGCCCTGCCGCAACGGGACTTTCTCAAAACCATTTTGCAGCGCGGCAATCAATTCCTGAAACGGTTCCGCCAGCGCCTCGCCCAATCCATTTCAACGGAAACAACTGAAAGGAGTAACAATGAAATCAAGCCAACTGAACACCAGCGACAATCAACCGGCATCCGCGTCTAGCGCGCGCGATAATCCCTGTCTTGACCGGGATTCCACCATCGCCGCGCTGGAAGTAATTGCCGATGACGGCACCAGCTATCTGCTGCCTTATTCACAATTTTTGTATGCGGAAAAAATTCCCAACCCGGTCTTGGATAAAGAGCCGGATGCGCCGCCGGAAAAGATGCTGATTCATTTTGCCTGTGCCGACGTGATTGTTTTGGGTAGCGGCCTCAAACGGCTGGAACAAGACATCCAGAAGTATGAATTGAAATTTGTGAAGTCGGCGGATCGGCGGTTCGCCACCACATTGAAAACCCATATTGCCGCCCTCACCATCACTTTAACCAAGGAGAACGTATGAATCCCGAACGCAGAGATTTTCTTAATTTGCTTTCGCCGCCCGGACGAAGCAACAGCGATGAAGCTGCATGGAAATTAGGCTTTGAACCCGACCATATCGCCATCTTGGTGAATGAGGGTATGCTCAAGCCGCTGGGTAATCCACCACCAGGTTCCATGAAGTTCTTTTTTACGGCCGATATTGAGGAAATGAAAAAGGACCGTAAATGGATGGGCAAGGCAACTGAACTCATCCGAAAAAAAATCAAGGATAAGAATGAACGCGCCGCCAAAAGCCGGGCGCTCAAAGGTTCAGTGTCCGCAACCAACGGCAACGCAACCAATGGGAATAATTCCCATGACCGTCATTCCTAGCGGCGTGCCTCGCGCTTCCATGATACGGCGCGCGGTCGCCGTCAAGGTAGTGCGCTCCGCGCCTCCACCTGTGACTGCGCCCGCTTGCGCCGTGGGAATCGCTTTTAAGAATCACGCCGCGCCATCTGCATCGCCAACGGTCATTCCCAATAATCATCATCGCAATCGCAATGCGCCGAATGGTGCGGCGGCGGAAATGGGTCGAAGTCCGGGGGCGGTGCTGGCGGTCCCGGCAGTTCAATGAAAATGACTGGCTGGACATGGTGCATGGATTGCCCTCCCTTTCGCCGCAATGCGCCGCTCAATACCAACGCCAACAAGGCCAGCAAGAGATAAATGGCTCCGACGAGAAACCAAAGGGCGTGTTCGTGAATGAATCCATCAAGGCGATTCAACGCCGATGCTTCCAATTCGAGTGCTTTGATTTGCCAAGATTCCATGATGACCTCCTATGCGGTAACGGCGGGTGCCGCCGGTTCGGGGTTGCGGTTTCCAATGATGGCTTTCTGCTGCTTCTCGTATTCGCTCAAGGCAGGCATTTCCACCAGGGCGTTGCGGGAATAGAAACGATGGACGGCCTTGCTATTTTGGCCGATATTCACCTGGGCATACCGTTCGGGATAGCCCGCTGTTTTGGCGCGTTCCG
>JBEKXN010000013.1:0-79793 GCA_049511835.1 Verrucomicrobiota bacterium | reverse complement strand
AGAAAAGTTCGCGGTGACCTGTCCTCCGTAGCAGACCTGCGGAGGAGGAAGCCAGCCGGAAGAAATAATGAACATTTCGGAAAGCAGACCTGTCGCTCGCTTGACATTTCAAGCCATATCAACGTCCTGAAGAAAAAAGGATAATGGCCGGATTCAAGGAACAGCAATGAAATTCACACTCGGAATGCTGATGTTGGTCAAGATGGTGAGGCAAGTGGGCAAGAACATGCCCTGCCAGAAGTGGGTGGACCCGACGCTGGGGCTGTATGCCTGTGCGGCGTGGTCGCCCCGTCAAACAGGTACTTGTCAACGTTCCAATTTTCTGATATGAAAATGGCTTGGACAACCAGGCAACAAGAAAAAATTCTGCTTATGCCAGTGCGTTCTGAATTTCTTGACAAGTTGGACAGTGATGCGCGCAAAGCCCTAACGAAGCGACTGCTCGACAGGCAAGGAAGCAAATGTTTCATCTGTGATGAAACGATTGATCTGTTCCTGAGTGAAGGACAATTGGATATTGACCACATTGACCCGTTGGCCAAGCAAGGATTGGACGACGAGAACAACTTCGCCTTGACCCACGCACTTGCAACCGGTCCAAAGGCTCCTCCGACTTGCGTGTTGCTCGTCGCATGGCTGAGTTTGAGAAGTTGCAGCAGAAGGCGCGGGAATCGGGTGCGCGTGGCGCCAATCTTGGGCACGTTCTTGCACGGTATGGTGGTAGCGTGTACCCGCTACGCCTGAAGCGAAACAATGACCACATCGAATTCGTGTTGGCCCCAGTGAAGGGTGAGAAGATTCAGAGTGTGCCGTTGTTTAAGGATTCGCTTAGCGGCATAGATTACTTCTTTGCGGTCTTTCCACTGGAATTTCTGCATCATGACGACCGAATCAACCCACGAGGCATTGGCTCGAACATCCGCGGTTTGATCGAAGAGTTCATGCAGAGGAGTGTTGGCAATGACTGCCAATCAAGATCGGATTGGAGCCTGGTAATGATTCTTGATTCGTCACCAGACCTAAGAATGGAAGCAACTGTGAACTTCCATTGGTCTGGTATTGGTGTTTCCATGGACTATAATCAACCACGAGGACAAGGTATCAATTGATACCAGTTTGTCAAATGATTTTTACTTTTTTTATAAATAGCTTATTTATAGATTGTTATGGTTGATTTTTCTATCTTGAAATTGCCGCTTTTCGTGCAATTTCAGCCCGTTTTCTTGCAGAAAGCATAGCCGCTAGTGACCGCCCGGCGAATTCGACGACTGGATCAGTGTCTGAAGATCCAGAGGTTTAGCCAAGACCTGAACGCCAGTTGGGGCCATCCCAGTCTGGAAAACAGTTGCCCAGAATTCCGGTCGCTGTTTCCCCCCAAATACGGTGATGCTCAGATTTTTATCAACCCAGCAAGGCAAAGCAGCGATACTCCTCAGCGCACACTCGACGCGTTGTTCCCAGACTTATCGCAGAGTTGCGCGAACAACTCGGGGTTACACAAAAACGAATGGCCCAATTACTTCAGATTGGAGAAAAGAGTTATTGCCGATGGGAAACAGGAAGCGAACGGCCTTCACGCTCTATAAATTTGCTTCTTGCTGCTTTGACTGACGGGCGAGGTAAACGGCATCGCCGTCGTCCGCGTTCAAGCGGGCGAGCGCTTTCTTGGGCAAAACCACCCCTACGGAGTTGCCAACTTTGCGAAGTTTTAATTCAAGCACCATGAAAGCAATGTAGCAACAAATGTAATAACGTCAAGCCGGGAGAATTTGGATCGCGGCCATGATGAACGCGAACGGGGGATCTTATGAGCTGGAAAATTTTGAGTCTGAAAAACAGTAGCACAGTAACCAACCATGGACACACTCAAGCTGCTTGTGATTTGAGCCACTTGGGAAGTGGCGAAAAGGATTTGCCAGCGGCAAAGGCCGAGAGGCCGACTGAGCGGGTGCGATGGAGCCAATTCAGGCAAATGAAAGCGCGAACTTTTGCGCGGCGCCCGGCAGGCTGCCTTTACAGAAGGTTGCAACTCCCGCACGCGTAGCCCGGTTGGAGGATTGGGAATGACCGGCCGGTTTGTTGTCGGCCAATCCGTCAGGGAGGCGTATTCGCCAAATTGTTGGTTGCCGGAGTGACGGTCGGAGACGTATAGACCGGCATGGCATGGTCCTCGCCGTCCGAAGTGGATTGGAAATCGGGCGGAGACTGGTTGAGGTTTGATGAAAACGGACCGCTGGCGCAACCGGTGATGCTGGTGACTATGACTGCCGTTGACAGTCCCAGCCACAGCGCCAGAAACAAACGGCCGGCTTTGATTTTGAGTGCGGTCATATTGACTGAAGCTACGGTCTGGGCCGCCTTTTCGCTATGGGGTGTAACCCTACCACCGGTTACCGCAACAGTCCGGAGTGTTCTTTCAACCAACGCTCGGCCATCGGGTAATCGGGACAAACACGTTCCATTTCCCGCCAGAACCCGGGTGAGTGGTTCATTTGCCTCAAATGCATCAGTTCGTGCAGGCAGATGTAGTCGCTGACGAAGGCGGGGGTCTGGACGAGCCGCCAGTTCAGGGAAATCGTGCCGCGCCGCGAACAGGAACCCCAACGTGATTTCTGGCTGCGCACCATGATGCGGCGCACGGTCAATCCGTGCCGGGTGGCCAGCTCCAGCACACGCGGTGGCAATTCCCGCGCGGCCAGTTTGCGAAGATGGTCTTCAATGGCCGGGCGCAAATCGGCGGCCGGAGCCGGGACCCGGACCGACTCGCCGCCGAAGCAGATGGTTTCAGCTGTCCTTCTCGAATCGTCCTCGCTTGTCCGCCGTAACGTCTCACGCGAAAGCGGATCCTCGATTTCCCTGTCTTCGCCGTTGGGCCCGGCTTCAATGCGGACCGCGTCGCCGCGCAGGAGAATCTCCGTCCCAATCTTCCAGACCGCCGGTTTCCGGGGCCGGGCTTGGAGTCGCTGAAATTCGCGTTCCAGCCAGGCGACATGGCGTTCGACAAACTGCCGGGCCACCGCCGATGTGCCGCCGCGGGGAATCGTGACGCGGGCGGTGCCATCGGGACGCAGCCGGAGCAGATAGCGGCGGGCGCGCGGATTGCGCACCATCAGGAGCGGCAACGGTTGCGGCCCCACCGACAGGTGGACTACCGATGAAGCCGGTGGAGTTCCGGGTCCGAAAATTCGTTCAAACAGCATGGCGTAGTAAACCGGGGATTGGGTAGCGGGTCAATTTCACAGCGACTGGTGAGGCTGGACTGCCGGCGAGCCGGCTCAGGCGCAAACCCCCTTTCCATGAACCTCGTAGCCGCGGACGTCAGTCCGCACACTATGAATTCAATGGAAGTCAGCGCCGGCTCACGTCGGCGGCTACGCTTCAGAGGTTCAAGGCGCGAAAATAATATTTCGGAAAATTCTCTCCGCGTTCTTTTCTCGTGTGGCGAGAGTGAGGTAAGCCGACGGGAACCAGCTTTCGCCGGGCTACAGCGCTCCCACGGGCCGCAACGCACGCCACGCCATCTCATCGTGACAGCCTGCGCCGGGTGGTTTAGGCTGCGTTCATGTCGCAAACGACGTTGACGCTCGGCCACTCGCCAGACCCCGACGACGCCTTCATGTTTTACGCGCTGGCGAAGGGTTTGATCCCGACGCGCGGCTACCGGTTCGAGCACATTTTGCAGGACATCCAGACGCTGAACGAACGCGCCACGCGCGGCGAACTCGACATTACCGCCGTCAGCCTCCACGCCTACGCCCACGTGAGCGACAAATACGCGTTGCTGCCCAGCGGCGCGAGCATGGGCGATGGTTACGGCCCGATGCTGGTGGCGAAACAAAAGTTTTCCAAGGCGGAGATGGCGAAGAAAAAAATTGCCGTGCCCGGCACCATGACCAGCGCCTTCCTTGCCCTGCAACTCTGGCTCGGTGAAACATCGCCGCAAAGCGCCCAAAAAACCTCAACCCTCAACCCCGTAAAGGGGCGTGGCCTCCACGGGGCTTTACGCCCTCAACCTTCAACCCTTTTTGATTACATCGTTGTGCCATTCGACCAGATTTTCCAGGCGGTCCGCTCCGGTGCGGCGGACGTTGGCCTTGTCATTCACGAGGGCCAGTTGACGTATCAGAACGAGGGCCTGGTGATTTGCGAAGATTTGGGGGTGTGGTGGGGACAGGAAAACGACGGTTTGCCGCTGCCGCTGGGGGGCAATATCATTCACAAGAAATTTAATCCGGCCAGGCGCCGGGAAATTTCAGAAATTCTCACTGCGAGCATCCAGTTCAGTCTCGACCATCGCGCCGAGGCAGTGCAGCACGCGCTGCAATTTGCCCGCGGCTTGGGACGCGACCTGGCCGACAAATTTGTGGGGATGTATGTGAACCACTGGACGCTCGATTACGGCGAGCGGGGCCGGGAAGCCATCCGCCGGTTTTTAGGGCAGGCCTTCGAGCGCGGCCTGATTCCGCACCGGCAGGAACTGGAATTTGTGGTTTGATGAAAACAGAAGCGCGCCGGTCCGGGGCGCAACTGGTTGGAATGCTGTTGAACAATGGAATAAGACGGTGAGATTTTCTGCATCCGGGGCTGCTGCGGGTGAGACACCCGCGCTCCTGTCGGGAAATTAGCGTGAGTGAACGAATGACATCTGAAAATTTTAAACCCGCCGGCAAACCCGGCGGGTTCGCCCGGCCAGCTGTTCTTTGCCTGCTGCTGGTGGCGGTGACATTGGTTGTTTATTGGCCGGTCACGCGTTGCGATTTCGTCAACTACGACGACTCGGATTATTTCTTTTCCAATCCGCACGTGCTGGCCGGCCTGTCGCCAGCCAACCTCGGATGGGCCTTCACCACGGGATTTGGTGGCAACTGGCATCCGCTGACGTGGCTTTCGTTGATGCTCGACGCGAGTTTGTTTGGCCCGGGCCCGGCCGGTCCGCACCTCACCAACCTGTTGTTTCATCTGGCCGACACGGCGCTGGTTTTCCTCCTGTTCCGGCGATTGACGGCGGCAAATTGGCGGAGTGCGTTTGTGGCGGCGTTGTTTGCCCTGCATCCGTTGCACGTGGAATCGGTGGCGTGGATTTCGGAACGCAAGGATGTTTTAAGCATGTTCTTCGGACTGCTGGCGTTGATCGCGTATTCGCGATATGTGACAAGTGACAAGTGGCAGGTGACACGAACGGAATCCATCTTGTCACGTGTCACGTGTCACGTGTCACGTTTCTACTGGCTGGCGCTGTTGTTTTTCGCGCTGGGACTGATGAGCAAGCCGATGCTGGTGACGCTGCCGTTTGTCATGTTGCTGCTGGATTACTGGCCGCTGAAGCGATTTACGATTTACGATTTACGATTTACGATTTTACGTTTGGTTTGGGAAAAGATTCCGTTTTTTGCCCTGAGCGCGGTTTCGTGCCTGGTGACATTTCTGGTGCAACGGAAGGTCGGCGCGGTTTTGGCGCTGACGAGATTTTCCGTCTCCGCGCGGATCGGAAACACCTTTGTTTCCTATGCCCGGTATTTGGGAAAAACTTTTTGGCCCGCATCGCTCGCCAATCCCTATCCGTTTGTGGAGCGCTGGCCCTGGGAATGCCTGTTGCCGGCGATGGTGCTGTTGGCCGGGCTTTGCGTCGCCGCCGTATGGCTGGCGCGCAAATTCCCGTTTGGCTTCACCGGCTGGTTCTGGTTTGTGGGGACCCTGGTTCCAGTGATTGGTCTGGTGCAGGTGGGAAGCCAATCCATGGCCGATCGGTACAGCTACCTGCCTTCAGTTGGGTTGTTCGTAATTCTGGCCTGGGGTGTCGGGGAGTTGTGGTTGCGGCGGCATTGGCCCAAACTGTCTCTGTTCCTGCTGGCCGGATTGCTGTTGGTGGCCTGCGCGTGGCAGACAAGAATCCAGTTGGGTTGCTGGCAAAACACCGAGACGCTCTTTCGACATGCGCTCGTTGTGACGGAGAACAACTACACCGCTTGTGTCAACCTGGGTACCTGTCTGTCAGCCAAAGGAGATATTCAGGGTGCGGTGAGTTGTTATGACCAGGCGCTGCGGATGAATCCGCTGGATCCCAGCGTTCTCTATGACCTGGGCAATGGCTTTGCCAAGCTGGGCATGTGGGACGAGGCCATCGCCAATTATTGCAAGGCCCTTGAAATCACCCCCAACCAGGCGGACATTCTGGACAACCTGGGGTTTGCCCGGGCGGCGAAAAAGCAGTATGCCGGGGCCATCACGAATTTTGAGGCGGCGCTGAAATTGAAACCGGATTCCGCGAGTGCGCACAACAATCTCGCCACGGTTTTGTTCATTCAGAAAAGATTCGATGAGGCCGTCCGGCATTTCCGCGAAGCCCTCCGCATCATGCCCGGCAACCCGCAGATTTGCAGCAACCTCGGCGATGCCTTGGTGAAACAGGGGCAAACCACCGAAGCGGTGCGGTGTTATCAGGAAGCGTTGCGGCTCAAGCCCGGCGACCCGCAGATCACGGCGAAATTACAGGCGTTGGGCGTGCAGTTTTAAGATCGAAAACAGGCTGATTGTCCCAATCTCTGGACCACCTTTCCAGAGGGTTGCCGGAACGGTGCATATTTGGTGTCATAGACTCCTCGCAAAGGCGGCGATGATGGCCAAAACAATGCCAAAGCCAACCAAGATGATGATGGCTGTCTCGAAATGGCCGAAAATCAGGGATGCGCCCAAACAACCGATAACTACTTGGAACATCAGAAGCAGGAGAATCTCATAACGGCTCCAATCTTCATGATGGGCGACCTTGTAAATCAGAGCCACGATGATGACGGGAATAATCATCGCCCGGGATGCAGTGGGAACAAAAGCCATGACCAGCCATAAACAGGCGGCTTCAACCAGTGAGGCAATGCTGGCGATGACCGCCTCCTTGCCAAGGCTAAGCAACTCAAGACCATCACCAATCAGGTTATAAAATATATTCAGCAACACGAGAGCCGTGCAAAGAGTCAACAAGGCCAGCGCCCAGAATAACAGGAGTTGTATTGCCAAATGCATGGTTGGTGCCCAACTTTTTATAAACCGCAAAAATGCGGTTCAATTTTTCACGATGCTTGGGGATATTTCGCTTCTCCCTTTTTGTCGAGAAAAATTGGATCTCGCCGGGCGAGAATGTGAAAGTGCAAAAGCCGCACGTTGAATCCTACGGGCACCGAATTACTGCCTCGCCGTCCATTTTGGCGACCAATGAATATTTGTCCTGTTGCAGGCAAAACGCGACGTCATCGCGCAATTCGGGAATTGCCAGCAAACGCCGCGCGTTTTCCCCCTCCGAAACAACTGCGAGCAGGTTGGACTTCGCCTTCCGCCAGGCGCTGCGGGCGGTTTCGACGGAATCGGAGAATTTGGTAGGGACGGCGCGCTGCGCCGACCGGTCATCGCAGCGCGATGACCCTACCTCCAACATTTCGCCCATCGCGCCCGCCGCCAGCACGTCCTCGGTGGCGATGTTTTCGCGCGTGCCCGCGCACACGAGCACGATTTGGGCGGGCTGAAGCTGGCGGATGAATTGCGCGGTGGCGGTGAGGTTCAAAAACGAGGCGGCCAAGATCGTTGGCGCATCTGCGCAGGCGCGCAGCGCGCGGGTGCCGTTCGTCGTCGTCGAAACAATCGTTTTGCCGCGGACCTTTTCCGGCGTGTATTCGCGCGGCGAGTTGCCGAGATCAAAATCAATGCCGCCGGTTTGGTCGGCGCGGATTCTCACGCCGTCGCGTTCGCCGCCGAGGAGGACGTCCGGCTGTTTTTGGCGGAGGGCCAGGGCCTCGGCGATTTCGGAGACGGGCACGATGGCCTTTGCGCCGTGGTGCAGCGCGGTCACAAACGTGCTCGTGGCGCGCAGCACGTCAAACACGACGCAGGTGGCGTCGCGCAAATCGCGTTTCGCGAGCGCGGGCAGTTCCGCCGGTGAGAGAATGGCATCAATTTTCATTTTGGCTGAGATTATTGAAACCACGAAACACACGAAATGACACGAAAGAAAAGTTTTCGTGTGGTTCGTGTATTTCGTGGTTCATTTCATTTTCGTCCGCATGTAATGGAAAAGATATTGCTGGGCGTAGCCGGCGTGCGGGCCGAAATGGGTCGCGGCAAAATGCCGCAGCCGTTTGTCGCCCACCCGGCGGCGCGGGAAATAAAGTTCGCGCAACCCACGCTCGACCCACACGTCCACGGGAAACGCGTCGTCAAAACCATAGGCGAAGAGCAGGACGCAATCGGCAATTTTGCCGCCGACACCGCGCAGTTTCATCAATTCCTCGCGTGCTTCCGCCAGGGTCAGATGCCGTAGCCGCTCCAGATCGAGTTTGCCATCGGCAATCTGACGGGCGGCGGCGAGCAGATGCGGCGCGCGAAAACCCATTTTGCACGCGCGGAGTTCGGCTTCGGTGACGGCAGCGATTTTTTCCGGCGACGGAAATGCGAATTGTAGAGTTCGGCCTGTGGCCGAATTGAGTCGAGCCACAGGCTCGACGCTACACCAATTGATCGGTTTACCAAACTGTTCGCAGAGGAGGGCGATGATTTGCCGGATTTGGACGATTTGTTTGGTCGAGGACAAAATGAATGACGCGAGACATTCCCACGGGTCCTGTCGCAGAACGCGCAAACCGCGGCACGCGGCCACCGCGTCGCGCATCGGCGCGTCGTCGGGAAAAGTTTTGAGCACGGTGTCCAAATCCACTTCGGTTTGCAAATAGTCGCGCAGCCACCGCCAGTCGGCGACCGGCCCGGCGGCTTCAGCGCGAATGCCGTCGCGCCTTGGTGTCAAACGCACCCAACGTTGGCCGATGACGCCCACCCAGGAATCATTGCCGGGTTGCCAGCGGAAGGCCTGGCCGGAGTCCAGCGTCGCGGCCAGATCGTAATTACGAACGGGTAAAAAAATTTCCATTGCCGGTTTTGTGATTGAAGACATTTTTTCAGGAACCACCAAGTGCGCGACATTCATTGAAAATGACGAATTACGAAACCCTAATGACTAAAGAATGACTAGGCTCCAATGAGCAAAAGCACAACAAACGAAGATTTGGAGATTTGATCATTGTGAATTATTTCGTCATTCGGATTTAGTCATTCGTCATTTCAGGTTGTGGCACGCCCAGAGATGCACACGGCGGAAGATGCGGTTGCCGATTTTGATTTCGAATTCGCCGAGGTCGGTGACGGACCCGAATTCCCGGAGCATTCGCGGTGGCAGGGGAAAAGGCGGCGGCACTTCGCCGTAACCGACCGTTTGATGCGTCAGCCATTTCCAAAGCCACCAAGGTTCGAGCGGATAGGGGTCAAGTTCGCTGACGTAAATGGCGTTTTGGCCCTGGCGCTGGGCGCGATAGTCGTAATCCGGCCAAAAGTAAAATTGGCTTTTCGGTTCATCCGAATCCACGCAATAAACGAGCGGCCCGGCTGGCAACGCCGCGCGTGCCTGCGGCAGATAAAAGGTGAACAGCCCGGTCATGCCGTAATGATCGGCGATGATGAAGGCGGGCCGGCCTTCGGCCTCCAATTTTTCACGCTCGCCTTCGACCAGCGCGGCGGTCGGTCTCCACGCGCGCACGCGGCGCAACGGGTCTTTTTCACCAGGCAATAATTGTCCGGCGACTTTGCCAATGAGATTGCTCTGGAACAGGATTGCCACGGCGAAAAAGCCCAGCGCGAGACCAATCGCCAGAAAAGGTTTGGCGATGCGCCGCCGCTCGTCCCAATACGCGACCATCAGACAAAACATCGGCACCACGGCGGGCGCAATCCAATTGGGCAAAATCCGCGAATGCAACGACCAAAGCCAGTAGCCGAAGAAAACCGGAGCGCCCATGCAGAAAAAGTAAAGCCACAGCCCCGACATCTTGTGTCGGGGTTGTTTCCAAAAGGCGAACATGGCCCAAAGTGCGCCGATGAAGAAAACCGGATTCAGCAGCCCGGCTTCCACAAACAGAAAGTCCCAAAAGAACCGCATCGTCGGCCGCCACTGGCCATGCAGGCCCGCGTTGCCTGCGACGTGATGAACGGTGATCCAGCCGTGTTGCGCGTTCCAGATGAGGACCGGTGTGGTGCAAACCAGAAAAATCAGCAGCGCGAGCCACGGGCCGGGCCGTCGCAGATGCGCGCGGGCTGCGGGCCAAAGCGCGAAGAAGATTGCCCAGCACGCAATCTGGCAGGCCGCGGTGTACTTGCAGAGAAAACCAAGGCCCATGGCCAGGCCGACAACCAGCCAGTCGCGGGTTTTGCCATCCGGTTGCGCCGCGCGCCAGCCGGCCACCAGCGCCCACATCCAACACAGCACCATCGGCGGATCAATCGTCATCAAAATCGTCCCGATGCCGAGCAGCGGCGCGGCGGTGACGATGAGCAACAGCCCAAACCCCGCCCGCGCGCTGACTTCGCGGGCGAAGAAGCGCAGCACCATCACGCTCAAAATGGCGGCGAACAACGGCGGGAAAAACCGGATGCCGAAGGCCGTGTCGCCCCACAGCGACGTGCCCGCAAACTGAATCAGCGCAATGCCCGGCGGTTTGCTGTAATACGACAGCGCGAGGTGTTTTGACCAAAGCCACTGGTAGGCTTCGTCCTTTTCCAACTCAATCGTGCCGCTGGCGATGTAAAGCCAGCGCGCGATGAGCATGACGAAGATTACGATGTAGCCGAGGCGCAGCCAATGCGTGTCGAGGGTCGAGGGCCGAGGGTCGAGGGCCGGAGAGTTTTGTGTTTCGACATTCAAGAGCGAGGGCAATTGCGCGTGCCAGACCGGGAACCATTTTTTTCCAATCCACTGCCACCCCGCTTGCAGCGCCATCGCACCCGCCGCCGCGTAGCCCGCGCCCAGAATCGCGCCGGCGAGCACGTCGCCGGGATAATGAACGCCGTTATAGACGCGTGAAAACGAAACTGCCAGCGCCATCGGCAGCATGAACCAAAGGCTGCGCCGGTAATAAATGAAAAGAATCATCGTGGCGGCAAACCAGTTGGCCGCGTGCGACGAAGGCATGCTGGTGCGGCTGCCTTTATCGGTGGACATCTCCCTGCCGGTGTCACCGGCCTCGTGAGGGATATAGCCCTTGCCCGGGCTGCCGAACAACCGCGCCTCGGGCAGCGTGACGAACGGGCGCGGCCGGGCGACGGCGTGTTTGATGGTGTTGGTGACCAGGCTGTCGCCCAGCGGCAGGATCAAGAGCAGCAGCAGGACGCAAAGTCGCATCCGGGCATTGCCTTTCCAAAGCAGGCTGACGCCGAGCAGGAACAGGGCAGGAAAGAACAGGGCGTTGTTGCTCAAAACCGGCATGAGCCAGTCGAAGAACGGATTGGCCAACGACTGGTTGATGAAATCAAACAGACTTGTATCCAGTGCTTGCAGCCAGTGCATCGGCGACAATGTAACGGGAAATTCGCGGTTGAAAACTCAATTGCGCAATGTGAGATCGGGTGGGGAGTCGAATTTGCGGCGGGTTGGTGTGCGCGGCGGGTGGACGGGGAAAGCTTGCCAATGAATTTGAGCCGAGCCGCGCACACCAACCCGCCGCAACTCCGCCTCACGATTCCTGAATTCGCGCCGACTGAAGCCCGCTTGGGTTCGGAAGGCATCCGCAGCAAAAAACCGCCTCACGATTCCTGAATTCGCGCCGACTGAAGCTTGAAATCGAATATGCAGCCGACCGCAGTTATTTCCGCCTCACGATTCCTGAATTCGCGCCGACTGAAGCCTTGACTCTCGGCAAAAGCCATTTCCCCGTCGAACCGCCTCACGATTCCTGAATTCGCGCCGACTGAAGCGATGTCATTGGTCAGCGCCGTCGCGGCGCTCGTGGTCCGCCTCACGATTCCTGAATTCGCGCCGACTGAAGCAGGCTTCGAGTCGAGTTGTTAACCGGGAAAGACAGCCGCCTCACGATTCCTGAATTCGCGCCGACTGAAGCCGTCCGGGCAACGTTCCGGTTGCTGACACCGAAGACCGCCTCACGATTCCTGAATTCGCGCCGACTGAAGCGTGGACTTGAGCCATTCGGCGCGTCGAACTAAACTCCGCCTCACGATTCCTGAATTCGCGCCGACTGAAGCACGACGCCTTCTGGCCGGTCGTCACGCACATTTACCCGCCTCACGATTCCTGAATTCGCGCCGACTGAAGCTCACCCCTGCCGTCAGGCTCATTTTCCGCTGCGATTCGCTGCTGTTGGCGAGCGATAAGGCTTCGCAGCTTTCCAAATGATTTTGTCGGCAGGGTCTTCATGCCTTAGAGCTTTGCTTTCAATCGTTTACTTAATGCGAGCGTCCTTGCGGGCGAGCGCCAGCACTTCAGCGCTCGCGCCGCGCAGCCGCAATCAGGCGCAGTCGTTCGCGATTTCAAAAATCATGCCTTTCCAATGGCGGAAGAAAGGTGGTCGGTGGCCAGTGGCCGGGATTTATTCAACGCCTTTCGGTAAAAGTTGCAAGCCTGAAAATCAAATAATCGTCACCCGCGACCGGACTTCGTATGGCAACCCCATTGCTTCAATGATCAAGCTCGCGTCATTCGCGCTGGGGCCAAGCGAGACAAATAAAACCTGGTCTTCCTCGTGGTCCAACAAGTCCTGAAGTTCGGCCTTCAATTTTGCCAGCCGCAAATCGTCCAGCGGACATTCAAAAACGGAGTATTGCAGGCGCACGCCAAAACCTTCCAGCGAGCGCGCCACTTTCCGCAGCCGTTTCGGGTCGCTGATGTCATAGCTGACGAGGTAACGAATCCGGCTCATGGCTCAATGCGTTCGCATAGCCAATAGTCAATAACCGATAGCCGAGGGCGAATGGACAATGACGATGGCCGGTGAATGCGGTAGCGTTTGGCTATTGGCTTCATTGGCTATCGGCTATTCCTCCGGTTCACCGCGAGCAGCACGGGCTTCGGGCGAATTGAAAAGCGGATGCGGCGGCTTTAGGCCTCGCAGGAAGTTGAGTCGGAGGTTCTGCGCCTTCTCTGCCGCTTCCCGCCTTTCCTTCACCTCACCGGTCAAATGTCGTTTGCCCTGTACGGGTGAACTGTCGATGGACGCCGTCCAGGCCGTCAGTTGTTTGGCGCACGACTCGGCCAGCGAACGGATTTCCTGCAACCGGCGCAATATGGATTTCAACTTCGGTCGGTCTTTCACCACCGCCATCATTGAACGCACCTCGCCCGCCGAACCGCGCGCAATTGCAAGGAAGGCGTTCAATTCGTTTGTGGTGACACGCTCGAAACCTTCGGCGATGTTGTTCGACACGGACAGCGCAGCGCGGTCGAGTTGGTTGCGATAGCCCGGCGTGAGCGGTACGTTCGGTTCTTCCAGCAAATCAAGCACCCGGTTGTAAAGTCGCGCGCCTTCCTGCCAGACCGGCAGGTCCTCGAACTTCTGATATTTTGGCATGGGGTTGTTTCCTTTTTTGTTTGGTTTGCGTTTTTAAATAGCCGATGGCCGATAGTCACGTCGCTCCGCGAATTGCCAATAGGCAATAGCCAATTATCAATATCCGACAGTCGAATATCAACCGATGATGTGGAGGGCTCGAATTACTTTGGCTATGGGTCATTGTCTATTGGCTATTCGCGCGTCAGCGCGTGGTGAAACCGTGATAGGTCAACGCCTCGCCGCGCACGAACCGCCATAACTGCCGCGCCTGCACTTCCAGCATCCGGCGATAGGCCATTTTGTAGCTGAATTCTGGGTGGCTCACTTCCGCGTCCAGCCGGCGAAACCACGCTTCCCAAAATGGTCGGCGTCCTTTGTCATTCAAAAAAGTTCCATTCGCGCTGCGGATGAAATCTTCCGGGCCAAGCTCGCCGCGATTGATGAGGCTGATCGCCACGCTGTCGGCTACCAGCGGACGAAATTCTTCCATCAAATCCAGCGCCAGGGCAGGGCGGCCATAGCGCGGCTGGTGCATGAAACCGAGAAAGGGGTCAAGCCCGACGGAATGACAGACACCCGTGAGTTCCTTTGCGAGCATCGAATAGCCGAGTGAAATCAGGGCATTTACCGGGTCGCGCGGCGGACGGCGATTGCGCCCGCGCCAGTCAAATTTCCAATCCTCGCGCTGTTTCAACATGGACTCGAACTGCTCGAAATAAAGCGCCGCCGCGCTGCCTTCGATGCCCAGCAATGTCGTCAAATCGCGCGCCGATTCCGTGGCATCGCGAAAGCCAGACATCAGACTCAATACGCGGTCCGGCGCTTCGCCGTTGCGCATGAGCATTACGCGCTGGTTGTGAATTTTGGCACGGATGACTTCACGCGCGAGTTGCAACCGCACGCCGGGCAGTTCAAACAGCCGATACTGACCGCGCCGGGCGTCAACGCCGCTGGCGGGCAATCCGCGCAACATGCCGATAAATCTTCCCGCCGGAGAAAAATAGGAAACATCAATGCCAAGTTCCAAACACGTTTCCGCCGCCTGCGCCGTCATCTGCACCGCGCCGTAACAATAAATCGCCCGCACTTGTTGGCCGGGAATTTTACGCGCGTCCTCGCCTTTGACGCTGACGATCAATTCCTCGCCGCGCTGGCCGATTTGCGCGCCCGCCGTTTGCACCACCAGCACCTCGCCATCGTCGCCGCCGGGCCGGGGCGGTTGCAATGTGGGTTCTTTGTCCGTGGATTCGGCGGCAAAATCCAGTGCCTCCAGGATTTTATCGCGTAGATCGTCTTCCGATTGCCCGGCGAAACCGAATTGAAGCTGGCCTTCCGGCTCGGTTGATTTTCGCCGTTTTGACCACCAGACAGATTCATTGGGAAGACAGACGGGATAAGCGGAGCATCCCAGACAGCGGGCGTCGCTTTTTAGAGGTGGCGGACAGTGGCCGGAAGCTGCCAATGTTTTTGCGTCGGTTATGGCCTGTTTAGTTTTGGACAATAAATCTTCGCCGATATCCACCGGTACTCGCCGCTTGTCCGCAGCATAGTAAATTATAGCTCCCGAAACTTTCACGCCGTGTTCCTGCAAGAGCAGGGCATACGCGCCGACTTGAATGGATTCAGGCTCGCGTGCTTCGCGTTCACCTTCGCTGGTGCGACGGGCGGAGCCTTTTTTGTAATCCACGATTTGCGCTCCATCCGGTCCGCCTTCGACCAAATCCATCACGCCAACAATGCCCAGCGCCTCGCTTTCCAATCGCAAACTGCGGAGCTTTGCGCCTTCGGGAAGACTATCGGAAAGTGCTTTGGTTTTTTCCTCTTCCAGACGAGAGGGCGCGTCCACGTTCCGATGGACATGGGAACCGGCGACCGTGTCGGCGCTTTCCTGAAAAATGTTTTCAACCCACTGGAAATAAAACAGGCGCGGGCAATAAACGTAATTGTTGAGACGACGCACCGGCATCACCGGCTGGGATTCCAGCCCGGCGTTGACTTGAATCGGCGCTTCGCTCATGGCGGTTAAGCCTTTGGTGGTTTATTGATGCGGTCATGGTTGATTGCCTTGATGCGTTCAGAGCAAACTTGCTCCACCCGCTTCAGGTAACGACCTTGGGGATATGCGAAAAGTTCTTTGTCGCCTTGCTTAAACTTGAAGGCTTCTTTTTTGAGCCAGTCATTTTCAAACAACCAATCATGTTTTGGGTGTTCGACAAAAAAGGGAGGGAATTCGGATGATTGACTGGATGCTGTTTCAGCATCATTGCCTCCGCTGCTAGCGATGGTTTTCTTTGTTTTCTTTTTTGAGGGCATCTCATTGGCAGCAGTTTGTGTCACGGTTTTGTCAGCAGCAGCGAGCAGGACACGTCTATCATCCTCCTTTTCAAACGAAGCGAACCAGCCGCGCCAATTCGTTGCCGAGACTTTGGTTTCCGATTTCCTTTTCGTGCGCAAGCGCGGAAAAATATCCCAACGTTGCGGGTCCGCGACTGCGCGCAAGCCGATGTTCGCTGCTGCGGTGATGTCTGCATTGAAAGTATCCTTCCCACCGAGAGGCGCGAGAACAGGCACGAAATCCGTTCCGCCTTCGACAGCCAACACCAGTTTGCCCGTGTAGGTTTTGTTAGCTTCGAAGTCAGCCGCCAGCTTTTTGATGTCTCTGGCGGGTTGTAGTTCTTGGCCTTGAATGAGCCGTGATAGCGATCCTCCAGCTTGGCAAAACTTTGGCATCGCTGGCGGAGATTCGAGATTTGTTCCAGTCGCTTCATCGAAAGTCCGCGCATTCCCATGATGTGCGGCGTGTGTTCGTCGTCTTTATTATCCCAATGGAGGCGGGCTTTGCTTGAACGATTCCAGCCCCAATGCCGACCGCGCAGCGGCAGGCAAAACTCAATCACTTTGACAAGCAGTTTGTCGAGCGGTTGCCGCTCGTCGTCACCCGGCACGCCTTCCATGTATTCCTCAATCTGTTTTTTGACCGCTTCTGCGAGTGCATTCCAATTCCAAGCGGTGTCGCTTTTCAACATCGCCTCTAGCTTCTGACAGCGATTCTTTTCATCCGCGCCTTTCGTGCTTTTCAGTAATCCATCGTCTTTCAGCTTTTCCCAGTGTTCATCGGCGGCGAGAACCGCTCGAAGACTTGAATCTTTGGGATCTTCTGTTTCATCGAGTTGACGTGGAGGTCTGATTAACGAGCGCGCCAAAGTTTCAACCGTCATTCGCCGGTGAAACAGCCTGTCCGACTCTTCACGTTCCTTGCCTTGCTGTCCAGTGCGCTGATTCCGTTCGTGCTTCGCGCAAAGCCGCCACACAAGATTGAGCAACGTGCGAAGCCTGCCAATCCGCCGCTTGAGCCGGAAAACCAAGTGGTCGGCAAGTTCAGGATATGTTTCTTTTTCTTTTCCGCTCAAGGATAACGATTCAACAGGTGCTAACTGCCCGGCGAGTTTTGAAAACTTGCTGTATTCGTCATCCTTGGGAAATCGTCCGCGCCCCTGATTGCCATATTCTTCATCTTCTAGCACATAAACGTAATTCTCGGTCGAGTCCTTTTTGCACGTTCCATCCGCCTCCCGCACATGCTGCCAGACTTTCGCGTTCTCTCCTTGCAAGCGTAGCGTTCCTTGCCGAACGATGTCTGCCTTGATGACAGGTGAGAATCCATCGGCGGAAATGATGCGTCCATCGCCATTCGGTTCTGCATGGATTCGCAGCCGGGCAAACGCGGCAGCAAAACGATTCCCAAGGTCAATGGAAAGAATGTGGAAGTCGGAGTCGTAATAGACGGCATTTTTGCTGCTAGACGCTATTTTGTCATGGCGCAGAGCAAAACCTTTCCATTCGTCACCAGCCTTGCCGCTTCCACACCAAAGCACTTTTGCTTTCTCGTTCAATTCACCTGAATCGTATTTGCTCGTTTCACGGTCAATCGGCCAATTAAAGTGGCGGCGTTTGTCAGCGTCTTTCTCACCTTTTTTGGCAAAGCCACGATGTGACCCGGACAGCCACTGTTTTGTCTCTGCGCGCAACTTTGCTATTTCATCGCCCTCAATCTTAAATGACACGGTAAGGTGAACTGGCTCGGCCTGCATTGGTGAAGGCACATCCGCTATCGTATTCCAGTAATCATCTGGCAAGGGTGACGCGATTAAGGAAAAGCTAACTTCTGCCTGGTCGCTCAATTTCTTTTTTTCTTTTCCCGCGCGCGGTTTGGTCGCGTCTGTGGGATTTTCCTCCCCAGCGAGAACCAGCGGCGGACACCACAGCGCATCCACGCTGCTCCATGCGCCGGTTAACAACTCGCCCTCGCGCTCTCCGCTTTGGTGAACCTCCAATCCAGCCAATCCAGCAAAGCAAAGCGTGTTGTAGCACACGGCATCTTGAAAAATCATGTGAGTGTCCCGCAACGCGCCGTCAATTTCCGCATTGAACACCGACGGCTTTTTGGTTTTATCAGTTGCCCTTTTGGGATGGTCGGTGTGGACGCTTTCTTCGACGAGCACTTCGTAAGTTCTATAAAGTTCGTTAGCCATAGTCGTGAGGGGTTCAATAATTCACCGCGTCCTGAAATAATTCGTGGTGCTGCCAGAGAACGTCCAGATCGAGTGGTTTGCCTTGTTCGTCTTTGCCGTCGGGGATTTCAACGGCAGTTACTTTGCCCTGATAGATTCGGTTCATTGTCTTATTGAAGTTGAGAGTTGATCCGTCTTCACGTTGTTTCGACGCGACATGGAGTTGAGTGTTGAGAATTAAGGCGGGCGATTGCCAACAACGCCTGCGGCTGCGCCTCTGGCGAATAGCCGATGACCAATGACCAATCGCCAATTGAAAAACGAATGTTTACCCGGAAGACTGATCGTTTTCATGCCCATTTTCCTGATTTCAGATTGTAAGGCGATGCTACGCCCGGCAGATGCGGTGTCAACAATACTCCATTGCGCAAATGACGGAGGTTTATTGCCGCCGACACCAAGCGGGGATTTTCAATGACCGGCGCTTGAATGTCACCACATAGTCCGGGCAGCGAATTTGTTCGGCCAATTTCCGGTCGGGCATGGTGCCGAGCAGGGCGATTTGTTGCTGCGTCCAAACATGACGCGCGGGGACGGGATTGGGAATCCCCAGGCGAAGACGGCGTTTGCGAATGGCCACGATGGTTCGCTTTATCCGCCAGACCACTTCGGCGTCTGGCATGTTGCCCAGCAACTTGTCTTCTTCGCGCGTCCACGGACGGAATTCGGGATTAAAGAAGGGGATGCCGAGTTTCAGGCGTTTGTGACGCACGTTTTTGACGGTGCGTCCGGTCAACTCGGCTACTTTGCGATCCGGTCGCCAGCCCAGCATGGCAATCTCGCCGTGTTTCCAGGAGTGATAATCGGGATGCTTGAATAAGATGCCAAGCTGGCGTCGCCGATAGGCCACTTGGTAACGAGGACGTTTAAGCAACAGGGCCACCTGCGCATCCGGCCGGCTGCCGAGGAGTTTGTCATCCTCCGGCTTCCACTTTTTGATCAGGCTGATGTGCTTGAGATGGCGTCGGGCGGCAACCGCAGTGGTGGTGCGGCCAAATTTTCTAGCGAGGGCGCGATCAGATTTGGTTCCCAGCAAATGCTCTTCCTCGACCGTCCAGCGTCTCCGGGCAAATTCAGTTTTCATATCTGCTTTTCTGATTTAAGTGGCAATGAACGCCTGCGACGCCTGCGGCGGCGCCTTCGGCGAACAGCCAATGATCAACTCCGCTGCGCGCGAGCAGGTAGCCGAGGGCCGATTGTTAAACAAATGTTTGCCCGGAAGACCAATCGTTTTCATGCCCATTTTCCTGATTTCAGACTGTGGGGGTGATGCTACGCCTGGGTTCCGGCACCCGCAATAGTCCATTTGCGGACGGTTGATCCGCCTTCGCTATTCGCTATGGCGCGACAGGGGAGTTGAAAGTTGAGAGTTGTTACCACTGGCATGAACGGGGCAAACGTGCTAACGTGTTGCCGTTCCAATGAAAAAAAGCGCTCAAGCAGACAGGAAAAATAACCAAACCAGCGGTCTGGTTCCAATTTTCAAGGAACTGGTGTGGGTTCAATGCAAAGGATACCGGTGTCTGGCCTATGCTGATGCGACCGGCAAATGGATAAACTTCTATACCGGGAAGAAATTGACGGATTTCGTCAGGATAATCAGATGACCGCAGTCCGATTTTTCGCGCCTTGGTACGGCAACACCCCAAATTCCTCGCAAGCTGCGAAGAATTGGCCGGAGTGCGCCTGTCCCCGGGCGCAGCAACATCCTCAGCCCGGAGGGCACGGGATTATTCCCCAATCTTCCTCCCGCCGTACGTTGCTGCAGCCGGGGACGGCTGCACTCCGTTTCGGTTGCGGCTTCGCCGCGCCATGTCTTTGTGGTTGAACCCGGCGGGTTGCGGACAATCAACATCCCGGCTTCGCGTGGACGGTGTTCGAGGTTTCGCCGAGAAAGCACCGGCGTTTTTATTTTCCGGGGTGCGACTCAATAAACAATGATGGAGCGCACCGGCCAGCCCTTCAGTTTCTCGCGGCCGTTGAGGAATTTCAGTTCGATGAGAAAGCCGATTTCAAGGATGTTGGCGCCGAGTTTTTTTACCAGTGCGGCTGCGGCGGCGGAAGTGCCGCCCGTCGCGAGCAGATCGTCAATCAACACCACCCGCGCGCCCGGCTTGAGCGCGTCCACGTGCATGGCGACGGTCGCCGTGCCGTATTCGAGCGCGTAATCCTGTTCGATGGTTTGGTGGGGCAGCTTGCCTTTTTTACGGACGGGGACGAACCCGGCGCGCAATTTCACGGCCGCGGCGGCGGCAAAAATAAATCCCCGCGCGTCAATGCCCACCACCGCGTCCACCGAACCGGGTTTGAATCTTTCCGTGAGCAAATCAATCGCGCCGGAAAACAACCGGGCATCGGCCAGCACGGGCGTGATGTCCTTGAACTGGATGCCCGGCCTGGGAAAGTCCGGAATGGTGCGGATGGCCTGTTCGATTTCCCCGGGCGTGGCGGTGGTTTGGGACATGCGTCAGTTGCCTTTGTTTTTGGAGCTTTCGAGTTTTTCGATCATTTTGCGGAGTTTTCTCAACGCGAGGTTCTGGATCTGGCGGACGCGCTCGCGCGTGACGCCGAATTTTTTGCCGACCTCCTCCAGCGTTTTTTCCGTGCCGCCGTCAAGGCCGAAACGGTAGCGCAAAATGGTCGCTTCGCGCGCGTCGAGGTGCCCGACCATGTCCTGCAACATGCCGGTGATGGTTTTGTCTTTCAGATTTTCGTAGGGCGAGGTGGCGTTTTCATCCTCGACGACGTCGGAAAAATAATTCGAGTCGTCATCGCCGATGGGTGCGTCGAGCGATGCCGGGCGAATCGCAACCTGCCGCATCTGCCGGATGCGGGTGGGGGTCACGTCGAGTTCATCGGCCAGTTCCTCGTCGGTCGGTTCGCGGCCAAACTCCTCCTGCAAACGCATCCCAATGCGGCGCATCTTGGAAATCTTGTCCACCAGATGCACCGGCAGGCGGATGGTCTTGGATTGATTGGCGAGCGCGCGTTTGATGGACTGCTTGATCCACCACGAACCGTAGGTTGAAAGCTTGCCGCCCTTTTTCGGATCAAAGCGCTCGACGGCCTTCATCAGGCCGATGTTGCCTTCGCTGATCAAATCCAGCAGCGGCAGTCCGATGCCATCGTAATCGCGCGCGATTTTTACGACCAGGCGGAGGTTGGCCTTGATCATCTGCTCACGCGCTTTTTTGTCGCCCTTTTTGATGCGCGCGGCCAGATGGATTTCCTCCTGCGGCGTGAGCAATTTAACCTGCCCGATTTCGCGCAGGTAAAGTTTGATGGCCGTGTCGCCGTCGTAAGCCGAACTTTCCCGCCGGATGAATTGCGTGGTGTCGCTTTCCCCGGCCGGTTTCGGCGGGGCGTGCGCGGGAACGGCAGGCGCAACGGTCGCGCGCGCGGAAACTTTTGCGCGGCGCGCGGCAACCAGGGGTCGGGTTGCGCGCCGTTTGGATTTGGCTGCCTTGCGTTTTTGCCTCTTTGCCGCCATACAACGGGGAAACGTTACGACCTAAACGCCAGCCGGCAAGAAAATTAGCTATCTTCGGCTGTCGCGCGCGAGGGTGATGTAGTAAAGCAACGTCATTATGCTGGTGACCAATGCGGCCACGTAAGTCAGCGCCGCGGCGTCCAGAACCTTGCTCACCCCCGTGCGCTCGCTTTCATGTACGAGGCCCAGCCGGAACAATTGTTCCTTGGCGCGGCGGCTGGCGTCGTATTCCACCGGCAACGTGACGAGTTGGAACAGCGTCGTAACGGCAAAAAGCGCGACAGCCAGCCAGAGCAACTTCATAAAAAACGCCATTCGGAGCACGAAACCCAAAAAAATAATACCAAAGCAGGCCATGCTCGCGAATTGCGTGGCTGGCACCAGTGCCATGCGCATGTTGAACAATCCGTAGGCCGCCTGATGCTGGAGCGCGTGACCGGATTCATGCGCAGCGACGCCGACGGCGGCCACGGTCCGGCCATTAAAATTGTCCGATGACAGGAACAGCGCCCGCTTCATCGGGTCGTAATGGTCGCTCAAGTGGCCGGGAATTTCCTCCACCGGCACCTGGGTGAGGCCGGCCTGATCAAGGATTTCGCGCGCGGCCTCCGCGCCGGACAGACCGGACTCGACCGGCACCTGGCTGTATTTGCCGTAAGCGTGGGACAACTTGATTTGCGCCCAGATGCCGAGAAGCAATCCGGGAATTACAAACAACAAATATACTGGATCAAACAAATTAAACATAAACCAATCAATAGAATTGACAGCGCGTCCGCTGCTTTCATTCAACAAGCTGGCCGCGTGCCAGATGGATTTCATCGAATTTACAGGACTGCATGGCTGTTGAAAGAATTTTTTAGCGTCAACCTGACCCGAGTGTGACCCGCGCGTTGGCACAAATGAACCGGACCGCGGGTGTCCCACCCGCAGCATTCAGGAAGTTGAGCGCGCGGAAGGCAGACTTATTCAAAGTGTGGAGAGTCCTTCCGCTAGCGTCCGATACTTCAGAACCGGCACCAAATCTTTCCGCATCCGCTCTGTGTTGCCGTAGTAAGACACCCTGCCGATGTCAATGAAATCGCGGGTCAGCGGCGAAACGGACCCGGTCAGTTTTGAATAAAGTTCGCAAGCTTCGGCTGCGGTGTAAATCAACCACAACGGCATGACCCGGGGGCGTCGGACTCCCCAATGGCGGCAGGCTAATTCCAGAAACTCCTGCAGGGTAACATTACCCTCGTCGCCGATATGGTAAATGCCAGTTGCAACAGGTTTACAGATGGCCGCCGCGCAGGCCACGCAGAAATCTTCCTTCGATATCAAATGAATTTGCGTGCGTTCCTTCCAGACGCCCAGCAACCGGCGTTTTGCCAGCCAACGGGCGGCATCAATCATCAGGATGCCCCGCCCATAAACCATGCCGACCCGGAGCGAGACCGGCTCGAGCACGTTAGCAAACAGATATCGCTCCTCGGCCAGACGGGTTTGGGCGTGAACCGATATGGGATTGCCGTCCAATTTGCCGCTCGCCGGCTTTTCAATCGATGTCGGTCCCTCAACGTGCGGAAAGCTGATCAATATGATTCTTCGGACACCGTTCACTTTTGCGACGTCAACGAGATTTTTGAAATATTCCGTGTTCGTCGTACCCAGGAACCGTTCGGGGTTGGCCTTGAACAACACTCCGGCAAAATGGATGATGACATCAACTCCGGTCACAGCGGCGGTCAAGGATTCACGTTTGGCGAGGTCGGCGCGGATGATTTCGGTTCTACCGGCCACTTTCAAGTCGGCGGGTATATCGCGTCGAAAAACCATCAGCCGGAGCACGCCGCCGGGTTGTGTAAGCAAATGGCGAGCGAGCAACGAACCGAGATTACCTCCCGCACCGGTGATGAGTACCCTCATTGTCTGACCGCAATCTGGATTTGCGCTGCCTAAATTTCCAGCACCTTTTCGAAGCGAGTCAGGTTGCGCGCGCCGTTGGTCGTGACGAGCGCGACGTCTTCCAGCCGCACGCCGCCGATTTCCGGATAATAAAGCCCCGGCTCGACGGTCACGACGTGGCCGGGTTGGAGTTTGCCGGTGGAATTTGCGCCCACGCGCGGCGATTCGTGGATTTCCAGACCGAGTCCGTGGCCCGTGCCGTGAAAGAAACCCTCCATTCGGCTGTGGTGGCGGCGGGTTTTGTAGCCCTGCTGCTCAAAAAATTCCTGCACGGCGCGATGGGCGTCGCCGGTTGGGGCATTCGCGCGGATTTTTCGGAACGCGATTTTCTGTCCTTGATAGACCGTGTCGTAAAGGCGCCGCACGGCTTCGCTGGCGCGCCCGCGCACGACGGTGCGGGTGATGTCGCCGAAGTAGCCGGTTTTTTGCGAGCGCGGAAAAATATCAATGATGATTGGCTCGTGCGCGCGCAGCGGCCCATAGCCGCGTTCGTGCGGGTCGCACGCCTGCCGGCCGCCGGCTACAATGGTGTTGGCGGGCAGGCCGCTGGCCTGCAAGATGGCGCAATCAATCACCGACCGCAGTTTTTCCGAAGTCAGCGGAACGTTGTGGTAAAGGAGTTTGCGGTCGCGCCCGATTTTGGCCGCGTGCAGGACCTGCATCCCCTCGGCCATGCCGACCTCGGCCATCACCAGCGCGGCGGAAATTTTCCGGACTTCGGCGGCGGATTTGATTTCGCGTTCCGGGAAAAAATTACCCGGACGGGCCTTGACCGGGACGCCGAGTTTTTTCAGGTCCGTCGCCAGGCCGAGCGGAAAATTATCCGGCACGGTGAGGCGGCGGATTCCTTGTTCGCGCAAAATTTGCCGGACGACGTGGGCGAGGCCGGGCCGTGTAATTCCCTGGGCGCGAAGTTTTTGCCGATATTGGCCGAGTGATGCGACGCGGCAGTGCGGGGCCTGGGCGCGGGCGCGGTCAATTTCCAAATCGCTCATCACGATGAGGGGGCGGCCGCGGGTGCGAAGGTAAATGAACGGGTCGGGCACAAACATGCCAACGGCGTAAAGCATGTTCGCGTCGCGTTCGCTGTCCGCGACCATGAGTAATGTTTCTGGCATGGCCAAATTGCTAAACCGTTGAATGAGTAATTGGTTAAATAAGTGATTGGTTAAACCAGTTAAATGAGTTCGTTGTCCGCTTGCTCATTTAACCAGTCACCCATTTAACGAATCACCAACTCACGTCCCAAACAACCGGTCGCCCACGTCGCCGAGGCCGGGCAAAATATAACCTTTATGGTTCAGCCGCCGGTCAATGGCGGCGGTGAAAATCGGCAGTTGCGGGTAGCTTTTCCGCACGCGGCGAATGCCTTCAGGCGCGGCGACCAGATTCACGAGCCGCACCTGTTTCGCGCCCTGCTCGGCGAGCAAATCCAGCGCGGCCACGGCGCTGCCGCCGGTCGCCAGCATGGGATCAATCAAAATGACTTCAAACCGGCTCAGGTTTTTCGGCAGACTTTTGTGGTAAAATTGCGCGCGCAAGGTCGTTTCCTCGCGCTTGAGGCCGATGAACCCGACGCGGGCGTTGGGAATCAATTGCAAAATGGAATCGAGCATGCCAAGGCCGGCGCGGAGCACGGGCACGAGAACGACATCACGTTTGATCCGGAAGCCGCACGCGGGCGCGAGGGGCGTTTGCACGGAAGTGGGACGGGTGGCGAACGAGCGGGTGGCTTCGTAAACCATGAGCGAGGCGATTTCGCCCAGCAGGCGGCGGAATTCCTGGGGCTGCGTCCGTTTGTCGCGCAACCGGGTGAGGTTGTGCTGCACCAGCGGGTGCGCGATGACGGTGACGCCTTTCACGTCAATTCACAAAGGTGGGCGACAGGAAATAAAGCTGCCCGGCCTGCAATTTCGGCATCTCCACACCAAGGTCGAGCTTGATGTCGTGCGCAGAACTGCTCTGCCCGAACATCGAGAAAAGATCCGAAATGTCGTAGCGCTCGCGATATTCAATCAGGTTGGCGTCGGCGATATGGGCGATTTTTTTTGCGCGCTCCACCGCCTTGTCAAAGTCGCCGAGTTCGTCCACAAAACCATGTTTGAGCGCCTCTGAGCCGGAAAACACGCGACCGTCCACAAAACTGGTCCAATTGGGGGCGAGCGCCTGGCCTCCTTCTTTGCTGTTTTTCTGGTAAGCCTGCGTGCGGCCGGCACACACGACGTTGGTAAATCTTCCGTAAGTTTCGTCGATGAGCGCCTGCACCATGGCGTGCTCTTCCACTGGAATTTCATTCGTGCTGCGCTCGCCACTGAGCATGTCCTTGAACTTGCCGCTCTTGTACGTCATCGGCACGATCCCGACCTTGTCCATCAACCCGCGGTAATTCCAGCCGGGCATCATGACGCCGATGCTGCCGGTGATGGTCAGTTCGTTGGCCACAATCCAGCGGCAGGGCACGGAAATATAATAACCGCCCGACGCCGCCAGGCTGCCCATCGAACAAACCACCGGTTTGCCCCGTTTGCCTGGCTTGCCCGGTTCAACCGGATCGTCCTTCTGGAAATCCGCGATGGCCTTGTTGATTTCGTCCGAGGCCATCACTTCGCCGCCGGGTGAATCCACTTTGAGAATCACCGCTTTGACCCGTTTATCCTCCTTTGCACGATCGAGCTGCGCCTTGATCACGTCCACCATGTTGTTACCCGCCCGGTCAACCGAGCTGTCGGTGATGGTGCCGTCCACCGTGACCACGGTGATTTTACGGGGCGAGTCGTTGTCTTTGAGCAGACATTCCTCGAGCCGCGGGCCGACTTCGCGCGCCATGCTGGTGCGAAAGCCGCCCCGGCTTAATCCGGAGCCAAATGCGCGTGAGATAAATTGCGTGAGATTGCCGAACAGGCTGATGAACAGCAACACGAGCAAAATGATCGCAAAAATCATCCAGCCCCGGCTCTTGCGCGGTTTGGCCGGCGGTGGCGGCGTGATGATCGGCGGCGGCGTCAACGGTGGCGGCACGCCCGGCGAAGAAAAAGACGAATTTTCCATAACGCCCGCAAACTAGCGCAAAACGGGCAGGGGAGCAAGGCGGATTGGCAAACCGATTTACGATATGCGATTTACGATTGACGCATCATTCAGCAATCGCAGCGCGTCGCGTAAATCGAAAATCGTAAATCGAAAATAAATGTTACCAATACGGATGCACCAGCGGCTTGATCTGCGCGTCGTAAATCGCGCCGATTTTTTTTATCGTGTCGGCGGACAACGATGGCAAGTCCGACGCTGCGAGGTTCTCTTCCACTTGAGCCGGACGTTTGGCGCCGGGAATCGCGCACGTCACCGCCGGAAATTCCAGGATCCAGCGCAAGGCCAGTTGGGCCAGGGTTGCGCCTTTGGGCACGAGCGGACGCAATTGCTCCACCGCGTGCAGGCCGGTCTCGAAATCCACGCCCGAAAACGTTTCGCCGCGGTCGAACGCCTCGCCGTGGCGGTTGAAATTCCGATGATCGTCCTGCGCGAACTGGCGGTCGCGTGTGATTTTGCCGGACAACATGCCCGACGCCAGCGGCACGCGTGCGAGGATGCCCACGCGGCGGCGTTGCGCCTCCGGGAAAAACAATTCCGCCGGTCGCTGCCGGAAAAGGTTGAAAATGATTTGCACCGTCTCCACACCGGGGAACTCAATGGCCTTGAGCGCCTCCTCAACCTTTTCCACACTCACGCCGTAATGCCGCAGCTTGCCGGCCTTCACCAGGTCGTCGAGAATGGCAAACACTTCCGGCCGGTAAAAAACTTCCGTGGGCGGGCAGTGCAGTTGCAGCAGGTCAATCGTGTCGGTTCCCAGGTTTTTCAGGCTGCGTTCGATGAACGCGGTGAGGTTGGCGCGGTTGTAACCTTCCGCCGTGTGCGGGTCGAGACGGCGGCCGGCCTTGGTGGCGATGTAAAATTTTTCCTTCCGCTCCTTGCGGAGCCTGGCCAACAGCCGTTCGCTATGGCCGTCACCATAGACATCCGCCGTGTCAAAGAAATTTACTCCGCCGTCGAGCGCGGCCTGCAACGCAGCGAGCGATTCCTTGTCGTCCACCTTGCCCCAGGCGCTGCCGATGGCCCACGCGCCGAAGCTGATTTCCGAAACCTTCCAGCCCGTCCGGCCCAGTTCGCGATATTTCATGCGGGCAAACTAAATGAAAAATTGTTTCACGCAAAGCCGCAAAGACGCGGAGAGTTTTTTAACCACGGATGGACACGGATAAACACGGATAAGGGCAAGACACAAAGGAAAGCGCCGTAGGCGCGGCATCTTTGTAGTTCATCAGTCAAAATAAGAAAGCTCCGTCAGGAGCGGCATATTTTTGATGTCGCTCCGCTGGAGCTTGAATTTGTTTTATGCGGGATTCTACAAATATGCCGCGCCTGACGGCGCTTCCTTGCAAAAACCCCGGTTCGTCCGCGTATAGCGGCATGGCCGCCACGCGGCTTTACGCCGTGTCCATTCCGCCTTCGCCGAGGCTACGGCGCGACAAGCCGTGGTTGAAATTTCGCGTCTTTGCGTCTCGGCGTTCGATTCGACGCCACAGGATATGCAAACGGAGAAATTGACCCTCAAATCGCAGGAGGCACTGTCGGAGGCGCAACGCATTACGCGCAAACTGCCCCACCAGGCCGGAGGAGCACGATCGCCTGATTGGAGTGCGGCTGGTGTCAAGGTTCTGCCGTGCTGGTGCCGGGTGCACTCGCTTCGATCAAGCGATTCACGATCATCATGGTGCATACCAACAGGAAGATCAGGGCCGGGACAAAGTTTCTGGATTCATAATTCCAGCCGAAGCAGAGATTCGTGAGATAGAAGGCAGCCGCGAGATACAAGGCCGTCCAGAACAAGGAGTGCGGCAGCATTTTCCGCCGCCAAACAATAAGCGGCAGCCACATGAAGATAAAAAGCATTGGATGCAAATAGCGTTGGAAAACGGAAACCACGCTCTGGGCCTGACCCCGGGCAAGACCGAGATTGCTATACACCATCAGTTCGTTCGTTCCGTTCAAGGTATTGAAGTCGTAATTGAAATGAAATGGAATCCTGCAGGCCAGAAACACACCCAAACCTGCGACGGCAAGCAGAGCCAGTCGCCAGAGGGTGCCGAAATCCCGCAAGCGGAATGTTTCGCTGTTCATCAGGTAATAACAGGGAACGATCAGCAGCATCGTCTCCTTGATGAACATGCCCAGCACGAACAGCCAAAACACCTGCCGGAATTGCCGGCGCTGGCAGCAAGTGAACGCGGCCAGCATCACGGCATGCGACATCGGGTCTAACAAATTGCCGTTGTAGTAGCGCGTGGACAGCGGGTAGAACGCGGCGTAGAGCAACACGACGATGACCGCGTCCCGCGGGGCCAGAAACAACCGCGCGAAGGTGTAGCCGAACCGGCACACCAGGAACGTGAAAAGGAACCGGTAGGCCAGGTATGAAAACAAAAAATCGCCGTTGCCCAGCGCCATCCACCACAACGTCCCTTGGGGCAGAAACCGGTATTGGTCCGGAGGCGTGCAGGTGTGCAGGAGGATTTGATTGTACTTGTCGATTTGCCAGGGAATTTTGTGAATGTCCACCGTATGGAAGTGCAAATCGGTCAACAACGCCGCCAGCAGAACAAAGCCGCAATAACGGATTGCTTTTCCCGCTCCCTGCTCCGGGTCCAGCCGGCTGGTCATAAGCAGCGCCCCGGCGATTACGACGGTGAGCAAAACGCGGCCCGCCATCTGCCATCCGGGATGTTCATGGAAAAAGACATACGTGGGTGCCGGGTGCCATGAGAAAACGATTGGGCTCGCGCCGAGCACAATCAAACCCATGCAGGCGACGATGCAGACGGGGAATCGCCCTTTTGACGTTGTGTTTGCCAAGGAGGATGGGCTGCTGACCCGGTACATGGTGCCGAGGATATTTTCAGGCGGGGGAAATGCCAAGTCCGCAGAAGCCATCCCGATGGGGATATCGTCAAACCCCGGACCCCTTGCCGGTCCGGCCCGATTCGCGGTATTTCATGCGCGAAAACTAAACGAAAATCGGATTAACGCAAAGGCGCAAAGGAAAACGCCGTAGGCGCGGCATCTTTGTAGTTCATCAGTCAAAATAAGAAAGCTCCGTCAGGAGCGGCATATTTTTGATGTCGCTCCGCTGGAGCTTGAATTTGTTTTATGCGGGATTCTACAAATATGCCGCGCCTGACGGCGCTTCCTTGCAAAAACCCCGGTTCGTCCGCGTATAGCGGCATGGCCGCCACGCGGCTTTACGCCGTGTCCATTCCGCCTTCGCCGAGGCTGCGGCGCGACAAGCCGTGGTTGAAATTTCCCAGACTTGACGTGCCGCGCATTCGGTTTATTTGATTAGCCATGCAACCGGAGAAATTGACCCTCAAATCGCAGGAGGCGCTGTCGGAGGCGCAACGGCTCGCGCGCGAAATGTCGCACCAGGAAATGGACGGCGAACATCTGCTGCTGGCCCTGCTCGGCCAGTCCGAAAGCCTCGTGCCCGAACTGCTCCAGAAAATCGGTGTGCCGCCCGCGAAGTTGCAGTCCGAACTCGAACACGAGTTGCCCCGCCGCCACAAGGTCGAGGGCGGCGCGGAGATTTATGCCAGCCCGGCCCTGCGGAAGGCGCTCGACGCCGCGCAATCCGAGGCGACCAGGCTCAAGGACGATTACGTCAGCACCGAACATCTGCTGCTCGGTTTGCTGGCCGAGGGCGGCGCATCGCTGAAACAAATTTTCAAAACGCACGGCCTCAAACGCGATGTCGTGCTCAAGGCGCTCGCCGATTTGCGCGGCAACCAGCGCGTGACCGACGAAAATCCCGAAGCGAAATTTCAGGCGCTCGAAAAATACGGGCGTGACCTCACTGCGCTGGCGCGGCAGGGGAAGATTGACCCGGTCATCGGACGCGACGAGGAAATCCGCCGCGTCATGCAGGTGCTGACGCGCCGCACGAAAAACAACCCGGTGCTCATCGGCGAACCCGGCGTGGGCAAGACGGCCATTGCCGAAGGCCTGGCCCGGCGCATCGTGAGCGGCGACGTGCCGGAATCGCTCAAGAACAAACGGCTCATCGCGATGGATTTGAGCGCGATGATTGCCGGCGCGAAATATCGCGGCGAATTCGAGGACCGGCTCAAGGCGTTCCTCAAGGAAATCGCCGCCAGCGAAGGCAAAATTATTTTGTTCATTGATGAACTGCACACGCTGGTCGGCGCGGGCGCGGCGGAAGGCGCGACGGACGCGGCGAACATCATGAAACCGCAGCTCGCGCGCGGCGAACTCCGCTGCGTGGGCGCAACCACGCTGGATGAATACCGCAAGCACATCGAAAAAGACCCGGCGCTCGAACGCCGTTTTCAGCCGGTGATGGTGGAGGAGCCGACGGTCGAAGCGACCATCGCGATTTTGCGCGGATTGAAGGAGCGGTACGAAGTGCATCACGGCGTGCGCATCCAGGATTCGGCGCTCGTGGCGGCGGCAACGCTGTCGAACCGCTACATCACCGACCGGTTTTTGCCGGACAAGGCGATTGACCTGGTGGACGAGGCGGCGTCGCGCATCAAGATGGAGCTGGATTCCAAGCCGACGGAACTGGACCAGTTGGACCGGCAGATTTTGCAACTGCAGATCGAGCGCACGTCGCTGGCCAAGGAAAAAGACGCCGCGAGCAAGGAGCGGCTCAAGCGGCTCGATGGCGAACTGGCGAATTTGAAGGACAAATCCAAGGCGCTCACCGTCCAATGGCAGAATGAAAAGGCTGCTGTCAACGCTGTCAGCGTGGTGCAAACGCAACTGGAACAGGCGAAGCTGGAACTGGAACAAGCCCGGCGGCGTGGCGATTTGACCAAGTCTGCTGAGATCCAATACGGCAAAATTCCGGACCTGGAGAAAAAGCTGGCCGCGCTGGAACGTAGCGCAGGCGTCTCGCCTGCAAGTGCCAGCCGGGACGGCCGGGCTACTTTGTTACGCCAGGAGGTCACAGACGAAGACATTGCCAAGGTGGTGGCGGCGTGGACGCACATCCCGGTTTCGCGGATGCTCGAGGGCGAGCGGCAAAAGCTGGTGAAGATGGAGGAACGGCTCGCGCAGCGCGTAGTCGGGCAAAAGGAAGCCATCAAGGCCGTGTCCGATGCCGTGCGCCGCGCCCGCAGTGGGTTGCAGGACCCGAACCGGCCCATCGGTTCATTCATTTTCCTCGGCCCGACCGGCGTCGGCAAGACCGAGACCGCCCGGGCGCTGGCGGAATTTTTGTTCGACGACGAAAACGCCATGATCCGCATCGACATGAGCGAATACATGGAGAAACACACCGTATCGCGCCTCATCGGCGCGCCGCCGGGCTACGTCGGCTACGAGGAAGGCGGGCAATTGAGCGAGGCCGTGCGCCGCCGGCCGTATTCGGTGGTGCTGTTCGACGAGATTGAGAAGGCGCATCACGACGTGTTCAACGTGCTGTTGCAGGTGCTTGATGACGGTCGGCTCACGGACGGGCAGGGGCGGACGGTGGATTTCAAGAACACCATCGTCATCATGACCAGCAACATTGGATCGCACCTGATTCAGGAGTGGTTTGAAAAGGTAGGGTCGGACCGCCGGACCGACCGGACGGCTCGGCGAGCCGTCCCTACCGACCTTGAGGAAAAAATCATGGCCGAGTTAAAAAGACATTTCCGGCCGGAATTCCTGAACCGCGTGGACGGTGTGATTATTTTCCAAAGCCTCGACGAGGAGGAACTGGCGAAGATTGTGGAAATCCAGATTGCGCGATTGGAAAAACGGCTCGCGCTGCAAAATCTCACGCTGGACGTGGATGCTGCCGCGAAGAAACTGCTGGCCAAGGAGGGCTACGACCCGCAATTCGGCGCTCGCCCGCTCAAGCGCGCCGTGCAGGAGCAATTGCTAAATCCGCTGTCAATGCGCCTGCTTGAGGGTGAGTTCAAGCCGGGTGACAAAATCCAGGTTGGCGCAGAGGATGACAAGTTGTCTTTTAAAAAGCGGAAATAACGCTTTCGGCGACAGGATGTTGGTGGGGCTTTGATTGAAAGCCGTATTTTTTGAATCCAAAATGGCGGTTCATTGCATCTTACTTGTGAACCGTTCAACAATGCCAATTTGAAATATGAAAATTGTATTTGCCGTGTTTTTTGCTTTTACACTCGCCGCCGCTCCACTGCCGGCGCAAACCAATGCGACCGCGTCCGGCGCAGACAGCAATGCCGTGATTGCGCCGGAGGAATCTCCGGCTGCAACGAATGCCATTCAGGCATCCAACGCTGTCGCTGCGGTCAAAGCCAAGCCGAAAAAATCCTCCGATGATACCACGCCGGTTCGCATTGACCACACGGGCATTCATGTTGGCGGCAAGGAACCGGTGGATGTTAATTGGGGACATGATTTCGGGGGGCTGGGTTTTGGAACGACGCTGGTCGCCGTGTTGGCTTCTTTTGTGTTGCCCGTGGCGATTGTTGTTATCCTGCCCGTGGCGATTGTCGCCATCATGTTTTATACCATACATCGCCGGAACAGATTGGTGCATGAAAACTTGCGTGCCATGATTGAAAAAGGAATGCCCATTACGCCGGAGTTGGTGGAGAGTTTGAAAGGCAAACATTCCAGCGCTCTCAATCAGCTTTTGTCCACCGACGGTCATCCCTTGGCCCAATCCAGCCCCTCACGTCGTCTTTTGCCGGGTCTGATTTTGACCGGCGTTGGCGCAGCTTTGCTAATCAGCGGACATCGTTACGGCGGCGGCGGATTGGTTGTTCTTTTCATCGGCATCGCCTTTCTAATTGTCTGGCTGGTGGAAAGAATGGACAAAAACAGCAATCAATCGCCCAAGCAATAATCTGTGTCTTTCACCGACACCGACCTCATCGCCCGCGTCCTGTCGCGCGGAGACCAGCATGCCTTCGGCGAACTGGTGCGGCGCTATCAATCGCCCGTGCGCGCCTTTCTGGCGCGCATGACGCGTGGCGATACGCATGGGGCCGATGACCTGGCGCAGGAAACTTTTTTGAAGGCGTGGCAGAAACTTCAAACCTATCGCGGCGGCGCGCGTTTCTCGACGTGGCTGTTCGGCATCGCCGTCAATGAATTTCGCATGGCCGGCCGCCGCCGAAAGGAACTGGCCTGGGAGGAGGTGGACGAATCATCAGTGGAACCGGAGGAACCGGCTGCCGCCCGCGACTGTCATCTGCGCCTCGATTTGACCGAGGCGTTGAAACTGTTAAATTCAAACGAACGGGCGGCAGTGTTGCTTTGCTGCCAGAACGGTTTGTCGCATGAGGAAGCAGCACAAGTTTTGGATTGTCCGCTCGGCACGGTCAAAACCAACATCCTGCGCGGGAAGGAAAAATTGAGGCAGCGATTGGCCATCGCCTATGAAAATTATGAATCCGCCTGAAACCAACGATCCGCTCGACGCCTGGCTGCGCGAGCAGGACAAATATATTGAAGACAACGGCTTTACTGCGCGCGTCATTGCAGCCTTGCCACGCCGCCCCCGTGCGTGGCTGCGTCCGGCAATTTTGCTGGGCGCGACAACGATTGGTTCGGTGCTGGCGGCTTTGTGGTTGCCGTGGGGAAATCTGCCGGTCCTCGATTCGTCAGCGTTGTTTTCGCTCGACTCTCAAGTGCTGATGCCGTGGGTGCTGGTGCTCACGGTCATGGCTTCCCTGGTTTGGGGCACGATTTCCGCGCTGGAATGGGAAGATTAAGATCTCGTCGCGCCATTCAGGAGCACTTGCTCAACTCGCTTTCGATGCGCCTGCTCGAGGGCGACTTTGAGCTTGGAGATAAAATCAAAGTTACTGCGCCGGACGGGGAATTGGTTTTCGAGAGGAAATGAATTTGTAAATGGCAAAAACGTTGCGCGCCGTCCCTGCCCAGACATTCCTGCCAAGGCACCGGGTCAATACCATATGCACAGACCAGCGCGAAAGGCGTGACTGGTCTGGTTGTATTGACGCAAGGTCTGGCCATAGCCGGTAAAGTATTGCAATTGAATGGCCGGGTTGAAATGGGAACAAAGCGGCAGATTGAATCTCAAATCGAACAGCAGGCCGGCGTGGCTGCCTTCGTCGCCAATGCGAAGCCGGGTGGCGAATTGAATTTTTTCTCCACCCCGGGGATCGGTCCAGGTCAAGGCGCTGAGCAGATCGGCGTAACCGCGGTAGTCAGGCAGGTCCGGGTTGTTGTTGCCCAACGTGAGGTAGTACCAGGCGCGCGTTTGGAAGGCAAGCTGCCAATGGGCTGGCAGATCAAACCGGGCGGTGGGTTGCAGGTAAACCGTGTTTAAACTGCGTTCCATGGACCCGCCCCGGCCGTTGGATTCATGCTCGTAACCGCCTTGCAGATCGAGTTGGAAGTTGTTCTTCTGAAAAATGTCGGGATAAAAAAGGAACGCCGACGGTTTGTAGCTGGTGTCGTAGAAGGACGGGTCCCGGGAGAACAGGTCCCAGAACGATGTCTGCGTGTAGGCAAAATACGAATGCGCCAGGGGATTCCAATCGTCCGTGAGATCAAACAGTTTGTATTTCAGGCTGAACTGAAATTCGGCGCCGGGGTACTGGCCCAGGAGGAAATAAATCGGCTCGTAACCGTAAATATGCTTGCCGAGAAATCCCCTGAGTAGAGAGGGCGCTGCGTTGGTTGCCGGCAACGTTGACGATGTCTGCAGGGTCCCGGGGGCCCCGGCAGAGCTGTTTTTCACCAGGATGACCACCTGATTGTAATTGCTTGCGTCCAATGTCATCTGGCCGCCGAGGGTGGGAGGAACGTCGAACAGATATTCCTGTCTCACGAAGCTGCCGGGGGCGATCGTGGCCTCAATCCCGCTGCGGTTGGTCAGCACCAGAACGGTTTTGAACGAGTTGGAGCCCGAGGTGAGCGTGCCATTGAAACCCGGCTCAAAGGTCCGGCGGACCTCATTGGACGAGTTGTTCAGGCAGTAAAGCCAGACACCACCCCGCGTGCCGGCGGTCAGCGGCTGGGAGGATGAAACCAGAACGCAAGTGACCTCTTGCGCCAAAGCGGATGCCGGATGGGTCAGGACCAGGACTGACAAAAGCAACCCGGATCTGGTGCTCCTCCAAACGAACGATTTCGCCAGTCTTGAAAGCCATTTCACGGCCGGAGGATTCAACAATTGAAGAGAAATCTTGTCAAGTTGGCATCTTTCGCCCTTTCCGGGCTTCAATTTCCGCTTCCATTGCAGTTCGGCGCGACAAGTTGGGTTCGTGATAATGGACTCGCTCACGCCATTCGCTCGGCCTGTCGGCCTTCATCCCGCGGAGCGGGACAAATGGGGCTCCCGCTCTTGCCAATTGTTGCCCCAGTGAAGGATTGTTGCTTCGCAACCCGCAAACCTTCCGCCATTTCCTGAACGGCTCAAGTCGTGAAATTCGTGTCAGCCAGCCAAATATTCATTTTGAGATTGACAGTTTTTTTATATTTCCGGATAACATGATTATGACGCGCACAGCCCTCAACAATTTTAAACCGACCGCGAGCCTGATAATACTGATGAGTTTCCTCGGGGCGTTTTCTCTGTGTTGTGCCGATCAGGTCATTACCGTTTCGGGCAAGACGTTCACGTTGATTGATAGCGACAAGCTGACCAGCAAAAGGGCCGTGAAAAGAGCCAAAACCAACGCTGATTCGGCCATCGCTGCGGTTGCGGCTTCCGCCAGAAAAGCCGAAGACGACGGCAAAGCACTTAAGACAAGACTCGGCAGCTATACCGAACCGGTCGAAGCATACAGAAAAAAAGTTGCCGCTAATACTGACGAGATTAAAGCGTACATGGGTGAAGTTAACCGTCATAACGAAGACGTGGCCCAGTACACGCAGCAATTGACTGAGCATAACAAGCGGGTTGAGGCGTCCAATGCGTTGAAGCTGGAAAATCGTGATGAAGCAACCGTCAAAGCCTTGAGTGCGGAAGTGGAAAAATTGAGTAATTGGGTTGCAAAATTGAGCTACGATATGACCGCTCTCGATGCAAAAAAGAACGATTTTTTGAAACAGAACACCGAATTGCATCATCAGGGAAAACTCCTCTTTGAAGAAGCCAAACCGCTCGGCGCGGACGTAAAAACGAATCTGGCTGCGATGGACGAAGCCTATCAGCAGTTAAAGTCGTGCTATAATTACGTTCAACAAATCAATGCTCTCTTGAAGAAATATGATGTCAATCCTGCGCCGCAAGATGACGCCAGGATTGGCGACTATGCAAAATCACTCGACCGGATGAAAGCGTTAAGAACCTTTGTCGAGAGCAATGCCATAGTGTTAAACCTGCAATTCTGACGGCCGCATAAAACATGAACCGCGGATCGCGTAGATTCAAAATTTTCGTTTTTTAAATTACGAACGGCACCAACGCCTTCACTTGCTTGCGATAAACGGGATATTCGGTGGGGAAATGCTGCAACAGGAGCGATTCCTCCTGCCTGAGCTTGATCCAAAAGCCGACGCATAAAATCAGCAAGCCGAGCCAGGAGTGGAATTGGCCGACCGCAACGGCGGTTCCCAGGCACATCAGAAGCAGGCCGGTGTAGATGGGGTGCCGCGCGTAGCGGTAAGGCCCGGTCTTCACGAGTTCGTGCCCCTGCTTGAAAGCGACCTCGCTGCTCCAGTTGCCTCCCAGCGTCCGGCGCGACCATATCGTCACCAGCAATCCGAACCCGCAAACAACGGCTCCGAAAGTCCGCGCCAGGTCCGTATGCGGGGTCAGAGCCAGGTCCAGCGGGTGGGAAAATTTCGGACACCAGAGCAGTAATCCACCCAGAGCGAGCGGGACACGATATGGCAGCGACGACAACCGGCTTTTCTGTTCCGCCGTCGCCTTCTGCCCGAAGGCACTGACAGCCCAATAGCCGAGGAAGATTATCCAGCAACCAATGATCAATGAATTTGAAATCGTTGCCATGGTCAATCTGCATCAGACATATCGCATTCGGTCGGGAATTCAAGCCCGGCTTGTCACGTCGAAGCACGCAAAGACGCCAAGAATTTAAACCGCTGATGAACGCTGATGTTCGCTGATTCAAGAGGGCGGTAGGGCGCGTCACTCCGTGCGCGCCGTCGGCGGTCAGACACATATTGGCCGCATTAACAATTTTCCACTCTTTCAGTTCACCGTCGTCTCCGCGCTGCTCACGCCCGCGTGTGGCTGGAACAGCTCGAACCGCTGCTGCGCGCCCGGCCGGAAGCAGAGCTTTGCGTTTACGTCGGCGAACAAAAGTTGCTGGAAACCATCACCGGCAACCAGCGATTCCAATTTGCTTTCACTTCCCGGAAAGATAATTCACCGGGCGTCGGGGACAAGCTTTTCAATGTTGACCGGGAGACGGCTGGGTGGTTGACGGATCTGTTTGATTCGGGCTTCCCGCTTCATCATACCGCCGGTGTGCGCGATACAATCCGAGCAGTTCCTGATTTTTTTTCAACAGTTCCTGTTCACCCGATTGCTCGGCCAGGGCGCAGGCCTTTTCCGCCATCCAAATTGCGTCGGGAAACCGGCCGGCTTCGGAATAGACCGCCGCGAGGGTGCTCACAGAGGACGATGTGTAAAACGTCAAACGACAGGATTCTTCAGCCAGCCGGGTTGCCTCCGGCAGGTCGCGCAACGATGCGTCCGGACAGGTGGCCAGCAGAAAACCCAGGTTGCTGAGCAGAATGGGTGAGTGCGGAAGGGTCTTCAAGGCGTGGTGAAATTGGGCAATGGCCGCGGCAAAATCCCCCTGGTCATAGAAATTTAAGGCGATTCCGCACTGTTCCTCCGCGAATTTGGAATCGCTTTGCGGGCCTGCTTCGGAACGTAGAATTTGAAACAAACTGGCGAAATCATCCGTCCAAAGCGGGATGCTCACCCGGTTGGTCTGTAACGGTCGGGAGGCCAGATGAATGGCGGGGGAATTGATGATCTCTTCGCTGTGCGATAGCAGCATCCACGTGGAGTCATAAATCCACCATTTATTAGTGTTTGAAATATCATCAATGACGGTCACCTTGTAGTTGAAGTGACGGGCGAGGTTGATGACCACCGGCTCGAGATCGAGGGAACGGTTTGTGATGTGCACTGCGAAGATGCCATTGGGTTTCAAATGCCGTTGGTAAACTGTGAAAGCTTCCCGGGTTAATAGATGCACGGGGATGGCATCACTGCTAAAGGCGTCGAGGGCAAGCAGATCGAAATCCTGCGCGGGCTCCTTTTCCAGCGAAAGGCGAGCGTCGCCGAGGGTGATTTCCACTTTTCCCTGACAGTTAGTGAGATATTTGAACCCCGTGGTGGCCAGCTGCAGCACTTCCGGGTTGATTTCATAAAAATGGACGTCATCTCCCGGTTGTGCGTAGGTGGCCAGCGTGCCGACACCCAGTCCCACCACGCCAATGCGCCGGTGGCCGGCCGGCATGGCGTGCAAGGCCAATCCGATGCCACTCTCTTCACTATAGTAACCTGTCGGCCAGGAGGCTCGCAATGGGTCGGTGAATTGCAAACCATGTAATGTTTCCCCATGCATAAGCTCGAAACATTGCGCGCCTAATTTGCGATTCTCACGCTTGAACACCTTCAATACGCCATAAAAGTTCCGCGACCGGTAAATCAAACCAGAAGCAGTCTTATCTGCTTGCAGCCACAAAACGGCACCGAGGGCCACCAAACTCACCGATAACCAGATGCACGCCGGTAAGCGCCACCGCCTGAAGCTGTTGGAGTTCCAATCGCGTAAACAGACGAACAGGAACAGCAAAACGCAAAGCAAAAGGCCCCATTGTAATTCAAAATAGTCGGTGAAGATTATCGGCGCATCGATGGCGACGAAGAATCCACCTAGCGCGCCACCGGCGGCAATCATCAAGTAAAATCCCGTCAAATGTCTGGGGTCGGGTTTGAGGCGGTAAAGTTCACCATGGCAAACCATGCAGCAAATGAAAAGTCCTGCGGAATAAATGCCCAATTGTAATTCGATGGATATCCCTGTCTGTTTGGGTAATATCCAGCAGATGCCACCTGCTGCCGCGGTGAGCGCCAGGATAAATGGGAGGCGTGCATACCAGCGTGGGTTATCGAAGCAGATGATGAAGCTTAACAGGTATAGCGCCAGTGGCAGCACCCAGAGGAATGGAACCACGGCCACTTCCTGACAAATCTTGTTTGTTGTTGCCAGCAGGAGCACGGAAGCACAGGCTGGCAGCAACAGCCACAAAAGATGGTCAAAGGTTAAAGGTTGAGAGTTGAAGGATACAAACTCCTGTTTTTGAAAGCCCGCTTCCTGACTCTCCGACTCTTTGGACTTACGCCTTCCGCCATTTGTTATGCAGCCTCCTCCACCTGCTGTCTTCCATAATTTCACTGCGCAGAAACCGCCGCAAACGGTATACACAACCAGTCCGCATCCCCATAACATGGCCTGCGTTATGCGTGTGAAATATGCCTCAAAATAAACCGGATAACTGATGAGTGCCAGCAGTGAACCGATGTTTGAGAGCGCGTAGAGCCGGTAGGGTGAAACGCCGGGGTTGGTGCGGTTAAACCAGTGTTGCATCAACGGACCAGTGGATGAAAGGACGAAATAGGGGAGACCGATGCTTACGGCCAGTAAGCCAAGAATTTGAAATGTCGGATCCTCGCTGCCACTCGGCTTCCAGGAATCGGAGGGCGTAATGGGCAACAACGCCAACGCCGCGACAAGCAGGGCGAGATATAATATCACTTGGGTGCGTATTTTGAGCCAGCGGGAGGTGAAATGAGCATAAGCATAGCCACCCAGCAGCAACAGCTGAAAAAATAACATGCAGATTGTCCAGACGCTGGGTGTGCCGCCAAACCACGGCAAGATGTATTTGCCAATCAGTGGTTGCACTTGGAAAAGCAGGAAAGCCCCAACAAAAATCGTTAGCGCATGTGCGAACACGGGTGCGGATACTACCGATGCTTCTCTTCAACTGCCAGCACATAAACTGGGCTGAAATCCAGTGAAAAAATCCGTGTCCATCCGTGTAATCCGCGGTTAAAATCCCCACTGTGTTTAACATTCCGAAAACCATGCGTGCTGTCGTCTTTCGCGGTGTGAACGATTTACGTGTCGAGACTGTGCCCGTCCCGCGCATCAGCGCGAATGAACTGCTCGTAAAAACTCTCTTTACATTCTGCTCCCTCGCGCGGCTTAAACATTTTCATTTTTCCAAAAATCGTTTGAGCGGTTGCCGACAATGAGTCTGCCAGCCCTGGTTTTTCTTCGCGCTTTTCATTGCTGTTGCCGCGCGGTTTAATTCCGGCGTGGCAAACTTGCACATCCAACCGGTTCAATCGCTCGACGCGCCGGAACTGGCATTGTATCAGACCCTCCGCCGCGTCGAGGAACACGAGCGGGCCGGCGTGCTGGTGGCCACCAATATCAAGGTGGTCAAGCGGCTGCTGGCGAGCCGGTACACCGTCGTCTCCGCATTGCTCACGCCCGCGTGGCTGGAACAGCTCGAACCGCTGCTGCGCGCCCGGCCGGAAGAAGAGATCTGCGTCTATGTCGGCGAACGGAAGCTGCTGGAAACCATCACCGGCTACCAGTTGCATCAGGGTGCGCTGGCCGTGGCCAAAATTCCGCCGCAGCCGGATTTTGAAACGCTCCTGAAAAATGTGTCGCATCCGATGCTGCTCGCCGCCGTGGAGGGCATTGCCAGCGCGGAAAATCTGGGCGCGGTGGTCCGGAACTGCGCGGCTTTTGGCGCGCATTTTCTGATCGTGGGCGAGACGTGTGGCAGTCCATTCCAGCGCCGCGCGGTTTCCGGCGCCATGGGCGCCACCTTCGAGCAACCGCTGGTGAAGGTGGACAATCTGGTGGAAAAACTGACGGCGTTGCGGGCGCGAGGGGTGCGGTGTCTGGCCGCGCATCCCCGGCCCGGATCAAAGAAGCTGACCGACGTGGATTTGCGGAGCGACTGCTGCCTGGTGTTTGGCGCGGAAGGGCCGGGCCTCACGGCGGCTGTGCTGGCGGCGTGCGACGACCTGGTGGAAATCCCGATGCCGTCCCATATGAATTCACTGAACGTGGCCGTCGCCACGGGAATATTCCTTTACGAAGCCACCCGGCAGCGGGGGTGAGGATTTTGCGTCTGGCATTTCGGGTTATGAAGTGCGCGGACGTGTCCGCGCTTTCAAAAGCGGCGACATGTCGCCGCACTCCAAAACGATTCAAAATTGGTTGGCACTTTTTCCCGGTGGCGGACATTGATTTGATCACCCCGATCACCTTGGCCCGCTCGCGAATAGGGGACACCTCATCCAGCCTGCGGCAGGAGTTTGATTTTCCCTGACGTCCCTCACCTGTCCTGCGGACATCCTCTCCCGTTTCCACGGGCGAGGAATAAATTTTGTGGGACGATTTACCCGGGGTAGTCTTGCTTCCGCCTTCGCCCAGCCTCGGCGCGACAAGCCAACCCCGGGCTAATTTCCGTAGCGCCTTCAGCGCATTTAAATTCGTGATAATTTGTGGAATCCGTGTCAGGACTTTGCGCCTTGGTGTCTTTGCATTGAAATGAATCCGTGTTCATCTGGGTTCATCCGTGGTTAAAAACCGTTTCAAAACTTCCCGGCAGACGGCGGTGGCTGATTGCGGGCGGCCCAGTGATTTGGCGGCCCGGGCCATTTCAGCGAGTTTCTTCGAGCCGAGCAGTTTTTCGATGCGGAACGGCAAATCTTCAACGCGGTTGACCTTGGCGGCGGCACCACGTTCGAGCAGGAAATCGCTGTTGGCCGCCTCCTGGCCGGGAATCGGGTTCAGGATGAACAGCGGTTTGCCCAGCGCCAGCGCCTCGGACGTGGTCAGCCCGCCGGGCTTGGTGATGATGAGGTCGGCCACGGCCATCAGCTCGTGCATGTTGGTCGAATAGCCCAACACGTGGGTCGGGTGCTTGCGGGTTTGCGTGGCGAGTTTGCGCCGCAATTCCTCGTTGCGGCCGGTGACGACGAGGGTCTGGAACTGGCCCGGCACCTTGTCAAGTTCGGCCAGGATTTCCGCGACCGGTCCCATGCCGAAGCCGCCGCCGAGCACAAGCAGCACCGGCTGGTCATCGCGCAGACCGTAGTTTTTGCGAACGGCGCGCGGGTCGGGTTTCGACAGGAATTTGGCGCCGACGGGAATGCCGGTGGCCACGACGTTGGTCGCCGTGGCGCCGCGCGCGACCAGCCGCGCCTTGGTTTCCTCGGCGGCGACGCAATACAAGTCCACGCAAGCGTCCATCCACAGCGCGTGCGCCTCAAAATCCGTCACGATGCTGACGATGAAGGGGTGTTTGTAGCTTTCGGAGGGGCGAGCTCTGCGAGCCCTCATTTTCGCAATTAAATTGGGGCGTCGTGGCCCGTCCTCCGCAGTGGCTTTGCTACGGAGGGTGGAAACTCCGCCCTCCGAGGATTTGAGCAACGCCAGAGATTCGAACGGCGAGAAATGCGTACAGAGCACCACGTCGGGTTTGAACTGCTTCAGATGGCGCATGAATTTTTTGCGCGAGTTGCTGGGAAACGCGCGGCGTACTTTGTTCAGGCGGCGGACGATTTTGGGATTGTCCGTCTTGCCGAAAAACATGCCCCAGAGTTCCGGAGCGCGTTCGACGAGTTGCATGTAGCCGTCCGCGTGCAGTGTTTTATGGAGCGGCGAGAAAAACTTGATGAGGTCGAGCCGTTCGACGGCGTCGTCCGGGCGCAAGGCGCGCCAGGCTTCCTCCAGGGCGGCGGCGGCGGCGATATGCCCGCCCCCGGCCGTGACGGTGGCAATCAGGATGCGCATAGAATGGTGCGGCCAGCTTGCCGCAGCCGGTGGTGATTGAGAAGCAGAAATGGGCTGTGGTCCCGTTTGGTGGGGCGAGGCTGCTGACGAGCCAAAAGTTTGGGATTGCGCCGACACGTCGGCGCTTTTAAAAGCGGTGACATGTCACCGCACTCCAAATCTGGGAAACGAACTCCGAGCGGCTCGCGGGGATCGGTCTTCATTTGATTTCGACCCGACGGGCGCTCGCCCCACCGAAAAATGAAACTGTACAATAAAACGGGGCGCAACCGGGTCGAATTAGCGCGGAACCGGGAGCAGCGGTTTGGGAAAAGCAATTACTGCTTTATCTCCGGCAGTTTGCCCTGCTGGTAGTCTGCCAGGAATTTCTTTAAAAAAGCTTTTTGTTCATCCGGGGCAATGTCCAACGCCTTTTGTTCGGTGACGATGGCTTCGTTGGTTTTGCCGTTCATGAACTGGACCCGGGCGAGCGTGTCCAAAACGGCCGGTTCCTTGCCCTGGGCGGCTTCGTTTGCCCGCACGGCCATTTTTTCGGCAAGCGCCAGGTCGCGCTTCTCCAGTCCGGGCTGGGCGGCGATGGTCCAAGCGAGGGAATTTTGCAGCATCGCGTTCTTCGGATGCGCGTTGCTCAAGGACTCGGCCAGTTTGTAGGCCTCGGCGTAATTCTTCCGGCCCAGCAGAATGGGGAACCGGACGGTATCAAGACTGTCGCCCATGGCAGGCTCCGACTTTTTCATCTCGGCAATCGCCGCCTCGGCGGCGTCCCAATCCTTGTTTTTGAGGGCCGTCCTGAGTTTTTTGGACAATTCCATCTGTTGGGCCTGGATCTGTTGTTGACTTTCGTATTCCGCGGCATACTTGGTGATGTCAAAACGGCCGGCCAGAATGTCTTCCAACGTCTTTTCGTCCAACGCCATCGGATGGCCGATCCAGGCGATGCGCCCCTGTTGGTTGACGATGAAGGCGGTGGGAATGCCGTTTTGATCAGCCGCGTCCATCCAGGTCACCGCCATGACGCCTTTGGTGTCGCTGCTTTTGTTGTCGAGGGCGACACGGTAGGTCATCTGGTCGCCCATTTTTTTCACGAACGGCGCGACCTTGTCTTCATTCTGTTCCCAGACATCCTGTCCAATGGCGATGAGTCCCCGGTCTTTGAATTTCTGCCATAATTCATTCAAATGTGGGATGGACGCGCGGCAGGGGCCGCACCAGGTGGCCCAGAATTCGACGATGTAAACGTGGTTGGTGTCGAACGCCTTCACCGGATCGCCTTGCACCCATTTGGCGGCCTGGAGTTTTGGCGCCGGATCGCCGACCGTCAATTTCGCCTCCGCCGTGCGGGCGGCGACTGCAAGAGCGACGCCGGTCAGCAGGGTCAATGTCCTCATCAATAGAAAGTTTTTCATATCAATTCCTGGGTTCGGGTTTGAAGTTGGGCGCATCATTTATTGGCACGACCAATCTTGACCAGGAAAAAATTTTGTCCAGTTGAATCTGCATTAATGTTTTCAACCCGAATTCCGAAGTTAAATTTCTGCATTAGCGGAGTGCGGCCGTCCCGGCCGCAGCAAAGCGTGATGGGCGAGCAGTTAGGAAATGTTCTGTGTCTTGAATGAAGCCAGTTGCTGCGCCCGAGGACGGGCGCACTCCGGCGTGGCCTCGTCCGCCCGCTCACTTTTCTATTTCGGAGTTCGGATTCAGCAGAAGCTTCTTTTTCCGGGCGGGCCGGGGAATTAGTTTTTAAGAAGGAAAAATAAGGGGTGCCACTTTTTGGGCTGCCACCGGACACAAAAGATTGCCAAAACCTTGAAACTTTCGCACTTTACCACTGTTTAAGTTCGGAAACACATTGATTCCGTCCTTTAAGATGAAGATTTTTTCCAGTTTACGGATGTTGGCACTGCTGGCGCTGATGGCCGTCGTCACCCGGGTCGAGGCGCAGAGTTTCGAGTATTTCTATTCCCTGTCGGGTTCGCCCGATCCTGTTTTGTTGAATTCCAACCTGACCTACACCATCAATCTGACCAATCTAGCAGGCTTATCAGGCGGGTATCCGATTGTCATTGTGACCAACACGTTGGACGTTCAGTCCACGTTTGTCAGTGCCACCAACACCTACGTCTATCCAGGTGTTTCCACGACGAATAACGGCAATGTCGTGATATTCAACCTTGGCCAGTTTGGGATAGGTGGGAATGAGGTTGCCCAAATGACCGTCATCGCCCAACCCACCGCAGTCGGGCTCATCACCAACACGGTGACTTTCAATGTTGTCGGTCAGACCAATTTTACCACCAACATCGTCATCCAAGTCACCAGCGTCCCGGCGACATTGGCGGATCTCGCAGTGGCGATGACGGGGCCGCCGTCGGCGGTCTTCACCAACGATTGGATGACTTATGGCGTGAGCGTCACGAATCTGGGGCCAAGCGCCGCGTCCAATGTCATGCTCACCAACACACTGCCTACCGGTGTGGGGTATAAAAGCGTCTCGCCCACCATCACGCGCCTTGGCAGCGGCAGCAACGTCATTTTCAACTTGGGCACGCTGGCCAGCGGCGCTTTCACCAATTTGCTCCTGACGGTTCAGCCGACCAACGCGGGCGTCCTGCCGTTTTCATCGTTTGTCAACTCAACCAGTGTGACCGATCCCAACCCCGCCAACAACACGGCCAGCACCAACATCACCGTCACCAACTACTTTCCCGCCAATTTGGGAGCGTTCACCAACTCAGGGCAGATTATCGATTTCCTAAACGCGTTGACGGAGCAATCCATAACGGTGTCGAATGCGGGGCCGTCGCCCGTTGCCGCCGTGAGGGTGGTTGTGACCGGTTTGACGAACCAGTTGTTTAACGCCGTGGGAACGAATAACGGCAATCCTTTCGTGGTGTACAATGCCGCGCTAAACACGAACCAGAGCGTGAATCTGCTGCTGCAATTTTATCCCAGGAGCTATTTCCCGTTTACCAATGGACAGTTGCACGCGTTCGCGGTGACCAACCTCAATCTGGCTCCGCCGACAGCGGCGGTGGGCACGAACGTCAACATCACCCGCATCCTCAAGCTGACCACCGGCAGCCCGCTGATTATCGGCAGCATGCTGATAGAATGGCCATCCACGCCGGGTCAGATTTACACGGTGGTTTACAGCGACAACGTTTTGTTTTCAAATGCCATGATTGCCCTGCCATCCGTCGTCGCCCCTGCGAATCAGACACCGTGGATTGATTACGGTCCGCCCACGACAGTGAGCGCGCCGCCGAACAGCACCAATCGTTTTTATCGCGTGTTCCTTAACCCGTGAGAGCATGAGCTGACATCGCCACTAATTTTATGAGAAGCTCCCGTTTTCCCCGTTTGTTTGTGTGGTGCCTGTCCGGTTGTTTCACGGGGGTTGTGCTGATTGTCTCAGCCCAAGCGCAGGTACCCGGCCAAAATCCGGATACCAACGGTCCCGTCGCCATACCTCCCGACACCCAAGCCCAACCACAACCGCAACCTGGCGTACAATCGCAGCAGTCCACCGATGCTTGGGATCGTTTTTGGAAGATTGAAAAAGTTTCCAAGGATGACGATTGGACACGCCACTTCCGCATCGGGGCCATGGTCGGGATGAATATCAGCGCCAGCTTCAACATGAACGGGACGTTCAAAGTCAACAATACCCCCGGAGTTTATGATGATGGGTATATGCGAAAGGATAGCACGGGAGATTTCGGGGGAGGCACAACTTATTGGGGTTACGACAACCAGTCACAATACAACGGCCAGACGCTGGTCATGCATAACACGACGCAATTCACCACCAGCGGCAGCACGGAACAAAGTGGTTCGGCGTTTGCAGGATTTGACATGGCCTACGGTGGCAATCTCTTCTATCTGGGCCGTGCCCGTATCGGTTGGGATTTGGGATTCGGCCTGCTGCCCATCAACATTACCGACAACCGTCCCATGTCGGTGACGTCAATCAGCCAGTCAACTTATACTTTTAATGCCGGCCCGTATCTGCCAACTGCGCCCTACCATGGCAACTTCAGCGGCAGTTCGTGGTTGCTTCCAGACAATCCGTCAGTCACCAACCAGACGTTTTCGACCAGTAGTGGTAACGTCACCGGTTCGCGCACGCTGGACGTAATGCTCTACACCGTGAGGTTGGGGCCGTCGGTGTACTGGGATTTAAACGAGCATTTGGGTCTGTCGGCCAGCGTCGGCCCGGCCCTCGGCATCGTCTCCGGCGATTACAAATACGACGAGATAATCACCGCGACAACAATCAACGGCACCACTACGGCCCACAATCGCGGACGATTTGGAGCGACCGACCTGGTTTACGGCGGTTATGTGAACGCCACGGTCATGTATCATGTTCCGGGCGAAAACGGCGATCTTTACCTGGGGGCACAATACATGCCGATGGGGGACGCCACCTTCAGTGGCGGAGGCCGGGAAGGACGATTGAAATTGGGCGGACAGGTTTATATTACCGCCGGCATCAACTGGCCGTTCTAACAGCCCATTTTCGATTTACGATATACGATCTACGCGACATGCCAGGTCGTTATTGGCATCGTAAATCGTAAATCGCACATCGTAAATTCCAGTCACCGCAGCTTTTCCACCTGGATTTTCGCGGGGTCGTTCACGCCAAGCTGGAGCAGGGCGGCGTTGGCGTAAAGCCCCAGATTCGGTTTGAATTCCGGCGCCTCGAGCGCGCGCCGTTCGCGGTCGAGTTCCTTGATGGCCAGCGTATCGAGCGCCACGGGGTCGCGGCTGAACCACAGTTGATTCAGTACCGAGGAATAATGGAGCAAACCATGTGAGCCGCCTTCGTATTGGCCGATGAGCGCATCGGTGATGTTTAGCACCACGTGGTCGCCCAGCACGGGCAGGGCGTAAATTTCCGGCACGGCAACCGCCAGCCGGCCGGGGTCGTCTATAAAACGCCGCGTGTTGTCCACGCTGCTCATCGCCAGGCCGTAAAGATGTCCGCAAACACCGGCATATTCCTGGTTCAGCAGCGGCGCGATGCTGATGATCTTGGTGATCTGCCGGCTGACGAGCAGGGAGACGAAGGATTTTCGCCCGACGCCTTCGCCCTTTTTGCCGAATTCCAAATCGCCCCAGACGAGATTGCCGATGATGGCGGTGTCGGGCTGATAAAAGTTCGTGGGATCGTAGCCTGCTTCCACGCAACCGGCCACGCCCACGCCGAGTTGCGCGCCGAGCTTGAAAAATCCGGCGGCAAGCAAATTGTCGTTGTGCTTGTCCCAGATGATGATGTGCTGCGCCGGCACGCCCGCATCGAGCAACCCGTGAACCACCGCTGCGACAACGGCGGGCCGCGTGCCGCTGAGCATGCCGGCGGTGGAGAAAACCTTGATGCCGACGACATCCTGTGTGGAAATGAGGCTGCGCCAGGCGGCGGCGACCGTGGCCTGGCCGGTAAAATTCGTAAGACCGCGATCCAGCATCACCTGCACCCGTGTGGTGTCCGGCTGGAAATCAGAAGTGGCGTTTGCATTTTCAACGGTGACGACCCGTGCAATGACGTTGGTGGAATGACCGGCAAACGAATCGGCGGCCCGGACCGGGCAACACGCCAGTCCGACGGCCGCCGCCAGGGCCAGCCGCCGGACCGCTGGCACGAATTGAGTTTGCGCGTTTCTTGACACTTTTGGGTGTGGATGCTACCACCAGCACCGATGCTGGCCACAAAAAACCTGCCGCGATGGGGCGCGATCGGCTTTTTCGCGCTTGCCCTGTTCATTGCGGGCTGCACGCCGTCCGGTCCGCGCGCGTTGCTCAAGGGCAAAAAACTTCTGGAACGCGGCGATTACGCCGGCGCGGTGGCGCAATTCAAGACCGCCACGTCGCTCCTGGCCACGAACGCGGAGGCGTGGAATTATCTCGGGGTGGCGTACCAGTATGCCGGCCAACCGACCAATGCGGTGACGGCGTATCAATGCGCCCTGACCCGCGACCGCGATTTGATGGAGGTGCACTACAATCTTGGTTGTTTGTGGCTGGAGCAGAACAAGCCGGATACGGCGGAAAGCGAGTTCACCGCCTACACGTTGCGCCGGCCCAAGGCGCCGGAAGGCTGGCTCAAGCTCGGCCTCGCGCAGCTTCAATCGCATGACGTGGCTGCGGCGGAAAAAAGTTTCAGCACCGCGCTTTACCTGAACCCGAACAACGCCGAGGCGTTGAACGGTTTGGGGTTGGCGCGCGTCGAACGCGGGCGTCATCATGAGGCGACACAATTTTTTGCGGCGGCGACGAAAGAAAAACCGGACTTCGGGCCGGCCTGGCTGAACCTGGCCACGGTGGCGCAGCAGTATTTGCACGACAACACGCTGGCGCTGCAAAATTATCGCGCGTATCTGGCGCTGACGCCGCGTCCGGCGAATTGGGACGCGGTAAACGACATCGCGAACAGTCTGGAGCCGCCGGCGGCGGTCGCGGCGGCGAACCCGCCACCGTTGAATCAAAATCAAGCCGCCGCATTCACGACTGAAAACAAAATGCCGGCGGCTGGCAGCGCGGTTCGCGCAACCGGGTCGCCACGAACGCAGGCGGTTGTCCGCGCCAGTTCAAATCCGCCGCGCGGAACAACTCCGGCGCAGATCGTGAAGGTCCAGCCGCAACCGGTGATTATCGGGACGCCCGTGGCAGGAACGCCGCCGGAACCGGCGACCGGGAAAACGGGTGGCTTGAACAAACTGAATCCGCTGAACTGGTTTCGTTCTTCCGCGCCGGAAAAAAACAATGAAAATGAAGTAACGCCCCTGCCGCCACCGGTGGCGAACAACAACCGTGTCGGCGTAACGCCGTTGTCGCCGGCAAATTCCAGCACCCCAACGCCAACGGCATCCGCGCCCGCGCCGGTTATTGCGCCGAAGCCGGTCAAGATTGTTCAGCCCGCGCCGCCGCCGTTTCCGCGTTACTTGTATCTTTCGCCGCGCAAACCGGAGGCGGGCGACCGGCGGACGGCATCGGGTGCGTTCACCCGGGCGCGGGAGTTTGAACAGAATTCGCGCTGGCTGGACGCGTTGCAATCATATCGTCAGGCGACGGAACTGGATCCGGACTGGTTCGAGGCGCAATATAATTATGGCGTCATCGCCTTTCGGCTGCGGAACTTCAATCAATCGCTCGCCGCTTACGAGATGGCGCTGGCGATCCAGCCGGATTCGGTGGACGCGCGTTATAATTTCGCGCTGGCGCTCAAGGCGGCGGGTTATGTGACCGACGCGGTGAATGAATTGAAAAAAATTCTGGCGGCAAATCCGGACGAGCTGCGCGCGCATCTGGCGCTGGGAAATCTTTACGCGCAGCAATTGTACGACCCGGCGCAGGCGCGGCAGCATTACCACAAGGTTTTGGCGCTGGATCCGCGCAATCCGCAGGCGCCGGACATTCAGTTCTGGCTTTCGTCGAATCCGCCTTGAGGGAAGTTTGCCGGATGAAAAACTCCGCGCCAACTGTGCCGCGGCAAAGGATTTCACTGGCGGCAGCGCATTTTTTCAAACGCCGGCGGGAGCCCGAAATTGGCATGAAACCGGCTATAATTTAACTGGCGTTCTAAATTGGAGAATTTAATCTCATGGTTATGATTGGTGCGGAAATGCCAAACCTGGCTCTCGATAATCTGCCGGTCAATTGGTTCGACGCGGTGGTTGTGGGAATGTTGATCATCGGATTGTTCCGCGGACGCAAGCACGGCATGTCAAAGGAAATCCTGCCGTTGTTGAAATGGGTGTCGCTGGTCCTCGTGTGCGGGATCTGGTATCCCATGGCCGCCCAATTGTTGGTCAACACGGCTTCGTTGAGCCAGTTGCCCGGTTGCATTTTTGGTTATCTGCTTCTGGCGTTCGTGATTGTGCTCGTGTTTATGTTTCTCAAATGGCTTCTGGCCGGTCGCTTGGGCGATAAAAGTTTGTTCGGCGGTGGCGAATACTATTTGGGGATGTTGTCCGGCATGATTCGGTTTGCCTGCATGCTGCTGGCCGTGCTGGCTTTGCTGAACGCGCCTGTCTACACGATGCAGGATATTAAAAAACACGACGCCTACGTGAAACGTTGGTTCGGCGGCGGATTGTATAGCGGCAACTATTTCCCCAGTTTGCACACCGTGCAGGAGGAGGTCTTCACCAAATCCTTCACCGGGCCTTACATCAAGGATTACCTGGGCCCGCTGCTGATCGAAACCGCTCCGCCGCCGGCCGCCAAGCCGGAGCCAAAACCGGCGGTGATTAACATCAAGAAGTAATTGTCGCGTCGCCAAACGAGCATGGCTGGCACGCTTTCCCCCGCAACCCGCGAACGCATCCGCGCCGCCAGCGACATCGTGGACATCATCGGCTCGTATCTGCCGCTGAAAAAGGCGGGCGCCAACTTCGTCGCCCTCTGCCCCTTTCACAAGGAAAAGACGCCCAGCTTCAACGTCAATCCGCACCGCCAGATTTTTCACTGCTTCGGCTGCCACAAGGGCGGCGATGTGTTCACCTTCGTCAAGGAATACGAAAACATCGGGTTCATGGACGCCGTCCGCCGGCTGGCCGAACGCGCGAAAATTCCCCTGGAATTCGACCAGACCCCCGGCGAACAGCAATCGCGCCACCTCAAGGACCAGTTGCTCCAGCTCCACGAGCAAATCACGCAACGCTGGCAAAACGCGCTGCTCAATGAAGCCGGCGGCCAGATCGCCCGCGATTATCTGACCAAACGCGGCGTGTCGCCGGAAGCGGTGAAACTCTTTCGGCTCGGCTACGCGCCGGAGGCCTGGGACGACACCGTCAACTGGGCCAAAAGCAAAAGCCACGACCTCGCCCTCGTCGAAAAGGCCGGGCTCATCATCCGGAAGTCGGGTAGCGCGCCCGTCTCGGGTGCAGCGGTTGACGTCTCGTCAACCGCAAAGGCCGACGACGAGGCGTCGTCGGCAACACGCGAGGGCGCGCGTGCTCCCCAATCCCAGACCCGAAACTACTACGACCGCTTTCGCGGACGGCTCATATTTCCAATCTGCGACGAACAGGGCCGGGTGATTGGCTTCAGTGGTCGTGTGTTGTCCGGCGATGAAAAAACGGCCAAATACGTCAACTCGCCGGAGACGCCCATTTTCACCAAAAGCCGGGTCTTCTTCGGCCTCGACAAATCCAAACGCGCCATCCTCGACGCCGGATTTGCCGTCGTCTGCGAAGGCCAGCTTGATTTAATCGCCTGTTTCATGGGCGGAGTCCAAAACGTCGTCGCGCCGCAAGGTACCGCGTTCACCGCCGATCACGCACGCATCATCAAACGTTACGTAGACGAGGTGGTGCTCTGTTTCGATTCCGATGAAGCCGGACAAAACGCCGCCGTGCGCTCACTCGACCATCTGCTGGCGTCCGGACTGGCCGTGCGCGTCGCCGTGGTGCCCGCGCCGCACGACCCGGACAGTTTCATCAAGGCCAATGGCGGCGAAGCGTTCCGCCGGCTCGTTGAAAATGCCGAAGGATTTTTTGATTACTATTTAAACCGGCTCTGCAAGCTGGATGACGCAAACACTGACAAAGGTCGAAACGCCATTTTGCGCGGCATGGCCGAGGCCGTCCACAAGACCGGCAACAACGTACTGGTGGACAAATACGCGCAGAAAACCGCGTTGCGACTGGGCGTTTCGCCCGAAGCCGTGCGCGCCGAATTTGCAAAAGTTCGGAGTCCGGAGTCCAGAGTCCGGAGTTCGGAAAACGAAGATTCAGCGTCAATCGAGCCGGAAGCCGAAACACTGCGTCCGTCCACTCAGGAATTCTGGCTGCTGAAACTTTTGTTGCTGCACGACGATTTGGTTGCCTGGGCCGCGTTGCATCTGGACGTAAATTGGATTTCCCATCCACTGGTCCGGCAGATTGTCGAAAAGCGGCTGGCCGCGCAGACGAATGAAACCTGGCAAAGCCTGGCTGCGTTTTTGGATGAGTGCGAATCGCCCGGAATGCGGGGTCTCGTCACCGAAGCCGTCGCCGAAGATCGCAAAATTCCCAATCCCGACCAGCAACTGGGCGACGTGGTGCTGCGCCTGCGGAACCAATTTCTGGATCGTCAAATCGCCGCGTCCATCCAGCGCGCGAGCCAGCCGGAAACTTCCGAAACCGACCGCATGGAGTTGCTGCGCCAACAGCAGGAGTTGCGACAACAAAAACGCGCACCATTGAAGTGACCCGCCTTCGCAATGCTCCGGCGCGGCAAGCCGGAGACAGCGTAGCGGCGCGTCGGCAGACCGCCGCCATTATTTCAAATAATTTCGAGCAACGGCCTGCCTAATATCATTGTCATCAAACATCATTTGACGTGATTTTTATGCCGCCGGCAGTTACCATGACCAATGTATGAGGGCGTTCGCAGATTCAGTTTGCTCTCGGATCGAAACGCATTCCGCATTCGGCACAAGCCGCCCTATGAAAACTCGACACCACAACATTCTCCCGCTCGCACTGGCGCTGTCCGCGCTGGCGCTTAACCTCAGCATCAACCAACCGGCCCGTGCCGCTTCCTGGGTTACCAACAGCCCGATGGCCATCGGACGTGTGTTTCATACGGTGACCTTGCTGTCCAATGGCAAGGTGTTGGTCGCGGGTGGTCAAATCAATGGCGCCGCCACCAACACTGCGGAACTGTATGATCCGGCAACCAGAACCTGGGCCGTGACCGGCCCGCTTATCACCGCGCGCTTTGAGCACACGGCTACCTTGCTGCGCAACGGTAAGGTACTGGTAGCCGGAGGCGTGACTGGCAAACCACCCAGCCACAGCTATCTTGCCAGCGCAGAACTGTACGATCCTGCCACCGGAACTTGGACGGGGACGGGTGCAATGCACGCCCAGCGCTGTATTCATACGGCAACGTTGCTAGTAGATGGCAAGGTGCTCGTCACCGGTGGTTACTACGAGGATACCCTTCACGGTACGGCCTATCTTGATAGTACGGAAATTTATGACCCAGACACGGGAACGTGGCGGATAATCACCAACAACCTCAACGTTGGCCGGGCTCTTCACACGGCCACTTTATTGCTCGACGGCAAGATACTGGCCGCGGGAGGCTGTAATAATACCGGTTCACTTGCCAGCGCAGAGCTTTTTGACCCGACTTCCGAAATCTGGACAGCCACGAATTCACTGACCAGCCCGCGCTTCTATCATACGGCTACTTTGTTGCCCAACGGAAAGGTATTGGTCGCGGGTGGTGATAGCGGTTCCGACGATCATCTTTCCAGTGCGGAACTGTTCGATTCTACCTCTGGAACTTGGACGCCGACTGGCTCGTTGAACACCGCACGCAATGAACACACAGCAACGCTGCTGCCAAGCGGGTGGTTGTTGATCGCGGGTGGATTTGGCAACAGCGGCTATCTTTCCAACGCGGAATTGTATAATCCAATCAGCGGCACATGGACTGCCACCAATACGCTGACCTTCGCCCGTAGATCCCACACCGCAACGTTATTGCCCGGCGGGCAAGTGCTGGTCGTGGGAGGCGTTACCACCAACTTTGTCTATCTTTCCAGCACGGAGATTTACGACCCGACCATCAATCCGGCCACCGGAACGTGGACGAACACCGGCGCGCTGAACACCGCGCGTGAGGGTCACACGGCCACATTGCTCCCCAATGGGCAAGTGCTGGTCGCGGGGGGCTGGGATAGTAGCGGCATGAGTATGCTCTTAAGCGCCGAATTGTATGACCCGGCAAGCGGAACCTGGACAAACACGGGTTCGTTCAATACATACCATAATGGCCATACGGCAACGTTGCTGTCCAATGGCAAGGTGCTGGTAGTCGCGACATCCTACATCTCCGATCTTGCCGTTGCCGAACTGTATGATCCAACCGCCGGAATCTTTTCAACGACCGGCTCGCCGCTCGAAAGGCGCGCTGGTCACACGGCGACGTTGCTGCCCAATGGCAAGGTGCTGATCGCGGGAGGCATGTTTTTCAAGGGCGTCCTGAACTCCGCCGAGCTGTATGACCCGATAAGCGGAACCTGGACAGCCACCGGCCCCATGAACAACGCACGCACTGGTCACACGGCGACGTTGCTGCCCAATGGCAAAGTGCTCGTCGCGGGGGGGTCTGGTAACATGGGCCAAGGCGCTCCCGTCAATGCCGAGCTGTACGACCCGGCAAGCGGAACCTGGACAACAACCGGGGCGCTGAACACGCGGCGTGCATCCCACACGGCGACGTTGCTGCCGAATGGCAAGGTGCTGATTACCGGGGGCTTGGGCACCAACAGCCTTCTTTCCAGAGCGGAGCTGTACGATCCTGTCAGCGGAACATGGACGACGACCGGCTCGTTAACCACTGCACGATATGGTCACACGGCAACGTTGCTCCCCAACGGCAAGGTGCTGGTCGCGGCCGGCCGCGACAATGACGAAAACGTTCTGGCCAGCACCGAATTGTACGATCCAGCCGGCGGGACCTGGACAACGAACGGTTCCCTCAACGTTGCACGCCATGATCACACGGCAACGTTGCTGTCTGATGGCAGGATACTTGTAGCGAGTGGCAATTCGATCGACAGTGAGATCGACAGTGCCGAACTATATGATGTCGGCTTGGGCTTCACCAATTCCTGGCAGCCGCAGATAGCTTCACTCACCTTGCCGCTGAATCTTGGCGACAATTTGGTCATCACTGGCGCGCAGTTCCGCGGCGTCTCCGGGGGTTCAAGCGGCAATTCTCAGGATTCGTCCACCGATTATCCGCTGGTGCAATTGCGCAGCCTCGGAAACGAACAGACCGTTTTCCTGCTGACGACGAACTGGTCCACGAATTCATTCACATCATTGCCGGTTTGGAATTTCCCGCCCGGTTGGGCGCTGGCCACCGTGTTCGTCAACGGCATCCAAAGCACCAGCAGCGTCGTCAATATCAGCGTTCCGGTCCCGACCACGCCCACCCTGACGGGTCAGCAAAAACTGACCAATGGGTTCCAGTTTGCGTTCACGAACAGTGTGGGAGCATTGTTCGGCGTGCTGACGACCACGAATCTGGTGTTGCCGTTGAGCCAGTGGACGGCGCTGGGTGGGGTCTTGGAAACTTCACCCGGCCAATTCCAGTTCACCGATCCGCAGGCGACGAACAGCGGACAACGGTTCTATCGCACCTTCGCGCCGTAATCACAGCGCGCGCCGGAAGCGCCTCCTCACGTCGGCTGCTGCTTTTTTTGCCGCCAATTCGTTTCGCGGGTTCAACGTGATTCGCGGTATAGAAGCCGGCGCGCACGGGAGTGACACGCCCTGCCTTTCGTGTCCAGCTTGATTAATCCGCCCGTCGACACGAAGGTCTGATCGGCGCCGGGGGCCAAGGGATATACCGATTTTCCGTTTCACACGGCAGCGTCGCCAGCTCTTGAGACAGCCGGCAGCGACGACCCAAACCATATTCGCGTCTGATAAACCACCGCTATCGCTTCCCGGAAATTCCGCATCAAAATCGCTATTAATTCCTTCGGTTTTCACCAGGCTTTTCGCTTGACCTCAACACCCGCAAGGCTTATCATGCAAGCCGATATCGATATGAATATGTTGCCGGTAGCACCTTCCCCCCAAAAAACCAATCGGGAATGTACGTTATTGAAAATGGGAGTTGGGTTTTTCTTAATTACGGCATTGACCGCTTCGGTCAGCCTGGCCGGATCGGTTGCCGCTCCGTACCAGATCGGAACGTGGGAGGGATTCCGAAAAGCAGCGGTTTCCTATACGTTCGATGACGATTGTCCGAATCAGTATGCCATTGCGGTCCCGATGTTCCACACCAATGGTTTCAAACTGACGCTGTGCACGGTTACAGACCCCGAAATTGCTTTTGGCCATGATATATCGTGGTCGCAGGTGCAGCAGGCCGCGGCATGGGGTGATGAAATCGCCAGCCATACCGTGACGCATGTCGACCTTACCGTGGTGTCAGCGGTGCAACTGACAAACGAACTGAGTAGTTCTCAAAGTACCATTAACGCGAACGTAACTAATCAGGAATGTCTTACTTTGGCCTATCCTTATTGCACGCTTCCCAACGAAACGATCACCTCGCAATACTATATTGCCGCGCGAATCTGCTCGGGTGCATTGGTTTCCAGCACGCCCGGCGATTTCATGAGTATCAGTTCGTTTATCTGCGGTTCGCAGGGAACAATACAAACTTCTGCGAATTTTAATAACGAGGCGAATAGTGCCACAACGGCAAGTCAATGGTGCGTCTTTCTGATTCATGCGATTGATAATGACAACGGCTATTCGCCGCTGTCGAGCACAGTGTTGCTGGCCAGCGTCAACTACATGAAAGCCAACCCGGCCAAATTCTGGGTGGAAACGTTCGGCAACGTCGTTCGTTACATAAAGGAGCGCAATGCGTCATCGGTTGCCGAGACGTCCAACACGGGGAATAGCATTACCATTCAGGTGACCAATAGTCTCAATAACTCGATTTATAACTATCCAATCACGCTGCGCCGGCCGCTGCCGACCGGTTGGCCGGCCGCCGTTGTTTCACAGAATAATCAGCCCATAAGCGCGCAACTCGTTACCGTCAGCTCGACCAATTTCCTCATGTTCGACGTGGTGCCCAACGGCGGCAACGTAATAATGTCGACTGGGATCGTGGTGGTGGCGGCTACACAGGCGCTGGGCACGGTGCAAGACCAGGCGGTGAGCATGCCGGGGGTCAAGCTGCTGGCGGGATCCAGCGACAACATGGGATACGCGTTGGCCGTGACGGGGGTGAGCAGCGACAGCACGCAGGGGGGCACGGTTTCGTGGGATGGGAATCTGGTTACCTATACGCCGCCGGGAGGCTACAGCGGGCAGGACGCTTTCAGCTACACGTTGAGCGATGGGTACGGCGGCTCGGCGCCGGGCACGGTGGTGGTGACGGTGGCGGCCAGTGGGGCGCAGACGCTGAATATGATATCGCTGCAGTTGACGCCGACGAATTGTCAGTTGGAGTTTGCGGGGGTCCCGGGGCGGAATTACATCATCCAGTCGGCACCGGCGGTGACTGGGCCTTGGAGCGATGTGTCGGGGCCGGTGGCGGCGGACGGGACGGGGTTGATTCAATTTATTGACACCAACGCGCCGGGCTCGATGCAGTTTTACCGGACGAGCATAACGGGGGGGAACCCTTAACCTGAAGCAACCATGAAACAGAAACACACAAGCTGGGGGAATTTGTTGGCGGTAGGGCTGCTGTTGAGCGGAGTCAGCGTGCAGGCCGACTTAATGACGGCCAGTTATTCGACTTCACTGACGATACCGGATTGGGATGCCAACGGGGTGGCGGACACGGAAGAGTTCAGTTTTGCGGGGGCGACGTCGATTGATTCGTTACAGGTGACGCTGAATATAGCGGGGGGCTGGAACGGGGATTACTATGCGTATCTGCGGCACGGCGGGAGCGGCTTTGCGGTGCTGCTGAATCGGCCCGGGGTGACGGGAACCAGTGCGAATGGGTATGGGGACAGCGGGCTCAACGTTACTTTTAGCGACAACGCGATGAATGGGGACATCCATTTTTATCAGAACGTGCTGAATCCGCAGGGGGGGTGTTTGACGGGGATATGGCAGCCGGACGGACGGAATGTGGATCCGGGAGTGGTGACGGGGTCGAGCAGTCGGGACGCGATGTTGAGTTCGTTCACAGGGCTGGATCCGAACGGGACCTGGACGTTGTTTGTGGCGGACTTGTCGCCTGGCGGGATCGGGACGCTGCAGAGCTGGGGGCTTTCGGTCACGGCGGAGGTGGTGCCGGAACCAGGTACGGTGGGGGTGTTGGGGATGGGTTTGGGCGTGGCGCTGCTGTGGTGGCGGCGGCAAGCGTCTTAGATTGCTTTGCGTCGCCTCCGGGGAAAGCTCTTACCCGCATTCGCAAATCAAGGATCAAACCGCAAAGCAAAAGGTCAGCGCCGCAGGCGTGTCAGGAGGTGTTTTTGCCGGAAAAACGTTCGTGCTCACCGGCACGCTGCCGGCGCTGTCACGTGATGAAGCCACGGCAAAGATTGAAGCCGTTGGCGGCAAGGTGGCCGGCGGTGTGAGCAGGGAAATGGATTTTGTTCCGGCTGGTGCCGAGGCCGGTTCCAAATAGGTATTTTCCCCTATAGCCATCCTGTGCCCCATATGCTATAATCATCCTATGATTTTCAATCCGAAACGCTTATCGAAAATAGAAGTTACCGTTGCTCTGAGCATGGCGTTGACCACCTCGGTCAGCCTGGCCGGTTCAGTTGCCGCTCCATACGAAATAGGAACGTGGGAGGGATTCCGGCCGGCGGCGATTTCCTATACGTTCGATGACGATTGTCCGAATCAATATGCCATTGCGGTCCCGATGTTCCACACCAATGGTTTCAAACTGACGCTGTTCACCGTTACGACCGCGAGCTGGCTTCCCGGGAGGTCATGGACACCAGTGCAAACCGCCGCATCGTATGGAGACGAAATCGGCAGCCATACTGTTGACCATCTTGACCTTACCACGTTGAATACCGGGCAGTTGATAAGCGAACTGAGTAATTCTCGAAGTGCCATTAACGCGAACGTAACCAATCAGCAATGCGTCACTTTGGCCTATCCTGATTGCACGGTTCCCAACGAAACATATACCGCGAGATACTACATCGCTGCGCGGATTTGCTCGCAAAACATCGTTCCAAGCACCCCCTCGGATTTCATGCAAATAAGCTCGTTCATTTGCGGTATCTATGGATCGGTGCAGACACTCCAGGATTTTACGAACACAGCCAACAGTGCCATCGCTTCGAACGGATGGTGCGTCTTTCTGATTCATGCGATTGATAATGACAACGGCTATTCACCGCTTCCGAGTTCGACGTTGCAGGCAAGCGTCAACTATATGAGCACCAACCAGGCCCTGTTCTGGGTGGAAACGTTCGGCAATGTCGTTCGTTACATCCAGGAGCGCAATGCGTCATCGGTTGCCGAGACGTCCAACACGGGGGATAGCATTACCATTCAGGTGACCAATAGTCTTACTAACTCGATTTATAACTATCCAATCACGCTGCGCCGGCCGCTGCCGACCGGTTGGCCGGCCGCCGCCATCTCACAGAACAACAACCCGGTAAGCGCGCAACTCGTTACCGTCAGTTCGACCAATTACGTCATGTTCGATGTTGTGCCCAACGGCGGGAATGTAATCCTCTCGAAAACGGTCCTGCCGTTTGCCATCAGCAACCCGGAGTTGATAACTCCCACCAGCCTTACCTTTTGCTTGAATGGCCAGACCAACGTGAGCTACGCCATCTATTCCTCGACCGACCTGGTGAACTGGACGCCGATCCAGACCAACACGCTGGCAAGCACCAATACCAACTTTACAATTGATGCTTCCGACACATTGCAGTTCTACCGCGCCCAGTGGGTGCCTTAAGGCCGAAGGAAGGTGGACACGAGAAGCCGCCGGCGAGGCTGTATCCGGCAGCGAACTGTAGGTGCAGTTTATTCCGGCTGCTGGAAATCAAAAAAGGCGCAATCCAGGGCGGACAGCGCCTTGTGAAATTCGTTGGGAAATTACTTCGCTCCCTGATCAATCCAGGCGCGGATCAAACCGATTTGTTCCGGCGTGAGCGGTCCGATGTTCGCCTTGTTGTGCAAGGGCGGCATCCAGGCATCCTGGTCGGAGGTCGCGTGGGCGATGCTCTGAACGAGCGGGCTTTTGGCACTGTCACCGGCGATGACGACCTTGCCATCCTTGCTGCCTTTGAGCGCGTTTTCCAGGCTGTCGAGCTTCAGTTTGGCTTTTGGTTTGTCGCCGCTGTGACATTTGACGCAGGACTGGTCGAAAACGGGCTTGATGTCGGTGGCAAAAGTCACGCCGGTTTTCGTTGAAGCGGGCGGCAATTGAGCGGTATCGGCGGCAGCGACAAACGCCAGCCCGAACGTGGCGGCCAGTGCGAGGGCGGTGAGTTTAATCGAAGTCGTTATTTTCATAGGTTCAGTTGATTTCGCGGACAATTTGAACTTAGGACGCCCGGGATGTCAAAAGATTTCAGATTGACCCAAATTCCGTAGTTCGGATTGCGCATAATGCATCCAATCGGGTTTGGGGTCGTCGCTCTCCAAGGGAAGGAATTTCCGGCCGGGCGGTGAAGAATGGCCGTCTTTTTCGCCAACGGATGAAAGGGCCCAATCCCGCAGAGCGGGACAAATTTCCCTTTATGAAATCCGTTGGCACAATTTATCCATTGGCAAGCATCGCCCTCGACTCCCGGCTTTGGTTGCGCCAACCTTGCCGCGTGAACGGTGACGATTTCTCCGAGGCCGCACTGGTGGTGCTCGGCCATGGCACGACGCAGAACGCCAATTCCGCCGCCCCGGTGTATCAGCACGCAGCGGAATTGCGCCGCCGGAAAATTTTTGCCGAAGTTCGCGAGGCGTTCTGGAAGCAGGAGCCGCAAATCAAAAAAATCCTGTCAGAAATTTCCGCGCCGTGGGTGTTCATCGTGCCGCTGTTCATCAGCGAGGGTTACTTCAGCGACGAAGTCATCCCGCGCGAACTCGGCTTTGCTGGCCGTTCGTCACTCGTCACTCGCCACTCGTCACTCCATTACTGCCGCCCGGTCGGTACCCACGATAGCATGACCCGTGCACTCCTGGCCCGTGCCCGGGAAATCGTTGAACAGTTTCCATTCCCGCACGCGCCCAAGCCGAAGGACATCACGCTGTTCGTTGCCGGACATGGCACGGAGAAGAATGAAAATTCGCGGCAGGCCATTGAGCGGCAGGTCGGATTGATCCGGGCGCTAAATCTATACGCCGCCGTCCATGCGATTTTTCTGGAAGAATCACCGCGCATTGCCGATTATCCTGCGCTGGCGCAAACGAAATACGTGGTGATGGTGCCGTTTTTCATCAGTGACGGTCTGCACACGCAGGAGGACATTCCGGTTTTGCTCGGCGAGGCAAAACGGGTCGTCGAACAACGTCTGGCCACCGGACAGCCGGCGTGGCGCAATCCGACGGAGAAAAACGGCAAACTCGTCTGGTATTCGCCCGCCATCGGCAGCGAACCGCACATCGCCGACGTGATTTTGGAACGGGTGCGTGAAGCGGCGAAAAATTCGTCCTCGTTGTCGTCCTCGTCCTCGCAATCGAAAATTAAAAGGTCGAGGGCGGGAACGAGGACGAGGAGAATTGCGATTTAATTTATGAACAAACTCCGTTTTGGAATTTTGGGTGCCGCGGACATCGCGCGGAAAAACTGGAAATCAATCTTCAACAGCGGTAATGCCGTCGTCACCGCCGTGGCCAGTCGTGACCTTGCACGCAGCCGGCGGTTCATCAAGGAGCTTCAGGCCGAAGCTCCTTTCGAGACAACGCCCATGGCGCTCGGCAGTTACGAAGCATTGATCGCGTCGAAGAACGTGGACGCGGCTTACATTCCACTACCGACCGGTTTGCGCAAGGAATGGGTCCTATGTGCGGCGAAAGCGGGCAAACACGTCATTTGCGAAAAGCCTTGCGCATTGAGTGCGGCCGATCTTCGGGAGATGATTTCCGCCTGCCGGAAAAATCACGTGCAATTCATGGACGGTGTGATGTTCATGCATAATCCGCGCCTGAACCGCATTCGCGAAGTGCTCGACGATGGCCAGAGCGTCGGACGGATCAAGCGCATTATGTCCAACTTCAGTTTCCATCTGGCGGAGGATCAATTCCCGACAAACGTCCGCATGAACAGCCGGCTCGAACCCGCCGGCTGTCTCGGCGACCTCGGCTGGTATTGCATTCGCTTTATTCTTTATGTCATGCACGGGCAACTGCCGCGCGAAGTCACCGGGCGCATCCTTTCCCGGCATGGCGCCAGCCGCAACCACTCACCCGTGCCGATGGATTTTTCCGTCGAACTGATTTTCAACGACGACCTTTCCGCGGGCTTTTACTGTTCCTTCATCGCCGAATATCAAAACTGGGTTCACATCAGCGGTACCAAAGGCCAGTTGCGCGTTGATGATTTTGTCCATCCGGTGAACGATTTGGAAACCACCTTTGAGGTCAACGGCAGGACGATTCGGGTCAAAGCCGGGGACGGCAAGCGGGCCAGGGCCGAGACCGTCGCCCAGCAAACGAACATGATTCGCAACTTCGCGAACCGGGTTTTCTCCGGCAAACTCAATGACGAATGGCCGGGAATCGCGCTCAAGACGCAGCAGGTGCTGGATGCGTGCCTGCAATCGGCGCAGGAAGCTGGAAAGCCGGTAAAAATTTCTTGAAACCACGAAACACACAAAATGACACAAAAGAAAACCATTTCGTATGGTTCGTGTATTTCGTGGTTTAAAACATTTCCATCTTCCATCCTCCATCCTCCATCCTCTATGCTTCCGCCGTGCATTTCCGGAAGATCACCATCATCGGCGTCGGCCTGCTCGGAGGTTCCATCGGGCTGGCCGTCCGACGCCGGAAACTCGCGCGCCAAACCGCGGGCTTCGTCCGCCGTCGCGCCAGCCTGAAAGACTGTGAAAGGGCGGGGGCGGTGGATTTTGCCACCACCGATTTGCTGGCGGCGGTTTGGGATGCCGACCTCGTCATCCTGTGCACACCGCTCGCGCAAATGCGTTCGCGCGTCCGGGAAATGCTTCCAGCCTTGAAGCGCGGCGCCATTGTCACCGATGTCGGCAGCGTCAAAGCCAGCGTCGTGCGCGAACTCGAATCGCTGGTGGCCAAAGCCGGCGCGCATTTTGTCGGCAGCCATCCGATGGCCGGCGCGGAAAAAACCGGTGTGAGCGCTGCGCGCGCGGATTTGTTTGTCAACACCGTTTGTGTCCTGACCCCGGCGAAAAAGACAAACCAGGCCGCGCTGAAAAGAGTGGAACAATTTTGGCGGGCGATGGGTTCGCGCGTGCTGCGATTGACGCCGGAAATGCATGACTCACTCGTGAGCCGGTCGAGCCATTTGCCGCACATCATCGCGGCGACTTTGGCCAGCCATGTTTTGAATCCGGCGCAGCCCAGACATCAGGCCGCGCTTTGCGCGAACGGTTTTCGCGACACAACGCGCATCGCCTCCGGCTCGCCCGAAATGTGGCGCGACATCGCCCTGGCCAATCGCCGGAACCTGGCGAAGTCGCTGGATGCCTTCATCGCCGATTTGGAAAAATTCCGGCGCGTGCTGAAAAAAGCCGACGCGGAGGCCGTCGCAACGTTTTTTGAAACGGCCAAAAAACGCCGCGACAACTGGTGTGCCGGCTGCGCCTCGCCGTCACCGGAGTAAATCAACACAGATGAACGCGGATAAACACCGATTGGAAAATAGAAGCGGCAAATTATTTGCAGGTAGGGCGCGTCACTTCCGCCGCCGCCTGGCTATGGCGGGACAAGCCGTGCGCGCCGCAGTTTGTGTTCGCACGAACGGCGGGCAGGGGACTGCCCGCCCTACCCGTCAGTCCATGTCTTATCCGTGTCCATCCGTGTCCATCCGTGGTTAAAATGGCCTTGCCCGACCTCATCGAAATCGTGCCGCTGGACAAACCGGTGCGTGCGGAAATCACCGTGCCCGGCTCGAAAAGCATCACCAACCGCGCGCTCATCCTCGCGGCGCTGGCGGACGGCGAAGTGACCCTTGAAGGCGCATTGTGGAGCGAGGACACGCAGGTGATGGTCGAGGCGCTTCAGAAATTGGGTTTTCAAATCAAGGTCAAGCCTGACCCGGATGAAATATGCAATCGCACCATCACGGTTTATGGTCAGGGTGGAAAAATTCCCGGCGGCGGCACGATTGAAAATCCCTTGGAACTGTTCGTGGGCAACGCCGGCACGGCGGCGCGGTTTTTGTCCGCGCTGGTTTGTCTGGGCAAGGGTGTTTTCCGGCTGCACGGCGTGCCGCGAATGCACGAACGCCCGCAGGCGGCGTTGTTCCTGGCATTGCGCGAGCTGGGTTATCGCGTGGATGCGCCGAATGATAAATTGCCGGCAACGATTTATGGTTCTCCCCGTAGGAGACGAGGTGACGAGTCTCAATTTGAAAAAGAAAGTCAGAGACTCCTTACGTCGTCTCCTACAGGCAAAATAAAAGTCAGCATCGAAGAAAGCTCGCAATTTGCGTCGGCGCTGCTGCTCTGCGCAAAGCACGGCGGCTGGGAAGTGAAAGTTGTCGGGGAAAACGCGGAGGAATCGCCTTATGTGGCGATGACTTCAAAGATGATCGAGGTGTTTCCTCATCACGGCGGGAAATTTCAAATCGAGCCAGATGCGTCCAGCGGAAGTTATTTTTGGGCGGCGGCGTGGTATGTAATTATATTCGAATGGATCGAATTCGCTGTCAGCAAAGCTCGCTCTGGTGATCCACCTGTGCGCGTCAAACACTGGCCAAAATCCGGTTGGCAAATTGATGCGGATTTTCCTCATTTCATCCCGCCTCCCGAAAAAATTTCGCGCGAAACCCAACTTGGCGACAGCATCATGACGGCAATCGTTCTGGCCGCAGATAAAGGGGCTGTGTGTGGAGTTTTCAAATTAGTGCAACCATTCTTTTTTACCGACCTTGGCCGCCTGCGCGTCCAGGAAACCGAGCGCGTGGTGGCGTTGCGGACCGAACTGACCAAGTGCGGCGCGAAAGTCGTTGAGGAAGGCGATACGCTGACGGTTTATCCGTCCAAACTTCACGGCGCGAAGATTGAAACCTGCAATGACCATCGCATGGCGATGTGTTTTGCAATTCTGGGATTGAAAGTTCCCGGCATCAAAATCAAGAATCCCGCGTGCGTGAAAAAGACGTTTCCGAATTTTTTCCAGAAACTGGCCGCGCCGCCGCCGAAAGGATTGGGTGCGACAATTCTGGATGCCAAGACGGGGCGGAAGCTGAAGGAAGAGGATTTGTTTGCGGAATAAAATCGTCCTCGTCCTCCTCCTCGTTCTCGTAATCGGCTTTAAGGAATTCGAGGACGAGCACGAGAACGATTGAAAATTTAATGAAACAACCGATTATCATTGCCATTGACGGCACGAGTGCCAGCGGCAAGAGCACGAACGCCAAGCTTGTGGCCAGGGCGCTCGGCTACGTTTATGTGGACACCGGTGCGATGTATCGCACGCTGGCGTGGTATTGCCTGAAACACCGGATTGACGTGCAGAACGCCAGGGCCGTCGCCGCTGCGTGCCGCAAATGGAAAACGTCTCTGGTGTGTGTGGATGGCCACGTGCGGCTGCTCGTGGACGGTTATTATCCCGAAAGGGAGGTCCGCACCGCCGAAACCAGCGCCGCCGTGCCGCACGTCGCAGCGGTTCCCCAGGTGCGCAAATGGATGGTCAAACGCCAGCGTGAGTGCGTCCAATTCGGCAATCTCGTCATGGAGGGGCGTGACATCGGGACGAATGTTTTTCCCGAAACCGATTTCAAATTTTATCTCGACGCGAAACTGGAGGAACGCTCGCGCCGCCGCGCCGCCGATGGCATCCAGGAAAATCTCGCGGCGCGCGACCAGCGCGACAGTCAGCGCGCAACGGCGCCGTTGATGATCGCGCTGGGCGCCAAGGTCATTAATAATTCGAGCATGACTTCAGAACAAACGAGCGGCCTGATTCTGGCGGAAATCCGTAAACGGCTGGCGCCGGGGAAATGACTAATTCCTGAGCCATGCCGCTGGGCGGAATGACTAATTCCTAAATCCGAATGACTAAAGAATTTCCAAATGACCAAATGACCAATGTGCTGGCCAGTCTGCTTATTCGAGCTTCGGGCTTCTTTCGTCATTATGGTTTAGGAATTAGTCATTTCCATAGTCATTTATGAACTTCAGCTACCGCCTCGGCTGGATCGGTTTTCGCGCGCTGTACCGATTTTATTTTCGCTGGCGCGTCTTCAATGCGGAGCGGGTATCGCAAACCGGCCCGGTCATTCTGGCCTCCAATCACGCGAGTTTTCTGGACCCGCCGCTGGTCGGTTCGGGATTGCGCCGTCCGATCAATTATCTCGCGCGCGAAAGTTTGTTTCGCTTTCCGGGCATCGGCGCGCTGTTGCGTTCGTGGAATTCCGTGCCGGTGGACCGCGACGGCGGCGGCGCGGCGGGATTAAGAGCGATTTTAGACCGGTTGCTCGCCGGCGGCGCGATTATTTTGTTTCCCGAAGGCACGCGGACGCACGATGGCCGGTTGCAGCCCGCGCGGTCGGGCATCGGGCTGACGGTCATCAAATCGGATGCCGTTGTGATTCCGGTGCGAACCTTTGGAACTTTTGAAGCGTATGGGCGGAATCAAAAATTCCCGCGCCGGGTTCAGGTCGCGGTGAAATACGGCGAACCGATGCGTTTTGAACAATTGCGGGCCGAGGCAAAAAATTGTTCCCGGGCACGGCTCAAGGAAATCTACCAGCAAATCGCCGACGAAATCATGGCGGCGATTGCGAAGCTGGAACCGCGGGAGGACGAGTAACGGTAGGGATAGCCCGCCGGGCCGTCCGCGGACGTCGCAGCGCGACGTCCCTACCTAAATCCCCAAATTCGACAGGATATTGCTGATGGCGTTGACGATTTGGACGAGCCGGGGATTCGATTTCTCGAAGCCATCCACCGACGAACGCAAACCCTGAAGCGAATGGTGAAGTGATTGCGGATTTTGCTTGGTGCGCGTGGCTTCGTGCGCGGAAACCTGCGCGAAGCCCGCGATGCTTCTGGCCTGTTCATCGTGCGTTTTCGCCAGCGTGCTGACCTCGGACTTGAGCGTGCCGAGCAACTGGAGCAGTTCGCGTTTACGCTCTTCGTTCACGGCGTCCGCGCCGCGGATTTTTGCCTCAATTTCGCCAATCGTTTTTTCAATCATGTTGTAAAAGTATTCACTGTTGAAAATTCAGCAAGCGCGTTCACCAGCGTCCGATGCGCGGCAGAACCGGTCGGACCAGTTCCCAGATGTTTTCGCAGACGACTTCAATTGCGCCCGTGCCGCTCACCACCCGCACCCGATCCGATTCGGCGGCGGCGATGGCTTCGTAACCCTTGGCCACGCGCTCAAAGAAATATCTGTCCCCCTCCTCAAGCCGGTCGCGGACAAAGGGCAGGGTGGATTGGCGCGATTGCAGGCGTTCGGCGCTGACTTCCGGCGGTACGTGCAGCAGCAAGGTCAGGTTCGGCCGCGTATCGCCGACGGCAAAGTCAATCACACTCTTGACCAGCGCCAGGTCCAACCCGCGCCCGTATCCCTGATACGCCGTCGTCGAATCGTAAAAACGGTCGCACAAAACAATTTCACCGACGGCCAGCGCCGGGCGAATGGTTTCGCGGACGAGTTGCGCCCGGCTGGCATTCATTAACAGCAATTCGGTTTCGTAAGTCATGGTCACGTTCACCTTGCTGTGCTTGAGCGTGTGGCGGATTTCCTCGCCGATGGGTGTGCCACCCGGTTCGCGCAACACGCGCACGCGATGTCCCAGTGCGCGCAGCCGTTCGGCCAGCAGCTCCACCTGCGTGGATTTGCCGCAGCCTTCCGTGCCTTCAAAGGTGATGAACAGGCTTTTTGCCATTTTTGATTTACGATTTATGATTTACGCGCTGGGCAAAAGAAAAAAGAAAAAAACGGATTTTGATTTTGTGTCTTTCGTGTGTTTTGTGGTTCAAAGTTTCTTCAACTTTGGGCCTTTGGGCGTGTCTTCAATGACCCAGCCTTTGGCCTTCAATTCGTCGCGGATCGCGTCGGCACGTTTGAAATCCTTCGCTTTCTTCGCGGCGGTCCGCGCTTCGGCGAGTGCCAGGATATTAGCGGGAATTTCCGCCCCTGATTTTGTGCCGATTCCGAGCACGGAATCAACCTTATCCCACACGGCCAGCGCGAAAGCCGCGTCGGTTGCGCTCAATGAATTTTCGGCGATGCGTTTGTTGGTTTCGCGCACCCATTCAAATACGGTGGCCCAGGCGGCGGAAATGTTCAGGTCATCGTTCAGCGCGGCGGTGAAATCGGAAATTAATTTTGACGTGCCCCTCGCCCCGGCCCTCTCCCCGCCGGGCGGGGAGAGGGTGTCCGCAGGACGGGTGAGGGGTTGGTTAGCAATTTCGCGCAACTTGCCGAGGCATTCGTCAATCCGTGCCAGCGCGGTGCGCGCGCCCGACAAACCTTCGAGCGTGAAATTGAATGTCTCGCGGTAATGCGCGGTGAGCAACGAATAACGGATTTCGCGGCCGGTGAAACCTTTTGCCAGCAAATCGCGCAGCGTAAAAAAATTGCCGAGCGACTTGCTCATTTTTTTGCCCTCGACGAGCAGGTGCGCGCCGTGGAGCCAGTATTTCACGAACGGCTTGCCGGTCGCGCCTTCGCTTTGGGCGATTTCATCCTCGTGATGCGGAAAAATCAGGTCTTCGCCGCCGAGATGCAAATCAAAGCTCGGGCCGAGAATTTTCGTGCTCATCGCACTGCACTCAATGTGCCAGCCGGGACGGCCTTCGCCCCACGGACTGGGCCAGAAAACGTCGCCGTCCTCCGGCACGCGCGCCTTCCAGAGCGCGAAGTCGGCGACGGATTCCTTGGCGTATTCGTCGCTTTTGACGCGTTCGCCCGTCTTCATTTCGTCGAAATTGAGCTTGAGCAACTGGCCGTAGGTGCAGCCACAGCCGCGGTATTTTTCGATGCTGAAATAAACCGAACCGTCCGCCGCTTTGTAAGCAATGCCGCGTTGGACCAGTTTTTCGATGAGTGAAATGATATCGGTGATGTGTTCGGTGGCGTGCGGCGTGTGGTGGGGCAGGCGGCAATTCAACGTTTTCAAGTCCTCAAAAAACGCGGCTTCGTATTTGCCGGTGAATTCGCGGAGAGAAGTTTTGTTTTCCTCCGCCGTCGTTCCACTTTGGCGCGACAAGCGGACGTGTTTGATGATTTTGTCCTCCACATCCGTGATGTTCATCACGTGCGTGACGGCATAGCCCCTGAATTCAAGATAGCGGCGGACGAGATCGCCGAAGACAAACGTGCGCCAGTTGCCGATGTGGGCGAAGTCATAGACGGTCGGTCCACAGCAATACATGCCGACTTTGGGGGGAGCGAGCGGCGCGAACTCTTGGATTGAGCGCGAGAGCGTGTTGAACAGTTTTAAAGCCATTTGCCTGCGCGAAAGTTAAGCTGCGGCGCGCGAAAGCTAAAGCGGAAATTTATTGGACGCCGCGCGCTTGTCGCGCCGAAGCGGCTGGTCGCGTCGCAACGCAGTGAAGACGGAAGCGAAGGCGGAAAGGACGCGAAATTGGCGAAGGCAATTTGCAGCCTGTCTGGGTATTAGGCAGCATGGTGCTCATCTTTCTTGCCAGCTTTCAATGCACAAATAGACAACGTGATGATAAACGCAGATGAAACCCAACTGATAACCCAATACGTCACCGAACATCGGTTGTATGCCTCCGCAACTTCGTGCGTCCTCTGCACATAAGTCCTCGCATTATCTTCTGATATGCTCGCCACACCATTGGTGATACGGCCAGGCCCCATCCAGCTACGTGTAACAGCCTCAAGTGCCTCAATTCTCCTCGTCTGCTGGTCTCCAATCGCTTGAAGAAACAAGAATGGATGTATCAAAACTGCCCACGCGATTCCGAGAATGGCAAAAAGTTTGTACAATGTTTTCATCGCGTGATGCTGCCTAACATCGAGCAGGCGGCGCTGTTTGCAACCTGTCTCATTTAATCGTTGCGACTGTATTTCGCGTTTAAGTTTCTGTCCAGCGCCTTCTTGAATCGAAAGAAACACCGCATCGAGCGCCGTAGGCGCGACATCGTTGTAGTTTAGTCCAGACAAAATTAAAAAGCTCCGTCAGGAGCGACATGTTTTCCCCGAACAGAAGATGCCGCTCCTGACGGAGCTTGAATTTGCTTTGTAGCGGGTTTCTACAATTATGTCGCGCCTACGGCGCTTCGGTCATTTCGCCGAGACGTATCAATTCAGTTTGCCAATTTATCCATGCTTGTGGATTTTGGTTGCAGCCGTTGGCAGCGTTCGACGAACAGAAAAAACACGCCGGGGCCGAAGCAGAGCAGCATGACGGAGATGCCGGTGGCAATGCCCCAGAACGTGCCGGCGGGCGCGCAGCAATCGTCGCGGCGGCGGGCGATGACGTGGCTGGGCACGGCGATAAGGAGTTCAAGGATGCTGCCGCGCAGGAGCCAGCGCATGGCGCGTTTGAGGAGTGCGTCGGGTTCGTCCGATTTGGTGGCGCGACGGAAAATAATCGCCCAGATCAACCAGAAGACGAGAACGGGAACAAAGATGCTCAAATCGGATTGCCAATCGGAACCGGACACATTTTTCGCCTGGTTGTGATTCAGGGCGTTTGCGATTTTGAGAAACAAGTTTGGCAGGTCAAAAACCTCGAAAGCGGCATCCTTGATTATTGCACAAAGCAGGGAAAAAATTCCGGCTAGAAAAAGGTTGGCCAGAAAAAATGCGGTCACAATAACAGGAATTTGCAGTGGGCGTCGCGCGGGCAGCCGGCGTTCGGCGATATTGATTGGCAGCAACAGGAGCAGTGCCTGTCCGGCAACAAGAACGGCGAACCAGAGCCAGTAGCCCCACTCCGAATAGATTTGCAGTGTTTCGTGAAGTCCCTTGTTGTCGTTGTTTTTCCCCCATCCGCCGAAGGCAATCAACAGAACCGGCACGGTCAGCAACAACAACGCAACGGCGTAAAGCAGGACGGTGAGTGCGGCCCAGCGTTTCATGGTTTTTCAATTTGGCCACGAAGTTCAACACCGCGCCAGTGAAATCGGCGCGTCAAATTTTTTGTGAAATGTTGTTTTCGTGTCTTGCCAACATTTTCATTTCCCAGCAAACTTTCCCAAACGGGCATTAAATGCCGAAATCGAAAAAGGAGCACATGAGCAAAGAGGCAAAGCTGGAGTTGGACGGGAAAGTTTATACGCTGCCGACGGTCGAAGGCAGCGAAGGTGAAAAGGCGGTGGATGTTTCATCGCTGCGCGCGAACACGGGCTACATCACGCTGGACGACGGCTACAGCAACACGGGTTCGTGCGTCAGCAAAATCACGTTCATTGACGGTGAAAAGGGGATTTTGCAATATCGGGGCATTCCCATCGAAGAACTGGCGGAGAAATCCAACTTCATCGAGACGGCGTATCTCATCATTTACGGCGACCTGCCGAACCGCGCGCAGTTGAGACGTTTTTCGGATTTGCTCACCGACAACCAGTTTCTGCACGAAGACATGAAGTTTCATTTCGAGGGTTTTCCGACGGGCGCGCATCCGATGGCGATTCTTTCGGCGATGATCAACGCGGCGAGCTGCTTCGACGAGCGCCTGATGTCCTGGAAATGGGGCGAGACCAGGGATTTTGACTTGTATGTGGCCCGGCTGATTTCGCAGGTGCGGACGATTGCGGCGTATTCCTATCGCAAGTCGCGCGGGCTGCCCTTGATTTACCCGAAGAAGGCCTACAAATACACGGCGAACTTCCTGCACATGCTGTTCTCGATGCCGTACGAGGATTTAGAATTGAAACCGGAAGTCGTCAAGGCGCTCGACTTGATTTTCCTGCTGCACGCGGACCACGAGCAAAATTGCTCCACGTCCACCGTGCGCATGGTGGCGTCGAGCCAGGCGAACCTGTTCGCCAGTTGCGCCGCGGGCGTGTGCGCGTTGTGGGGGCCGTTGCATGGCGGCGCGAACCAGGCGGTGATCGAGATGTTGGAAGAGATTCACCGCGAGAACGACGACGGCTCGAAATTCATCAAGGCGGCGAAGGACAAAAACAGCGGCAAAAGACTCATGGGCTTCGGCCACCGCGTCTACAAGAATTACGACCCGCGCGCCAAAATCATCAAGAAAGCCTGCGACGACGTTTTGTCCAAATTGAACTTCAATGACCCGTTGTTGGACATCGCCAAGCATTTGGAGGCGGCGGCGCTCAAGGACCCGTATTTCATCGAACGGAAGCTGTATCCGAACGTGGATTTTTACAGCGGCATCATCATGCGCGCGCTCGGCATACCGGGGGAAATGTTCCCCGTGATTTTTGGGATTGGGCGGATGCCCGGCTGGATTGCGAATTACAAGGAAATCATGGATGAGTCGAAAAGCCGCATCTATCGGCCGCGGCAGATTTACACCGGGCGCACGCTCAACCATTTCGTGCCCATGGCGGAACGCAAGTAAATGCAGAGTAAATAGGCGTTGTGTTTTCTGATTTTGGCTTCAAGATTCGACAACAACATCGCTTGCGGAAAGGCATAAATCCTGCTCATTTCAGGAGCCAAATGCCATGAAGAAAATTTTGGTCATAGACGACGAGGAGTGGCTGCGCGAGATGATTTATCTGGCGCTGAAGCAAAAAGGCTTTGAAGTCATCGAAGCCGTCAATGGCGCGGATGGCATCGAAAAAGCGCGCAAAGAATTGCCTGACCTCATCCTCTGCGACGTAAACATGGAAAAAGTGGACGGTTACCTGACCCTGTCCTCGTTGCGGACGGAAGCGCCCACGGCCTCCATTCCGTTCATCCTCATGACCGGCCTCGCCGACAACGCGGGCATGCGGCATGGCATGGAATTGGGAGCCGACGATTACCTGCCGAAACCTTTCACCACCGATGGGCTTTACGCCGCCGTGGATGCGCGCCTGAAGAAAGCCCAGACCGTGCGCGATGAAGCCGAGCGCAAGCTCGCCCATTTGCGTGACAACATCAGCCTGATGCTGCCGCACGAGTTGCGCACGCCGCTCAACGGCATTCTCGCCTACGGCGAAATTCTCGCCGCCGACGCCGCCAAACTCAAACCCGCCGAAATTGCCGAAATGGGCCATGTCGTTCACCAGTCCGGCAAGCGGCTGGAGCGGCTCATCGAAAACTTTTTGATTTACGCGCAGCTGGAATTGATTGCCGCCGACCCGAAAAACATCAATGCCCTGCGTCTCGGCCGGACGGAACATCCCGCTGCGCTGCTGGAGAAGCATGCCTCCGCCCAGGCCGCGCTCGTGAATCGTTCCCCGGATTTGTCCTTCGAGCTGGCGGACATTCCCTTGCCGATGGCCGAGGAATATCTCAGCAAGGTGGTGGATGAACTCACGCAAAACGCCTTCAAGTTTTCCGATCCCGGCTCAGCCGTTCGCTTGTCGCTGAACGAGGCGTTCAACACCATTACCCTGGCCATCAGTGATCAGGGTCGCGGATTTACCACCGAGCAAATCACGCGCGTCGGCGCTTATATGCAATTCGACCGCACGATGCAGGAGCAGCAAGGGCTGGGGCTTGGCCTGGTCATCGCCAAGCGGCTCGTTGCCTTGCACGGCGGCACGCTTTCCATTGTCAGTGAGCCGAACATGGGCGCGGTCATCTCAGCCAAATTCCCCAAGGCAAAGACCGAGGTGCCTGCGTGATGGGACGATAAAACTTCAGAACGGCAGTTTCCCGTAGAGCAAAACCAGTCCGCGCCCGGCCAGTTCGGCCACCAGAAACACCAGCACAATTCCCACGACCGGCGCAAAATCCACCTTGCCCACCCGCAGCGGCACCGCGCGCAAGGGCGACAACAAGGTCTGCGCTTCGGCATTCACATAACCCCAGAACGAATGTTTGCCGAAGTAAATGTAACTGTTCAACAGATGCAGGACGAGCAGCGCGCCGGCGAGATATTTCCACGTCAGATAACTGCCCAGCCCAATGACCAGCGATTCTTCGATGCGATGGGCCGGCGAGACGGGTGGGGGAATGACTTGCAGCCAGGCCAGCAGCCAGCTCGCCAGCCACCAAAAAACCGACATGACAATCAGCGGCAGGAGAAATTTTGACCAGCGCGCCCAGCGATCAATACCGCCCAGGGGCATTCGCACCAGACGATGAAAAGGCAGGGGTTCCGGCCCGGCCAGGATGGAAAGCAGCAGCAGCCAGAGATAAAACACACCGAGCATCAGCCCGAAACTGAAAATCGAAAACAACAGCATTCGTAGAAACGACAACATCGGCCCGGATAAATTGCTGGAAAACGAAAGCGCGGTGATGCCCAAATCCAATTTTCCCGCCCAGTTCGCCGCCGAACCGATCTGCCAGTAAATTCCTGCGCGCAGCAACAACAGCCCGCCCAGCGCCGCCAGCAAATGCCATCGTCGCAAACGCCGCGGCTCGGCCCGCCGCAGTGTGCCGATCAACGTCGCCGGCGTCCGTCTGCCGAGCGGATCGAAGCGGACCGAACGCCAGTTCAGCCACAGCAACAAGCCCGCCAGGTTCAGAATGAAGTCAATCAGGGCCATGAAAACGTGATGCGTATTACGTGTCGCGTGTTTCGTCAAGCAAGGATCGAGCGTTGCGGCTTGTAGCCGCGTTGGTGACAACGCGGGAAAATGGCCGCGCTCTCACGAGCGCGGCTACAAAGAATCACACCATCTTGAGCAATGTATCCGCCATTTCCGATGGCGTGGCGGCGACGCCGATGCCCGCGGCTTTGAACGCCGCGATTTTTGCCTCCGCCGTGCCTTCGCCGCCACTGATGATGGCGCCCGCGTGGCCCATGCGGCGTCCGGGCGGCGCCGTCGCCCCGGCGATGAATCCAGCCACCGGTTTTTTGCAATTTTTCCTGATCCACCGGGCGGCTTCTTCTTCGGCGCTGCCGCCAATCTCACCGATGATAAGAATGCCGTGCGTGTCCGGATCGTCATTGAACAGCTTGATCACATCGAGATGCGAGAGCCCGGGAACCGGGTCGCCGCCGATGCCGATGCACGTGCTTTGACCCGCGCCGCGGGTGGTGAGTTGCCAGACGGCTTCATAAGTCAGCGTGCCGCTGCGCGAAACGACGCCAATGTGGCCTTTTTTATGGATATAGCCGGGTGCGATGCCGATGCGGCAGCCACCGTGGGAATCTTTTCCCTCACCGGGCGTAACGATGCCGGGACAATTCGGGCCGATGAGCCGCGTCGCGCGGCCTTGCAACGCGCGCTTTACGCGAATCATGTCGCGAACCGGGATGCCTTCGGTAATGGCTACCACCAGTTCCAGCCCGGCATCCGCGCCTTCGAGAATCGCGTCGGCGGCAAAGGCGGCCGGAACAAAAACGGCGGAAGCCGTCGCGCCGGTTTGTTTCACCGCCGCGGCGACCGTGTCGAAAATGGGGATTTTCTTTCCGCCGTGCTCAAAAACCTGGCCGCCCTTGCCGGGAGTGACGCCGGCGACGACCTGCGTGCCGTAGTCAATCGAGAGCTGCGCGTGCCGCGCGCCGAAGCTGCCGGTAATGCCCTGGACGAGGACTTTGGTGTCGGGCTTGACGAGAATGGACATGATAAATTTACGATTTACGATTGCCGATTTACGATTTGTTCCGCTTGTGAATGCAAATTGTGTTGCCGTCGGGATCGGAAATCATGGCCATGCGGCAGACGGGCGTGGAGAAAGGCTCCATCCGGAACTTCACGCTGTTTGCGCGCAGGTGCGCGATGGCCGCGTCGAAATCTTCCACTTCCAGACCAACGGAACAGCCGTCCGGCCGCGGCTTCCAATCCAGTGCGCCGCAACCAAGGGAAAGAGTGCCGCTGGCGATGTCGTACTCGGTCCACTGCATCCCACCGGGTTCACCGGCGGTGGAGGTGGGTTTCAGACCGAGCACGCTTTCGTAGAACTTCCGCGCCCGTGCCATGTCGATGACGGGGTAGCAACTGAACGCGATTTCGATGACTTTCAGCATGACGATGGTTGTTTGTAGTTGAGCGTTCCGAGGTTTGGCTTTCCGGCCGCAAAACCCGGCACCCGTTTCAAAAGTTTTGCCGCCGAGTGTTGCAGACGATGCCGCAAACCACGGCGAACAGGCCGCCGGTCGGTGACCTCGCGCACCATCTGTTCGCGCAGGGCATCGCGCCGGCGTTTCGATTGCTCATGTTGTTGGGCCAGTTCAATCATCTGTTTCTGCAATTCCACCAGCCGACGATAAGGCTCGAGGTCGTCCGCGACCTTTTTCATCCCCGGATTTTCATTGTTGCCCTGAAACATGCGTCTTAATTCTTCAAATCATCGGTTTTCCCCGCCGCCTTCACCACCGTCTGCGCCGCGTCGGCCATCGAATCGGCGGCGATGAGTTTAAGGCCGGATTCGGCCAGGGTTTTTTTGCCGGTGACGACGTTGTTGCCTTCCAGCCGGACAACGAGCGGCAATTTGAGGCCGGTTTCCTTCACCGCCGCGACGATGCCGGTGGCGATGACGTTGCAATCCATGATGCCGCCGAAAATGTTCACCAGGATGCCCTTCACGTTCGGGTCCTGCAGGATGATTTTGAACGCCGCCGCGACCTGTTCCCGGCTCGCGCCGCCGCCCACGTCGAGAAAGTTCGCCGGCCGGCCGCCGAAATGCTGGATGATGTCCATCGTGGCCATCGCCAGCCCGGCGCCGTTGACAAGGCAGGCGATGTTGCCGTCGAGCTTGATGTAATTCAGGTTGAATTTGCTGGCCTCGATTTCCAGCGGTGCTTCCTCGTTCAAATCGCGCATCGCCTGGATGTCGGCATGGCGGTAAAGACCGTTGTCATCGAGCGAAATCTTGGCGTCCAGCGCCACGACAGTTTCCTTGCCGTCCGGCAATTCAACGACGCACATCGGATTGATCTCCACGAGCGCGGCGTCGCATTCCCACCACGTGTTGAAAACGCCGGTGACGAACTTGGCGGCGACGTTGAACAAATCGCCCTTGAGTTCGAGGGCGGCGGCGATTTTGCGCGCTTGAAACGGCATGATGCCCACGGCGGGATCAATCCATTCCTTGAAAATCTTTTCCGGCGTTTTGGCCACGACCTCCTCGATGTCCATGCCGCCTTCGGTGCTGGCCATGATGAGCGGCCGGCCCGCGGCGCGATCGAGCAACACGGCGAGATAAAATTCCCTTTTGATTTTTGCGCCGCTGGCAATGAGCAGCGTCTGCACGCGGCGACCATCCGGGCCGGTCTGTTTGGTGACGAGCACGTTGCCGAACATGTTCCTGGCGTGCGACACCGCCTCGTCCACTGACGCGGCGGTCTTCACGCCGCCTTGAAAACCAGTCTTGAAAGTCCCTTTGCCGCGTCCGCCGGCATGGATTTGGGATTTGACGACCAGGTGGGCACCGCCGCCGGCGGTGATTTTTTCCGCTGCGGCGCGGACTGCGTCGGGCGATTGGGCGGGGATTTCCAGCGGGACGGCGACGCCGTATCTGGCGAGCAGTTGCTTGGCCTGATATTCGTGAATGTTCATTTCAAAATTTAACCCGGCGCATTAAAAACGATTGCGTCCGGAAATCAAACTTTTAACACAAGCGAAGTGGTTGAGGGTTGAAAGTTGAGAGTTGAGGGTGTGATGTGGTGTCGGCGCTGTGCGCCGATGGGTTCAAGCCACAAGCTTGACGTTGCAACTGAACGCGGAACAATTCCCTGACCGCCCCTTTCACAAAATCCGGGAACCGGAAACCTCAAGCCGGGAATCCTGACCCCTGACTCCCAGACCCCAAGTCACAAACCAGGCGGTGGGAAAAAATGTCACAATTCCAGGGCCGGCCTTTTCACGGCCCTTTCCTGTTTGATGTTCGTTTAGGATCGAGCCGATGGCGCGATGCGGATTCGGCCACAGGCCGAACGCTGCAACGCCCCCGCTTTTTCAGTTGCCTCGGTTTCCCGTCCCCCGTCACTTTTCCAGGACGGACATGGGTTTAAAGGCGGGGCCTGGCCGGCGGCGGGGTAATCCGGAGAATCAAGTCGTTCAGATCCTGCATGCGCGGCGGTTTGCCGACCACGGCGTCCACTTCCTGAGCGATTCCTTCTTCATCGCTCATGATCGTGCCCCAACCGGTCATCATGATGACGGGCGTGTTGGGGGATTCGGCCTTGATCGTCTGGGCCACACGGTGTCCATCAATATCCGGCATGCCCAAATCGGTGATGACCACTTCATAAGGCTGGTGTTTCAGCGTGGCGGTGCGGAACAATTCGATCCCGTGTTTTCCACCGGAGGCAACCACCACCCGATGATTGAAGTGCGTGAAACACGCATTCAGGAATTCCCGGACGCCCGCGTCGTCATCAATGCACAGGATGTAAAGGGAGCGCTGCTGTTTGAGTTGGGGCAGGGGGCCACGGCTGGGAGCACTGTCGATCTCGATGGTGCCGTCGTGGCGTTGCGTCAGGTCAGGTATGGCAGCATTCATATTAAATCCGGTTTTGTTGATTCGTGATTACAGTTGTGCGGGTGCAACACCGCGGTAAAAACGGCTGGGATAATTCGTCGCGTCCGAGTCAACGAACGAGAAGATCCCGGTGGAGTCGGTCGCATTCGTAATAATGTCCGTCCAGTTGTGCATGTCGAGTGAAGCTTGGATCACGTAAGTCTGATCGGGACTCCCGGACAGGGTAATGGCCGGACCATCCGGCGTGGCGGTAATTGAAACCGTGCTGGCGTCGGGGATGTTCACCGGGAGTGGATTGGGGACATTACCCGAGAAGATGAAGTTAAGGAGGAAGTCGCCACCGGCACCCACCATGGTGACCGATATCTGATGAATGCTGCCATCCGCGTTGGTTCCGCCATCAACAAAACTGCTCAGGTCAAAGGAAACCAACACCGGCGGCGCGTCGGCTCCGTTGATTGAGGGAATGCTCACCCCATACATATACT
>JBEKXN010000012.1:0-86530 GCA_049511835.1 Verrucomicrobiota bacterium | reverse complement strand
CCATCGGCAACAGGTCAGATTGATGAAATATGATGGGGTGGATGAAGGCCAAAATTCCTAATTCCTAAATCCGAATGACTAAATAATTCCCAATGACCAATTCAGAATGCCCGGGCGGGGAGAATTATTTTGTCATTCGGGCTTCGTGATTATTTAGTCATTATGGCTTAGTCATTCGTCATTCAAGGGATATGCGCCTTTCATGGGAACACCCCTGGCCTGGACGGTCCTAAACCAAAACAACCCATTACCGATCCGTTTCGCGCCTTTACTTGCGGCAAAAATGGAGTAGTTATTGAGCCATGGACAATTTTCTGGTTCCCATTGTGGTTGAACAAACCGGTCGCGGCGAGCGGAGCTGGGACATTTATTCGCGCCTGCTCGTTGACCGCATCCTTTTCATCGGCACGCCGGTGGATGACATGGTTTCGAACATCATCATCGCGCAACTTTTGTTCCTGCAAATGTCCGATCCGAAAAAGGACATTCATCTCTACATCAATTCGCCCGGCGGCAGCGTCACGGCCGGGCTGGCGGTTTACGACACGATGCAATATCTCACCTGCGACGTGAACACCTATTGCGTCGGGCAGGCGGCCAGCATGGCCGCGGTCCTGCTCGCGGCGGGCACGAAGGGCAAACGTTACGCCCTGCCGAACGCACGCATCCTCATCCATCAGCCGTGGGGCGGCGTGCAGGGCCAGGCCAGCGACATCAGCATCCAGGCCAGGGAAATTTTGCGGCTCAAGGACCGGCTCAACGAAATCCTCGCCAAACACACCGGCAAATCCGTCGAAAACATTGGCAAAGACACCGACCGCGACAACTTCATGTCCGCCGCCGAAGCCAAAGCTTACGGCCTGGTGGATCAAGTGGTGCAATCCCGCAAGGAAATCGCCGGAACCGCGGAGAAAACTTCGGTGGTTGTCTGAACAAGATAATCTCAAACGTCGCGTGAACTCAAAGCGAACCCTCGCCCCGGCCCTCTCCCTTTCCGAAAGGGCGAGGGGGAAGCGTTCGGATGTTCGCTGTAATTCTAAATGCGCCGCGCCATTCGCCGTTGGCAATCTTAAATCGTAAATCGCAAATCGTAAATTCCCCGTGGCCCGTCCGAACAACATCACCATGTGCAGTTTCTGCGGCAAGTCGCACGCGGAAGTGCGCAAGCTCATCGCCGGACCGGACGTTTATATTTGCGACAACTGCATCATTCTCTGCAAAAACGTTCTCGACCGGGAATTCGCGGCCACCGCCAAAAAGCAGCAGCCGAAGTTCACCGTTCCCAAACCGGCGGCCATCAAACGGCAGCTTGACCTTTATTGCGTCGGCCAGGAACACGCGAAAAAAACCCTGGCCGTGGCAGTGCATAATCATTACAAGCGGATCCAGCCGGAACCGGCGGCAAAAAACGAAGAGACCGGCAAGTCTGCCCCTCAGCCGCACGCTGACGTTGAAATCGAGAAGAGCAACATTTTGATGATCGGGCCGACCGGCTCCGGCAAAACCCTGCTCGCGCGCACGCTCGCCAAAATTCTCGACGTGCCGTTCGCCATTGCCGACGCCACGACCCTCACCGAAGCCGGCTACGTGGGCGAGGACGTGGAGAACATCATTTTGCGGCTGCTCCAAAACGCCGACTACGACGTGAAGCGCGCCCAACGCGGCATCGTTTACATTGACGAAATTGACAAGATCGCGCGCAAGGCGGAAGGCCCGTCCATCACCCGCGACGTTTCGGGTGAAGGCGTGCAGCAGGCGCTCCTGAAAATCCTCGAAGGCACGGTCTGCAACGTCCCGCCGCAGGGCGGCCGCAAACACCCGCAGCAGGAATACATCCGCGTGGACACGACGGACATTTTGTTCATTTGCGGCGGTGCATTCATCGGGTTGGAGAAAGTCATTCACCGGCGGCTGGGCCGGCACGTGATAGGTTTTGGCGCGATTGGGGAAGCGCAAAAAAACGCCGGTGCAGTACGCAATGAAATTCTCCAGCACGCCGAACCGGAGGATTTGCTCAATTTCGGCTTCATTCCCGAATTTGTGGGCCGGCTGCCGGTCGTGACGACGCTGGCCGAATTGACCGGGGATGAGCTGGTGGCCATTCTCACCGAGCCGAAAAACGCGCTGACGAAACAATACGCCAAACTCATGGCCATGGAAGGTGCGGAACTGGAATTTACACCGGACGCCCTGCATGAACTGGCGGCACAGGCGCTGAAAAAGGGCACCGGCGCGCGGGCCTTGCGCGGGTTGATTGAAAAATTGATGCTCGATTTGATGTATGAGGCGCCGGACAACGGCAGCATCATTCACGTCAAAATCACCCGGCCGGTGGTGCTCGGTGAGAATAAACCGATTGTGAGAAGGAAGCAGGATCAGGAAGCGGCGTAAATTCCTTTTCGGAGGGTCGAGTTACACGAGACCCCAATTCCATGGAAATGTTTGGGACTCGCAGAGATCGTCCCTCCGAGGTTTACCTGCCAATGTCCTCATTCCAAAGCTCCGGTCGCGCGGCGATAAAATCGCGCATGAGTTGAATACAAACCGGGTCTTGCAGCACTTTCACTTTCACGCCTTGCGAGCGGACGTATTCCTCTGGGCCTTGATAAGATTTGTTTTCTCCGACGACGATGCGTGGGATTTTGTAAAGCAACACCGCGCCGCTGCACATCGGGCACGGCGACAAGGTTGAATAAAGCGCACAACGCTGATAGATCAACGCCTTGAGCCGCCCGGCGTTTTCGAGGCAGTTCATTTCCGCGTGGTGAATGACGCTGTCGTGCTGCACCCGCTGGTTGTGGCCGCGACCGATGATTTTGCCGTCCAACACGAGCACCGAACCGATGGGGATTCCGCCTTCGGCCAGACCCTTTTTGGCTTCTTCAATCGCCGCTTGCAGAAATGCATCCACACCCGGATTCAAACACGCGGCCGGTCGGATGACAAGCTGTCGGAAGGACGAGTTATTCTAAAAAGCAGTTGAAACCACGAAATACACCAAAGACACGAAATGACAAGGCATGGCCAGACACTGCTGGTTCACATGGTAGGTAAAGTCTGCCACCGCATAAAATGATCGGTTCCAGCCCTCTTTTCGTGTGCTTCGTGTATTTCGTGGTTCATCTCATCGGCCGTTTTGAGGATTATACGAATTCTTGAATTTGGGGACTCGCGGAGCTCGCCTCTCCGAAAAATATTTATCGAGCGAAAATCTGGCGGATCACGTCTTCGATGGGCGTTTCCTGAATGTCTATGTCGGTGACCGACAAATCGTCGAGCAACGATTTGCAAACGGCGATGACGCGGTCACGTTTGACCTTGAACGTGATGGCACCGGCGTTTTTTTCGACGACTTCACCGTAACGCGCCAGATTTTCCGCCGGATAATCATTCGCCTTTTCAGATTGAATCGTGACGAGTTTGAAATCCGCAAAACGGTCCACGATCTCGTTAAGCCGGCCGTCGAAGGAAATTTTTCCGTGGTCAATGATGATGACCCGCTCACAAAGCGCCTGGATGTCGGCCATGTAGTGGCTCGTGAGCAAAATCGTCGTCTTTTGCCCGGCATTGTGACGGCGGATGAATTCGCGGACGATCTTTTGCGAAACCACGTCGAGGCCAATGGTCGGTTCGTCGAGGAACAACACCTTGGGCTGGTGCAGCAGCGAGGCAATCAGCTCCATCTTCATGCGCTCGCCGAGTGACAGTTCGCGCACGCTGATGTTGAGCTTGTCACGGACGTTGAGCATTTCGCTCATTTCGGTGAGGGTGTGCTCAAACCGGTCGGCGGGGATGCCGTAGATTTTCGCGTTCAGTTCGAGCGATTCGCGCGCGGGCAGGTCCCACCAAAGCTGGTTTTTCTGGCCGAGCACGAGTGCGAACTGGCGGCGATAACCGTCGGCGCGTTCCCACGGGACGTACCCGAGCACATGGGCTGAACCGCCGGTGGGATAAAGCAGACCGGCGAGCATCTTGAGCGTGGTGGTCTTGCCCGCACCGTTGGGGCCGAGAAAACCAACGAGCTCGCCGGGTTCAATCTTGAAGCTGACATCGTTGACGGCGATGGTTTGTTCGTACTGGCGGTGAAACAGCCCTTTGATGGCGCCGCCAAACCCCGGCTGCTTTTTGTAGGTGCGAAAGGTCTTGGTGAGACCGCTGACTTCAATGACGGGCATGGGGAGATGAAGTACTGGAGTGCTGGAGTGTTGGGGTATTGAGGTATTGGGAAATGGTCTCGTCTCGTTTCATCGCCCCATTACTCCATCAACTCCACCACTCCAACGGCTCACCGCATCAACTGCTTTTCGAGGTAATGGACGACCTGGCGGACATTGGCGTCCACTTCCATGCGGTCTTTGACGAGGCGACAGGCGTGCAGCACCGTGCCGTGATCGCGTCCGCCGTAGGCTTCGCCGATGGTGTTGAGCGAGCTTTCCGTCATCTGGCGCGAAAGATACATGGCAATCTGGCGCGGGAAGGCGATGTTTTCCGGGCGGCGCTTGCTGGTCATGTCGGCTAGGCGAATGTCAAAATGTTCCGCGACTTTCTTCTGAATTACTTCGATATTAATGGAAAAACGGCCTTCTTCGTGCAGGATTTCGCGCAGCAGGCCTTCGACGACTTCGATGGTGAGTTTCTTGCCCGTGAGCGAGGCGTAGGACGCCACGCGGATGAGCGCGCCTTCCAGCCGGCGGACGTTGGTGCGGATACGATTGGCCAGGAAATTCATGATGTCGTCCGACAGGGTCACGCCCATGATCTGCGCCTTCTTTTGGAGAATGGCCAGGCGCATTTCAACATCCGGCGGTTGCAGGTCGGTGACCAGACCCCATTCGAACCGCGAGACGAGACGGTGTTCGAGCCCCTGAATTTCGCTGGCCGGCCGGTCGCACGTGAGCACGATTTGCTTGTGGGACTCGTGCAACGCGTTGAAGGTGTGGAAAAATTCCTCCTGAATGCGCTCCTTGCCGGCGAGAAATTGAATGTCGTCAATCAACAGCACGTCAGTCTGACGGTATTTCTTGCGGAATTTGGCGAGCTGGTTGTTTTGGATTCCGTCAATGTATTCGTTCGTGAATTTCTCGGAGGAAAGGTAGGCGACGCGCGCGCCCTTTTTGTTTCCCGAAACGTGCTGGCCGATGGCGTGAAGCAAATGCGTCTTGCCCAAGCCGACGCCGCCGTAAAGAAAAAGCGGATTGTAGGATTTGCCGGGCGCCTGGGCGACGGCGAGCGCGGCGGCATAGGCAAAATTATTATTGTTGCCGACAACGAATGATTCAAAAGTGTTTTTTGGATTAAAATGCAGTTCGCTGTTGGGCGGGCGCTCGTGAGCGGGTTCGGGAGCTTTGGTTTTGACTGGCGCTGGCGCGGATGCGGACGGAGCCGGCGCATTTCCCGTGGCAATTTTGAATTTGACCTGGAGTTGGCGGCCGGCAGCAGTGGCAAAAGCGTCTTGCAAGAGACTGAGATAATTGTCCTTGAGCCAGACTCCGCTGAATTCGTTGGCCGTCTCGAGCGTCACGTTGTTGCCGTCAATCGCGCAGGCTCGCAGCGGCGCGAACCACATATTATAGGTGTCGTTATTCAGCCTGGAACGGAGATGTTCCCGCGCAGAATTCCAAATTTTTTCAACCGAAAGTTGCATTTGCACTTTGTCAAAAAGCCCGTTTTTCAAGCGGTTTATTCACCTAGCCCCCCAACCCAGGGTTGGTCGCTGGTTTCCGACTATGTTCGCCTTGGCAAAGAGCCATGACCCCGAGAAAGCAGACATACCTTTAACTCTACCGCCAAAAGCTTCATTTAACAATCTAAACAACCTGTTTATTTACAACATCTTACGAAAAACAAAATCCACACCACCATCATATGTCTGGTAAAAATGATAAGACGCCCCAAACAACTTCAATTAACGTGAGCGTTTTATGCAATCGGAACGAAAGTATCTAGGATAACATATTAACTTTTGTTCACGAGTTATTCACAGGAGTCAAAATCAAGGGTTTGCTTGCTTTCCGTTGCTTTCTGACACGCAATATTTGATTCAGACCGCTTGCTCGCCCGTTTCACCTGTACGAATGCGAACGATGCTCTCGACGGCACTCACAAAAATTTTACCATCACCGATCTTGCCCGTCTTGGCCGCTTTGACAATCGCGTCCACTGCGGCAGCGGCCTGGGCATCAGCCAGCACAACCTCAATTTTCACCTTGGGCAGAAAATCCACCGTGTATTCACTGCCGCGATAGATTTCCGTGTGCCCTTTTTGGCGGCCAAACCCCTTTACCTCCGCAACGGTCATTCCCTGAACTCCCAGAGCGGCCAGCGCAGCTTTTACTTCCTCAAGTTTGAACGGTTTGATGATGGCCTCAATTTTTTTCATACCTCGTCCGCGCGTTAATTTTTCTGAACGGATGTTAACAGCCAGACCCGTGCTGTAAACAGGAATCTTCAATGCCGCCAGTTCGCGGGCGTACCTGGACACTGCGACGGGAACGCCGCATTCATGCGGCAGCGGGCACACGTGATTAAATGTCCTGCCGGATGAATCCGGCGTTCCTGCCGAAACGGGGCAACTTTGCTTATCGCAACGTCAAGGTGCGCCGCCAGTTCGACAAAGGTGTATCTTGGCCCGCCGCCGGAGCGCGGCTTCTCCCGGTCGCAATGGCGTTGAACTTTCCGCAGGCTGCGAACCCGGGGCAACTCGCGCTCCCGGATGCCGGCCACAAGCTGGCGGCAGAATCAGCAAGTGCATCGGTCTCGAAAGGACGCCCGGCCCGCGCCGGATGACCGCCGGAACCCGCTTCTAATCAGAGGCCGGGCGGTGGTAATATTAGCTAATACTTTGCAAAGTATAATTGACAGTAATTAGCAGATGTGATTTGCTGGCTCCAGTGCAAGACGATTATTAGGCGTTCTTTGATTTTGACAGTTTTCGATCTGGGCTTTGGTACAAGCCAGATTGGAGTTCTCCGTAATCTTACGTTGTACTCATTCGAAATTCCCCGGGTCTCTCGGCCACCCTCTGACTGATTGACCCGGTTTTTCTTCCCCAATTTGAGGTGTCTGGCAAATTTCAGGTTCCCTGCGTTCGTTGACACCGCTTTTCGCCGCTGTTACCGTTCGCGCTCCGAAAAATGGCGACGGACTACAAAAACACGCTAAACCTGCCGCGCACCGGCTTTCTCATGAAAGCCGACCTCGTCGCGCGGGAGCCGGAACGGCTCAAAAAATGGCAGGAAACCGGGCTTTACCCAAAAATTCAGGCGGCGCGCGCAAACGCGGAAAAATTTGTCCTGCACGACGGCCCCCCGTTTGCCAATGGCGACGTCCACATCGGCACTGCGCTGAACAAGATCCTCAAGGACATCATCATCAAATACAAAACCCTCCGGGGTTTTAGCGCCCCCTACGTGCCGGGCTGGGATTGCCACGGCTTGCCCATTGAATTCAAGGTTTCCCAGGAGATGCGAAAGGAGCGCGCGGGCACCTCGCCTGCGGAAAAATCATTTGCCGCTGTCACCATCCGCAAAGCTTGCGAAGCCTACGCCCGCAAATACATTGATATCCAGCGCACGCAATTCAAACGCCTTGGCGTCCTCGGCGACTGGGACAATCCCTATCTGACGTTCAACAAGGAATATGAAGCTGACGAACTGCGCCTGTTCGCCGACATCGTCGAAAGAGGTTTCGTGTATCGCGGCAAAAAGCCGGTTTATTGGAGCATCCCTTGCCGCACCGCGCTCGCCGAAGCCGAGGTCGAATACCAGGACCATGTCAGCCAGAGCATTTTCGTGAAATTTCCCGTTGTTGGCCAGCCGAACACGTTTGTGCTGATTTGGACGACAACGCCGTGGACGCTGCCGGCCAACCTCGCCGTCGCCTACAACGACAAATTCCAATACGTCCAGGTCGAAGTCGCGGGTGAAAAATACATTTTATTTCGCGGTTTGTTGCCCGCCGTTGCGGAAAAATGCGGTTGGAGTGGCTACACCGAACAACCTTTCGCCACAGAGAAGCTGGCCCAATTGCAATACCAACATCCCTTCATCCCCAAGCGCATCGGCAAGCTCTATCCGGCCAGGTTTGTCACCAGCGACACCGGCACCGGGTTCGTTCACATCGCACCGGGACACGGCTTGGAAGACTACGGCCTCGGCTCAGCCATCGGCCTGCCGATTTATTCGCCGGTGGACGACGACGGCAAGTTCGCGCATACGAATGATTTGCCGGTCGAGCAACAGATGCCAGCCGGGATGGTCGGCAAATCCATCCTCGAAAAGCATGGCAAGAGCGACGCGAACGAAGCCGTGTTGCATGAACTCCGCGCCCGCCATGCGCTGTTGCATCAGGAGAATTATCATCACAGCTACCCCCACTGTTGGCGCAGCAAGACCCCCATCATTTTCCGCGCGATGGACCAGTGGTTCATCGAGATTGACCATTTGATTTCGGAGGGGCGAGTTACACGAGCCCCAAATCAAAGTCAGGGACTCGCAGAGCTCATCCCTCCGAAAAATACCTTCCGTTCCGCCGCCCTTGCCGAGATTGACCGCGTCAAATGGGTGCCGGACTGGGGCGTCAGCCGCATCAAAAGCGCGGTGCAAACCCGGCCGGACTGGTGCATTTCGCGCCAACGCACCTGGGGCGTGCCGATTCCCGCGTTTTACGACGCCAAGGGTGAACCGATTCTCGATGCCCGAATCGTCCGCAACACTGCTGATTTGATTGAAAAACACGGGTCGAATATCTGGTTCGAGAAATCCGCCGCCGAACTCTGGTCGCTTGTGAAACCGAAGGATTGGAAAGGCGCGGAAGCCGTCAGCAAATCCAACGACACACTCGACGTATGGATTGATTCCGGCTCATCCTCGCGCGCGGTTTTGATGCGGCGGGCGGAACTTCAACATTTGGTAGGGCGCGCTGTCCCCAGCGCGCCGCGGCGCAGTGAGGACACTGCGCCCTACCAGACTTGGCAGGCCGACGTGTATCTCGAAGGCAGCGACCAGCACCGCGGCTGGTTTCAATCGTCGCTGTTGCTGTCGCTCGCCGGCAACGGCGCCGCGCCGTTCAAGACCGTGCTTACCCACGGGTTTATGGTGGACGCCGACCGCGAGAAAATTTCCAAGAGCAAACAAGCCCAAGGCGTTTACGAAAAACCGCAGACCGCCGAGGCTTACGTGAAAAAACACGGTGCGGACATCGTCCGCCTGTGGGTTTCGTCCCAGGACTATCGCAATGACATCGTCGTAAGCGAGGAACGCATCGCCAAAGTCGGCGAAACCTATCGCGGCATCCGTAACGCATTGCGTTACCAGCTCTCGAACCTTTACGACTTCGAGCCGGCAAAGCACGCCGTTGCGGACGACAAGCTCACCGGCCTCGACCGCTGGATTCTAGGCGAGTTTTCTAAGCTGGAGCAGGAAGTCGTCAAGGCTTACGACGATTATGAATTCCATGTCGTCTATCAAAAAGTAAGCCAGTTCGTGGCGGTCGAACTTTCCTCGATTTACCACGATGTCATCAAGGACCGGCTTTACACCGACCCGGCCAATTCGCATCGCCGCCGCTCGACCCAGACCACGCTGCACCGGCTCGTGACGGGCCTCTGCCAGATGCTCGCGCCGATCCTGGCGTTCACGGCGGACGAAGCGTGGGAGTTTGTGCCGGAGAAAAATGTGAATTCTGTTCACGAAGCGAATTGGGAACAGACGGGATTTAGTTTAACAAATTCTGAGCAAATTGCGTGGAAAACATTATTTAGACAAAGAGAAATTGTATTGCCTAAACTTGAAGACAAACGTCAAAGCAAAGCTATTGGCAAGTCACTTGAAGCGCACGTTTACGGCATTTTTGCCCCAAATGCGGCAGCCCAAGCGACAATTGATATTGTTCGGCAGTATCAGAATGAGTTCAAAGAATTACTAAATGTTTCTCAATTCACGTTTAAACAAGATATTGCCAAACAGTTCAGTGGTGAAATCGACTTTAATGTCTTCCGTGCTCAAGGCCAGAAATGTGAGCGCTGCTGGCATTGGGAAATGGATGTTGGTTCGCACAAAGAGCATCCAACCCTTTGCGGCCGCTGCATTGAGGCGGTGAAGCAATTCAAGGCGTAATTGTGGCACAGACCTCTGGTCTGTGTTCCCCCAATTACTCACAGGTCGGAGACCTGTGCCACACAATGCAACGAGGTGAAACCGTGGCACAGACCTCTGGTCTGTGTTGCCAACACCCACAGGCCGGAGGCCTGTGCCACATATTCACTCCGGTTGCTGCTGGGTCAGGCAGTGCAGCGAACCGGAGCCCAGCACCAGGTCAACGGCGTGAATGCCGACGACCGGCCGGTCTTTGAACAACTCACTCAAAATGCCGAGCGCAACGCGGTCGTTGGGATCATTGAATGTCGGCACGATGACGCAGGCGTTGCAGATGTAAAAGTTCGCGTAGCTCGCGGGCAGGCGGCGACCGTCAAAACACAGCGGCGCCGGCATGGGCAGCGGCACAACTTCAGGCTTGGAACCGTTTTCCAGCCGCAAATCCCGGATGCGCTCCCAGTTTTCCGCGAGCGGACGATAATTGATGTCGCGTTTGTTTTTTTCCCGGATGAGCACGAGCGTCTTCCGGTTCACAAACCGGCAGATGTCGTCAATGTGACCATGCGTGTCGTCGCCGTCCGGACCCTGGCGCAGCCAGAACACGTTCGTGACGCCGAGATATTTTGCAAACGTCCCGTCGTATTGCGCCCGGGTCAGGCCGGGATTCCGAACCTGGATTTTGGGATGCAGATAACATTCTTCGGTGGTGAGCAACGTCCCGCGGCCGTTGACCTCGACGCCACCGCCTTCGATGACAAAGGGCCGGCCATCAAACTCAGCGCGGAAAAGCCGTTTACGCAACCTGCGTGCCGCCGTCTCCGGCACCTGGCGATCTTTCTGCCAATCATCGTGTTTTGCCCACGCGTTGAAATGGAAATGGACGATGGCGGTCTCGGTGGTAGGGACGGCCCGCCGGGCCGTCCGCGGACGCCGCGGCGCGGCGTCCCTACCAACGAATCGCCTTACAAAAATCGGCCCGCTGTCGCGGATCCAGCCGCGATTCGTGGGATGCTCTACAAATTCCACCCGTTTCAAATCGCAGCCCGCGCGTTTCAAATAACTGGCGGCAAGCGTTTGCTCGGCCCGGTGCCGGACAAGAATTCGCACGATTTCGCCCGGCGAAATTTTGCGCACCATCTCGCCATAGACCCAGCGGACGGCCTCCATTTTACCGGGCCAATCGGCCTCATGATGCGGCCAGGCAAGCCAGGTGGCTTCGTGCCTTTCCCATTCTGCCGGCATGGAGTAGCCGAATTTGGCGGGCGTGGCGGCATCTGCGATTTTTGGTTGCAGCATAAAGGTCGCCGGAAGTTAAAAGTTTTACCCGGCAGTGGCAAATTTTGAATTTAACAATGTTGGCAAGCGGCCCAACCCCGCATCGGGAGTGAGCCAAGTCACCGGACGGCAGGCTTTCTGCTTACAATGCCTCTCCTGCTTGCTAAAATGATTGGCGTCAGGCACTTTATATTGGGCATTTATGAAGGTCAAAAAGACTGGTCGATCAAGCTCGGATCGTAAAAAGAAGACAATCCGACAGGCAGAGGCACAATCTTCTGCCATCCCCGCAGCCTCGCAGGAAAACGAAGAGAGCCTGCAAGCCTTTTTCAATGCGTTGGACGATCTGGTGTTCGTTTTTGAACCTGAAGGGCGCATCCTCTTCGCGAATCCGGCGGCACAAAATCAGTTGGGATACACCCCATCGGAACTGGCCGGGATGACCGCTCTTGATCTCCACCCGCCGGAACAACGGCAGGAAGCCGCAAAATTTTTCGCCGGCATGCTTGCCGGTAAAATCATGATTTGCCCCATTCCATTGCAAGCCAGGGACGGGACCCGCATTTTGGTGGAAACGAAAGTCTTGCATGGCCAATGGCGTGGCAAAAAGGCGCTGTTCGGCATTTCGCATGACATCACCGAGCGCAAGCGGGCGCAAGAACGACTGACGGAATCCAGAAACTACCTTTACAAAATCATCGACTCCCTTGCCGAGCCGATCTTTGTCAAGGACCGGCAACACCGCTGGGTATTGCTCAATGACGCCTTCTGCGATTTCATGGGGCACAAGCGGGATGAACTTATCGGGAAATCAGATCATGATTTTTTCCCGAAAAGCGAGGCGGATGTGTTTTGGTTGAAAGACGAGGCGGTTTTCACCGCCGGGAAAGAGAATGTCAACGAGGAAAAATTTACCGACGCAAGGGGGAAGGTTCATACCATCGTAACCAAAAAAACCCTTTACACAAACGAACGGGGCGAAAAGTTCATTGTCGGCATCATCAACGACATCACGGACCGCAAGCGCGTGGAGACGGACCTCCAGAAGTTTGAATTCTCCATCGATCAGGCCTCGGACGCGATCTTCTGGATGACCAGTGACGCGGGCTTCTCCTACGTCAACGACCAAGCGTGCCGTTCCCTCGGTTATACGCGCGAGGAATTGATGCGACTGCATTTGTGGGACATTGACCCGGTTTTTCCGAAAGAGCGTTGGGACGCGGAATGGAAGCAATTCCAGGAAAACAGACAAGGCGGCGCGCAACATTTGGAAACCATCCACCGCCACAAGGATGGAAGCATCTTCCCGGTCAGCATTTCATCGAAGCATCTCTGGTTCGGTCAGACGGAATTGCACGTGGCGGTCGCGCGGGACATCACCGAGCACAAGCAGGCAGCGGAAACCATTGCGCACGAGCGCCAGCTTCTCCGCACATTAATTGATCTGTTGCCGGAAATTTTTTACGTCAAAGACATGGACAGTCGGTTCCTGATGGCCAACGACACCCTGGCGAAAAGTTTTGGCAAAGACAATTATTCCCAGATTATCGGTCTATCCGACGCGGATTTTTTCCCGGCCGAGATGGCTGCGGCGAGCCGGGCCGAGGAGAAAAAAGTCCTGGCCGGAGAGTCGCTCATTGACCATGAAGACAGTGTTTTTTTCCCAGATGGGCGGAAGTATACGTTACTGACGACCAAGGTGCCGTTCCGGGACAGCCAGGGACGGATTTGCGGCTTGGTGGGGATCGGGCGTGACATCACGGAACGCAAAAGGGCGGAGGAGGCACTGCGCCAGAGCGAGGTGCGGCTGGAGAGGATCAATCGCTGCCTCCTGGAACTCGGCCCCAACTTTGACGCGAACATCAACCGGCTGACCGCTCTCTGCGGCGAACTGCTCGGAGCAACTTGCGCTCTGTATAATCGTCTTCAAGGCGATTTGCTCTGCTCCCTGGGCCAGTGGCATACCCCGCCGGGCTTCAAGTCTGAGAACGTTCCCGCCGGACACATTTGTTATGATGTCATACGCAACAACCGGGAGGACGCGGTGGTCATTACCAATCTGCCCCGGACGTCTTACGCCGAATCCGATCCCGATGTGCGGGCATATGGCCTGCAAACCTACATGGGATGTGCGGTCAAATGTGAAGGCAAGGCCGTAGGGTCGCTCTGCGTGGTTTACGACACGGATTACCGGCCTACCGACGATGACCGTCGGATCCTTGGAATTATCGCCTCCGCCATCGGCAACGAAGACACGCGCAAACAGGCCGGAGCCGAACTCAACCGCCTGATGACCGCCATTGAACAAACCCCGGAAAGCGTCGTCATCACTGATGACCAAGGGCGCATTCTTTACGTCAATCCGGTCTTTGAACGGGTCACTGGTTACAGCCGGGCCGAAGTCATCGGCCAAAATCCGCGGCTGCTCAAGAGCAACAGACAAGACAGCGTCTTTTATCGGCAACTGTGGGCCAAAATCAGTGCCGGTGAGGTGTGGCGCGGGCGTTTCATCAACAAAAAGAAGGATGACACGCTTTTTACTGAAGACGCTGTCATTGCTCCCGTTCGCGACGAGAAAGGCGCCGTCACGAACTACATTGCCATCAAGCGTGACATTTCTCATGAATTGGAACTGGAAGTTCAATACCGCCAGACCCAGAAGATTGACAGCATCGGTCGGCTGGCCGGCGGCGTAGCCCATGACTTCAACAACATCCTCGCGGTCATTTGCGGCCACACGGAACTGGCGCTCGCGCAATTGTCACCCGACGCCCCGTTGCGTTCCAATCTCGAGTGCGTTCAGGAGAGCGCCGAGCGCGCGGCGAACCTCACCCGTCAACTGCTGGCTTTCGCCCGCCGGCAAGTCATTGAACCCCGCCGGATCAACCTGAATGAACTGATTGTTAATTTGAACAAGATGCTGCGTCGCCTGATTGGCGAGGACATCAAGCTCGTGACGCAAACCGCGCCTGATTTGGGCCTGATCAAAGCCGATCCCGGCCAGATTGAGCAGGTGTTGCTGAATCTGGTCGTCAATGCCCGTGATGCGATGCCCGATGGCGGTACCCTGACCATCCGCACGGAAAATGTGACCCTGGACGAAGACTATGCACGCCGGCACCTCATCACTCCCGGTGATTATGCCATGGTCAGTGTCAGCGACACCGGTGTGGGCATGACTGACGAAGTCAAACAACACATCTTTGAACCCTTTTTTACCACTAAAGAACAGGGCAAAGGCACCGGTTTGGGACTGGCCACCTGTTTTGGCATCATCCAGCAAAGCAATGGTCATATTCACTCCGAGAGCCAGGTGGACAAAGGAACGCAGTTTAAAATTTACCTGCCCCGCGTTCAGGGGGTGGAGGAGCTCGTTTCAAGCCGCGAGGTCCCGGTCAGTTTGCCGCAAGGCACAGAAACGATCCTGCTCGCCGAAGATGAACCGTCGCTGCGCCAACTCATGGCCCGGGTGTTGCGGACCCAAGGCTATACCGTGCTGGAAGCGGCCGATGGGCATCAAGCCCTCACTTTGGCGCAGGCTAACGGCGCTAAAATCCAGCTTTTGCTCACTGACGTGATCATGCCCGGACTAAGTGGCAAAACGCTCGCCGAATGGCTGGGGCAGGTGAATCCCGCGGTCCGGGTTCTTTTCATTTCAGGTTACATTAACAACAACGCCGTCCGGGACGCCATGTCGAGACCCGGCACGTTTTTTCTGCAAAAACCTTTTAATCCCCTGGCTTTGACCCAAAAAGTGCGCGAGGCGATTGAAACACCGTAGCCGGGCGGCAATGCCGCCCGACCCGAGGACCATGGAAATTTCTGAACTGGCAAAACGGTTGACCACGCTCGGCTGTCCGTCCGAAAAATCCGCCGGGATGGCCGCGCAACTGGACAAACGCGCCCACCAGCTTGCTGAACAAAAGGGACGCAGCTACGACGACGCGCTCCAGCACCTGCTGAATTTGATGAAACAAGGCTGGTTGGCGAAGGAAAAACGGTAGGAACGGCTGGCCCAGCCGTCCGCAGACGGCGCGGCGCGGCGTCCCTACCTTGACTTTTGGCTCTCGAGTCTCGACCCTCGTCTCTCGACCATGCCAGAACCGTGGAAAAAAGTCCGTTCGACGCCCATCGGCGATTTCCGCATTTTCAAGCTGCGCTCGGACGTAAAAATTTCGCCGCGCACCGGCAAGGAACACGATTTTTACGTCCTCGACAGCGTCAATTGGGTCAATGTCGTTGCTGTTACGCCTGACCAACAACTGGTGATGGTGGAGCAATACCGCCACGGCTCGAATACGGTGGAACTCGAAATCCCCGGCGGCATGATGGACGCGGGCGAGACCGACCCGGTGGCGACCGCCGAGCGCGAATTGCGCGAGGAGACCGGCTACGAGGGCGACCGCGCGCGCGTGCTTGGGCGCATCTGGTCGAACCCGGCCATCCTGAGCAACCGCACCTTTACCGTCCTGATTGAAAACTGCCGGTTGAAGCACGAGGTGAAGTTTGATGTCGGCGAGGATTTGGTGACGCGGCTGGTGCCGGTGGCAGAAGTGATGAAACTCGTCGCTGACGAAAAAATCAGCCATCCCCTCGTCGTCGTCGCGCTCTATCATTTCGATTTGTGGCAGAGGGGAATTAAGAAAATATTCTGAATATCACGAATGCTCCAACAAAGAGACTTGTTTCTTGTCACGGCCCTCAAGAGCATTTTCTAAATGCGGGGTGAACTTCCGGCAACATGAGCAGCTTGGTGATTTTTACCGTAGCACCCGCGTCTCGCGGGTTGAATTCGGCGTCCCGCCGAATTCCTCTGGGCGGCGGTTTGGCAAATGGTGGGGGTGTGGCATAGACCTCCGGTCTGTGGATTTTGAACACAGGCCGGAGGCCTGTGCCACGGTGAGTTCGAAACGACAGGCCGGAGGCCTGTGCTACCCCAAACTCACCGGATCAATATCCACCATGAGTGTTACGTCTCCGGGTAAGGCGAGCGTTCCGATGATTTTCGCCAGGGTCTGACTCAGTTTGCTCATCGCGCGCGTCCGCAGCATGATCTGGTAGCGGTAAAAAGTTTCCGCGCGCAGCAACGGCGCCGGCGCCGGCCCGGCAAGGATTAAGTCGCGGAAGTCCACAGTCTTCAGTCCACAGTCGGATTTTGCGCTGGCTGCGCCTGCTGTGGACTCCAGGACTTTTCGCAAATGCTCGGCGCTGAATTTCACCTTGTCCTCGTTGCGGCCCTTGAGCGTGAGCAACGCCACACGGCTGACGGGCGGATATTTCAGTTGCTCGCGGAATTCGATTTCCTGTTCGTAAAAGCCGGTGAAGTCGTGGCGGCGCGCGTATTGGATCGCCGGGTGAAACGGTGCAAACGCCTGTACGAACACTTCTCCCTCAACGTCGCCACGACCGGCGCGGCCGGCGACCTGGGTGAGGAGTTGGAAGGTGCGTTCGCCCGCGCGGAAATCCGGCTGATGCAGCGCGAGGTCGGCGTAAATGATGCCCACCAGCGTCACGTTCGGGAAATGCAGCCCCTTCGCAATCATCTGCGTGCCGACGAGGATGTCGGTCTTGCCTGTGCGAAAATCGCCGAGGACGCGCCGGTAATCGTCCTTGCGTTTCATCGTGTCGGCGTCCATGCGCTTGATACGTGCCTGGGGGAAAAGTTTGGCGAGCGTTTCCTCGACCCGCTGCGTACCCGTGCCAGCAAAACGGATCGCGGGATTTTTGCATTTTTCGTTCGGGCAAACCGACGGTACGGGTTCAACGTGGCCGCAGATGTGGCAGCACAGTTTTTGTTCCTGCCGGTGAAACGTGAGCGCGAGGCTGCAATTCGGGCATTGCGCGACGTAGCCACATTTCGGGCATTGCAGTGATGTGGAGTAGCCGCGCCGGTTCAAAAACAAAATCGTCTGCTCGCGCTTTTCCAGCCGTTGCGCAATGGCTTCCTTGAGTTGCGGCGAAAAAATCGGGATGCCTTCCTTTCCGCGCTGGCGGGACGCGGCCTGGCGCATGTCCACGACCCGAACGTGCGGCATTTTCTGGTTGTCCACGCGCTCCGGCAGTTCGAGCAGCGTGTATTTGCCGTGTTTGCAGTTGTAGTAACTTTCCAGCGACGGTGTGGCCGAGCCGAGCACGACGACGGCATTTTCCATTCGGCCGCGCATGATGGCCACGTCGCGGGCATGGTAGCGCGGTGCCTCCTCCTGCTTGTAGGTATGCTCGTGTTCCTCGTCCACGATGATGAGGCCGAGCGGTTCAACCGGCGCAAAAATCGCCGAACGCGCTCCAATGACGATGCGCGCGCGGCCCTGACGGATTTTGTGCCATTCGTCGTGGCGTTCGCCGGCAGACAGATGCGAGTGCAAGACCGCCACGAGCGTTTGCAGTTTGCCGGAACTGAACCGGGCTTTGAATCGCTCGACCGTCTGCGGCGTGAGCGAAATTTCCGGCACGAGCACGATGGCACCCTGGCCTTTTTCGAGCGCGTGGGCGATGGCCTGGAGATAAACCTCGGTTTTGCCTGAACCCGTTACTCCGTGAAGCAAGAAAACTTGGGATGACTTTCCGGTGCCCGATTCTTGTTGTGTAGCACCCGCGTCTCGCGGGTCATGTTCGGCGTCCCGCCGAACATTTTCAACGGTGTCGGATGCGCCCGGCGTCCAGATGTAAGGATAATCCTCCATCGGTCCGACCAGCCCAACCGTTCGCGGGTTGTTCCAAATGTAATCCCAAGTTTTGTGCAAGTCCGCCTCGGATCGAATCAGGCGGTCAAACGATTCATCAGTCCAGACCGGCCCGGAGCGTTTCATCACCCGGTTCACCTCGTGTGCGGAAAACGATTTGATGCTGTGTAGAATTTCGGTGAGCGAGTGGGCCCCTTCTTTTCCGGTTTCCTGAGTTGGCAATGGTTGCATTAGCAAATGAACATGGTCGGGCATGACACACGCAACGTGGCATTTCACTTTTTTACCGTGCCAGTGATGGCAGGCTTCCAGCGTTTTGGCGCGTGCCTCAGGGGAAAGAACGAGCTTGTCGTGCGTCCGCCAGGTGACGTGATAGGTGAAACCCGGAATTTCAAAATGCGGCAGACTGCGCTTTCGAACGATGGTTTCTGAAATCGGACCGGGTTTGGCCACCAGACAAGAGGCGGGCGTGACGCCCGCCTCCACCCGCGGGACGCGGGTGCTACCACAGCTATTCATCGCCGTGATGATTTTGTCCAACGCTTTTGCTTGTGCATCATTCAATGCCAACGGCTGTGACGGCAGAATGTGCTCGCGGGCGTAGGGATCGCGTTCGGAAATTTGGGGAGCGATCTCCACCAGACCACGATCTTCGAGTTTGCGGACGGTGGCGGCGGTGGTTTCACAAAGTTCAACCAGTTCCGACAACGGCAATTCGCGCCGTTCCTCGATGATGTTCCAGACCTCCTGCTGGCGTTTGGGCAGTTTTGGAAATTCACCGCTGACCGTCAGCGCGCGGACAAACAATCGTTCGCGCCAGCCGGATTTCTCCTTGCGCACGGCTTCGGGCAGAACGGATTTCAGCGCGATTTCCGGTGCGCAGCAGTAATAATCGGCAATCCAGCGGGCGAGTTTCAGGACCTTCGGCGTGACGAGCGTCTGGGCGCCGATGACTTTGAGAATCGGTTTGAGATTGGCGTGTGCGGATTCTTCGGCGAGGGCGGTGACGCAACCTAAAATTTTTCGCGGGCCGAATGGCACCTGCACGCGGCTGCCGACCTCGATTTGTCCGGCCAATCCGGGCGGAATCAGGTAGTCGAACTCCTTGCGGAGCGCAATTTCGAGGCTGACGCGGGCAATCATGCGGGGTTGAGAGTTGAGGGTTGAAAGTTGAGTGTCAAGAACCGTGACGCCAAACCATTTTCGGAGGGGCGAGTTATACGAGTCCCAAACTTCCGGCGTTTTCAAAAATCAGGGACTTGTTCGACTTGTACCCACGGGCAATTCAATCCCGCGTGATTTGGCGCAACTCGGCTTCGAGCTGTTGTCGCAGTGATTCGCGCTCCGCGTCCGTCGCTTCGCCCGGCACGCACATGACCCGGCCGACGATGACTTCACAGCGTGCGAAGGGCAGCGGAATTTGAAAGCGGTCCCAGCTTTTCGCGCGCAGTTTCCAATTCAGGTTGAACGCCACCGGCACCACCGGCAAACCCGTCACCTGCGCCAGTGACATCACCCCCTCCTGAACTTGGTAGCACGGTCCTCGCGGGCCGTCCGGCGTGATGGTCAGGTCGTGGCCACGCTCCGCCCAGGTGGTGAGTTCAAGCAACGCCTGCGGGCCGCGTCGACTGCTGGAGCCGCGCACCGGCTGCACGCCGAACCATTCCAGAATGCGCGCGAGAAATGCGCCGTCCCGGCTGGCGCTCACCATCGCCGCCATGCCCCTGCCGGGTGTGTTAGGTTTGCGGTGGTTTTCATAAATGTTGATGCAGGATGCGAGCCGGTTGTGCCAGAAACAAAAAATCGCCGGGCCGGGGGCGTTGGGCGCAAAAAACTCCGAACGTTCACGGAAACGGCAGCGCACCGTGATCATGAGCGCGCGCAACGAAATGAACATCAAGAACGCGCCGGCACGCTGATGCCACTTCGCCTTGTGCGGCACAATCACGCCGGATTTTCGGGCCTTGGCCCTCGGCTCTCGGCTCTCGGCTCTCGACTTTTCGATGGCCATTACGCTCCTTTTTTCAAGCACGCGCGCACCAGGTCTTCGACCGTTGCCTTCACGCCGAGCATGGTCTGGGCGGCGCGGACGGCGTCGTGCGCGTCAATCTGTTTGAAACCCAGCGCCATCAACGCGAGCACGGCGTCGTTGATTTTCTGGTCGTCCGGCGACAACGACCGCTTTGCGCTCGCCGCCTCCCACGCGCCTGCCGCACCGATTTTATCGCGCAGTTCGACGATGATGCGCTCGGCGGTTTTCTTGCCGACGCCGGAAATCTGTGAAAGCGATTTCACGTCGCCGCCGGCCACCGCGCCGCGAAACGCCGTCGCATTCATGCCGCTCAAAATATTCAGCGCCGTTTTCGGGCCGATGCCGGAAACGGTGTTGACGAGCAGCCGAAACAAATCGCGCTCCGCCGCCGTCATGAAACCGTAGAGAGTGTGGGCGTCTTCGCGGATGACCAGTTGCGTGAGCAGTTTCACCGTCTCGCCCGGTTGCGGCAGCTTGTTGAACGACGACAGCGGAATGAGCGCTTCATAGCCGACGCCGTTGACGTCCACGACGACCTGGGTGGGCAGCGCCTCGATGAGTTTACCTTGGAGGAAGGTTATCATAACGTGCTGCCGGCATCCTGCCGGCAGAACTGAATCAAGATTTGATCTGCCAGCGTGACGCTGGCAGCACGTTGAGTCGTGATCATACTCGTTTCAATGGCGTCAAATTATAACGGCTGTTTTCCTGCGCGTGCGCGAGCGCCAGCGCCAGCGCGTCCGCCGCGTCCGGCGCGGGTGGTTTGGGCAGATTCAACAGGCGCTGGACCATTTTGGCGACGGCGGATTTTTGCGCCGCGCCGTGGCCGACAATGGCCTGCTTCACCTTGCGCGGAGCGATTTCAAAAATTTCCAGGCCGGCTTCGGCAATGGCCGCCAGCGCCGCGCCGCGTGCCTCGCCCATGATGAGCGCGGTTTGCAGGTTTTGCGCGTAAAAAAGTCCTTCGATTACACACACCGTCGGGCGATGTTTTTGAATGGTTTCGCGCAGTGATTGGGAAATGTTTGCAAGGCAACGCGAACGTGCCCAGCCGGCCGGACAGGAAATCGTGCCGTGCGCCAAAGTTTCGGGAACCGGCTTCGCCAGTTTGATGATGCCGTAGCCCGTGCCGCGCAGGGACGGGTCCACGCCGAGAATGATGCGATGAGCGTCGGGCGCGGCGCGCAACGCCGATGCGAAAATCGGAGAAACCGTATGCGGGGAAGCGCCGCCGAGGCGTTCCCGCATTTGTTCAAATTGCCGCCGCGTGATGCCCACGAACGGATTTTGCCAGCGGCGGAGAGGTTGCAAAAGCAAAAACGCCGGGCGTAACCTGCACGCCACGGCGTTTGACAAATAAAACCAGCGACCAGTCAATGTCCCGGACCGCGACCCGAACCATTGCCGGGACCGTTGTTGGAGTTGTTGCCAGAACTGTTTTGGTTCTGATTTTGTCCCGACGAGCTTGGTGATGATGACGACTCATTGTGTTGCGGGCGCTCGACGGGCGCGGCGGCCGGTGCGTTGTGGTGGCTGGCTTCGGGCGCATTGTACTGCCACTGGTTGGGGGTTGAGGCGACTCCCGGCGCTTCGGAATTACGCGTGTTGCCGCGCGGTATTTCCAATGGTTGTTGCTCGCGTCCTCTGGGGGAGAGGGTCCGGTTGTCGCGGCTCGGCGTTGAATAATTGACCGGTGGCGACGGGCGTTGCGCCGGGGCGGAAATCTCATTGTGTTCCTGCGGCTGTCCACCTTGTCGTGTTTGAGACGCCGGCCAATTATTGTTCGGTTGCGGGGAACGATTTGGTGCCGGAAACCCGGATTGCGGCGGGCGATTATTTTGGTTTCCGCCGGGAGCCGGATTATTCATGGAGCCCGGGCGGCCTACGATCAGCGTGCTGCCATCACGACTGAGCTGGTCGGCGCGCGGGCCATGGCCGGACGGCGCGGTGGTGTCCCGGATGGCGATGGGACGAATGGGTGCATGGGTAACGGCGGTGATGTGTTCCGGATCAATCCCCCGGTTGGCAAGATTGCGGCCGTGACCATTGAAATTGTTGATTACCGTGGTGTGATTATAAACCTGTGTGATTTGGGCCGGTGCCACGCAATAACGGCGCGGATGCGGGTCGCAGAAATGTCCAATTGGCACAAACGCGAAACAGTTCCAACTCAAGCCGAAATCGAAACCGACACTGACGGCGAGCCCGTTATAAAAGAACCCAACGCCCTCCCGATACACCGCGCGCGGCGGCAGTGGCGCCCAGCCGCAGTAATCGTTCGAATACCGCCACGTCACCCACGACGGACCCCAAACGGTGTCCGGCGTCCAGCACCAGCCCCAGCGCGGATGTTGAAACCAGCGGCCGTAGTGGAACGGCGCCCAGCCCCAGGAATAATCCGAAAACCAATACCAGCCGCAATCGGTATAAACCCAATGTCCGTGATCGCAATACGGCTGCCAGCCGGGGTTGTAAATCACCACGCTTGGCCGCCAGCACCGGCCATAGCCGTCCACGTCCACCCAGGTGCCATACGGCGCAAGCGTGTCATAAAAATAGTTTACCGTGACTTCCGCCGGTTGCTCCACCGGTTGCGGCGGCGGCGCGGTTTCCGGTTGTTCGGTGGTGGCGGGTGCGGGAGCGGGTTGAGCCGGGGGTTGATACGCCGACGCGGCCATTTGCTGTTGCAACTGCTGGTCGCGCTGCATCATGGCGGTGACGACTTCGTTCGGCAGGCCAATGTCCTTTAAATAAATGATTTTGTCCGAATCGAGATTGAATGTGCTGCTGGAATTCGTGACGTAAGTCATGATGATGCTTTCATCCACGCCGGCCTGCGTAAGCCGGACGACCTGTGCCAGCGGGCTGGTCGGATAAATGTTGGGTGGCAACGCGCTTGACTCCGTTGCACTGTCCGGCGGGGGTGGAGTGGATTGTGCCTGTGCCGGGGAATTAAACGGTGAACGGACGCCCATCAAACATAAAACCGTAATGGCCGTCCCCAGAATGTGTTTTTGAAAAGATTCGATTTTCATAAAAAAAGCTGTTGTCAATATAGACGCATTTTAGACGCATTGGTGACAAAATAATTCATCCCCGTGATGTTTTGCGGCGCAACCAGTTAAATGGTACCCCCGCCCGGAATTGAACTGGGATCCGCGGTTTAGGAAACTTATGACCCTTCTTGCCTCCTGAGTTCACAAGTTGTTGCCTGCAAAGTGTCTTGGCCGTTTGCTTGATTCATCAAAAAGGCCCTTTGTAACCCATTTTGTAACCCTAAGTTTTTGGTGCGTCTCCGATGGTTGTTGGTTGTGGTACAGGTGCCGGAGTTATTTGTGTTGACGCAGCTTGCTGCTTTTGAAGCTCCACTTTCATACTTTCCATCATGCTTTCAAGTTCTTTGGGCACTTCGCCCGTGTTTTTCTTTAGGAGATTTTTCACCTTGAGCCAAGTGCAAAGCCCATGACGCCAAGACAGATGCAAAATCACTTCATTTAGGTGAGGGATGGCCATACGAGAAATGTGGGACTCAAATTCTGTGAATGGTGGTAAAGGTGTGCCGGCTTTTGCCTCCAAATTGACAAAAAAACCTCCGATCTTCGTGATGAAATCTTTTGACCGAAGCTGAAATCCCAGTAGCGGATCAACCGAAGCAATCAGTGTAACGGTTTCATCAAAACGCTTCGACAAGTCGTTGGCTTGAGGCAAAACTTGCAAGATCAGATTACGGATTGCCCGTTCATCCACAGGCGTCAACGGCAACATTTTTTTGATTTGCTCCATTACCACTTTCTCCGCCAAAAGCCGATGCCGGATTTCTAGCAAATCAGCAATGGCCTTGCTCAATGCTTTGCGATTTTCTCGCCTCGCTTCAAAAATGGGAGTGAACGAATTCAGAGACCACCCAAGCACCAAAGTTAGAATGGGTATGACAATTGACGTGATACGTTCAAAGTTCATAAATTCTATTGGTACCCCCATCCCGAATTGAACGGGAATCCAGTGTTTAGGAAACACTTGCTCTATCCATTTGAGCTATGGGGGCACTCGACAGCCCGGCCAACATCTTCAATGAGCCGTTCCAAAACCGGCCTTGCGATTTCTCGCAACAAGCTTATTACAAGCAGTTTATAGATTTTACAGTTTGGCCTGATTTGACTAGGGTAATAACATGCAGGCGCAGCTTGTAATAAACAGCGGTTCAAGCAGATGCAACCCCACATTCAAGTGGGTTGCTGAATGCCTTTACCGACACTCAAAATCTGGTGCTTATTATGCGCTGGTCAAAAGGAACGGCAAACAATTTCGGAAATCCCTCAAGACCTCAGATCGCCAGCTTGCCGAAAGAAGTTTAATCAGCTTTCGATTGAATGTGGGGCGCATTGCCAACCCTGTTGAACCGGGTTGGTCTTCCTGGGTCCGTATGGGCCGAGCGAAAATTGCAGAAAACGAAATCGCGGATTGAAAATGTCTCACAGAGTCGTGATGAGTCTGTGTAAGTCTCTGACCATAAAATAATTAGGAAACCGCTGCTCTATCCATTTGAGCTACGGGAGCGCGCCATCGTTGGTGAAAATACTCCTGCCGCCGCGAATGGCAAGCCCATGCCGCTGTGCGGAATGACGAATGACTAAACCATAATGACGAAAGAATGACAAAGTCCGAATGGGCGGACGTGGTGCAGAATGCGGAGCAATGCTCCGCGCATTGGGTATTTGCTCATTTGAGCATTCTTTAGTCATTCGGATTCAGGATTTAGTCATTTCTTCCTCCATCCACTCCACCATTTTTCATCAAGTTGACCCACACCCATTTCGCTTTTCCGCCGCCGCTGTTTCGCCTAACTTGCCCCCATGTTCAAGCCAGCCGCCTTGTTTGACCTGAGCCAGACCGAACACGCCGCCATTTTCGACGGCTGCAAATTCGCCTGGGACGCGCTCAAAAAAATCGAGAGCTACATCGCCGCCAATTTAAAACCGGCCCGGCATAACCAGTGCGCGGGCGGAGCATTCATCGGCGAAAAGGTTTTCATCGGCAAGGACACGGTCATCGAGGACGGCGCCATGATCAAAGGCCCGGCCATCATCGGCCAGGGCTGCCAGATCCGCCACAACGCCTACATTCGCGAAAATGTCATCATCGGCGACGGCTGCGTCGTCGGCAATTCCAGCGAGCTGAAAAACTCGCTGCTGTTCAACAACGCGCAGGCGCCGCACTTCAATTACGTCGGCGACTCCATCCTCGGCCACAAGGCGCACCTCGGCGCGGGCGTGAAAATCTCCAACTACAAACTGTTCCCCGGGAACATCGAGGTGGAAGTGGACGGCGTGCCGTTCGACACCGGCCTGCGCAAGTTCGGCGCGCTGCTCGGTGACGGCGTGGAAATCGGCTGCAACGCCGTGTTAAACCCCGGCAGCATCCTCGGTCGCGGCGCGGTGGTTTACCCGAACGTTTTCTGGCGCGGCATTTTGCCCGACAACACGATTGCCAAGAACAAGGCGGGAGTTGACGTCGTCGTCAAACGGCCGAGGGAAAGTTAAATTACATTTGCGCCATGCCTGATAATCCGCGCCAAAAAATTTATGGATTGGACGAAGCACAAGCTTTTGTAAAAGAAAACCTTTCTACTTGGGTTGATTTTCTTCAAGACCTTGCAAATTACGGATCCAATCTTATTCCGCGGTGTTATGTTTCAAGCGAACGCACGCTTGCCGATACGGTGTTAATTGCCTCTTTCCTGAATATTCCGAAGGTTGTAGTTGAAGGTGGTAGCATCTCAAAGATTTGAATCTCTACGGCATGATTTAATGCGCGCTCCGAATCCCAACGGGATTCCATCTTTCAGCCCAGCGTTGGCGCGCAGCGCCTACGCTAGGTCATCGTCCCAAATCAACATCAACTCCAACGGAGTTGCATCACCGTTCACGGCACATTGATTCAACTCCTTCGGAGTAGAATTTCATATTCACGGTTCACCCAGCGTAGCCGGATTTCATCCGTCAACGCTGGGCTGGATGATTTTATCCCGTTGGGATATTTTTCCGGCCATATTTCTGCCGCCCCTGCCGGGGCTTGAATTGCTTTGGATGATTCCACCCACGGTTTCACCGTGGGCTATTATCGTCCGTCGCTCCGCGACTTCAAAAGCGGCGCTCCCGAATCATTGCGTTTTTCGTTCGTGCAAAACTTTCAGGAAGGTTTCATAAACCACGTCGCGGCTGTCGGCATATTCCAGCCGGATCATCTGCCCCCGGTGCTGCGAATGGACAATCCGCAGTCCGTCAATTCGCAACCGGCAAAAGCCTTCCAATTCACCGCGCAATGCCTTGATGTCGCCGCGTCCATTTTGCAGTCTGTGCAGGGCGGCACGCACCCGCTTTTTGGTGTCCGGCGGCAGCGCAATCAGCCACCGCTGCACTTGTTCAGAGGCCAAAATTTTCATCGGCCAGATTCAATTCCTTGTAAGCCAGCCTGCCGGCCTTCGCCGCCCGCAAAGTCGCCACCGCCTTGGGATTGCTCAACAATTCCATCGTTTCCAGCAGCGCGTCGTAGTCCTCCAGCGGCATGGCCACATAAACCGGCTTGTCCCGCCGGGAAATCACGAACCGCCGCCCCGTCCGGCAGAGGCCGGGCAAATTCGCCTGCGCCTCGGAAACTGTATATGTAACTTTACTCATGAAGTTACATATAACAGCGCGCTCAATCTGTGTCAAGTCTGCGGCGCAAATCGGTTGCAACCATTTCCAGCGATTCGTCCGGCTTCAATTCAATCCATTCCAGATTTTTCTGGGCGCGAAACCACGTCAATTGCCGCTTGGCAAACTGCCGGGTGCGGATTTTCACCAGCTCGATGGTTTCCGGCAATGACCGTTCGCCGCGCAAATGTTCCACCACCTGCCGGTAGCCGATGGCTTGCATCGCCGTTTTGTTTTCCGCCAGGCCGTGCTTGAGCAATTCACGCGTTTCGTCCACCAAACCGCGCTTGAACATCGCGTCCACGCGGCCAGTGATGCGGGCGTGCAAATCCGTCGGCTGGCGTGTGAAACAATAAAAATTTATTTTGGTAGGGACGGCGCGCTGCGCCGTTCGGTCATCGCGGCGCGATGCCCCTACCTCCGGCTCGCCGGGAGTCCCGCCCCACCGTGACTGTTGTGCGGAGAATGGTTTGCCCGTCAAACGAATCACTTCCACGGCGCGGATGACGCGGCGCGGGTTTTGGCGGTCAATTTTTTCGTAAGCCGCCGGATCGCGTTCGCGCAATTCGTCCAGCAATATTTCCAGCGGCGCGGCTTCAAGTTCGGCGCGCAATTTCGCGTCGGCGCACGGTGCTTCGCCCAGCCCTTCAAGAAAGGCTTTGAAGTAAAGTCCGGTGCCGCCGCAGAGAACCGGCACGTGACCGCGCGACTGGATTTCCACGACGGCGCGATGCGCGAGCCGGGCGAATTGCGCGGCATCGAACGATTCGGTCAAATCACAGATGTCAATGAGGTGATGGGGCACGCGGGTGCAGGCGGCGGGCGATGGCTTGGCCGTGCCGAGGTCGAGTCCGCGATACACCTGCATGGAATCGGCGGAAATGATTTCACCGCCGAGCTGTTCCGCAAGGCGCAGGGCGATTTCGGATTTGCCGACAGCAGTCGGGCCGGCGAGGAGGACGAGGCGACCCATCTTCGCTTCGCTACGACGCGGCAAGTGATGGAGGTTGGTCGCCATCTTCAATCCTCCCTTCTCTATCCTCGTTTAATGCCACGGTGCGAGAGGATGAGCGCGATCAAAAGACCGGCAACAAAGATGGGAATGCTGACCAGTTGTGCCGAGGTCAGGCCGTTATGGATGTGGTCCGGCGGGTAATCGCCGCGGAACAATTCCACCAGGGACCGAAACACGGCGTAGCCGATGAGATAGGTGGCGAACACCTGGCCGTCGAATTTTTTGCGGCGGAACAGCCAGGCGAGCCCGAGATAGAGGGCAAAATTCAACAGCGCGTCGTAAATTTCCGTGGGATGCACCGGCAACGAAGGGTCGCCACTTCCCACCAGTCCCGCCTGAAAGTGTTGCTCCCAGGCGGCAGATTGATTGGGAAAGCGGATGGCCCAGGGCAGGTGGCACACGCGGCCGTAACAACAGCCGTTCAGCAGGCAGCCGATGCGGCCAATGGCATTCCCCAGCGCGATGCTCGGCGCGAGGATGTCGGCGATTTTCCACCCCGACAGTTTCTTCCAGCGGACGTAAATAATGAAGGCCAGCGCCGCCCCGATAAGGCTGCCGTAATAGACCAGTCCGCCGTGCTGGATCATGAATATTTCCGAAAACGGCTGACGGGCGAATTCACTCCAATAGGTCGTCACATAAACAGTGCGGGCGCCAACCATCCCGGCGAGCATGATCCAAAACACGAGGTCGGCGATTTTTTCGCCGGAGATGTTTTCGCGCCGGGCGCGGCGGGTGGCCGTCCAAAGCCCGGCCAGGAATGCCAGCGCGATCATCACGCCATACCAATGAATGGTGAACGAGCCGAGTTGAAACGCAATCGGATGCACGGCGGGAAAATTAAGGTGTGGTGGCGGAAATGGGAATTGAAATTCGCCGGTATCAGTTGGGATTGGTAACGGCCACCGGATGCAGGCGCTGTGTCAACTGGGGCGGCAGGGGCGGCAGGGGCGGCATCAATGCCGGTGGCAACGGCGGCCATTCGGGGACGTGCGTGACGAGATCGCGCCAGGTCTGGCGTTCCTGCGGTGACATTTGCGACCAGTGCTGGGCGTTCTTCAAAAAATCCTGTTTTTCCCGCGCGCTCATGCCGGCAAATTCCGTGAACGCGCGGATGCACTGCCGGCGTTGCGCCGGAGGCAATTTCCCAAACGTCTCCAGCGTTTTTTCCATTTGCTGCTGCTCGGCGGCCGACAGGGTGTTGAGCGTTTTCCTTTTTTCCAGCGGCGTTAGTTCAAAAAACAGGTTGAATTGGGCGGTGATTTTTTGGCGCTGGTCATCCGAAAGCGTGTTCCAATGCGCCCAGTCAGGATCCGGCGGCAGGGGCGGCATCGGCGGATTGTTTGGCGAATCCACGTGCATGAAATAGCGCAGGGCGCGCTCGCTCTCGAAGAATTCCTTCTGCAATGGCGGCGGCAGGATGTCCCATTGCATGAGGCGGTTTTTGACCAAAGGCTGCAAATCATCCGGCATGGCCGCCAGTTGCGTGGCACGGTTCGTCGGAGATTCGTGCAGCAGGGGGAGCAAATACCAGCGCAATTCGGTGGCGCGCAGGCGCAATTCGCGTTCGTTCGGGTCGAGCGCCTCGTAATCGCGCAGCTTGGCGAGAATGCGGGCGCGGATTCCCGGCGGCCGATTCGTCAGGTAATTTTCCCGCTCGGCAGGGGTCATCGCCAGCAGTTCACGGAATAAATCCACCGGTGACTTTAAGTGCGGCATGGGCGGCAGCGGAAGATTCGTTGGCGCGGTAAATAATTTTTGCGGAGCGGGAACGTTCGTGACGGTTTCAGCAACGAGCTGGAAAACGGCAAGTTGGCCGGCCGCGAGCGCAACAACGAGCCAGTCCCCAAAAACGGGACGCTGCAGCGAACGAATCATTGCATCAATACCAGCAATTCGTCATCCGCGTGCTGCGGCCGGCTCATGCGGCGAATGGCGTCAAAATTTTCCAGCGCTTCCGGGCTGGGCATCGGTTGTCCCCGGGTCACAAACGCAACGTTCCGGGCAAGAGCAATGCGCTGGCGGTAAACTTCATGGTGTTGCAAGGCCAAACCGGCGAACGCAATCACCGCCGCCGCGAATGCGACACGCGGCACCAGCGTATGCCAGTTCCAACGCCAGCTCCAGCCGCGTGGCCGGGCTTCTTCGCGTTCGACCGCCTGAAGCACGCGCGCGGTGAAATTCGACGGCACGGGCGCGTCCGGCAACCGGGTGAGCGCGGCGTTCAAGGCGGATTCCATTTCCCAATCGGCGCGGGCATTGGGGTTGGCGGCAAGATAAGCGCGCAATTCGGCTAGTTCGGCTTCAGTAAGTTTCCGCCGCCAGCTTGATTCGCGGAGTTGGGAATGGAGTTCGTTATTTTTCATGGTCTCGCTTTTGATTAAAAACCGGCGTTCGGACAAAGTTGCTCGAAAAATGAAGGCGCAACTGGCTGTTCAAAACCGATGGGGTATGCTAATAGCAATGCAGCCGTAATGCGCTAAAACCCATGGCCGCCATTGCAACCAATGCCAACGCCGGCGCACCCGCCGCCTCGGCCCAACTGACAAACCGCCGGCGGTTTCTCGATGCCTGCCACTGCCGTGCAACGGATCGCCCGCCGGTCTGGCTGATGCGGCAGGCCGGGCGCGCCCTGCCGGAGTATCGCGAATTGAAGGAGGAGCATTCCTTTTTGGAATTGATTCAAACGCCCGGGCTGGCCGCCGAAGTCACGCTCCAGCCGGTCCGGCGATTCGGCTTCGATGCGGCGATCCTGTTTAGCGACATCCTCGTCATTCCCGAAGCGATGGGTCAGCCTTACCGTTTCCGCGAAACCGGCGGGCTGGTCATGGACTTTGCCGTGCGCACCAAGACCGATATCAGGCGCCTTTCCGTCGAGCGCGTGGTTGAACGTCTCAGCTACGTGGACCAGGCGTTGCGTCTGCTCCGGAAGGAACTCGGCGACCAGACCGCGCTCATCGGCTTCTCGGGTTCGCCGTGGACGCTGGCCACGTTCATGATGGAAGGCGGCAGCGCCGGGAAATACACCCGCGCGTTGAAGCTTTTTCACGAAGACCGGGAAACATTTTATACCTTTGCCGAAAAACTCACCGCCGCCATCACCGCTTATCTGCAAATGCAAATCAACGCCGGCGTGGACGCTCTCCAGATTTTCGACAGTCACGGTGGCCAGCTCGCACCGACGGAATTTCAGGAGGCTTCCGGGCGTTGGATGCGGGACATTGTCGCCAGCATTGGAGCGCCGGCCTCCGGCACGGCGCGGGAAGCTGGAGTTCAAGCTTTAGCCTGTTCCAAAGACGCGCTAAAGCGTGAACTCCAACCCACCGGGCCGGAGGGCGGCGTTCCGCCCGTCATTGTTTTTTCCTCCGGCACGCACGGGAATTGGGATGACCTGCTGGCGACCGGGGCAAGCGTGCTGGGCATAGACTGGCAATTTCCGCTGGCTCACGCGCGCCGGCTTTTGCCGGCGGATATCGCTCTGCAAGGCAACCTTGCGCCCGCGCTGCTCAGCGACGCCACGCCGGAAATTGTCGCGCAGGAAACGCAAGCCGTGCTCGAGGCCATGCGCGGCCGCAAAGGCCACATTTTCAACCTTGGACATGGAGTGCCACCCAATGCAAAGTTGGAAAACATCGCCGCCTTGGTCGAAACGGTGAAAAATTTCAAATGATGTACGGAGGCCAGATTAACGCCCGCCCTCGCCCCGGCCCTCTCCCCCAGGAGAGGGGGAATTGTTCGCCGACTCTCAAAATGTCCTGCTACTGGATTTGCCGGACGGTTGTCCATGAAGAACAAAACACCCGATGGCTGTTCCCTCTCCCCGGGGGAGAGGGCCGGGGCGAGGGCGGGCTTGATTCTATCTCGATTTTCTCAATCCATGAGCACGCTGAAAGTTGATCTCGGGTTGGTGGAAAAATATAACGTGGCCGGGCCGCGTTACACCTCCTACCCGCCCGCCACGAAATTCACCGATGCGATAACGTGGCCGCAGTTGGCCGAAAAAATTTCGGAGAACAACCGGACCGGGCGCGGCCTTTCGCTCTATTTTCACATTCCATTTTGCGAGACGCTCTGCTGGTTTTGCGGCTGCACCACCGTCATCACGCTCAACCACGACCAGGGCATGGCCTACGTGGAATGCCTGGGCCGCGAGGTGGCGGAGATGGCGCCGCGGTTGAATCCGCAGCGCCAAGCCGGGCAACTTCACTTCGGCGGCGGTTCGCCGACTTTTTTACAGCCCGACGAAATCCGCCGGCTCGGCGAAATCATCCACCAACACTTCACATTTTCGCCGGACATCGAAGCCGGCGTGGAAGTGGACCCGCGCCGGCTCACGCGCGATCACATGGTCGCGCTGCGCGAGATCGGTTTCAACCGCGCTTCGATGGGTGTGCAGGATTTCAACCCGAAAGTCCAGGAAGCCGTCCATCGCATCCAGCCGCGCGAAATGACGCAGCAGGCGATGGATTGGATGCGCGAGCTGGGTTACGGTTCCATCAACCTCGACCTCATCTACGGCCTGCCGCACCAGACGCCGGAGTCATTCAACGAGACGCTCGATATCGTGCTGGAAATGAAGCCGGACCGGCTGGCGGTTTTCAGTTACGCGCACGTGCCGTGGGTCAAGCCCGCCCAAAAAATCCTGGAGCAGCAACAGCATCTCCCCGATGCCGGGACCAAGTTGCAGGTGCTCAAGCTGGTCATTGAGAAACTCACCGCCAACAACCAATACGTCTATATCGGCATGGATCATTTCGCGCGGCCCAACGATGAACTGGCCGTGGCGCAGCGCAATAAGCAGCTCCAGCGCAATTTCCAGGGTTACAGTACGCGCGCCGGGTCGGACATCTACGCGTTCGGCATGTCGAGCATCTCGCAGATTCCCGATGCCTACTGGCAGAACGAGAAAGAGCTGCCGAAATGGCAGGAAGCCGTGGACGCCGGCCGGGTGCCGCTCCAGCGCGCGTATTTCCTCACCGACGAGGACAAGATCCGCCGCGAGACCATCATGCGCGTGATGTGCGACCTGTCGCTCGATTACGCCGCGATGTCGCAGAAGCTCGGCCTCAACTTCACGAAACATTTTGCGTCGGAACTCGCGTCGCTCGCGCCGCTTGAGGCCGACGGCCTGGTGCACCGCATGCCGGCCGGTCTGGAGGTGACCGACACCGGTCGTCTGTTCATCCGCAACATCGCGATGTGCTTCGACAACACCCTCGCGCCCGTGGCCGAGCGGAAACATTCGAGGACAATTTAACTTGATCTTTCGGAGGGGCGAGTTCCACGAGCCCCCATTTTCAACTTGCCGGACAATCCAGACACGGCTCAATCTGGCTACATGCCAGAGCCAATCCAAAAACCAGGCCGCCTTGCGCTTCCGCATCTGGCTCCGTTGGAATTTTCGAATCAGACCATCCTCCAACATGTCACCGTTTGTGCAGACAAACGCCGTCCTTTATTGGCCAGGCCTGATATCGTCGCGCTATTGCTCGATTGTTGGCGCAAGGCTGACCATTGGCTGGTGGGACGCTACGTTATCATGCCGGATCATCTGCATCTTTTCTGTGCGCCCGCGAAAGTGCCGGTCACGCCGCTGAAACAATGGGTTCGTTTTTGGCGTGCTGAGGCAACCCGCCGCTGGCCGCATCCAGCGGATAAGCCGGTTTGGCAACGAGACTTTTTTGACCGGCAGTTGCGGAACGGCGAAAGTTATCATCAAAAGTGGCTTTATCTCTGGGAAAATCCAATCAAGGATGGTCTGGTGAAACAGCCGGAAGACTGGCCGTATCAAGGTGAACTCAATATATTGCCGTGGCATGACGCAACTTGATGAAAAATCGGAAGGGCAAGCTCTGCGAATCCCAATTGTTGTTTTAGTCAGGGGCTCGTGGAACTCGCCCCTCCGAAAGGGACGACTCCGGCCGCTTTGTGCGTCCGCAACATCGCGATGTGTTTCGACAACACCCTCGCGCCGGTGGGCGAACGGAAAGATTCCAAGACGATATGAAAATTAATGCTTTGCTAAAAACAACGTTTCTGTTTTTCGGTATTTGTATTGTTCTAATCGTTACCTTTTTTTTGTTTGTGCTGAGAGGTTCGCAAATGCCGACGGATGCTTCTTTGGTTCGGCAATTTGAATCGAACAAAGAAGCTTTTGAGGAAATGATAAAAATGCTTCAGGTTGACCAGCGAGTTGGAGGTGTGTCTAGTCGGGGAGTGTGTAACACAAATATAAATGAAACTTCACTTGGAGCAGTAGGCATTTCCGAAGATCGCTATCAAAAGTATTTGACCCTGTTGAAACAAGCTGGAGCTAAATCAGTCATTCGTGAAGAACGTGACAACGGTATTCGTGAGATTCGCTTTCTTGTAGCTGGCTGGGGAGCATTAGACGTCGGTTGGCAAATATCAGTCATGTGGACGGAAGTTGAACCCAAACTTTTGATTGCTAATTTGGATGGTTTGCAAAAAACAACGAGTCATGTTGCATATCGCCCATTAGGAGATAATTGGTATCTTCGGATAGGTTGGTGATGAAATCCGTCGCCATCATCGGAGCCGGCATCACGGGGTTGACCGCGGCGTTTTATCTGAAACGCAAGGGCATTCCGGTCACGGTTTATGAAGCCAGCGGGCGCGTGGGCGGCGTGATTCAATCGCTGCGCCAGGATGGCTGGCTCGCCGAATTCGGGCCGAACACGCTGCTCGAAACCTCGCCCAAGATTGGCCAGCTCGTCCGCGACGCCGGTTTGCAGCCGCGCCGGCTGGATCCGGACCCGAAGGCCGAGGCGCGTTACGTCGTCCGTTACCAGCGTCTCATTGCGATGCCCGGTTCGCCGCTTGGTTTTTTCACGACGAAACTGTTCACCGCCGGGGCCAAGCTGGCCGTGCTGCGCGAACCGTTCAGGCCGCGGCGCCGCGATGGCGTCGAGGAAAGCATCGCGCAGTTTGTCGTGCGCCGGCTGAACCAGGAGTTTCTTGATCAAGCCATTGATACGCTGGTGGCCGGAATTTACGCGGGCGATCCGCACCGGCTTTCCTTGACGCACGCTTTCCCCAAGCTCAAGGCGTTGGAGGACAATTACGGCTCGCTGATCAAAGGCCAGATTTTCGGCGCGCGCGACCGCAAAAAATCCGGCGAGGTGGCCAAGGACCGCGCGCCAAAATTTTCCTTCGACGAAGGGTTGCAGGTTTTGCCGGATACGCTGGCGGCGCAGCTCGGTGACGCGGTGAAACTGAACACCACGGTTACAAGGTTGACGCAGATTGCTGACGGCTGGGCGCTCACACTTTCGGAGGGGCGAGTTCCACGAGCTCCACTCATTGCACATGAAATTGGGGGCTCGCAGAGCTCGCCCCTCCGAAAGGAAACTCAGACGGAGCACAGCGCGGTGATTTATTGCGGTACGGCATTCCGGCTGGCGGAATTGAATGTGATGTGTGGTAGGGCTGCGCTGCCGCGCAGCCCTGAAGTTGGGGCGGCGCAGCAGCACCGCCCTACCGCGGATAACGAACTTGAGCCGCTCGACCTCTCGCCATTTTCCGAAATCCGTTATCCGCCGGTGGCGAGCGTGGTGCTGGGTTTCCGGCGCGAAGACGTGGCGCATCCGTGCGAAGGCTTCGGCGTGTTGATTCCAAAAATCGAAGGCTTCAAAATTCTCGGCACGATTTTCTCGTCGTCGCTGTTCCCCAATCGCGCACCCGCCGGCCATTTGACGCTGACGAGCTACATCGGCGGCGAACGGCATCCGGAACTGGCCCTGCTGCCGGCGGAGAAACTTGTCGCGCTGACATGTGAAGACCTGCGGGTGCTGCTGGGCGTGACCGGCAGCCCGGCCTTCCAGCATTGCGTGCTTTATCCGAGGGCGATTCCGCAATACAACGTCGGCTACGGCCGTTACCGCGGGCTGATGACAGAGATCGAGAGCAAGGCGCCCGGTTTGTTTTTCGCCGGCCACTATCGCGACGGGGTTTCGCTGGGCGACACGATTGTGTCGGGCGTGAATGTCGTGGAGCGGGTCGCAAATTTTTTAGAAACCACGGATAAACCCAGATGAACACGGATCAACACGAGTATATCAAATCATTTGAAGGTAGGGTGCGCCACTTCCGCCGTCGCCTGGCTATGGCGGGACAAGCCGTGCGCGCCGTGGTTGGCGTTTCCGCGGGCGGCGGGCAGAGGACTGCCCGCCCTACCGTTCCATGTTTATTATCCGTGTCCATCCGTGTCCATCCGTGGTTCAATTCCCGCGCATGAACAAAGGCGTCTTGCTCGTCAATTTGGGTTCGCCGGACTCGACTTCCGTTGGCGATGTGCGACGTTATTTGAATGAATTTTTGATGGACGGGCGGGTGATTGACACGCCCTGGCTGCTGCGCCGGTTCATCGTCGGCATGATTCTCGTCAACCGTCCGAAACAAGCTGCCGAAGCGTACCGCAAAATCTGGCTGCCCGAAGGTTCGCCGCTCATCGTCACGAGCAAACGGGTGCAGACCGAACTGCAAAAGCGTGTCCCCGTGCCGGTTGAACTGGCGATGCGTTATCAAAATCCGTCCATCCCAGATGCGATTCGAAAATTGCGCGAACGCGGTGTGGACGAATTATTTCTGATTCCACTGTTCCCGCACTACGCGATGTCGAGTTACGAAACCGCCGTGGTGCGGGTGCAACAGGTTGCGCGGAAGGTCGCGCCGGGCATGACCATCGTCGTGCAACCGCCGTACGGCGACGCGCCGGATTACATCGCGGCGCTGGCGGCGAGCGCGGTAAATCATCTGACGGCGGGCTACGACCATTTGCTGTTCAGTTTTCATGGCATTCCAGAACGGCATCTGCGCAAGTCCGACCCGACCGGCGGCCATTGTTTAACCGTGCCGAATTGTTGTGAAATCCCCAGCCCGGCGCACGCGACGTGTTACCGCGCGCAATGTTTCAAAACGGTGGCGGCATTTGTTGCGAAAGCAGGCGTTCCCGGGAACCGGCATTCCATTTCGTTCCAATCCCGGCTGGACCGCGAGCCGTGGCTGAAACCTTACACGGATTTTGAACTGGCCGGGTTGCCAAGGCGCGGAGTCAAAAAGCTTCTGGTCATCTGCCCGGCCTTTGTTTCTGATTGTCTGGAGACGCTGGAAGAAATCGGCATTCGGGGGCGGAGAACATTTTTAGAGGCCGGCGGAAAAAAGTTCGCGCAGATTCCGTGTCTCAACGAACATCCGTTCTGGTTTGCGGCGCTGGAGAAAATGGTCCGGCAGTTTTTGGAAAAACCGTCACCTTCCTGAAGTCGTGCCTTTAAAATTTCTCGCGTTTGATGGGGTTCCGGAACCGGATTTTGACGGTATCCCGCAAAAAGCCGATGAACGTTTTTTTCTTCACCTGTTTCACGACTTCAACGGGTTCGCACTTGTGGCTGCAAACCGCGCAGAGGAACAGCGGCAGGCCGCCTTTGCGTTGTATCACATGCACGCAACCGTTGCACATCACCTCGTTGCAGTGGGTGCATTTGTAGGTGACCGGCGTCTGCGGATGGCGCGGGCAGAGGATCACGCCGCCTTCCAGCACCACCGGCGGTTTGGGACGCTCGCGCTCGTACTTGGGGATGGCAACGTTGACCTCGGTGGATTCGATGAATAATTCCACGTCGCCCAAATTCACCGTCTGGCCGGGAAGCAGCCACGCTTCCTTGACTGGATCGCCGTTGACGAACGTGCCGTTGGTCGAGCCGCAATCGCGGATCAACACGCCTTCGCCCGACAACACCAGTTCGCAGTGGTTGGTGGACACGGTGGGATGATCAATGGGGAAATCACAGTCGGGATCACGCCCGACGCGATTGGTGCCAAAACGCAACTCTAGCGTCTGGTTTTCCAAACCCCCGGTCTTGATGAGCAGTCTGGCCATATTTCCTCCGAAACTGATCAATTTTGCACCCCTGGAGAACGAAAGTCGAGCGGAAAATGAGGTGCCCTGCGCCTGCTGATTTTAACTCGTTTGGTGTCCGTTTTGGCGTCCGCGACACGAAGTTGTTCATGCAGTTGTTTGTTATGAAACCGTGCCCGTTTGCAGGGCTTTCAAAAGCAGTTCAGTCAATTCGCGGACTGAGTTTTATTACCACAATGCGTGAGGCGGATCAACCGTGGTGCCGAGGCTGCAAGTGATCTGAGGAATGGTACCCACGGTGTTCATAATGTAGGTGCCGCCCGCCGGACAACTGGGAATGCTGCTGCTGGAGTTTAGCCTGAGATAGGGCGTCAGGTCATCAGTCAAGCTGGGAGCCGGGTCCCCCGTCTTTTTCCCTTTTTCCAGCGCCCATTCAGTAACAGCACCGTCAATCTGATGCATGTTGTTAATGCAAGCGTTGGCTTGTGATGTTGAGCGGGCACGCACAAAATTGGCAATGGCAATCGCCGCCAACAGGCCGATAATGGCCACCACAATCATGATTTCCACCAGTGTGAAGGCCGTCAAACGCGAGGCTTTAATTGTCCTTTTCGACCGCATAATGGTGTAAAACTAGCATTGGAGATGCCAGAATCCATGCAAAATTGCAAAGTAAGGGGGCTATTCTTAAATATGCCTAATACAATACAGGAGTCTTTACTGGCCCATTTTTAAGTGGTTACTTTTATCAGCGGTTGCTGTTGCGGTCCCCTTCGTCAAAGCGGATCGTCCTCGTGTCCGTCATTCGACATTCCGTCTTCCATCTCTTGGGTCCAGTGTTCTGGCTTCAGCCGGGCTTTGCCGGAGGATGAAGAAATTCCGTTGCAATGCGGCTTGCGATTGAATCCGTGCTTCGCCGATAATACCCTGTTTCTGAAAGACGGCTGAAACGCCTGGAAGATCAAGAAAGTTGAGGGTTGAGACTTGATGGTCGAGAGAATTTTGGTGCGAAGATCCCTGTTTTCACAGGTGGTTCCCGGCTGCCTGCTGCTGGTGTGGTTTGCCGGCAGCGGCTGCTCCATTCATCGCTATGCGCTCAACCAGGCGTCCGATGCCGTGGCCCAAAGCGGCGCCACTTATGCCAGCGATGATGATCCCGAGCTGGTCAAGGCCGCCGCGCCGTTCGGTCTGAAACTCACGGAGAGTCTGCTGACGGAGAACCCGCGGCATCTGGGCCTGCTGACTTCGGCGGCCAGCGGATTTACCCAGTATGCCTATGCCTTCGTGCAGGAGGAGGCCGACGAAGTGGAGCCGCAGGATTTCGCTGCCGCCGAGGCGATGCGGGCGCGGGCCCGGCGTCTCTACCTGCGCGCCCAGGGATACGGCTTGCGCGGTCTCGAAGTGAAGCACCCCGGCTTCGGGAAGGCGTTGCTGGCCAATCCCAAGGCCACCGTCCGCACGGCCACGAAACCGGATGTGCCGCTGCTCTATTGGACGGCGGCAGCGTGGGCTTCGGCGATTTCCCTTTCCAAGGACAATCCTGAACTCATCGGACAGATTCCGGCCATGGAAGCATTGATGGACCAGGCACTGGAGCTGGATGAGAGTTTCGGCGATGGCGCGATTCACACCTTCATGATTTCTTACGAGATGAGCCGGGCGGGCGCGGCCGGCGATCCGGCGGCGCGCGCCCGCAAACATTTCGAACGCGCCCTGGCCCTCTCCGAGGAAACCGACGCCTCGCCGCTGGTCGCGTTGGCGGAGGCGGTGGCCGTTCAAAAACAGGACGTGAAGGAATTTGAATCGCTGCTGAACCGGGCCTTGGCCATCAATCCGGATGCCAATCCGGACACCCGGCTGCTGAATACCGTGATGCAGCGCCGGGCGCGCTGGCTCCTGTCACGCCAATCAGAGTTATTTTTGGTCGAATCAAAATGAACAATAGAATCCATCTCATAAACCGGAGTGCGCCCGTCACGGGCGCAGCGACAACCGGGGACCGGAAGCCCTCGGACCAATCTGAAGCGCTGGATTTGCGGACATTGCTGCGCCCGAGGACGGGCGCACTCCATCATCGCCGGAGGTTACCGCATATTTGTGAGATTGGTTCCAGACTTGTTCAATCCGCATCGGTCGCTTTGGTTCTAGGGTTCCTTATTCCGGCTAATCGCGTGGTGGGTGCCGAACCGGTGAAGGTGCGGATGGGGACGCTGGCCCCAAAAGGATCGTCCTACACCAAACATCTTCAAGCCATGGGCGAACAATGGCGCTCGGCGCCGGGCGGCGGCGTGCAACTGACGATTTACGCCGATGGCACCATGGGCAGCGAAGCCGACATGGTGCGCCGCATGCGCCTGGGCCAGTTGCAGGCCGCGCTGGTGACCACCACGGGCCTCACGGAAATTGAGCCGGCGGTGGCCGGGCTTCAAACCCTCCCGAAGTGCTTCCGCACGCTCGAGGAGGTGGATTACATCGGCGAGAAATTGCAGCCGATGCTCGAAAAACGTTTGGAAGCAAAAGGCTTCGTCGTGCTCTTCTGGTCCGATACCGGCTTCGTCCGCTTTTTCTCCAAGCAACCCATGGTTTCGCCCGATGATCTCCGGAAGACCAAGCTGTTCATCTCCGCCAACCGTCCCGCTGAATTGGAGATTTATCACTCGGTTGGCTGCAATGCCGTTCCGCTGGAAGTCGCCGACATCCTGCCCGGCCTCCAGACGGGATTGATTGACTGCCTGTGCCTGCCGCCGACGTTCGCCCTGGCCACCCAGGTTGACTCGGCCGCTCCGCACATGCTCGATATGAACTGGGTGCCGCTGGTCGGCGCCGCCATCATCAACAAAAAAACCTGGGACAGCCTTTCGCCCGAGGCCCAGGCCGCCCTGCGCCAATCGGCCCGGGAAGCCGGCCAGCTCATCAAGGCCGATGGCCGGCGCGAAAACGTGGAATCCATCGAGGCGATGCGCAAACGCGGACTGAAAATCCACACGCTTACACCGGGGCTCAATGCCGAATGGGATCGGACCGTCGAGCAGGCCTGGCCCAAAATCCGCGGGACAGTGGTTCCTGCGGACATCTATGATGAGGTCATGAGCCAGTTGAAAACCTACCGCGCCGCGCAAGAAGGAGCCGGGAAGTGACCAGCGAAACGCCCGTTGCAGTTTCCCACCCGGTCGAACCGGTCCGGGAGCCGGCCGGCCGCTTCCGCCGGCTCTGGGAGGCGGAGAACCTTTTGGTCGCGCTGGCACTGGCCGCGCTGATGCTGCTGCCCCTCATCGAAATCGTCGGACGCAAACTGTTCCACGGCGGCCTCAACGGCGCGCCGGCCCTGCAACAGCATCTGGTTTTGATCATCGGCCTGTTGGGTGGCATGTTTGCCGCGCGCGACCGCCGTCTGCTCAGCCTCTCCACGCTGACCAATTTTCTCACCGGCCGCTGGCAGACGTTCGCCCGCGTCTTCAGCAGCGCCTTCGCCGCGGGCATCACCGTTTTTCTCTGCCTGGCGGCGCTGCAACTCGTGCAATCGGAAAAAGGGGGCGGCAAAATTCTGGCCTACGGAATTCCGCTGTGGACCGTTCAACTCATCATGCCGGTGGGTTTTGGCGTCATTGCGCTGCGCCTGCTGTGGCACGCGGCGGATGCCTGGCGCGGACGGCTGGTCGCGTTGCTGCTGGCCGGAAGCATGATTGGGATCGGGTTTCATCCGCCGCTGTCACCCGCCCAACTGGTGGTGCCCGGACTGGCGGTCTTGCTGGCGGCGGTGGTGCTCGGCGCACCCATCTTTGTCATGCTCGGTGGCGCGGCCCTGATTTTATTTTGGGGCGAAGACACGCCCATCGCCTCGATTTCGCTGACGCACTATTCGATGGTGACCAACCCCACGCTGCCGACGCTCCCGCTGTTCACGCTGGCCGGCTATTTTCTCGCGGAAGGCGGGGCCTCCAAACGGTTGATCCGGGTTTTCCAGGCCTGGTTGGGACAATTCCGCGGCGGCCCGGCCATTGTCACCGTTCTGGCGTGCGCGTTTTTCTCTTCCTTCACCGGCGCGTCAGGCGTGACCATTCTCGCGCTGGGCGGACTGCTCCTGCCGGTGTTGATGGGCGCGGGTTATTCCGAACGTTCCACCCTGGGAATCCTTACCGGCTCAGGCGGCCTGGGGCTGCTGTTCCCGCCATCGCTCCCGCTGATTCTTTTCGCCATCGTCGCCAGTTCCAACGCCACCGGCGCCGGCGTGACCATTGAAAAAATGTTTCTCGCCGGCTTTGGTCCCGGCGTGCTGCTGGTGGGCATGGCCATCTGGCTGGGCATGCGCTTGGGACCCAAAGATACCGGCATCCGCCGCGGCTTCGACCGGGGCGAGGCGGGACGCGCGGTCTGGGCAGCCAAGTGGGAATTGCTCCTGCCCATCGTCGCGCTGGTCGCGCTTTTTGGCGGATTCGCCACCCCGGTGGAAGCGGCGGCCGTCACCGCTTTTTATGCGTTTATCGTCGAAACCTTTGTCTATCGTGACTTCAAGGGGCCGCGGGACGTGGCGCGCGTCATGGCTGAGTGCGGGCTGCTGGTGGGCGGTGTGCTGCTCATTCTGGGCGTGGCCCTGGGATTCACCAATTACCTGATCGACGCCCAGGTTCCGGGCCGCGCGGTGGAATGGGTCACCGGGACGGTGCACTCGAAGTATGCCTTCCTCCTCGCGCTGAACCTGTGTCTGCTGGTGGTGGGCTGCGTGATGGACATGTATTCCGCGATTGTGGTGGTGGTCCCGATCATCGTCCCGCTGGGAATCGCCTACGGCATTGACCCCGTTCACCTGGGGATTATTTTCCTGGCCAACATGGAACTGGGGCTTCTGACCCCGACCGCCGGCATCAACATCTTTCTTTCGTCCTATCGTTTTGGGAAACCGGTCCTGCAAGTTTCGCGCGCCGTCATTCCCATGCAATGCGTCCTCCTCGTCGGCTTGCTGCTAATCACCTATTGTCCTGCCCTGACCACCTTCCTGCCGCACTGGTTGGGGCGCTAATTTAAATGTTCGATGTTGAATGCCGGCTGGCGCAGTCAGATTTATCGGAGTTGAATCTTCCTGCCCCGAAGGGATTACGTCATTCAGCCCAGGGTTGCCGAACTTGCGAGGCTACCCTGGGTGAACCGTCAAATTAAAATCAACCCTGAAGGGGTTGAATCGCATCGCGGTGACATGATGCAACCCCGTTGGGGTTGATGATTTTGTGGACGCTGACCCAGGGTAGTCGCTCCGCTCCAACCCTGGGCTGAAGGATGGAATCCCGTTGGGATTCAAAAGTCGCTCTCCGCCTAGCCGCCGTTCTCGGCGGTGATGGCGCGATAAATCGTTTCCTCCGGCGCGGCGATGCCGATGCGATGGATGAGGTCGGTGGGCATAATTATTAATTAAATTTTACACTTCACGAAATTCATACGGAGTCTTTCCGTTTGAAATTATAGCTTCGAAAAGCTTAATACCTGATGGTTGACAAATATCTTTCAACCTTTTTTTCATTTCACCTCCCATAGCTAACCCCGTAAATACTGATTTAATACAATTCCGTGGCAAGTGTTTAAGATAAATGATTTTCCCGTCTACTGTCTTTTGTTCGCATTCATTAAGCTGAGAAACGATTCGGTATTCATTTTCATATTTCCAATCTTTGCTCTTTACCTTCCACCAACCATCAGAACCGATAGCCGGATCGTATGTGGGTGGTTCTTCGGAATAAATAACTTGATGTAAAATATTTGGCCCAAAACGTGGTTGTTCCGCGTCGAATTCTATAACAAATCCTCTATCGCCATCTGCATAATTTCCCCACATAAGTCGATGGTTAGAATTCCCTGTTAAACACAAGACACCAAAGAGCTGATTAATTCCTAAATAAACGTTTTCTTCAATTTTTTTTGCAATATTATCAGCGTTCCTTTGCATGTCCTTGATAGAACCTCTAAAAAGTTCTCGTTCTATTCGCCTGCGCTCTCCTCTTGGCAGCATTTGAAAGCTTAACGGGAGTGATTTTGCCACTTCAGATCTATAAGCCTTGGCTTTTATTTTCAACTTTGCCCGGCTTCGCATTGGAACAACACGTGGCTTGGTATCAAGCGCGTCGTTAAATTCTTTAGGAGGAGTAAATCTAATCTGTTGATTTTCTAAAATATCAACTCTTTCAGACCTGACGTATTTGAATAACCTCATTTCTTCCTCTGTACCTTGGCCGCGACCTTCAACCGGAGCGCATTCAGCCGGATGAAGCCGGTGGCGTCGTCTTGGTTGTAGGTCCCGCGGTACGGGATCGGGTCGGCTTTCATTAGGGCAATCATAGTGGCACTGACACGCGGGTCACACTTTTTTCTTTGCCTTGCTGCCCGGCTTGTCTTCCGGCTCCACGTGAAAACCAATCCGGCGTTTCGGCGGTTCGGGCAGCGGTGGCGGCGGGTCGAGAATTTCCATGACGCGCCGCAGCACGTCCACAATCACGCTTTCATGAATATCCAGTCGGGCCGTCAGCTTTTTTTCAAGGTCGGCCAATTGCTTGGCCAGTTCCTTGGTGCCACCCAGCAAGTCGCGCATCTGCACGAACGCGCGCACCACAAACACGCTCATCCGCACCGCTTCCGGGCTGTTGAGGACGTTGGCCGCCATGATCGCGCCGTTTTCGGTGAAGGCGTAGGGACGGTATTTGATATTCATGCCCCGCTTCAAGGTCACAAATTGTGACCTTGAACGAAATTCTATTTCAGCTTCTTCTTTGGTGAGTTGGAACATGAAATCCGGCGGAAATCGGACTGCATTGCGTTTGATTGCCTGGTTCAATGCTTTGGTCGGCACGTCATAGATACGAGCCAAATCAAAATCAAGAATGACTTTTTGCCCGCGAATTGTGCGGATGACCGAAGCAATGGTTGCAATCTGATTGCTCATAAATTTTCCCGAACCAGTCACAATTTGTGACCGCATCCCTTTTGATATCGCAAATTGCGATATCAAGTTCCGAATTTATTCAAGGTCGCAATTTGCGACCTTAAAGATTCTTGCCATTCAACTTGAAGTGCCAATTTGGTACTTCAAGTCGGCAATCATTTCTTCCTCTGCACTTTCGCCGCCATCCCGCAAAGCGGGACGCGCTTCGCACGCCGATCTTATTTTTTCTTTTGGACTTTGGCTGCAACCTTTAAGCGCAATGCGTTCAGCCGGATGAAGCCGGTGGCGTCGTCCTGGTTGTAGGCTTTCGTCGGGTCGGCTTCCATCGTCGCAATGTGCGGGTTGTAGAGGCTCACCGGACTCTTGCGGCCGGCGACCATGATGTTGCCTTTGTACAGTTTCACGCGCACGGTGCCGGTCACGTTCTTCTGGCTTTCGGTCACCAACGCCTGCAACGCATACCGTTCCGGCGCGAACCAGTAGCCGTAATACACCAGCTCCGCGTAACGCGGAATCAACGAGTCCCGCAGATGCATGACCTCCCGGTCCATGGTGAGGCTTTCCATCTGCCGGTGCGCAAAGTGGAGGATGGCGCCACCGGGCGTTTCATACACGCCCCGCGATTTCATGCCCACATACCGGTTCTCCACCATGTCCACCCGGCCGACACCGTGTTTGCCGCCGATTTTGTTCAGCGTCTTCATCACGCCGAGCGGGGACATTTTTTTGCCGTTCACCGCCATGCAATTGCCTTTCACGAAATTCAGCGTCACAAACTCCGGTTTGGTCGGCGCGTCTTCGGGAAACACGGACAGCGTGTTGAAATAAGCCCGGTTCTTCAAATCGCCCGCATCGAACCACGGGTCTTCGAGAATACCGGCTTCGTAGGAGATGTGCAGGAGGTTCCGGTCCATCGAGAACGGTTTTTTCGCGCTGGCCTGGACGGGGATTTTCTTTTTTGCGCAGTATTCAATCATCTCCTGCCGGCCGGGAAAGTCGGTGCGAAATGAAGCGTCCCGCCACGGGGCGATGACCTGCAGGTCCGGCGCGAGCGCGGCGGCGGTGAGCTCGAACCGCACCTGGTCGTTGCCTTTGCCGGTGGCGCCATGGGCGATGGCGTCGGCCTTTTCCTTTCTGGCGATTTCCACCATGCGTTTGGCGATGAGCGGCCGGGCGATGCTGGTGCCGAGGAAATACTGGCCCTCGTAAATCGCGCCGGCGTGGATGATGGGGTAGATGAAGTCGCGCGCGAATTCCTCCTGCAAATCATCAATGTAGATCTTGGACGCGCCGGTCCGCCTGGCCTTGGCCTCGAGGCCGGTGAGTTCCTCCTCCTGGCCGATGTTGGCGCAGAAGGCGATCATCTCGGCGTCGTAGGTTTCCTTGATCCACGAAAGCAGCACCGAGGTGTCGAGGCCGCCCGAATAAGCTAAAACAATTTTCATGTCCGCATATTAAACCGCCAAGCGGCCATGCGTGCAAAAGGAAAATCAAAGCGGTTTGAACCACGAAATACACGAATTACACGAAAGCATCAGAGCGCCGGACTCCGATCCGGCAGGGGAATTATGCGATTTACCGGTTGCAAATGCCGATTTGGAAATCGGCGCTCCAGCCACCGTATCTGTGATGGCAATGTGAAGATGTGTTTTTGACCGCTCTCCGTGTGTGAAATCGCAGCAAAAGGTTAATTTGCCATCAACATGATCAATGGGTGTCCGGCGCGGTCTGTTGCAGGTGTTCGAGGTCCTGAAGCGACAAGGGGTCGGTGACGGCGCTGCCGTCGAAGGCGGTTGCGGGCGGCTCCCCACCCTTCCATTTCCAGTATTCGGTGTGACCGTCGGCGAACGTCAGAACGGTGCCATGCTGGTGCCGCCAGCTCGGAAGATTATACCAGTTGTTGGTTTTGGGATAAAGGAAATGGCCGTCGTCTATCGTCGTATCGTTCTCGTCAATAAAGGTGAGTGTCCCGGAAGTATTCCGGATTTGGCTGGTCTGGCTCAACGGGTGGACGTCCCAGTTGTCGGTGTCCTTCGTCGGACCGCCCAGGTAGCAACTCAGGGAAAAGCTGCGGAGTTTGGGAGTGCTGGTGCCTTGAACCAAACTGCGGTCCGCCGGGCAACGATATACGTCCGCATTCTTCACGTAGGTGAAAAGGGTGCCGCTGGTTATGGTTCCCGGGTCTGCATCCAGGACAGCGTTACCGACGACCCATGAATTCGAGGGGCTTCGGGCGACCGGGGCGGGGGAGTATTCCCAGTCATTCAGCGGTATTTTGTCGCTGGAATCGCCGGCATACACCTCCCAGGCAATGCCGAGTTGCCTTTGATTGTTCCGGCAGGCGAGACGATGGGCGCGCTCTTTTGCACCAGCCAAGGCCGACAACAGCATCGCGGCGAGGATGCCAATGATGGCCATCACCACCAGCAATTCGATGAGTGTGAAAGCGCGCCTTGGATTCATGTTGCCACCGGGATAGACACCGACGGTAACAAATCGTTACGCGGTTTTGGCTGCGAAATTCGCTGTCAGGCCCAATGGCCTTGTTCATGCCCCATCCCTCATTCATTACCAGGGACCCAAACAGCAATTCGATCAAAGTAAATGCGCGCCGGGAGTTCATGCTTTTACCGACATAGACGCCAACGGCAGGGATTCGTTTCGCGATTAACAAAAAAATTCACCGCTACTTTCATTCATGCGTCGCGATCTTCAACGGCTCGATATGCACCAACACGTCGGTGACGGCGGGGATGGTGTCGCGGATTTTGTCCTTCACGTCGTGGGCGATTTTATGCGAGCACAAGACGGTCATCTGCGGGTCCACTTCCACGTGCATGTCCACGAAATACTGGTAGCCGACCTTGCGAACGATGCATTTTTCCACGCGGCCCACGCCGGGTGTATCCTTGGCAATCTGGCGGATCTGGTCAATCACTTCCGGCCCGGGCGCGGTGTCCATAAGTTCGTTGAGCGCCGGACGGAGCAGATGCCAGCCGTTCCAGGCGATGACCCCTGCCGCCGCAATCGCCGCCACGTCATCCGCTGCCTCGAAACCCTTGCCACCGATGAGTGCCACACTGATGCCGATGCCGGCGGCCACGGATGTGATGGCGTCGCTGCGATGATGCCAGGCGTCGGTTTTAATCACCGAGCTGTCCATCGCTTTGCCTTCGCGCGAAACGAACCGGAACAGGCCTTCCTTCACGGCCACCACCACCAGCAGCACGATGAGCGTAAACGGCGACGGCGACAGATGCGGCTTCATGATTTCGCCGAACGCCTTGAGCGCAATCCATAGCGCCGCCCCCAACAACATCGCGGCGACGATGGCGGAGGCAATGGGTTCGGCCTTGCCGTGGCCGTAAGGATGGTCCTCATCCGCCGGCACTGCGGCCACGACCAGTCCGCGCCACACGATAAGTGAGCTGAAAATGTCGGCGAAAGATTCGACGGCGTCCGCGACGAGGGCGTGCGAATGCCCGACAATGCCCGCGGCGAGTTTCGTGCCCGACAACACGACATTGACGGTCATGCCCACAAAGGTGGCGCGCAAGCCGCGTTGGAGACGGTTCAAAGGCACACGGAATTATTAACCACGAAACACACGAAACACACGAAACAAATCAACCGCTTCCCGGAAGCCCGCAGTTAAATCAGGCGACAAAACATCGCGTCGCGGAGTTTCGGCTCGAACCAGGTGCTCTTGGGCGGCATGATGCCGCCGGCGTCCGCAACGGCCATCAGGTCCTCGATGCCCGTCGGAAACATCGAGAACGCGCAGGCGTATTCGCCGCTGTCCACCAGCTTTTCCAGTTCCGCCGGGCCGCGGATGCCGCCGACAAAATTGAGCCGCTTGCTCGTGCGCGGGTCGTCAATGCCAAACGCCGAAGACAGGATGTGTTCCTGCAACAGCGATACATCGAGTGAATCAACCGAGTTGCGCGGGGCGCTGAGTTTTATGCGGAGGCCCAGCGTATGCCACTTGCCTGCGAGATAAAGGCTGATTTCGTGTTTGCACGATGGTTGGGGCTTTCCGTTCGGTTCAATCGGAAATACCGCGCCGATAATTTCCAGCAACTGTTCCGGCGTCCAGTTGTTCAAATCCTTCACCACGCGGTTGTAGGGCAGGATTTGCAACTGGTTGTGCGGAAAAATCACGGCGAGAAATTGTCCGCTGTGGCCCGCGCCCTGGCGCGACCGAAAAATCCGTGCCGCCGCCGCGCAGCGATGATGGCCATCGGCAATATAGAGGACCGGGATGGCTGAGAATTGCGTCTCGATGAATTTGATCTTTTCCTCATCGGTGATTGCCCAGGCCGTGTGCCGCACGCCATCCCGGGCAGTGAAATCCATGTCTGACTTTTTGAAAGCAATCTTCTTCGCGATAAATTTGTCGAGTTCGGCGTTGGCGCGGTAGGTCAAAAAAACCGGGCCGGTTTGCGCGTTCAGGGCTTCGATGTGCCGGGTACGGTCGTCTTCCTTGTCCGGTCGCGTCAGCTCGTGCTTTTTGATGGCCCCGTGCAAGTATTCCTCGCAACTTGCCGCGGCGACGAGGCCGACTTGCGAATGTTTGCCCATGATCTGCCGGTAAAGATAAAAACACGGTTGCGCATCCGGCTTCAGCGCGCCGTCCTGGATGAGCTTTTGAAAATTTTCCGCGCCCTTCGCATAAACTTCCGGCGCATAAGGGTCCGTGCCCGGCGGCAAATCAATTTCCGGTTTGCTGACGTGCAAAAAACTGAGCGGGTTGCCGGCGGCGATTTCCCGCGCTTCGTCCGACGACATCACGTCGTAGGGCAATTCGCAAATGCGCGCGGCAAGTTTGGGTTCCGGTCGCAGCGCGGCAAAAGGTTTGATTGTCGCCATAACTAAAGTGCGGCTGGAGGATAGGGAAGCTGCGCCACCGGCGCACGCATAAATTCCAAAGGTTCCTTGCACTCACTGTGGATTATTGGTATTAGCACCTGCGTAAAGCCAATCGGGCGCTCTCTTGAATGAGCAAGGGTGTGGTGGTGGCATCTCATAACATGTCAAAGCATACCAATCAGTTCTTATTGTTTCTCGTGCTGGGTTGGACCATTCGGGGGCTCTATATTTTCATGTTTTCCCACTGTTACTCGATGGACCTTATGGCCTGGAGCGACATTGGCGATATATTGTTGGCCGGAGGAAATCCGTATCATCTCACCTCGATCCTGAGTTGGCCGCCATTTTGGATGCAGCTTGTTTTTTTGTTCAAAAAAATCTCCCTGGCCACAAACCTGCCTTTCAGCATTGTGGTCCAGGGGTTTCTCATTGCTGTGGAAAGCGCGATGTCGTTGTTGTTATACGCTACGGTTGTCAGGTACACGAAATTCAAGAATGTCACAGGGTTGTTGATCATAGGGATCGCTTTAAACCCCATCCCCATCCTTCAGGTGTGCCAGCAATGCAATTTTGACGTCCTGGTTGGATTTTGGGTTTTACTGGCGGTGCATATGCTGTTGCGCTTTCAAGAGGGGTACGAAGCAAGGTTCTGGCTGTTTGCCTGTTTTGCGTTGGGAATGGGAGCTGCAACCAAGACCGTCCCGCTGAGCTTGGCGCCATTGCTCCTGCTTTCAGCGCGAAAACTCAAATTCATCGAGCAGGCGCTTGGATTGGCCCTGCTGCTCGTTCCCATCGTTTTGACCCTGAGCATTGTGTATGTATTAAACCCAAGTGACATCGAAACAAAAGTATTCGGTTACCGATCCATTCCCGGCTGCTTCGGTTTGACGGGCTTGTTCGCTTATTTTGGCGCGAACCATTTGCTCGCGATTTATCCCAAGATTTTCGAAATCGTTTATGGCACCGGATGGATCTGCCTGGGGGCATGGCTCTGGTTGAGGGAAACACTCAGCAAACAGCAAATCGTGGCAATCTCGGTGGTTATTCTGTGGATGATTCCAGCCATTGGCCCGGGCTCTACGCCGGGATATATATACTGGTTTATGCCATTGTTGGTGTTGATGTACGGAATGGCGGAGCCCAAAATCAGATTTTTTTTGGTCATCCTGTATGGTGTCGGCGCAGTGACGTATTTGATTCATTACGCTTTGTTTTTTCAAGCCTACGGGGGGTTTTTGTTGACACTTGTTCAAACCAAGGAACTTCTCAAATTTGCCCTTCAGCTTTCTTCACCAGCAGGTCAAACCTTTCTCCACCTGCCGCTTTGGATGTTCTATTTCATTTCGGTCTTGTTTCTCTGCATCCCGATTGGAAAAGAAATGGCTCGTGATTTCAGAAGTGCCTGGACGCGGCGCCGGGAACCGGCGCACCGGTCTTCTTCGCGGTCAGGCTAGGCCTTGAATCTGCCCACAGCTCCCCAAGCTGTGCAAAATGTAGTGGAGAAAAACAGGGGGTGACCTCACAAAACACCAGCAAATCTACACTTTCTCCCAATTATGACGAACTTGGGCTAATGTTTTTTGCGGGATATGCCGAGGGTTGCTGAAGGGCTTTCGCCAGCGTCAGCGCTGAGGACCGGACAGCGTGACGCTCTGTCCGATGGCCGGAATTTTGAAGGGTTGGTACGACCCTGTTCGCCAGTCGCACTGGAGCCAGTGGAAATCGGGCGAATCCAGCGAAATGTCGAACCGGAAAGCAACCCGGGACGGCAAATCCAATGCATCCGATTCCAGGACTTCCACCGTGAGGCCGCTCAGGTCATACCGGTCGCCTTTTTTGCATCTGGGGTCCTCCCAGAGGTTGGCGGTCCTACAGAGGTACGCCAAATGGACGGGGCCGACATCGTCGCAGGAGAATATGTCCGGCCCTTTGGCTTGAATCACCAGCGTTTTGTCATCGGTCCGCTGGACGTCGAAGCTCGTGCAACCCGGCACCAGCGTCCGCAAGGTCTTTGGCAGGGGCTGGTGGTAATACGCTTTGTAAGAAGGCGCATAAAACAACGCGAACGGGCAGGGTAAGTTGACTACGATCACATTCTTATTTTCCGCGTCCGGTGAATTGCCGAGATTGATGACGCCGTTCATCAAATTGAAAACGAAAGGGGCTGCTTTAACCGTCGCGACTCTTCCGGCGATTGCTCCCGGAACATGTATCAGAATCAGCAGGACACAGGCAATCCAGGCCAGGATTCGGCAGGTCAACCATTCCGGCAACCGGTTCATCGCGCCGGAGTCCCGCATACCGAACGGAGGCGGACTTGGCCGGGTGATCAGGCCGGCAACGAAACTGGCAATCAATCCATAAGCTCCAACGGCCACAAAGCCAAGGTTTTTGGACATTGGCACCACGGTTGCCAAAGGGATGGCCGCAAGCACCATGACAGTGAACCAGAACGCGGCCGTTTTGTCCCTGCGCACCCACGGGAGGAAAACCACCAAAGCCGCGACCACGGGCACGCAATAAAGAGCGATGACCTTCGACTGCAACGACGGATTCATTGCGAGTAATAAGTCCGGCGGCATGCTGGTAAGCTGGCCTCCGAGCAGAACCATGGCTCTGGGGATCCCCACCCGCGCAAACTCAAGCGGCTCGTGGGCAGGGTCAATGTAACAGCTTAAATGGAACAGACCGAAGCCGGAGAGTGTATAAATGGTCCGCCACAGAATGATGACCAGAACCGAAGGTAAAACCGTCAGCGCCCGGCTGCGAAGAGAACCCGGCTCGAGCACCAGCGCATACGCGAGGATGAAGGAAAAAGTGTTGGCACCGCCTTCCTCCGCGAAAAGGGAAAGCGCGAGGAACAGGGCGGATAGCACGCATCCGTAACGGGACTTTGCGGAACGCCATTGATGATGTTCATAAAGACACAACAGACCGAAGAAAAGCGACAGCAGGAAGCCGCGGTTGGCGACGAATGCCACCGGGAAGTAGGTGTTGCCATCCAACAGGAACAACAGCGCCGCCAGTCCGGCGGCCCACCCCGCCCCCATCAGTTTCCGGTAAACAATCGTGAGGAGAAACACGACGGCCGCAAACCACGCGATGTTATGGGCGTGCATCAGCACGGGCGAGTCGGGAAAGAGCCGGTAATCGAGCCGGTGAGTGAACGCGGTGACTGGACGGCAAAGAGCCACTCTGAAATCGGCCGGCGTCCACCACGGCAGAGTGCCGTAGTTTTTCGCCAGCGCCAGGCATCGCGGGTCCCGGCCAAAGCCGAAAAGGTCGCAGAGGACAGTCGAGAAACTGCCGGAATCCGCGGGGTTTCCCGTCTCGTGCATTCGCGGCGGCAATTGGCTTGGTCTGAGCTCAACCGCGCGCTGAGGCAGATCGTCCAGCACCAAGCCGGTCTTCAAGGCGGGAAACATTGCCAGTATCGCCCCGATCGCAAGAACTGCCGGAAGATAACGGTGGGCAAGAAATCGCTTCAAGAAATCCAATACCCGGGTTCCGGTTCCATTCGTTTTCATCGTTTCCACGTGATTTGGCCAATAAAGGTTGCCAACCTTCATGATAGACAAAGGAAACCGGCAAACCTCACGCTTCACATCGCGTGCGACTCGCTCAACGAGTTTGCCGACGAGCCGCCGCTGCTTTGCTTTGGCGCGTTGAAGCCGGCTCGCACGTACGCTCGCCCCACCCGGAATGCAAACTATTCCACTGCCTCATTTTTCAAATCCGGGTGATGACCTGAAGCCAAATCCATCGGAAATAGTGCTTGCCACGGCGGGTTTCAATGGTAAGCTTTGCGGCTCATTATTGAATTTTTATGGCACGCATTTGTGAACTGACCGGCAAACGCCCGATGAAGGGCAGCAGCATCTGGCGCAGTGGCAAGCCCAAGAAACAGGGCGGCATTGGCACGCACATCACCGCCATCACCAAGCGGAAGTTCATGCCGAATTTGCAGCGCGTGAAAGCCCTCCTGCCCAGCGGCGAAGTGCGTTACATTCGCGTCTCGGCCAGCGCCATCAAAAAAGGCCTCGTCACCAAGGCGCCGAAACGGAATTGGACAAAGCCGGAAGCGGCCAAAGTCTGACGGTTCGGCGAAAATAGAGAATTGAAGATGGAGGATGGCGTGAAAGCGTCATCCTCTTTTTGTTTCCACCCTCAAGCCTCCAACTTCCATTCTTGTTTTCTTATTTTCCGGCCAGACCCGCACTATGTTTGATGTCGGCGATGTCGGCCTTCTCGACGAAGCTGACCAAGTCATGCCAGGCCGGATTGAAATCGAATCCGCCGTTTTTCATTTCGTCAATGGCTTGCGATTTCGTCCAGCCGCAGACGCAAATGCGGTACATGGCGCACATCAGGCCGGTGCGGTCCGCCCCGCGCTGGCAATGAACGAAAACCGGCAGATTGTTCGGGTCGGTGACGACCTTCAAAAACCCGACGACGTCCTCCTCCTCGGCGTGCCACGGTTTCGTTTCAAAGCGCACACTTTTCAAACCGGTGCCGACAACCTCGTCCCTGTCCGAATGAAATGCGCGCAGGTTGATGACGGTCCTGATGCCCAGCATCTGCAACTGTCTCATGCCTTCCGTCGTCGGCTGGGCGCCGCGGTAAAGATTGGTGGTGACCCGATAACAGTTTTTGACGCCGGCCGCCTCGACTTTTTGCGCCCAGTTCGCCGGGCGGACGGCGGCGTTGGTTTCGCCGGCAAAATCCGGGGCCGTTGCGGCAAACCAAACCGCAATTGAAACCAATGGCCAGGCCAGCTTCATTTGCCCTTGGACCATTTCATCGTGGCGCGTTTGACTTCGCGGTCGGACTCGCGCTTTTTCAAATCCTCGCGCTGGTCGAATTGCCGTTTGCCTTTGCCGACGCCGAGCGCGACCTTCACCTTCCCGTTCTTCCAGAAAAACGCCAGCGGCACCAGCGTATTACCTTTCACCGATGCCAGTTCGAACAGCTTCCGGATTTCCGATCGATGCAGGAGCAATTTGCGCGGCGCTTTGGGCTGATGATTCTGGAGATTGCCGTGCGAGTATTCGTCAATGTGCGCGTTGTAAAGCCAGACCTCCTCCTTTTCCACGCGCGCAAAGGCATCGGTGATCTGCCCCTTGCCGGCGCGCAGCGATTTGACCTCCGTGCCATGCAACACAATGCCCGCCTCGAACGTTTCGAGGATGTGATAATCGCGCCGGGCTTTGTGATTGGTCACGATGTCGGCCATGGACCGCAGGTTACGCCGATCGCGCGGATTAAAAAAGCCGGAAGAATTTTCTTCCGGCTGGACAAGGTTTATTTGAAAAGTGACTAGCGCTTCTTGCGTTTCTTGGGTTGCGGGCGGACCAACTCGACCGGTTCCGGCATCTCCCAGCCGATTTTGTCCTCCAGCAGTTCGCGCAGCGCGATGTCGGCTGCGCCCAGGTTTCCCACGTCGCTAATGAGCGGACGGCTCTGACCGCCGCCCCCGGAATTCAACTGGCGCACACGGCGGGAAATGAGGTTCACCAGAATATTCGGGTTGCCGACCTTTTCGGCGGCTCTTTTGCAAAGTTCAGCGTTCACAATTTGTTTTGATAAACAGAACTGAAAATTTTAATCAAACTGGGCGTGAATGCAATAAGAATAATCGGGCATATTTGTGCGCGGATTTATGTTTCGTAGCGGCTTTCGGGAGAAAGCCGCAAACTTCCCTGCCAACTTTTCAGCCAACTTTTCCCTTTGCGTTTGTTTGAAAAATGGCGGCGGTCTGCCGACTCGCCGCTACGCCGCCGCTGGCTTGAGACCCGCCTGGATTGCGTGCCGGGCGCGCTTGCGCAAGTACCATTGGTGGGCCGATTCCAGGTAGAGGTAAATCACCGGCGTGATGTAGAGCGTCAGGCATTGCGACACCATCAGTCCGCCGACGACGGCCAGGCCGAGCGCCCGGCGGGCTTCGCCACCCGCGCCGAAGCCGAGCGCGATGGGCAGCGTGGCCATCAGCGCGGACATGGTGGTCATCATGATCGGCCGGAAGCGCAGCAGGCAGCCTTCGTGAATCGCTTCGGCGGCGGATTTCCCCTTCCGTTGTGCGTCAATGGCGAAGTCAATCATCATGATGGCGTTTTTCTTCACGATGCCGACAAGCATGATGAGCCCCACAAATCCGTAGATGTTCAAATCCAAGCGGAATAATATCAACGTCACCAGCGCGCCGAAGCCCGCCGCCGGCAGGCCGGACAAAATGGTGATGGGATGGATGAAGCTTTCGTAAAGGATGCCCAGGATGAGGTAGATGACGAAAATGGCCATGATGAGCAAAACCAGGAGCCCTTGCTGGGACGATTGGAAGACCTGCGCCGAGCCCTGGAAGCTGGCGCTGATGGTGACGGGCAGATGCAAATCGGCCTGGAGCTTCTGCACGCGTTCAACCGCGGTGCCCAGGGAAACGCCGGGCGCCAGGTTGAAGGAAATGGTGACAGACGGCAACTGGCCGACGTGGGAAATGCTCATCGGCCCGAGGTTGCGTGTGAGCCGGGCGACGGCGCTGAGCGGGATGAGTTTGGAAATGTTGTTGGAATCGGTGACCGAACTGCTGATGTAAAGCTGCCCGAGCGCGTCCGGGTCGCGTTGAAACTGCGGTTCGACCTCGACGATGACCCAGTATTCGTTGATGTCGGTGTAAATGGTGGAGGACTGCCGTTCGCCGTAGGCGTCGTAGAGCGCGTTTTCGATCTGGCCGGCCGTGACGCCTAGCGCGGAGGCCTTGTCGCGGTCAATCTCAACCATCACCTGCGGATTGGCGACGAGCAGGTCACTGGTCACGTCCTGAAGCAGGTTGGTCTGCTCCGCCATCCTGGCCATCAGAATGGGCGCCCAATGGAAAAGCTCCTTCGTGTCGGTGTCCTGCAGGCTGAATTGATAGAGGGCCTTGGACACCATGCCCCCCATGGGAATGGTCGGCGGGTTTTGCAAATACACGTTGATGCCCGGTAGCTGGGCAAATTTCGGGCGGAGTTCCTGGATGACCTGGTTCGCGTTCAGTTTGCGCTCGGAGCGCGGCTTCAAACGCATGAAGATGCGGCCGTTGTTGGCGGTGGCAGACGGCCCCCCGGCGCCAATGAACGACATGGAACCATCAATGTTCGTGTCGGCGGCGACGATTTTCGCCACGGCCATCTGGTGCTCGCGCATGGCCTCGAAGGATATGCCCTGCACGGCCTCCGTGCTGCCACGAATCTGGCCGGTGTCGTCGTCGGGGAAAAAACCCTTGGGGATCACGACAAACAGGACCAGGGTCGCCACCAGCACGGCCAGCGACACGTTGAGCGTCGCCAGCCGGTGGCGCATCACCGTTTGCAAACTGCGGTCGTAGGCGCCGCGCATGCCGTCGAAGAAGCGCTCGAAGGCGTTGTACAGCCGGCTGTGTTTTTTTTCGTGCTCCGAGCGGATGAACCGGCTGCACATCATTGGCGTCAGCGTCAGCGAAACGAACCCGGATACCAGCACCGCGACGACCGTCGTCACGGCAAATTCGTGCAACAGCCGCCCCAGCAGGCCGCCCATGAACAGCACCGGAATGAACACCGCCGACAGCGACAGCGTCATGGAAATGATGGTGAACCCGATTTCCCGGGAACCGTTCAACGCGGCCTGCATCGGCGGCTCGCCGTTTTCCATGTGGCGCACGATGTTTTCAAGCATGACGATGGCATCATCCACGACGAATCCAACGCACAGCGTGAGCGCCATGAGCGAAAGGTTGTCGAGGCTGTAGCCGAGCAGCGACATGGCGGCGAACGTGCCGATGATGGACATCGGCAGCGCCAAGCTCGGAATGAGCGTGGCCGAGAGGTTTCGCAGAAAAAGGAAAATGACCAGAATCACGAGGCAGACGGCGATGAAGAGCGTGTGTTTGACATCCGCCACCGACGCGCGAATGGACTGCGAGCGGTCGAACAGCACGTCAATATGCACCGCCGCCGGGATCTGATTGCGGAACTGCGGCAGCAACCGGGAGATGTTGTCCACCACGGCGACGGTGTTCGCGCCGGGCTGACGCTGGATGGCCAGCACGATGGCGCGCGCGCTGGAGTCGTGCGTGTTATACCACGCGGCAACCTTGTCGTTTTGCACGCTGTCAATCACGCTTCCCAGCTCCTGCAGGCGCACGGGATTCCCATTGCGATACGCAACAATCATCGGCCGGTAGTCCGCCGCCTTCTGGAGCTGGCCCGTGGCCTGCACGGTGAACGCCTGGTGCCGGCCGTAAAGCGTGCCGGTCGGCTGGTCCACGTTACCCTGTTCCACCGCCGACTCGACCTCGTCAATGCCGATGCCGTAGGCGGCCAGCTTGTTCGGGTCCACCTGCACGCGCACGGCGTATTGCTGCGAGCCGTAAACGGACACTTGCGCGACGCCGTTGATCATCGAAATTCGCTGCGCCAGCAGCGTCTCGGCATAATCATCCACCGTCGAAAGCGGCAGCGTGGGTGAACTCAGCGCCAGATAAAGAATTGGAGCGTCCGCCGGGTTGACTTTCTGGTAGGTGGGCGGCGACGGCATGTTTGGCGGCAATTGCCGGGCGGCGCGAGCAATGGCCGCCTGTATATCCTGCGCTGCCGCGTCAATGTTGCGATCCAGTGTGAACTGGACGGTGATTTGCACGCTGCCCATTGCACTGACCGACGACATGGAGTCCACGCCGGCGATGATCGAGAACTGCTTCTCCAGCGGCGTGGCCACGGACGACGCCATGGTTTCCGGGTTCGCGCCGGGCAGGCTCGCCGAGACCTGAATGGTCGGATAATCCACGCTGGGCAGATCGCTCACCGGCAGCAGGCGGTAGCCAATGAGGCCGGACAACAAAATGCCCGACATGACCAGCGTGGTCATTACCGGGCGGCGGATGAACAGTTCGGGAACGTTCATGGCGCGTTGGTGGACAAAAGGGCGCTCTTGATGCTCACCTTCACTCCGGGCTCAAGCCGCAACTGGCCGTCCGTCACCACGGTTTCACCGGCCTTTAAACCGCTTTGCACCACCGTCGCGCCTTGAAATGTGATGCCGATCGTTACCGGTCGCTGCTCGACGGTTTGATCCGGTTTCACGACGTAAATGAAATCGCCGTTCTGCCCCGTTTGCACCGCCTCCGACGGCACGACAATGGCATTCGTCAACTCCGAAAGCGTCAGCGCCACCTGCACGAACTGTCCCGGCCACAATGTGCCGTCCTCGTTCGGGAACGTGGCCCGGAGTTGAATCGTGCCGGTCAGCGTGTCAACGGCGTTGTCAATAAACGTCAACTCGCCCTGCGGCGGCGCGTCCATGTTTTGAAACGTTGCCGTCACTTTTAGCGTTTTTTTGCGCATCTCCCTTTTGATTTCCGGCAGGTATTGCTCCGGCACGGCGAACGCGACGTAAATCGGATGAATCTGATTGATGGTCAGCAGCGTGTCATCCGGGGATTTGACGACGTTGCCCTCGTGAAATTGCAGGCTGCCCGTCCGGCCGTCAAACGGCGCGCGGATTTCGGCGAAGCTTAAATTCAATTCATCCGATTGCACCGTCGCCGCGAGCGTGTCCCGGGTTGCTTTGCTGGTGTCGTATTCATCCTGCGAAATTAATTTTTGGTCGAACAATTTTTGTTCGCGATTGAATTGGATTTCCGCATTTTCCAATTGCGCCTGGTCGTGTGCCAGCGCCGCCTGCATCGGCCGCGGATCAATCGTGAACAGCAAGTCGCCCCTTTTGACCTCCTGACCTTCCTGAAAATGCACCTGGCTGATGACACCACCAACTTGCGAGCGGATCGTCACCGTCGTATATGGCAGCACGTGGCCGACCGGCGGCGGATCAATTTGCACCGGCACGTTGGTCTCAACCGCCGTCGCCACGAGCACCGGCGCGCCCGCGCCGCCCGCGCCTTTTTTTGCGCCGCCCGAGCAGCCGTTTACCAGCATCGCCGTGGCCATTGCCAGCGTCGGAATCAGAATTGGATTTTTCATGCCGTTTTCAGTTTGCAAAATTGATTTAGACGCGGCGGCGGTTCGCGGGTTGGAAAGCGGCGGCGAATTTCCGCAAAAATTCCGCGTGCCGCCGCTGAAAATGCGGATCGGAAACCGACTGGTTGGTGAAGAACCGCGTCAACTGCGGGAACGCCATCGGAAACGTCGTCAGCGACCGCATCGCCAGCAAAAGATGGCCCGGTTCAAATTCACCGGACAAAAAGCCGAGCGCCTGCTGTTGGCGGATGCGGCCCAGCACCCGGATTGCCACCGCCCGCCGTCTTTTTTCGTTAATGACCTTTTTGTTCCCGCTCTGGAGCGCCTCCCATTCCAGCAGGCGGATCCAGTTTGCGTCCTTGCACGAAAGCTTGAACCAAAAGGGGAGGCTTTCCGCCGGGTCGCCCGACAAGCCTTCGGCCGACGCCTGCCGCTCGGTGATTTTGCGGCGCAGCACTTCGCGGAACAAATGCTCCTTGTTGCCAAAATAGTGGTAGAGCATCCGCTTGTTGATGGCCGCGCGCCGCGCAATAGTGTCCACGCGCGCGCCGGCGAAACCCTTCACCGCGAATTCCTTCAAGGCGGCGGACAGGATGCGCTCGCGGGTGCGTTCGGGATTCCGCCCCGCCACGGCGCCGTTCGGTTTTGCACGTTTGGCCATGCCCATAAGTAACCATCAAGTTACTTAAAATGCAAGCCCGATGATTTGTTCAAACGGCGCCGGGTCAGCCCGGCGGCCGTTCACCGGTCGACCGGTTGAATCCCTTCATCTCCGCAATCATTTTCTCCGCCGCCTCCTGGGAAAGACCATGCGAAACGGAAAGACCGAACCGGCGTTGCAGGTATTCATCGAGGCGAATCCATTGGCCCTCGTGTTTTACCTGGCCGGTCCAGGCGCAGATGGTGACGACCTGTTGCAGTTTTTCGAGTCGCCGCAGGATGATGACAATGAAGATCAGCACCATGACGACGGTCCCGATGAGCACCACCGACGTGATCTGGCTGGAGATGGCGTCGGCTTCCGCACGCTGCTGGTTTATATTCAGCGAATATTCCTCTTCCTGTCCCATTTGGAACAGCACGCGGCTGATATTCTCCATCGTTTTTTTGCCCTCGTCCATCAACGCGATGGCCAGCGCATCGTGCGCATCGAGCTTGCTTCCGGCAATCGTGTCAGGATTGATGCCCAGCCGTTCCGCAACGAGGCTCTGCAATGCCAGGATGTTGGTTCGTTGCCCGGCCCTGGCTTGGACGAGGCTTTTCAACTGGTCAATGTCATTACGGACCGCCGCCATGGCCCGGCCGTATGAGTTGAGATAGTCATTGCCGTCGGTCAACAGGTAGCCGCGCCGTTCGGTTTCCGCATCCAGCAGGTGAAACTGGGTTTGCTGGACCAGGTTCAGGACTTTGTAGGTATGCCCCACTTGAAAAAATGAGTCCCGGAATTGTTCGCTCGTATGATGCACGAGCCAGCTCATGACAATCAGCGCCAGCAGCGGAAACAACACTCCCACGAAAAAAAGAACCTTGTTGGTGCGCGGACCTGGTTTCATACCCGTTAAACTGATTCAGTCAACTATAGTCGCTCTGGCCTTGTGCCACAAGGTATTTGACTCGTAAGCCTGCGCAATTTTCAGGAGCGTTTCCTCGCCAAACGGCTGGCCGAGCAGTTGCAGGCCGATGGGCAGTTTCGGATTTTTGGTAAAACCGCACGGGATACTGATGCCGCAGATGCCCGCCAGGTTGCATGAAATCGTGAAAATATCGCTTAAATACATTTGCAACGGATCGTCAGACTTTTCGCCGATTTTGAACGCGGCGGTCGGCGAGGTCGGCGTGACGATGGCATCCACTTTTTCAAATGCCTGCAAAAAATCGTTGCGGATGAGCGTGCGGACTTTTTGCGCCCGCAAATAATACGCGTCGTAGTAGCCGCTGCTCAAAACGTAGGTGCCGAGAATGATCCGCCGTTTCACCTCCGCGCCAAAACCCGCACCGCGCGTCCGGCTGTACATCTCAATCGGATCCGCGCCGTCCACCCGCGCCCCGTAACGAACGCCGTCAAAACGCGCCAGATTCGCCGACGCTTCCGCCGTGGCGATGATGTAATAAACCGACACGCCATAGTCGGTATGCGGCAGCGAAATTTCCACAATCTCCGCGCCCAGCTTTTCAAATTGTTTCACGGCGGCGTCCACCGCGGCTTTCACTTCGGGATCCAGCCCGCCAATCATGTATTCCTTCGGCAGGCCCAGCTTCAACCCCTTGATGTCGCCGGTCAGGCTTGCGGCATAATCCGGCACCGGTTGCGGCACGCTCGTGGAATCCCGCGAATCGTGTCCGCTGATGACGCCGAGCATCGTCGCCGCGTCGCGGATGTCTTTCGTGAGCGGGCCGATTTGATCGAGTGACGACGCAAACGCGACCAGGCCGTAGCGCGACACGCGGCCGTAGGTTGGTTTCAGGCCGACGCAACCGCACAACGCGGCGGGCTGACGAATCGAGCCGCCGGTGTCAGAGCCGAGCGTGGCAATGGCCTCGTCCGCTGCGACCGCCGCCGCCGAGCCGCCGGACGAGCCGCCGGGAATGCGCGTGGTGTCCCACGGATTGTGCGTGACGCCAAACGCGGAATTTTCCGTCGAGCTGCCCATGGCAAATTCGTCCATGTTCAGCCGGCCAAAGACAATCGCGCCCGCCGCCTTCAATTTTTCGACGACCGTCGCGTCGTAGGGCGAAACAAATTTGCCGAGGATTTTCGAGCCGCAATTAAGCGGCTGATTTTTGACGGCGAGCACATCTTTGACCGCGACCGGAATTCCCAGCAGGCGCTTTGCGGCGTTGCCACCTTTGGCCAGCTCCTGATCCGCGGCATCGGCTTGTGCCAGCGCGTCATCGGCATTGTGGCTGATGAAGGCGTGGATTTTTTTGTCCACGCGCGCGATTTGGTCGAGACACGACTGCATGGCCTCGCGCGCGGAGACTTCACGTTGGGCGAGCTTGCCGGCGAGTTCGGAAATGGTGAGTTGGTTCAACATGATATCGCGTTTTGCCTTGGTTGTTCGTTTTTAGGCGAAGTGGTTATGATTTTTTCGCCCGGCCACCGCGCCAGCAGAAAGTCGTTCAGCCGGTAGGCGATGGGAGCGTAAATGAAGGCGGCGAGGGCATCCACAACGTAGTGATAGCGCAGATAGATGGTGGCGCAGCACATAAGCGCAATGTAAACCAAGGCTGGGAAAAATAATTTTTTGCAGTAATCGCGCAGGTAAAAACTCAAAAGCAGCGGAATGCCGACGTGGAGCGAGGGAAAACAATCATATCCGACGCGGCCCACCCGCATGACGTAGTCCACCCCGCGAATGACCGCATGGCCGTTCAATTCGCGGGTGTATTGGCCGGCAAAAAAACTTTCCGGTCCTATGGCGGGAACGAGGATATAACTGACAATTCCCAGCAACATCAGGGTAAGATAACCCATCATCACGCGCCGGAAAATTTCCCCCTCTTTTGCCAGGTAAACATACAGCGCGACTCCCGGCAGCGTGAAAACGTACGAGAAATAAACCAGGCAAAGAAAATCCGTCAGCCACGGATTGATCCACGGTTCGAGAAGGATTGAGGCTTGGTTGCCAAGCAGGGTGGCGTCAATTTTGGACAAGGCTGCGTCTGCCGTGTGCGGGTTGACCCGCAACATGAGGTTCGTGTAAAGGGCATAATAACAGGCGCTCAATAAAAAAAAGGGAAACCAATCGCGGACGATTTTTACCAGCGGCCGGAAAAAGGAGACAAGGTATTTCCCGGTGTCGAGGTTCTCGCCGGACTGGTCGTTTGCGGACAACAGTATTTCCAACAGGCGTTTTATGCCCAGAATACCAGCGGGCAGCAAAATAAAGATGACGTCATGGCCATTGAATTGGAAGGAGCGGAAAAGCCGCGTGGTCGAGAACAACACCAGCAACGTGGCGGAAAATCCCAGCGCTATGACATCTTCCAGGCGGCAATGCAAAAAAAACGAAAGGAATTTTCGCGCCATAAAACCTAATGGTGAATTTCCGCCTGCAGTTTTTCGAACCTTGATTTCCACATGGGCGGAAGAGTTTCCAGTGGGAATTTATTTAAAATCGCCTGCGCCTCGGCTTTTTTGCCTTCGGCCAGCTTGAGGGATGCGATGATGTAGGCTTGGTCACTTTCCGTGACTTCGGCCTGCCGGAACGGTTTCATCAACTCGGCCGCGTCCGCGGCGCGGTTTTCGTCCAGATCTATGACCGCAAAAAGTTTGACCACGCTCCAGCGATAAGTCTCGTCAGTGGAAGCTGCTGCCAGCAGCGGTACAGAATTGCTTTGCTGCCCCAGGGTGAAAAAATACAGACCCGCGTAAAATTCCTCAAACGGAGCACTACGGCCTTTGCGCAGGGTTTTGGCTTCCGCGATCAATTGCAATCCCCGGTCAGGATTGCCCGACAACAAAAGACAGACCCCTATCTGCCCCAACGCGTCAGCACTTTTCCAGTATTTCGAGGACGTTTCAAACAGCGTGAACGCCTGCGGAAGCCGGTTCGAGCGAAAGGCACTCATTCCGTAATAGGAATAAAGTTTGCCGAGACTTTGACGCATCGAAAAATATCCGATGGCTCCGGCAACCAAAGTAACCGCGCCGGCCAAAAGAAGATTTTTAAATTTGTTTGCGGCGGGACTTTTCGCCCACCTCCGCCAGAGACGGATGGCCAGAACGGAAAACAACAATAATGCAAAGTATTTGCCGGCCTCGCTGAGAATCAGCGTTGTTGTCTCCGTATAATTGCCTATGTCCGGCATATTTTATTCCACGATTTTCGGCACCATGAACAATCCATTGGCCTGCGCGGGCGCGTTGCGGAGGGCATCGTCGTGCGGAAGTGATGGGCGGACCTCGTCCGGGCGCGTGATGTTGACCAGCGGCACGGCGTGGGCGGTCGGCTCGACGCCGGCCACGTCGAGTTCCTTCAACTTTTCGATGTAGCCGAGAATGCCGCCGAGTTGCGCGCCGAGTTTCTTTTCCTCGTCGGGGGTGAGATGCAGCCGCGCCAGATGCGCGACGTATTTGACGTCCAATTGGGGTGCTGCCATGCGCCGAAATTAAAGTCCGCAGCCCAAAGTTCAAAGTCCAAAGTTGAAGCGAGGTGCGTATTCCAGATTGCGGATGGCATCAAGCACAGACTGCTTCACGGCTGCTTGATGAAACACGAACCAGGCAACATGGCTCATTCCTCATCAAATTTCCGTTTGACGAGGGCTTCGAGTTCGAGGATGGCGGCCTGGGCGTCCGCGCCGCGAACGTGCAGGGTCAGTTTGCTGCCCGGGCCGGCGGCGAGCATCATCAATCCCATGATGCTCTTGCCGTTGATTTTTTCGCCGTTCTTTTCGACGAAAATTTCGCACGCGAACCGGTTGGCGGTCTTGACGAACAGGGCGGCGGGCCGGGCATGGATGCCCAGCTTGTTCGAGATCGTGAGTTCTTTGGTGAAGAACTCACCGTCCGGCAGCTTTTTTGCGCTCATCGGTTTGCTCATTTTACTCCAAATATTGCCAAAAATAAAGGGCCACGGAAATTTATTTTGCCGGCGGCAGATTGGCCCGGCTCATGTGGGCAATCAGGCGGTCGTTCAATTCCTGAGCCGCGTTGTGACCGGACATTTTCAACTTGGTCTGAAACGCGGCGACTTCGATGAGCCGCGCCAGGTCGCGTCCGGGGCGGACCGGGATGACGATGTGCGGAATGTCCACGCCCAAGACCTTCTCGAATTCCTCTTCCAGGCCGATGCGCTCCACATCTCCAACTTCATCCCACAGTTTGAGCGTGATGATGAGGTCCAGGCGTTTTTTGTTGCGGATGCTTTTGATGCCGAACATCGCGGCGACATTGATGATGCCGATGCCGCGGATTTCCATGTGGTCGCGCGTCAATTCCGCGCAGGTGCCGACGACTTCGCGGCCGTCCAGCAGGGAGACTTTCGTCACGTCGTCGGAGACCAGGCTGTAGCCGCGCTCGATGAGCGCCAGCACCGCCTCACTTTTGCCGATGCCGCTCTCCCCGCGAATCAGCACCCCCACGCCGAGGATGTCCACCATGCTGCCCATCTCGGAGCCGCGCGGCGCAAACATCGTTTCGAGCTCGAGGGTCGCGGCATTGATGAACTTCATCGTGACCATCGGGCATTGAAAAACCGGCACCCCTGCCTTTTCGGCGGCGGCCAGAAATTCCTTGTCCGGACGAAGACTGCGGCTGAAGACGAGGCACGGGATTTTGAAGGCAAAGAAATGGTCGTAACGTTTGGCGCGTTCGGCGGTCTTGAGCGATCGCAAATAAGACACTTCGGCGTTGCCTAAAACCTGCACCCGTTTGTAGGCGAAATAGTGCGTGAATCCGCTCAGGGCCAGGCCGGGCCGGTTGACGGTGGGCTCGCGGATGACGCGCTTCAGTCCGCGTTCGCCACCGACGAGCCGCATTTGCAACGTGGTTTTGTGTTCCTGGTAGAACTGTTCAACGGTGACGATCTGGTGTTGCATGTTCACAAATTAAATTCCGGTCCCAGATAAATTTCGCGCGCCTTCGGATCATTCGCCAGAAATTCGGACGAACCCTCCACCAGCACCTGGCCTTTGTGGATGATGTAGCCGCGGTCAATCAACTTCAAGGTTTCGCGCACATTGTGGTCGGTGACTAAAATGCCCAGCCCGCGTTCCTTCAACCGGCGCACAATCTTCTGCACTTCATAGACCGCAATCGGATCAATGCCGCTGAACGGCTCGTCCAGCAGCATCAACTTGGGGCTCGTCACCAGCGCGCGGGTGATTTCCAGCCGCCGTTTTTCCCCGCCGCTGAGCGTGTAGGCCTTGTTTTTGGCCAGCGGCGTCAAAGCCAGTTCCTCAAGCAAATACTTCATTCGCACGGTGCGTTCGTCACGCGACAGCCTGCACATTTCGAGAATCGCCAGAATGTTTTCCTCAACCGTGAGTTTGCGGAACACCGATGGTTCCTGCGTCAAATAACCGATGCCCAGCCGCGCGCGCCGGTGCATTGGCAGGCGCGTGATGCCACAGCCTTGAAATTTCACCGCGCCCCCGTCCGGTTTCACGAGACCGACGACCATGTTGAACGTCGTCGTCTTGCCCGCGCCATTCGGGCCGAGCAACCCGACAATTTCACCCGCACCCACGGAAATGGACACGTCGTTGACCACGCGGCGACTGTGATATTCCTTCACCAGATTTTCAGTGGCAAGCAGCAGGCCGTTCGACGATGGCGGGGTGATTTCCATGCAAAGATCAGAACGCCGGGCGATCGCCGATGTTGTTGCTGATGTTCTCAATCATTCCCGGCGGAAAATTTGTTTTTGCCGGCGGCGAATTGGTGTCCGCCGTGGCGCCATTGAGGCTTTGTCGGAAAATCATGTGCGGATTGTCGAAATGGATTTTGCTGTTCGCGCGATCCCAGATAATAACATCGCCCGCCTGCGTGCCTTGTGCGTTTTCCATCTGAGGATTGCCCGTGAGCGTGACCGTCTCGTTCGTCACGCCGTTTTGCACGTTGTAAATATAAACCGCCTTGTCACTGGTCGCATGATTGGTCTGGCCTTTGGTGTCCGTGAAATCAATCACCACGTTCGTCTCGGCGACGATGTGATTCGGATGCCCGCCCGTCGGCGGCACATCCGCGATGAGCAGGGCACAGGTGAGCTTCATTTCCGGATCGTCCACGCGCACGTGTCCGCGATAAATTGCCTGATGCCCGTTCAAATCAAAATCCGCGCTGTTGTCGGAATCAATCCGCGTCGGAGCGCGCGGCGGCGGCGGCGCGGCGGGCGAATTGGTTGTCGCACTTGCCGGGGAACCTTGCGCCGTCGCGTCGGTTTGCGCATGAACCAGCCAGCCGCACCACACGGCAATCACTATGAGACTGAAACGTTTCATGGCTTGGTATTCATCAAGGCCCCATTTTCAACCACGGTGCGCACATTATTTGAGATGGTGAGGAATGAATCGCTTTGCCGCCACAAAAAACCGTCGCCCTCGACGCGGAATTTTCCATCGCCCGTCCGCACCTCCAAATGCCCCGGCGAATTCGCCACGCCTTTGAACGTGTCATAAACGCACTCCGGCGCATTCACCACCCATTCCAGCTCGCCGTCCGGGTTGAACATTTCGAGCTTGAGTTGTTTGATGATGAGCTGTCCGCCCGGCTGGGGCAACGCCTCGGCGCCGGATAAAATTGATTTGATTTGTTGTTGATTCGTCGGCCCGTAATATTCGGTGGAAGTGAAATTGCTCGCGTGCTGGAGGCCGTTTTGCTGCGCGCGCCCGTTGGGAACGGCAAAAAACAAAACGGCAACGGCGGCCAAAAGCCGGGTGGCGAGTGACGGGGAACGGGTGACGAAAATCGCCATGAATCGCTCGGTTGCTTTTTTCCTGTCACTTGTCACACGTCACCTGTCACTCTTGATAATGCGCCACGATCGCATCCCATTTGCCCTGCGCTTTCAAAATCATTTCGACCACTTCGCGCACCGCACCGCGCCCGCCCGGCGCGTGTGTGACGTAGCGCGCCGCCGCCTTCACCTCGGGCCGGGCGTCACCCACCGCGACGGCGAACCCCGCGCGTTTCAGCGGCCCCAAATCCACGACGTCATCGCCAACGAAACAGACCGCGTCCCAATCCAGCTTTGCGCGGCGCAAAAGTTTTTCGACCGCGCCGACCTTGCCGATCCGGTCGGTTTGCTGGACAAGAAAATCAATTTGCAGTTCGGCCGCCCGCAGTTCCGTCACCGCCGACGGCCGGGCCGAGACCCAGCCGACCTGGAAGCCAGCCCGGCGCAGAAACACCAGGCCCAGGCCGTCCCGGATGTTGAACCGCTTGATTTCCCGCGCCCCACCGATGAACACCGAACCGTCGGTCAACACGCCGTCCACGTCGCAAAGCAACAATTTCACGCGCTTCAGGCGGGTGACGAGTGACGGACGACGGGTGATGGGATGCGTCGGGCGTTGGGCGTTGCCGGTTTTCATGTCACTGGTCACCTTTTCACCGCATCGAAGACTTTTAACAGTTCCCGCAACAACGCGGGCATCTCCGCCAGCGGAATCATGTTCGGCCCGTCGCTGAGCGCGCGTTCCGGTCGCGGATGCGTTTCGATAAAAAGGCCGTTGGCGCCCGCCGCCAGCGCACACCGCGCCAGCACCGGCGCAAATTCGCGCTGGCCGGAGGATTTGTCGCCGCCACCGCCGGGCAATTGCACGGAATGTGTCGCGTCAAAAATGACCGGAAAGCCGGAACGCTTCAGGATCGGAATCGAGCGCATGTCGGCAACGAGATTGTTGTAGCCGAACGTCGTGCCGCGCTCGGTGAGCAGGATTTTTTCCGCCCCGGCGCGCCGGGCCTTTTCCGCGACCTGGCCCATTTCGGCCGGCGAAAGGAACTGGCCCTTTTTCAAATTGATGATCCGGCCGGTGATGGCGGCGGCTTCAATCAAATCCGTCTGGCGGCAGAGGAACGCGGGGATTTGCAAAATGTCCACGACTTCGCCCGCGATGGCGGCCTGCGTCTCGGTGTGAACATCGGTCAGCACCGGCACGCCAAATTCGGCGCGGACCTTGCCGAGCACGCGCAGGCCTTCGTCGAGGCCCGGCCCGCGAAAGGATCTGGCCGACGTGCGGTTGGCCTTGTCGAAGCTGGCTTTGAAGACGTAAAAGATGCCCAGCCGGGCGCAGGTTTTCTTCAGTGCGCCGGCGACTTGCAGGCACAGCTTTTCGTTTTCAATCACGCACGGCCCGGCGATCAAAAACAGCCGGCGCGGCGCGTTGAGATTTTTCCAAATGGCAGCGTCGTTGAGCACATGGAAGTTTTAGCAGCGGCGGAGCGGAAAGTAAATGACGGTGAATAACCACAGATAAACACCCGGCTTCGCCAAGCTTCGCCGAGGCGAGCGGATGAACACGGATTGACCATAACAAACTGCTGTTCTAGCCTTCGCATCATGCCCACCGTTTTAAGGATTCGCGGTTTCAGGTTCTATTTCTACGCCAACGAAACGTGTGAGCCGCCGCATATCCATGTGGACAAAGGTGGCGCGACCGCTAAGTTATGGTTGTCGCCGTTCCGCTGGGAATACGCGAATGGATTCAGCCCGGCGCAGCAAAAAATGATCAAAGAAATTATCCGGCAACACCACGCTGAACTGATGGCCAAATGGCATGAATTCTTTGAATAATAAAATCAAATCCGTGGGCGTCAATGACACGCATCTGACCGTCGAACTGCTCGATGGCCGGAGCGTTCGTCTGCCGTTGACGCTTTTTCCCACGCTGGCCGAAGCCACCGCCAAACAGCGCGCCAAATGGGAACTCTGCGGCGCGGACACCGGCATTCACTGGCCGCTGCTGGATTATGATTTAAGCGTCGCCGGTCTTCTGCGTGGCGAGCCGGAAGCGCCGGGTATTCGCCGGGCAAAAAAATCCGTCAAATATCCCGCGCACAAATCCGGCAAGGCATACGCACTGGCGGAGGAAGCGGATTCGTCCCCCACCCGTCCATCTTCGCTCGTGGACACCCGCGTCGTTTACTGCGGCGACAATCTGGAACAACTCGCCAAGCTGCCCGATGCCTGTGTTGACCTCATTTACATTGACCCGCCCTTCAACTCCAATCGCAATTACGAAGTTTTTTGGGGCGAAACCAAGGAAAAGCGCGCCTTTGAAGACCGCCACGAATCCACCCGCGCCTACATTGACTACATGCGCCCGCGCTGCGTGCAACTCGCCCGCGTCCTCAAAAAGACCGGCAGCTTTTATTACCACTGCGACTGGCACGCCAGCCACTACGTCAAGGTCATGCTCGACCAGATTTTCGGCGAAAATTATTTTCAAAACGAAATTGTTTGGAAACGAACGAGTGCCCATAACGATCCTGATAAATACGGAAACATCCATGACACAATTTTCTATTACCGAATGTCAGATAAATGCACTTGGAATACAATCTACACACCGTATTCACAGAGTTACATTGACGCGGAATTCCGACCTGATGAAAACGGGCGATTGGTAAAATATGAAAATTTAACAGCTCCGAGTCATGGTCGTGATGCTGGTAGATTTGAATGGAGAGGAACACGTCCTCCACCATCAAGAATGTGGAGTTGCAAGCTTGAAAAGCTGGAAGAATTATTTGCTCAAGGCAAAATTAAAACCACACCGGAAGGAAAGCCAATCATGCGAGGGTTAAAAACTTTCCTTGATGAGCTTCCGGGAATTCCGCTGCAATCCGTTTGGGATGATATACCAAGAATCGGAAACACAAGTTCAGAGCGACTTGGTTATCCAACTCAAAAGCCACTCGCACTTTTGGAACGAATGATCAAAGCCAGTAGCAACGAAAATGACATTGTACTTGATGCTTTTTGCGGTTGCGGCACGGCGCTTGTAGCGGCGCAGAATTTGAAACGCCAGTGGATTGGCATTGATATTTCGCCCACCGCCTGCCGTGTCATGGCCAAACGCCTGCGCGACGTTTGCGGCCTGCCGGAAAGCGAACCGCTCTGGAAAGCCGGACGCGGCTTCGTCGTTCGCGACTTGCCGTGGAGCGAAGAAAAGTTGCGCGCCATTCCGCCGTTTGAATTTGAGAACTGGGCCGTCATCGCCCTCGGCGGCATCCCGAACAAGGTGCAGGTCGGTGACATGGGCGTGGATGGCCGCATCTATCCCGTTTCTTCCTCCACCGCACCGTATAAATTGAAGGAAGGCGAACTCGGGTTGAAAGAACGCTGGTATCCGATTCAGGTGAAACAAAAAGACAAAGTTGGTCGCCCGGATATTGACAGTTTTGAAGCCATGATGATGCGCGAGAATTGCGAAAAAGGCTTCTTCGTGTCGTTCGATTATTCATCGGATGCGTTGCAGGAAATCGAATCATTTTTCAAGCGCAGCCACAAAGTCATCGTCGCCCTGACCGTGCAGGAAATCCTAGACGAGCATATTGCGCGGAAACTCGCTTAAATGAGGATAACCAAATGCCAATAATCCAAACACGAGAAACAAAACGAATTGCCGACTACTCTGGTTTCAGCAGCGATAAGAGCTTTGTCAACGATCTGATCACCAAATGGCAACCGCATTCCTTTAGCCTCAATGAAAAGGAACAGGAGCAAAGTCTTTATACCTGGCTAAAACAGAATTTGCCCGGTGTCCCGATAACGACCCAATACGGCATCGCCAAAGGCAAGGCGGACATTGTTGTTCAGGATGAGCACGTCATCGAACTTAAACTGGCGTTCGGAGATGATATTGCCGAATTTGACCGCTGCATCGGCCAAATGGAGCGATACAGATTAAAATGGGTGGATTTAGATCGCGGGCCGGTTTACCTCGTCGTCGTTGGTGAATTAGAGCCGGAATTCCGAGATATGTTGCATCAAGCCATCAAACGCTTGGACGGAGGTAACTGGGGACAATGGTTTTTTCTCATTGAGAAAGTGCAGGCGGCTCAATCGCCGTAAAGACTGGCTGGCGTGACCCCTCTTTCAATGGCGATATTTTCCAGACGGGACGTGCAGGGAATGATCAATAGGTTATCTGGTTCGCTTTCAACTAAACAATTGGAGAATCTTGTCGGCAAATTGAATCGAGGCGACCCGAACGAAATCTTAGCGAATGAATGGGAGGTATGCATTCTTTCTGCGTTTCGTGCAATCGGTCGAATCCAATACGAGCCGAATTTTGGAGGAACCCGGACGCCAGATTTATTTTTTCAAATGGGCGAGTCTGGCAATCTTGAATTTCTGGCGGATATAACGACCGTTTCTGACACAAACGCACATAAAGAAAATGCCTATCGCGAATTTTGCGAAGAAATTCGGCGATTTTTGAATGACATGGGCCATAACGGTGCTGGCATCAACATTGACGTGGCGCATCAGATGATTGGAAAATATCGTGATAGCAAGGTTAAGCTTCTGCTTCCGTCCAAAGGCCAAATTCATCAATTTGTCGAAACAGAACTGGGACCGTTCCTCTCTCAAATTGCCAAAGAGCCAGATAAGGATGCCGTTTTCTCCTATGGCCGGGATAAAATTCGATTTTCGATACAATATAATTCTAAAGAAAAGCGTTTTAGCGGCGGCCATTGCATTGTTTATACGGTTCCGTATTCCGGACGCCGCAATCCTTTGACAAACGCTTTGGAGAACAAATGGGATCAATTGGCAAAAAGTGGATACAACGGGCCTCGTGGGATTATTGTTTGCGATGGTGGCTGCGATGCTTTACAGGAACGAAACGCGGTGGCTGGAATGCACGGTTGCAGTGAAATTGTCGAACCGTTTTTGAAAACTCACAAAAACCTCCTGTTTGTCCTAGTCTTGCGTATCGAACAACGACCCAGGTCGCCTTTATCCAGACCGACAATTGAAATTGCAGCAAAGCTTTATTGGAATTTCGCAAGCGACAAAACACTTTTTGAGCAAACCAAATGTGCGATTGACAGAATGCTCAGTTATTTGCCAGTTCCAGAGTCGACTCCCACCAATGCAATTTATTGGTTGGCTGCAAACAAAACCAATGGTCGTCCAATAGGAGCAATCACTATGCAAGGTAATACCATCAAAATATCGGCACGAGCGCTCACTGAGTTGCTCGCGGGGAAAACTGGTCTCAAAGAATTTCTTGAGGATCATCATTTCAAGCCGACCGAACGGGGTGGATTTGTAGATCCATTTTTTGAGCGCCAGTTGGCAATGGGCAATACGTTAAAAAACTCATTTGTCGAGCCCGATGAACACAAAGATGACGATTGGATTGTTCTTGAATATAACGGTCCCGACCCAGCAATCAGCCCATTCAGAATTCCAAAATAATAGATTATGGCCCTCATCCAATGTCACGAATGCAGCGGACAGGTCAGCGACCATGCGCGGACGTGTCCGCATTGCGGCGCGCCGGTCATCGCCACCATTAAACGGCGGCAGAAAGCGGTGTTGATTGATTTGTGTATCCGGTTGGTACTTGCCGCCGTGATTGGTATCACGCTTTGGATTGTCATTCACCATCTCATGAATCAGGCAATGGCTCCACTCAAGGTGATTCAGCAACAGCAACAATCACATTAACTAAAAATCAGCGACTGAATTTGCCGAATGGTCAGCCCAAAAACCGGTCATTTCAAATCACCGTTCCGTGCGGGATGATGGCGTTTTTGGGAATGATGATGATGCCGTCGCGGATGTAGCAGAGTTCGTGGTCGAGCTTTTCGGGCTTGCCGGCGGGTGAGATGACGACGTTGTTTCCGATGCGCGCGTTTTTATCAATGATGGTGTTCTCAATTTTGCAGTTCGCGCCGATGCCGATGCGCGGTTTGCCCTCGCGTTCGTGCCGGTCCACCGATTCCTGCGATTCGTAATAATCGCTGCCCAGGCCGATGACCCGGTTCAATTCCGTGCCCGCGCCGACGACCGTCCGGAGGCCGACAATGCTGTTCGTGATGCGCGCGTGATTGATGATGCAGCCGTCGGAAATCACCGCGTGATCAATCTGCGCGCCGTTGATTTTCGAGCCGGGCAGAAAGCGCGGACGGCTGAAAATCGGCGCATTCATGTCAAAAAAATTGAAGCGCGGCAGTTCGGAAACGAGATCGAGGTTCGCCTCAAAAAACGAACGGATGGTGCCGATGTCCTCCCAATAACCCTGGAAAACGTGGGAGCAAACGCGGCGCTCATTGATGGCTTGCGGAATGATATGTTTGCCGAAATCGGGCAGCGGATTGTCGAGCAGGCTGCGGATCAAGTCGCGGTTGAAAACGTAAATGCCCATGGACGCGAGGAACAATTCGCCCTGTGGTACCGGCTCGACAATGCCGAGTTTCGGATACCAATCCGGGTCCACCCGCAATGAATCAAGCACCGCGGGGTCTTTTGGCTTTTCCTCAAAGCGCGTGATGCGGTGGTCCGCGCCGATTTGCAGGATGCCCAGCGATTGCGCTTCGTGCCGCCCCACCGGAATCGTCGCGACGGTGATGTCCGCACTGGTCTCGACGTGTTGAGCGACCATGGGACGAAAGTCCATCCGGTATAACTGGTCGCCGCACAAAATGATCAGATAATCGAAATCGTGATTGAGAAAGTGAATCAGATTTTTCCGCACGGCGTCGGCGGTACCTTCATACCAGGAGGCGTCGGTGAGCGTCCGTTGCGCCGCGAGAATTTCCACAAACCCGCTCGTGAACTGGTCGAATTTATACGTTCGCGAAATGTGGCTGTGCAGCGAGGTGGAGTTGAACTGCGTCAAAATGTAAATCCGCCGGAAACCGGAGTTGATGCAGTTTGAGATCGGGATGTCCACGAGCCGGTATTTGCCGGCCAGCGGCACGGCGGGTTTGGAGCGATCCCTCGTCAACGGAAACAGCCGCGTGCCCTGACCGCCGCCCAGGATGACGCAGAGGACGGTGCTGGTGTTGAGTGACTGGCGCCCGATTCGTGACATAACCAATTTCCATCGAAATTATACCGTTGTCCACCATGTCAGGGCAAGCAACGGATTTTGTGTGGCCACGCATCGACCGGATGGGGCGAGCGTCCCCGCGAGCCGAACGCAAAAGAACTGGTTATCAAATTGGCTCGCCAGCAGTCTCGCCCCACCGGTGATGGTTACGACGCGGCCTGCGCTTCCCGCACGATGAAAGGCGCAAATTCGTCGTGGTACTGCGGCGGAATACGGGCTTTGAACCGCGCCGCCGGGCCGCGGTAATTGCGCGAAATGACCTGGCCGACCTGGTGCAACCGCGCAATCACCGCTGCCTGCTCGTGCGGCACGCGCAGTTCCAGGAACTCGCGCTTGGGACGCAACTGCGTCCCGATTTCCGCGAGCAACGACGCGATGCCTTCACCGGTCGTGGCCGAAATCGTGACGGCATTTTGATGCCGTTCCTGCAAACGGCTCAATGCGCCGCCGGCCCCGGTTCCGCCGGGGTTGCCGTTAAGCAGGTCCATTTTGTTGAAAACCATCAACGTCGGTTTTCCCCCCGCGCCGATTTCGGCCAGCACGGCATTCACGGCGGCAATTTGCTCCTCGGCTTGCGGGTGGCTGATGTCCACGACGTGCAGCAGCAAATCGGCCTGCACCACTTCTTCCAGCGTCGCCTTGAACGCTTCCACCAGTCCGTGCGGCAGTTTGCGGATGAAACCGACGGTGTCGGTGAGCAACACATTCTGGTTCGTCGGCAATTTCAACCGGCGTGTCGTCGGGTCGAGCGTGGCGAATAAAATGTCCTTCACCAAAACGTCCGCGCCGGTGAGCGCGTTGAGCAGTGTGGATTTGCCCGCGTTCGTGTAACCGACGATGGAGGCCAGCGGCCAGTTGTTGCGCTGGCGGCCAGTGCGCTGAATGCCGCGCTGTTGCCGCACCAATTCCAGTTCGCGGGAAATTTTCGCGATGCGATCCTGCACGCGGCGGCGGTCGGTTTCCAATTGCGTTTCGCCTTCACCGCCGCGCATGCCGATGCCGCCTTTTTGCCGCGACAAGTGGCCCCAATATTTTGTGAGTCGCGGCAGCAGATGCTGGAGCTGCGCCAGTTCGATCTGCAGCTTGCCTTCGCGCGTGCGGGCGCGTTGCGCGAAAATGTCGAGGATGAGCGATGTGCGGTCGAGAACCTTGCAGTTGAAAATTTTTTCGAGGTTGCGGCTTTGCGCGGGCGAAAGGTCATCGTCGAAAATCACGGTGTCCACGTCCTGCCGCCGGCAGAAGTCCGCGAATTCCGCCGCCTTGCCCTTGCCAATGAACGTGGCCGGGTTTAGCGATTCCGTTTTTTGCATGCCGTCGCCGACCACTTCGCCGCCCGCCGTCGTGGCCAGTTCACCGAGTTCGGCGAGCGAATCGCTTGTGTCCGCATGGTTGCGTGATTTGAGTTCGACGCCGACGAGGAAGACCCGTTCCGGCCTCGTGTTTCTGGTTTCGATGAGCGCTTTCAACAGCTTGCTGAAGGAATTATATCACGAACGGGCGCGTTTACGCTATGTCCCACGGTGAAAAATTGCGATGACATCCGCCCTCACCCCGGCCCTCTCCCCCAGGAGAGGGGGAATTGTTCGCCACGATTTTAGCAATGTGATAGGCCGGGTTATTGTATGTCTCACTTCAAATGACATGAAATCAGTGACGGCAACAAAGGTCGAGAAATTACCCGGCAACGTAACGGTGCGCTCCCTCTCCCTGGGGGAGAGGGCCGGGGTGAGGGCGAGCGTAAACCTCAATTTCACTGAAAACGTAGTAATACCGCATCATGCAATTCAATCCGGACGGCAGTTTGGTTTGCATTTCAAATCTGAAAGTCCACCACGGTTGTTTTTTTTGCTCTGTTTAACACGCGCATGTCGGGGCTGTCGTAAATGACCAGGGACTTCGGCGCCACGCTTTCCATGAGAAACACATTGCCGCCAATCGTGCTGCCGGCGCCGATGACGGTCTCGCCGCCGAGGATGGTCGCGCCGGGATAAATCGTGACGCGGTCCTCGATGGTCGGATGCCGTTTCTTGCCGCGCAATTGTTCCACGGCGGCGGTGGATTTCGCGCCCAGCGTGACGCCGTGATACATCTTCACGTGGTCGCCGATGATGGCGGTTTCGCCCACGACCGTGCCGGTGCAATGATCCACGAAAAAGTGCGACCCGATTTGCGCGCCCGGATGCAGGTCCATGCCCGTGCGCGCATGGGCCCACTCGGTCATGATGCGCGGAATCAGCGCGACGTCCTTCAAATACAATTCGTGCGCCAGCCGTTGCACGGCAATCGCCTCGATGAACGGATACGAAACGAGCACTTCCTCCTTGCTCTTCGCCGCCGGGTCGCCGTCGTAAGCCGCCTCGACATCCGTTTGCAGCATGTCCCGCAACCGCGGCAGGCTGCCGAGAAAATCCACCGTCAGGCTGTGCGCCGCCGTCGTGATGTTCTGTTTCGGCAGATGGGAGGGGGGATTGTATTCGAGGCTTTTGCGGATTTCATCCTCCAGCGCGCCGAGCACCGAATCGAGCAACTCCGCCGTCACCACCTTGATTTCCGAGGAATGGATGAGTTTCTCGTCGAAATATCCGGGGAACAACAGCCGCAACAAATCCACCGTAATGGCCGCGATGGCGCGTTTGGACGGCAGGTTTTTGCCGTCCAGATGATTGATGCCGCCGACGCGCGCATACGACGCGACGAGCTGGTTCGTAAGTTGAGTAACCGTTTCCACAAAGGCGAATTTACCATGAAGGTACGATGGCAGAAAGTCTAATTAGTTTTGTAGGAGACGACGTAAAGGAGCGGCGCGCGCCGGTGTTCAACTCCGAAAGCCTTCGCGAGTGAAATCCCCCGCTACCCAGCACCGTGAGGAACGGAATCTTTGTCGCCACCCGCGATTAGCCTTGCCAGAAAGGGTGAACGGGAGTTTGCTGATTGCCACGATGGCAGCCGACCCGATCCCGCCCATGCGGGACCACAACCAGGACGACGCTACTGGCTTTATCCGGCTGAACGCTCTGCGCCTGAAAGTCGCCGCGAAGGTGCAGAAGAAAAAGTAAAATGCATTTTGACATCGTAAATAGCATAGCCATGCTTAAAATGGAGTGGTTGGCGGCTCAAGTGAACTCAATGCAATCTCGCAAAGATCGAGCCGGCGTGACGACATCTGAACCGCGGGAAGTGATCCGGCGGAACAAACTGTATGAAAACAAAACTTCTAATTCGATTGGCAGCGGGACTGACGGTGATGGCCGCAAGCGCGGCCATCCTTGCTGACGGGCAAGCGCCTCCAACCGACGGCAGCGCGGCTTTGTCTGCGTCGGCGGCGACGCGCAGCAGCAACATTTTTGCCGGGCCGTTCAGGTGGAAATCCACCGGCCCGTTGATCAGCCCCATTTCTGACGAAACCCACAAGCTCGTGTCGGTCAAAGACCCTACGGTGGTCCATTACGGCGACCGATGGCACGTCTACGCGACCACGGCCGACACCCGGGGCCAATGGAACATGGTCTATCTGAGCTTCACCAACTGGTCGGAAGCGCAATCCGCCAAGCCGTATTACCTGGACAGCAACCCCAACCTGCGCGGCTACCACTGCGCGCCACAGGTGTTCTACTTCAGGCCGCAGAAAAAATGGTATCTGATCTACCAGTCGCAGCCGCCGACGTTTTCAACCACGGACGACGTCGGCAATCCCGAGACGTGGAGCAAGCCCGGGTATTTTTTCGCGAGCGAGCCGCCGGGAGTCCCGAAGTTGTGGATTGACTACTGGGTGATCTGCGATGAGAAAAATGCCTATCTGTTCTCCTCGGGCGATGATGGGCGCTTTTACCGCTGCCAGACGAAAATTCAGGATTTCCCCAAAGGCTTCAGCAACCCGGTCGTGGTGATGCAAAGCTCCAACCGGTTTGACCTCTTCGAGGCGAGCTGCACTTACCGGCTGAAGGGGACAGGCCAGTACCTGGCGCTGATCGAGGCGATCGGCAAGTCCGGTCACAGGTATTACAAGGCCTTCCTCGCCGACCGGCTCGACGGCGAATGGACGCCGCTGGCGGACACCTGGGACAACCCGTTCGCCGGCATCACCAATGTCACCTTTGACGATGGTGTGAAACCCTGGACACAGGACATCAGTCACGGCGAGATTCTCCGCGATGGGTGCGACGAAACGTTGACGATCGACCCCCGGAATCTTCAATTCCTCTACCAGGGCATGGACTCGGCGGCGCCGAAAAATCCCGACTATTCGCAACTGCCGTGGCAACTCGGACTGCTGCGCCTGGACACACAGAAGAAGTAGCCCGCCTGGGTTCTGCCGGAGGAGACGGAAGCGGGAGCGGGTCAATGTTTTTTCAAAATAAGCAGGCGGACATCGTTTTCCCGCAGATCGAATTCCTGGTTCAGCGCGCCGTCCTTGCCGACTTTCACGGAAACCCTGCCGTGGGTGTTGACTACAAATTTGATCTTGAGAAGGAATCGTTTGAAATCTTTGTGCCCAGGAATTACTCGGACAAAGAGGCGTTTGGTGTCTTCGCTTTCATGGATGCCTCGGACAACATGACCATGCCCAAGGAATGGGCTGCCATCATGGAAAAGGAAAAGCTGATCTGTGTGATTCCCCAAAAGATTGGCAATAATCAGCCGTTTTCCCGGCGCGTTGGCCTTGCCTTGATCGGAATGCTCAAAACCGCTGAACGGTATAAGGCAGACCCCCGGCGGATTTACACCGGGGGAATGTCGGGCGGGGCGCGATGCTCGCTGCAACTGGCTTTCCTGCACAACGACGTGATTGCGGGAAATATTTCAATTTGCGGAGCCAATTTCTACAAGCCGGTGCCCAAGGTCAAAGCGGTTGACACTTCGAACTATGGCGTTTGGCCGGTTCCTCCCGACCGGGTCGCCGAGGCCAGGAAGAACGTGCGTTTCGTTTTTATCACCGGCGCCAAGGATTTTCGCTATGGGAACATACTGGACATATACCAGGGCGGTTTTGTGACGAACGGTTTTCAAGCCAGGCTCATTGACCAGCCGGACATGGGACACCAAATGTGCCGTTCGGAATCCCTGTTGGAAGCTTTCCAATTTGTCAGTGGCAAGCGGTGAGGTGCGGAATCTTTGGCGCCACCCACGTCACTTAAAACTTGATTCAGGAAAGCAAAGAGTCGCAAATTGGAACCGGTTCAACAATTTGCCATGATGAAATGGGTGGCACTTTAGGAAGGTTGGTGGTCAAATGAGAACAAGTCATCGTAATCTAATCGCGTGTGTCGGTGTCGCGCTCCTGAGCATCGGGTTGTCGTCGCAAACCGTCGGACAGACGGACACAAACAGCGCCTTTCCGGAGTTGAAGAAGCAACAGGAGCAGTTGACGCTTGAAAACAGCATTGCCGAACAGCAGTTGCGCAAGGAACTCGCCAAGCTCACTGCCGAGAAGCAGCGGGTCGAACTTGAAAACAGCATCGCGGAAGAGCAGTTGCGCCAGGAACTCGCCAAGCTCACTGCCGAGAAGCAGCGGTTCGAACTTGAAAACGGCATCGCCGAACAGCAGTTGCACCAGGAACTCGCCAAACTCACCGCCGAGAAGCAGCGGCTCGAACTCGAAAACGGCCTGGCGCAGCAAAAGCTTCAAGCCGAAGTCGCCGCGCTCCAGGCTGAGCTTGACAAGCTTACCAAGCAGGCCGACCTGCTGGCCAAGCGCGCCACGCTCAAGGAAGCGGAACGCAAGGCGCAGCTCGACGACGAATTGGCGGCGGATCGGGAAAAGTTGGAGAAGATGAAATTGACCAACGACCTTGCTGCCGCGGGAATCGCCGACAAGGGCCGGGAGTTGGCCCAACGCGAGCAGGAATTGAAGGTGCGCGCGGCAGAGTTGCAGACGCAGCGTTCGGAGTTTGAATTGCAGTTGGCCAAGCTGAACAACGACCTCGACCTGCGCGTGAAACGCGATTTGTGGAAGAACCGCGTCAACCACGACATTCAGTACACCAAGGAACCCTTCAAGGACGGCGTGCTGACGATCAGCGACCGCCGGATTGCCCTGAACGGCCCCATCTGGATGGACACGGCGGATTACATTGCGGAGCGCATTGACTATTTCAACAACCAAAATCGTGAGTTCCCCATCTTCATCGTGATTGACGCCTCCCCGGGCGGTTCCGTCATGGCCGGTTACAAGATCCTCAAAGCGATGGACGGCAGCGCCGCGCCGGTTTACGTCGTCGTAAAATCATTTGCAGCCAGCATGGCCGCCGGCATCACCACGCTGTCAAAGAGGTCGTTCGCGTATCCGAACGCGGTTATTCTTCACCACCAGATACAATCCGGCATGGGGGGCAATCTGACCGAGCAGAGAGAAAATCTTAAAGAACTCGAGGAATGGTGGAAACGTCTCGCGGCACCGGTCGCCGCCAAGATGGGTATCAGCCTGGATGAATTCATCAAACGCATGTATCAGAATCGCAGCACCGGTGACTGGCGGGAATTCGGCGACGGTGCCCGCAAGGTGAAGTGGGTGGACGAAATCGCCGAAACGGTCCGGGAAGAATCGTATGACAAGAATCCCGACGCCCCCTCCGCGCCGGGCGGCTCACCTCTGCATGCACGCCTGGACAGCCAACCCACGCTGCAGGAAAGCGTGGACGCCAACGGCCACCGGTACGTCCTGCTCCCGCGCCTTGATCCGGTGGACTGCTACTACCTGTACAACCCTGACAACTACTACCGGCTCACTCCCTGACAAGCGCTTTAGCGCGTCCAGCTTTGCCACGCTCTGCCTTTTGCTTCTCGCATAAGCTGAGAACTCAGTTCGCGGCTGGGTTGATTTCGACGTAGTCGATCGGCGCATTCTCGCCGCCGTCGGCAACAGCTTCGATGCGAATTTCGTCGCCGGGACGCAAAGCCACGCCGCTGTCAGGCGGCGGGTACCCTACCAGAGAATTTTTCGAATTAAATCCCGACGTTGCAGTAATACGTTTGCGCCGGGGATTTTTGAGCGACCCATCGGTTCTCCCTTTCATCGCCACCCGGCTTACGGTTCCAAACTGAGACCAAGGGTTTTCCCAGTGGCGGCAAGGAACACCCTAGTCGCAGCCAGACCTTGCGGGGGGTAACGATAATTATGAACATTATTCACGAACGCAGAGCGCAACGCGCGAACGATATTTTGCGCTGGCCTTTCAAAATCACCGGACTGACGAAGTTTCTGGGAGGTCTCTTGATCCTCACTGCTTTCATTACATTCGTTCAAGCAGCTGGAAGCGTCACTTTGGCGTGGAACGCAAGCACTGATCCAAGCGTCGCGGGTTACAACGTTTATTACGGAGGAGTCAGTGGCGCCTACACCAACGAGATTTGTGCTGGCAACGCAACGAATATAACCATTTCCGGCCTGGTCCAGGGGACCACCTACTATTTTACGGCGACAACGTATGCGGCTTCGGGCAGGGAAAGTCCGTTCTCAAGCGAGGTGTCCTACACGGTTCCATTAACTGCTGTGGCGACCCTCTGGCCAAGCACAGCCGTGCCCGGAGTGGTGGATGGAGGCCCGGACAGTGCCGTGGAGTTGGGAGTAAAGTTCCGCTCGGACGCGGCAGGGAGCATCACCGGCATACGCTTCTATAAAGCGAGCGCCAACACGGGCACCCACGTGGGCAATATGTGGACGAGCACGGGCACGCTGCTGGCGACGGCGACGTTCACCGGCGAAACCGCCTCGGGTTGGCAGCAGGTGAACTTTGCGACGCCGGTGTCGATCACCGCCAACACGGTCTATGTGGCCTCCTACCACGCCAACAACGGGCATTACAGTGCCGATAATAACTACTTTTCGGTCAATGGCGTTGATAATCCGCCACTACATGCGCTGGCCAATGGCGTGTCGGGTGGAAATGGTGTCTATGCCTACGGCTCGAGCAGTGCATTTCCGAACCAGACTTGGAATGCCCGCAACTACTGGGTGGACGTGGTGTTGCAGGCCGGGCTTCCCGTTCCCGGAGTGCAGCTCCGCGTTACGCCCACCCGTCAGTTCATTCTGACCGTGAACGGCCCGGTCGGCCACACGTATAACATCCAGGCGACGCAGGATTTCAAGACCTGGACCGTCATCGGCACCGTGACGGTGGGTGCCAGCGGTTCATTGAATTTTACCGACACGAACGCGGCGAGTTTTTCGAGGCGCTTCTATCGCACGCAATAAATAACCTGAAATGATCTCCCAGGCAGTGAGCTTATTGCTGCGGCAGCATGGCAAGATCGCGAAACCGGTCCGACCGTCTTCGGTCAGGAATCAAAGGAAGTTAAAAATATGTCACTCTATCTCAGCCAAAGATGTTGGGGCCGATCTTGCCTGCATCTGGCGGCGGCGATGCGCGCCGGCCACTGGCGCTGGCATTTCGCCGGCATCGGACGGGAGATTCATTTCACGAGGATGATCCTGAACGGACACACCATGGCGGGCGGCTCATAATAAAAAAGCCGTCCGCCGGTGGTGGTTAAAAACGGAAGGCAGTGTCCTGATTAAGTTGTAGAGTCGGCGCTGTGCGCCGATTTATTCGAGCCACAGGCTCGACGCTACAGCAAATTCGGACACAGCCAAATGGAGACAAAAATGATGAAACTCAAAATACAGTTTGGCGGGGAAATCCGCTTTGACCAGCCGATCCGGTGCATAACCCGAACCCCGCGTGCAGTGGTCGCCAGGCATCCGGGTTTCGTCGCGCACAGTAGCCATCGCCGGACGGCCGAAGCCAATCAAGCCCGAATTGACCTGTGGAATTTTTTGGGGGATTCTAGCCCGCAGCCAGCTTTTCCTGCGGAAGCAATCCGACCCGCAAAGCGAAACGTACCAGGCCCGGAACATCATGAATGTTCAAGCAGCCCATCAACTTCATGCGATGGTATTCGACGGTCTTGGGGCTGACCTTCAGGATTTCGGCGATGCCTTTGGTATTCTGGCCTTCAGCGATGAGTTGGAGAATCTCGCGCTGACGCCCCGTCAACTCTTCGAGCGGGCTTTTCCGGCCGGCGATTCCTTGCAAGGGGAACTTCTTGACGAGTCGCGTGGAAATTTCCCGGCTGAGATAAATTTCCCCGTGAACTACTTGTTGCAAGGCGGTTTCCAGTTCGACCGTCGCCGCTTTCTTTAGCAGGTAGCCGGCCGCGCCCGCCTTGAGCGCCTGCCAGGCATATTCTTCGTTGTTGTGCATGGAAAGAATGAGGACCCGCACGTCCGGAAATTCCCTGGCCATGCGTGCTGCTGCTTCCAGGCCATTCAGACCGGGCATGGAAATATCCATCAAAACCACATTCGGCTTTTGTGTCTTGACCAGATTCAGCACCTCGCGGCCATCGCCGGCTTCACCCACCACTTCCACCCCCGGCAATTTTTCCAGCAAGGCGCGAATGCCCGCGCGCACCAGCGTGTGGTCATCGGCCAGTATGAGGCGAATCGGTTTGACGGAGTTGTTCATGGGGTTTCAGATTCGGACGGTGGAGCCTGCCACTTCAGCGGAAACCAGGCGTGGACTTCGGTGCCTTGTCCCGGGATGGACTTGAATTCCAGCCCGCCACCGGCCAGCGACGCACGCTCTTCCATGCTCAATAAACCCAGACTGGTGCCACGCACGGCTTGCTCCCGGACCGGGGCCATATCAAACCCAACACCGTCATCGCGCACGCGCAGGTGAAGTTGCCCATTTTCCTTGTGCAACTCAACCGTCACTGTTTTCGCCTGGGCGTGGCGCACCACATTGGTCAAGGCTTCTTGGGCCACGCGGAAACATTCGGTTTCAACCATCGGATCCAAGCGTTGCTCCAGCCGGTCGGCGTGAAACTCGACTTTCAACTCGACCAAGGCCGCCTGTCGCTCGGTGTACCAACGCAAGGCCGGTTCCAATCCCAAATCGTCGAGGATTGACGGGCGTAAATCCAACGAGATGTCATGCACTTGTTCCAGCACGCGCTCGACCACCTCGAGGGTTTCATTCAAGCGCGGCGACACGACCTCCGTGCCGGGCGACAGCAACATGGATTGCAGGTTCAATTGCATGACGGTGAGGGCCTGGCCGATTTCGTCGTGGAGTTCGCGCGCGATGTTCCGGCGTTCGGTCTCCTGCGCCTCCACCAGCCGGCGGGAAAGCACCTGAAGTTTGCGGCTGTATTCCTTGCGTTTTGCCTCGGCCTGCTTGCGCTCGGTGATGTTGCGAATATTGCATTGAATGACTTTGCTGCCGTTGACCTGATAAACGTTGCTGACAAACTCCACATTGATGGACTTGCCGGCGCTGGTTTCCAGCGGCAGGTCGTCGTAACGGACATAGTCTTCACGCTGCAACTCCCGGAACTCCGCCTTGGACGCCTTGGTGTCTTTGAAAGGGCCAATCTCCCAGAGTTTGTTTCCCAGCAACTGCTCGCGAGTGTAGCCCAACAGATCGGTCAGGAACGGGTTGACATCATCAATTTGCCCGGTGTCCGCGTTGAGAATCAAAATCCCGTCCTGGGCGGTTTCAAACAGCCGGCGGTAGCGCATTTCGGAAGCCTTTAGCGCGTGGTCCGCTGACTGGCGTTCCCCTTCGCGATGTTCCAGGGCTTGGGCCATCTGATCGAAGGCGCGGTTGAGCTGGCCCAATTCATCTCCCTGATGAGACATACCCGTGCGTGTGCTAAGATCGCCCGTGGCCAGCCGTGCGCTGGATTTCACCAAGTTCCGAACCGGGCGCAGGACCAGCAAGTAGCTGCCGATCCAGCCGAGCATGAAGGCAAAGCAGGCGGCAATCCCCAACCCGGTCAGGTTTTCGGTCAGTCGGCGGTCCGCTTCGGCAAAGAGAACCCGCCTGGGGATGCTGCTGAGAATGGTGACCACGTCGTCGGAAACGAGCTGGCTGCGCATGGCAGCGTACGCATGATAACCGGGAATTCCATCCGCAGAGGGCGCCTCCACCACGCCGTGATCCTGACTGAAGACAGTTTTCAAAAGCGATTTTTCCGGGAAAGGCCGGCCGATCCATTTTTCCGGCGAGGGATAACGAGCCAGAATTCTTCCGGCGCGGTCAATCTCGGTCCACGTTGCTCCTTTGGGCAATTGCGCCGGCAGCGCGGACTCGAAACTGCTGACCCAATCCAAATCCAGCGCGGCAAAGACCACCGCCTGGACCTGCCCGTCGGAATCGAAAATCGGATAACCGAAATTGACGGTGGGCTGGCCGGCTGCCTGTCCGTCCGGGAAATTGCCAATTGCGAAGGCGCGCGTGGCGAGTGTGCGGCGGAAAAACGGACGGTTTGTCTGGTTGGCCGGCTCCACCATCGGGCGCGCGCTGGCCAGAACCATTCCATTGGTCCCGACCACCCCCAAATTGGCATAACGCGGGTAGCTGCCGAACAGCTCGTCCAGCAATTTCTTGCAACCCCGCCGGTTGCCCGAGCGCACCGCAGACGACTCCGCCAGGACGAGCAGCAGTTGGCGCGTCTGGCCGATCACCCGCCCCTCTTCCCGCGTGGCCAATTCCATCATCTCCTGCGAACGCTGATTCCATTCCTTCACCAGTCGCCGACGCTCTTCCGACGC
>JBEKXN010000011.1:0-91027 GCA_049511835.1 Verrucomicrobiota bacterium | reverse complement strand
CGGTGGGAATCGGCACCTGCGAGAAATCGTAAAGCAGGTTGTTGGTCAGGATCTGGATGGGAGCCATCGGCACGTAGGGCAGCCAGGCGCTGGCGCCGATGACGCTGAACATGTTGCCGAAATTCGAGCTGGCGCCCATGCGGATGTATTTGAGGATGTTCACGAACACCTTCCGGCCTTCGAGCACGCCTTCCTCCAGCACCATCAGATTTTTTTCCAGCAGGATCACATCAGCGGATTCCTTGGCGATGTCCACCGCGTTGTCCACGGAAATGCCCACGTCGGCGGCGCGGAGCGCAGGGGCATCGTTGATGCCATCGCCCATGAAACCAACCACGTGGCCTCTTTTTTGCAGCGCCTGTACGATGCGCTTTTTATGTGCCGGGGAAAGCCGCGCAAACACATCCATGGTTTCCACCGCCTCGGCCAGTTGGGGATCGGACATCGTCTCGACCTGGCTGCCAATCAGGATTTTTTCCGCGTGAATGCCGACTTCGCTGCAAACCTTGCGCGTGACCAGGTCGTTGTCGCCGGTCAACACCTTGACCGTGACGCCATGCTGCCGCAAAGCCTCGATGGCCTTGGACGCCGTGTCCTTGGGCGGGTCAAGGAATGCCAGATAGCCGGTCAGGACCAGATCACACTCGTCGGCCTTGGAAAAGGTGGTTTGTTGGCCGAGTTTCTTCGTGGCCACGGCCAGCACCCGGAAACCGTCTTCGCTCAATTCATCCACCTGCTGGACGAGGTCGCCGGCCAGAATCGGCTCCATCGGGAAAATCTCACCCTCGCTCTCAAAATGCGTGCATTTGGCAAACACCGCTTCCGGCGCGCCCTTGGTCAGCAGTTGCCGTTCGCCGTCCGGTCCTTCGACGGCCACCGACATCATGCGCCGGGAAAAGTCGAACGGGATTTCATCCACCATTTTGTATTTTTCGATGCCGAGTTCCTTGTGCAGTTCCTTGTAGCGCAACACCGCCCGGTCGAGCAGGTTTTTCAGGCCGGTCTGAAAATGGCTGATGAGATAAGCGTCGCGCAGGACGGTTTCACTTTCGTTTTTGAACACGTCGCAATGGATTTCGAGGATGACATGATCAATGGTCAGCGTGCCCGTCTTGTCGGTGCACAAAACGTTCATGGCGCCGAAGTTCTGAATCGAATTCAGGCGTTTGACGATGACCTTCTTCTTGGACATTGCCAGCGCGCCTTTCGACAGGCAGACCGATACAATCATCGGCAGCATTTCCGGCGTGAGACCGACGGCCACCGCCAGCGAGAAGAAAAACGCCTCTTTCCAATCGTGCTTGGTGAGACCATTGATGACGAAGACCAGCGGGACCATGACCGCCATGAAACGAATCATCAGCCAGGTGAACTTCTTGATGCCCCGGTCGAACGCCGTTTCGATCTGCTGGCCGGCGAGACTGTGGGCCATCTTCCCGAAGTAGGTCTGCGCCCCGGTGGCGACGATAACGCCGGTGGCCGAACCGCTTTCCACGCTGGTACCGAGGAAACAGATGTTCGAGTGTTCAATGGAGGAAACCTTTTCGCGCGGGTCGCGCGCATCGGTTTTCTCCACCGGCATGGACTCGCCGGTCAGCGTGGCTTGGATGATGAACAGGTCCTTCGCCGCGATCAGCCGCACATCGCCGGGAATCATGTCGCCGGCGGACAGTTTAACCACGTCGCCGGGCACCAGTTGTTGCAGCGGGATTTCCCTGGCCTCCCCGTCGCGCAACACCGTGGCCGTGACCTTGATCATCGCCTTGAGTTTGGCCGCCGCATTGTCGGCCTTCGTCTCCTGCACAAAGCGCAGCGACACCCCCAACACCACCATCACCAGCATCACCACGCCGCCGATGTCGTCACTGGATGATTCCGCCGTGGCAAAGGTCAGAATGGCCAGGATCATCAGCAGGATCACCAGTGGATTGCGCACGGCCACCCAAAGCCGCCACAGCCAGTCGTGTTTTTTCTCGACCGCCACCTCGTTGAAACCGAACACCTCCAGTCGTTCCGCCGCTTCCGCTTCGCTCAGACCGGTGAGCGAGGTGTTGAGGCGTTGCAGAACTTCGGCGATTTCGCTGGTCGCCGCGTCGCGCAACAGATCGGATGTGCGCTGGCCGTTGGAATTTTTTACGTCAGCCATAGGTTTCAGACGGCATATCGCTTCAATACGGTGAGCAATGAACGCAGCTCGCGGCGGCCCGCGGAGTGGCTGGTGGCGCCCTCGATGTACTCATGCAAATGGGAACCGATCATTTCTTCACTGAACGATTTCAGCGCCTGCCGTGCCGAGACGACCTGCATCAGCACATCCGAGCAATCGGCGTCGGCCTCCACCATTTTTTCAATGCCTTCAATCTGGCCCTTGATTCTCCGCAAGCGGACGACGAGCGCCCGTTTTTCCAGGCCGGGACGCCGGGGTTTTGGTTTCATAAGACAGCTTTAACATTTTTTACCGGACGCGCCACTTCAAAAAACGGCGTTGACGCGGTATGGGGGGCAGGGGTATATGGCAGCGCGATGTTTGTCAATCACACTTTGTCCGCATCATGAAAAAACAGTCCGGCCATCGCCCTGGTTGCGCTGGGCGCGGCGGCGCTGCCCGCCATGGCGGGTTACCAATTCATCACCGACCCGGCCTTCAACCGCGACCGCGGACCGATGTCGATTTTCGCGGCGCGGCTGCACTGGGAGTTTTAATTTTTCGGCAAATCCGCGCGATGCCACCAGCCACCGCCGAGCGCTTGGAACAGCGCGGCGGTGTCGGCGTAGCGATTGGCCTGTGCTTGAATGAGGTTGATTGCGGCCTGCTGATAAGTTTGTTCCGCGTTCAACAAATCCAGCGGCGCGGCAGAGCCGATTTGGATTTTTTGTTTGGAAAGGTCGAGGGTGACTTTGGCGGCATGGGCGGCGGCGGCGGCGGATTTCAACGCATCGGCATCCTGCTGGAGCGCGTTCAATGTATCGGCGACGTTCTGAAATGCGGTGAGCACGGTGCTGCGATATTGTTCGGCGGCCTGGACGTAGGCGGCTTTGGCGGCTCGCTCCTGATGCAACAGGGTTCCGCCTCGAAATATCGGCTGGGTGACGCTCGCGCCCAAATCCCAGAAACCCGCGCCGCCGTCAAAAATTTTCCCGGCGGTCAACGCCATGGTGCCAGCATCGGCGGTCAGCGTAAAATTCGGCAGGCGATTGGCGGCGGCAATTCCAATTTGGGCGCTGGCGGCGTGCAGATTTTCCCCGGCCTGCCGCACGTCGGGACGCTGCCCGACGAGTTGCGATGGCAGGCTCAGCGGGAGTTCCTGCGGCAGTTGCAAATCTGAAAGTTCAAATCGTTCCGGCAAATCCTTGCCGGGAAATCCGCCGGCCAGCGCCGCCAGCAAATCGCGTTGTTGTGCCAATTGTTTCAGCAGCGGCGGCAACGCGGCCTCGGTTTGCGCGAGCTGCGATTCCTGGGCGGCAATGTCGAGATGTGTCGCCGCGCCTTTGGCAGACTGCTGCCGCATCACCTGAACCAGGTTGGCATTGATGGCGATGAGCCGGCGCGTGGCGTCAATCTGCGCGCGCAGCGACGCTTCCTGAATTGCGGCGAGAACAACGTTCGCGCTCAGGGTGATATGCGCGGCGACGAGTTGAAAGCGCGCGGACTGTTCCTGCGCCTTCAAGGATTCGACGGTCCGGCGGTTCAAGCCGAAAACGTCCGGCGCATAGGAAACACCGACCTGCGGCGTGAAGAGACTGTAATAAAACTCGTTGGCGTTGGGGACCGGCGCGAGTTCCTTCGAGGTTTTGTTCCGTGTCGCCGAAAAACCTCCGGACAGGGCCGGGTAAAATGCACCTTTGCCGGCCAGCACGTTTTCCCGGACAACGGTCAATGCCGCCTGCGCGGATTTGAGATCGGGATTGTTGGTGAGCGCACGCGAAATCAAATCGTTGAGCGGCCTGGAGTGAAACAGTGTCCACCATTCGCCGGAAATGTCCGCGCCGGTGACAAAATGCTGGGCTTCGCCGGCAAAAACATTCGTGGCACCGCTGGTCGTCGAAAGCGGTGCCGGGGTGTAACCGTTCACGTTCGGCGCGGCGGGCTTTTTGAAGTCAGGCCCGATGGTGCAGCCGGCAACGAACAACAGGAAAAAGCCGGCAATGATGGCAAAGGGGAAACTGATTTTCATTTTGATTCAGCCTTGGTTGCCGGTCCGTTGCCGTTGCTGAGGAAAATTATTTTCAGCGCCGGCACCACGAGGAGCAGCATGACGGAACCGAACAGCATGCCGCCGACGACCACGGTGGCGAGCGGGCGCTGCACTTCGCTGCCGATGCCGGTTGAAATTGCCGCCGGGAAAAGTCCAATGCCGGCGGACAGGCTCATCATCAGAAGCGGCCGCATCAGGCCGGACGCGGCGGAAAACATGGCATCGGCCGGCGCGTGCTTGAGCCGCGCCTGGTTGTAATGCGTGATGAGCAAAATGCCGATCATCACCGACACGCCAAACAGCGAGATGAAACCGATGGCGGCGGAGATGCTGAAATTGATGCCGTTGACATAAAGCGCCAGCACGCCGCCGGCGGCGGTAAACGGAATTCCCGCGAGTGACAGCAGGCATTCGCGCAACGAATTGAACAGGCTGTAAAGCAATCCCAGGATGAGCACCAGGCTGACGGGCACGATGATTTCCAAACGGCGCTTGGCGGTTTGCAGTTCGCCAAATTCACCGGACCAGACCAGCCGGTATCCGGCGGGAAGTTTTACATTTTTCGCAATGCGCGCTTGTGCCTCGGCCACCGTGCCGCCGAGGTCGCGGTCGCGTACGCTGAATTTGACGGGAATGAACCGCTCGCCGCTTTCGTGATAAATCCACGACGCTCCGGTATCCAAAGTGATGTTCGCCAGTTCGCTCAACGGAATGTAAGCGTTCGCACCGCTGCTGGTTGGATACGCCACCTTGATATTGCGGATTTTTTCGATACTGTCGCGGAATTCAGCCGGATAGCGGACGGCAACACCGAATTGCCGGTCGCCTTCCAGAACGGTCGTCGCCACGGTTCCGCCTAGCGCGGCTTGAATGACGGAGCAAATGTCGCCGGTGTTGAGGCCGTAGCGCGCGGCGTTCGTGCGGTTCACGGTGATGTCCAAGTTTGGCTGGCCGAGCACGGGAAAAATTCCGAGATCGGTGACACCGCGAACCTGGCTCATCTGGTCGCGGACGTCGTTGGCCAGCTTCGTGAGCGTTTCCAGATTCGGTCCGACGATTTTGACCGAATTGGCGCCTTTGACGCCGGAAATTCCCTCCTCGATGTTGTCCTGAACGTATTGCGAAAAATTGAAATTCACGCCGGGCAATTCATTTTGGAATCCCGCCAGTGCGTCGTTGATTAATTTTTCCTTGGTCATCCCGCGCGGCCATTCACGGTAGGGTTTGAGCGGCACAAAGAGTTCCACGTTGGAAAAAGGCGAGGCATCACTGCCGTCGTCAGGCCGGCCATGTTGCGAAACGACGGTGACCACTTCGGGATACTTCAGCAAAATCTGCCGCATCCCGGCCGTGGCGGCTTCGCCGTCTTCCAGCGAAGTCGTCATCGGCAGTTCAGCGCGAATCCAAAGGTTGCCCTCGTCCAGGTGCGGAAGAAATTCGCTGCCGAGCCGCGACCCGAACACCGCTGCCGCGCCAAGAAAAGCAATTCCAATTCCCGCCACGAAACCGCGGTGCGCCAGGGCAAATCGCAGCGCCGGATTGTAAAGCCGGTGCAAGCCGCGAACGATGATGGTTTCCGATTCCTTCAAATGCCGGGGCAATAGAAACGATGCGAGCACCGGCGTGACGGTGAACGTGGCTATCAACGCGCCGGCCAGCGCGTAAGCATAGGTGCGGGCCATCGGGCCAAAAATCGCGCCCTCGACGCCTTCCATCGTGAACAGTGGCACGAACGCGGCGACGATGATCAGGATTGAGAAAAACACGGCTTTGTTAATCTGCATCGCACTGACCAAAATCAACCGCAAACGGTCCGTCCAACCGCGGATCGCCGTGTGGTCGGCGGGAAGCCTTGTCAGGTCCGGTCCCCAGACACCCTCGGCGAGACGTTGGAGCAGGCCGCGTTGTTCTTCCGAAGACTTTTGAAAATTCCGGAAAATATTTTCGACCAGAATCACCGCCGAGTCCACGATGATCCCGAAGTCCACCGCGCCGAGCGAAAGCAGATTGGCGCTTTCGTCGCGAATCACGAGCAAAATAATGGCGAAAAGCAGTGCGAACGGAATGTTCAAGCCAACCAGGACGGCACTGCGGAGGTCGCCGAGGAAAATCCATTGAATCAGAAAAATCAGCACGCATCCAAAAATCAGATTGTGCAGGACCGTGTGCGTGGTGACGGAAACCAGCGAGCCGCGGTCGTAAAACGGAATAATTCTGACGCCCGCCGGCAGACTGCCGTCGTGGTTCATCTTTTCAATTTCGGCTTTGATTTCCGGCAGCACCTTGTCGGTTTGATAGGTGCGGCCCATCACGACGATTCCGAAAACCACGTCGTCGTCGTTGTCGCGGCCGGCGATGCCAAGTCGGGGCCGGTGGCCCACGCTCACTAGGGCAACGTCCTTTACCCGGACCGGCACACTGTTGTTCTGTGTAAGGACAACGTTTTCGATGTCCCCGGCTTTGTAGCCCTGCGTCAAATCGTCATTGCCGCCGTCGTCAATCGCGCCGATGCCGCGGATGTTGATGGATTGCTGGCCGATGGTGATTTCACGACCGCCCACGTTGATGTTCGCGTTGCCGAGGGCGGTGGTGATTTGCGGCACCGTGAGGTTGTAGGTTTCCAATTTGCGCGGATCCACTTCCACATCAAATTCCTTGGTCGGTCCGCCCCAACTGTTGACCTGCACGACGCCGTGAATCTGCAGCAGCCGCCGCTGCACAATCCAGTCCTGCACCGTGCGGAGATTGGCCAGCCCGAAATGTTTTGGCCCGGCCACCTGGTAACGGAGAATTTCCCCCGTGCCGCTGTTCTGCTGGATGTTTGGAACCACGCCGCCGGGAAGCGTGACATTTTGTTGCAGCGCAATTGCGGTCTGCGCGAAGGCAAAATCGTAACCCACGCCATACTTGAAAACGACGCGGGTAAAGGACAACCCATAAAATGAAGTGGAGCGAATGACTTCGATGCCGGGCACCGTGTAAAGTCCGTTTTCAATCGGGACCGTGTAGTAACGTTCCATTTCTCCGGCGGACAAACCGGATGCCTGCGCGGTGATTTCCAAAATGACCGGCGTGGGGTTCGGATACGCCTCGATGTCGAGCTTTTGAAAGGCCACGAAACCTGCGCCGGCAAACAGCAGCAAGCCGAAAACGACAATCGCGCGGCGGCTCAGGCAGAAGGCGATGATGGAGTTTAACATGGATCGTTGGATTATTGGATTACTGGATCAGTGAATTGCTGGCTGCTGTTCTTCGTTTCCATTCATCCAAAAATCCATTTAACCATTCGTCCATTCTTCTAATCGCTGGGCGGCGCTTGCAACATATTGTCCAGAAATACCGCGCCATCCGTCACTGCCAATTCTCCGGTCTGCAAGCCTTCGAGTATTTGAACTTTGCCATCTTCACGCAGGCCGGTTTTGACGATTTTTAGCGTGAAATGCCGCCGGTCGGTTGTTACCCATGCCGTCATCGTGCCGTCGCCTTCGCGGACGATGCCGTTGGCCGGAACCGCGACGGATTCAACCGGCTTTTCAATCCGGGCCGCAAAATCGGCGAGCATTCCGGCGCGCAACTCATTCGCGGAGTCGGAAATTTCGGCGCGAATGGTCAGCCGATGCGTGTTCAAATCAACCGTCGGATAAATTTTGGAAATTTTTCCCTCAAACACGCGGCCGGGATAACTCGCAACCGTGACCTTGACCGGCTGCCCGATTTGATACAGCGGAGCGTCGGTTTCGGGGACATTGGCCAGCAGCCATTTCGTTGAAACCCCGGCGACCGAACAAGGCGCGGGCGCGTTTGACGGCTGCGCGAAAAGTCCCGGCGTCGCGTTGACGCCGGTGACCTGACCGGCGATCGGGCTGCAGACAATCGTCTCGGTTTGATTCGTGTCGGAACTCTCAATCGAATAAAGCGGCCCGTCTTTTTGAACCTGGTCGCCGAGTTCAACGAACACCTTGACGATTTTTCCCGCGCCCGGTGGAAAAACTTGCGTCGAAAGACCGGGATCGGAATAAAGATTGTTCTCGAAATCAACGCTGCCGATGCCCGTCTTCTCCACCGAAAACACATAAGTTCCCACCGGCTCGATTTTGATGGCGTTCAATTGGTCGCCGGATAATTCCACGGTCGCTTCGACGGAAGTGTTTGAGATCGAATTGGATTCCTGCTGTGGATTGGCGGTGTCGCCTTCACCGCGGCTGCAACCGGACTGCATCATGACCGTAGCGGCAAAAATTGCCGCGACGGTCGCAACTCCAGCTTTGGAGTGCGCGGACATGTCCGCGCTTTGAAAGCGGCGACATGTCGCCGCAGTCCCAATTGAAAATCTCATCCCAGGCAAGGTGCCCGGAATTCCGTGCACCGTCTGTCAGGCGCGCCCTAATTTTTTGTCGGGCAAAATCCGACACGCATTCAGCCGGAATCTTTTGCGTCATGCCAGCGGACGGCTTCGCGGAGCAATTCCGTGGCGCTGGCGAGATGAAGCTTTTCCTTGATGCGGGCGCAATACTCCTGGACGGTTTTGACGCTGACGTGAAAATCCTCCGCGATCTGGCGTGTGCCGATGCCCTGGCCGAGTTTGTCGAACACCTCCAGTTCGCGGTCGCTCAATAATTCAATCACCGAACGGCTCGCCGTCTGTCCCCGGGCGGTTTTGCCGGCCAGGATTTCAGCGGTTCTTTCGCTGACATAAAGTTTGCCGTCGAGCACGCGGCGGATGGCTCCGACCACTTTTTGCGCGGTTTCGCGCTTGTTGACGTAACCGCTCGCGCCGGCGCGAAAAGCGCGCTCGGCGTAAAGCGATTCATCATGCATCGAAAGCACCAACACGGGAACGTTCGGATGTGATTGCTTAAGATTTTTCATCAATTCGATGCCGGACGAATTTTTTAAATTGATGTCCACGATGACGAGGTCGGGTTTGGCCGCTGCAACCGCCGACAAGGCGGTCGGCGCGCTTTCCGTTTCGCCGCATACCGCCAGGTCGGGTTGTTGCTGGATCAGGTTCGTCAGCCACTCCCGCACCAGCGGATGGTCGTCCACCAGCAAAATCCGTTTTTTGTCGGGTTGGTTCGTCATTCGCAATGCTTTTCGGTCGCCGAAACGGGAATCGAACATTTGACAAACGTCCCGCCGGTCGGATTCGGTTCAATGAAAAATGTTCCGCCAATCATGGCCGCGCGGTGCGCCATGATGCGCGTGCCCAGGCCGCGATTCTTCTGCCAGTCATCCGGCAGGCCAACGCCATCGTCTTCAATGGTCAGTTCCACGCGCTCTTTCCGGCGGGAAAGGCTGATCACGATTTGTTTCGGCTTGCCGTGGCGGATGGCGTTGTTGACGGCCTCCTGCGCGATGCGATAAAGGTGCGTCGCCGCCGCCGTATCCTCGATCATCGGCGGGAATTCACATTCAAACGCGCAGGCGGTTTTGAAGATTTGGGAAGTGTTCGCCGCAAATTCGCGGAGCGTGGTCACCAGCCCGTCGGTTTCCATTTCCGGCGGGGAAATGCCGTGAGCCAGATTTCGCGCCAGAGCGATGCCGTCCTCGACCAGTTTCACCATTTCCCTGGCGTCGGCCGCCTCCGGCGATGATCTGGCGGCGAGCTTCTCGCCCAACACCTGTCCGGCCATCGCCGTCGCCGCCAGATGCTGGCAGAGACTGTCATGGAGGTCGTGTCCGATGCGCCGCTGTTCGCGCTCGCTGATTTCCAGAATTTCCTTTTCCAGCCGCGCCCGCTCCTGTATTTCGTCCGCCAGTGCCGCCGTTCGCTGGCGCACGCGATCCTCAAGTTCATTGTGCAGCCGTCGCAGGCTCGTGATCGTTTTCACCACAACAAAATAGACCGCTAACACGATGACGCTGTTCCAAATCGGCACAAGCACGTTGGGATAATGCGCGCCGGCCGCGTAATCTCCAGCCAATGACACGACGACGCACAGCGCTGAAATCACCACGCCCGGTGCGCCGCCGGCAAACCACGCCGCCAGCGCCACCGGAATCAGGTAAAACGCCGAAAAGAAAATGGCGTAGCCGGTGAGGTAATCCACCAATCCAATGACCGCCACCAACGCCAGGCTGACCATGGCGGAAAAAATCTTCGGGCGCTTTTCAAATTGGCTGGTCAAGACGCTCATCTGTTTGAGAATGAAGTGCCGTCAAAATCATGCGGCGTAAGTCTCCTTGCGGCAAGAGGCAAACATGCCTGCTGGCTTGACGCTTGGCCCGAAGCGGCCTAGCTTTCAGTCTATTCGGGGAGCCAACCGGCCTGCTGTAGCGGCGGTCTATGACCGTCGGCGGCAGACGAAGGCTGAGAGGGCGACGCGGGAGCGCCGCCGACCCAGGAACCTGATCCAGATAATGCTGGCGTAGGAAGCTCCTTGCGGAGGGCCACCAAGGCCACCTTCCTTCAAAAGCGTTTTCCTGAATCTGATTTGTGCTGTGTGTTCACCAGAGCCCAGCGCCAGAACCAAGAGCCAAATTTATGATTGCGACCAAAGATTCGTTCGAACCCGCACGGGTAGCACAGGCGTCCCGCCTGTCCGACGACGCGTCTCGCGTCGTCGAATCTTCCCCTCACAGTTTAGAACAACTGCCCGGCTCCAAACGCGTTTACGTCGCGGGTCAAATCCACCCTGACGTCCGCGTGCCCATGCGTGAAATCGAACTCACCCCCACCAAATCCTACACTGGCGCCATCGAGCAAAATGAACCAGTGCGCGTCTATGACTGCTCCGGTCCGTGGGGCGATCCGAACTTCGGTGGTTCAGTGGAGGTGGGTTTGCCCGCGCTGCGGGCAAACTGGATTCACGCCCGAGGCGACGTTGAAGAGTCCAAAGTCCAAAGTCCAAGGTCCAACTTGTCGCGACGAAGCGAAGCGAAGGAGGAAGTCCAGAGTCCAAAGTCCGCAATCGGCCGCAGACCGCTCCGCGCCAAGCCCGGCAAGGTGGTCACCCAGCTCGCCTACGCCCGCGCCGGCATCATCACGCCCGAAATGGAATTCATCGCCATCCGCGAGAATATGAGGGTAGCACAGGCGTCCCGCCTGTCCGCCGATTTGTCCCGAATCGGTGATCTTTCGCGTGACATCGTCCGCAACGATTTGGACAAACAACACGCGGGGAGCGCGGGCGTCCCGCCCGCTGGTGAAGACGTCTCGCCTTCACCCTTCACCCCCTCCGTCTTCCGCCGCTTCCCCCAGCACATCCCGCGCGAAATCACGCCTGAATTCGTCCGTTCCGAAGTCGCCGCTGGCTGCGCCATCATCCCGTCCAATATCAATCACCCCGAGTCCGAACCGATGATTATCGGGCGCAATTTCCTCGTGAAAATCAACGCCAACATCGGCAACAGCGCCGTCGCGTCGAGCATCGAGGAGGAGGTCGAGAAAATGCGCTGGGCCACCAAGTGGGGCGCGGACACTGTCATGGACCTGTCCACCGGCAAGAACATCCACGCCACGCGCGAATGGATTCTCCGCAACTCGCCCGTGCCCATCGGCACCGTGCCGATTTATCAGGCGCTGGAAAAAGTCGGCGGCAAGGCCGAAGACCTTACCTGGGAAATTTACCGCGACACCCTCATCGAACAGGCCGAGCAGGGCGTGGACTACTTCACCATCCACGCCGGCGTGCTGCTGCGCTTCATTCCGCTCACCGCCAACCGCATGACCGGCATCGTCTCGCGCGGCGGCAGCATCCTGGCCAAGTGGTGCCTCGCGCATCATCAGGAGAATTTCACCTACACGCATTGGGACGAAATCTGCGACATCATGGCCGCCTACGACGTGGCCTTCAGCATCGGCGACGGCCTGCGGCCCGGTTCGATTGCCGACGCCAACGACGAGGCGCAATTCGGCGAACTCCAGGTGCAGGGCGAACTCACGACCCGCGCCTGGGCCAAGGGTGTGCAGGTAATGAATGAAGGCCCGGGCCACGTGCCCATGCATCTGATCGAGGAAAACATGCACAAGCAGCTTGAGTGGTGCCACGAAGCGCCATTCTACACCCTCGGCCCGCTCACCACTGACATCGCGCCCGGTTACGACCACATCACCAGCGGCATTGGCGCGGCGATGATTGGCTGGTATGGCTGCGCGATGCTCTGCTACGTCACGCCCAAGGAACACCTCGGTCTGCCGGACAAGAAAGACGTGAAAGACGGCGTCATCGCCTACAAGATTGCCGCGCACGCCGCCGACCTGGCCAAGGGCCATCCCGGCGCGCAATACCGCGACAATGCGTTGAGCAAGGCGCGCTTTGAATTCCGCTGGGAAGACCAGTTCAACCTGAGTCTCGACCCCGTCACCGCGCGCGAATTCCACGACGAAACCCTGCCGCAGGACGGCGCCAAGACCGCGCACTTCTGCAGCATGTGCGGCCCGCACTTTTGCTCGATGAAAATCACCGAAGACGTCCGCAAATATGCGGCGGAGCAGGGGATTGCTGAGGAAGAGGCCTTGAAGAAGGGCATGGAAGCCAAGTCGAAGGAGTTTGTGGAAAAAGGCGCAGAGGTTTACGCGAAGGTGTAATTTCGCGAGAGAGCTATAGATGAAAGGTTTTTCCCGCGAAGAAATCGAAGCCGAAATGGCTTTAAGATTTCTCGCGCGGGCGAATCCGCCGCCGACTTTATTTCGCTATCGCGGTCCATCGGACTGGGCGATTGACGAAATCTCTAAGCAACAATTATACGCAGCAAACCCGGAAGAGTTAAATGATCCGTTCGAGTGTTGTGCTCCCGTTGTTTGGAATGTTGATTTATTGAGAAGGCAATTCGTCGAGGGATTTGCACTTCGATATGGGGTTTCAACAACTGATGCCGAAAAGGAATTTGAATCATCCTTCAAATGGGGAATGGAGAAGCTGCTTGATAGGTGGAAAACGACGATGACACAAACCGGTATTGTTTGTTTCTCGGCTATACCCAATTCAATACGAATGTGGGCATATTATGCGCAGGCTCATCAGGGAATTTGCATTGGCTACGACACCAAAGTGCGTCCTTTCGATGTAGCCTTGGAGGTGAAATACAAGAACCCAGAAACCGCGTTTGATGTTATTGCCGCCACAGAAAGTGATCCGACAGAGATTGCTGCTAACATCACGTTTCGGAAGTCTGAGGAATGGGAATTTGAAAAAGAGTATCGAATAGCCTCAAACCTCGGAGATATTCGACAGATGCCGTTTCATCCTTCAGCCATAAAAGAAATACGGCTGGGTGCACGCATAAACGCTAACCCGAAGTTCAAAGAAAGATTGCTGGAAGCGATCTCTCAACTTCCGCATCGTCCGAAGCTAATACAAATGGGATGTGATTTCGGCCAATTTATTCTGACGGAAACCGTCATTTGATTTCCTTGGTAGCCAAAAGGCGGGAAGTTTGGGCGGAGGGGCACCTCCCCCTACCGTTTTTAATTTGGTAGGGCAGAGCTGCTGCTCTGCCCATTCTATTTTCCATCCACTTGCCGACCATTGAATGATGCATTATGAGTGATTCCATGAAACCGATAGACGGATATTTTCTCATCAAGCCGGAAGACCTCTCCTGGCGGCCCTCCAACCTGATGCGCATCCCGAACGCGGATTATCTGGAGCGGACCAAAAGTGAGAATCTCGGCGCGCGGCTCTGGCGGTTGCCGCCCCGGAGCGCGAACACGCTGCACAAGCATATCCGTGCGGAGGAGTTTTATTTCGTGCTGGAAGGCACGGGCCGCCTGCGCGTGGGTGACGAGACGTTGACCGTGCCTAAATACGGCGGCGTGCTGGTCGGGCCGGACCAATTGCGCCAGGTGTTCAACGACACCGACGCCGAGGTGCTCTGGCTCATTATCGGCGCACCGGAGGAACTGGAATTTCTACAAGGCTCAAAATCCCAGATGGACCTCTCGCTCATTTACCCGGTTGACCCGAAGCAATTGCCCAAGGAACTGGCCGGCGTGGAGTGGCCGCCCAAAAGTTGAGCGTGAATCGGCGCGACGATGATCGGTTACGTTGGCCTTTTGTTGCCATGCAAGACAGCACCTTCTGGCTCATCAGCCGCTTCAGGTTATTTCGGTTCTGTGTTCTTGTAACCGAGTAATCCAAGCATTTGTTCTGCATATCGTATTCCAAGCTCTCGATAGCCTGCCGGAGCGAAATGCAGAAGATCTGGACGGCATGTGCAACCGGCCGAAGAAATGACATGGGAATTGGGAATGGTTTTGGGCAAATCATCAATGATTTTGTTCATGCTCGCGCATTGCCCGTTTTGGTCGGCGTTCACGACTTCGCCAGCAAACAGCGGCACATCTTCGGCCTTGAGATTCAGGTCTTTGATCAGATTGTCGTAAATACCTTTGATTTTATTTGGCCATTCCTTGTCGTTAACATTTGACTCTCCCTGATGCAGCAGAATTCCTTTGATGACCCCATCTTTCTGAGCCAGTTTCGCCATGTCGACAAGATGCTGATAGGGGTTTCCGTTGTAGATATGGAGGGTGTTAGTCATCCACTGTGGCGCTGTCGAAACATACGTCTGATACGTGTCTTTTTCGAACAGTTCAATCTTGCAGCCGCCAATGGAAACATTGACGACACCCACCTTGATGTTTGGCGGAAGATTGGAAACCATGGTTCTGCCAAAATAATCAGCCGGGCAAAGACCGGTGGAGGGTCGGCACAACGGAGGGACGGCAGGATACCAATTGCCCTTTTTTCTGCCCGTTTTTGGAAAATCAACTGTTGCCAGGACCTGAAAGCGATTATCCACGTTCGTCTTGTCTTGTTGTTCAATTCCGGGAAAGCCTTCCATGTTTGACTGTCCAAAGCACAGGAAGATCCAAAAATTCGTGTCTTGAGAAAAAGCGTTCACATTTAACAAGAGCAATCCGGCCAAGACGAGCAATCGTGACTTCATTTTCATAACAGTTGGACTTGATTCAGGTTAGACCAAAGGGAATTGCGCTTTCGCGTTCCCGCATTTGGCGAGCGCCGCGCGGGGTGCAGGAGAATTCGTTTTCAGTTTCACCAAGCATGGCGCCAGACTAACAGAGCGCCGCCCGAGGTCAACCCGGATGGTAGTGTCGGCCGCCTTGTGTAAAATGCGGCAAGCGGTGGAGTAGCGCGCGGAGCTTGCGCAAATTCGGGCCGTTCGAGTAGCCTGACGACTGGCAATCATCGTTTATGAGAACTCTGACGCTTATCCTGATTCTGGCGGCGGCAATTCCGGCCGTTGCTCAAAACACCAACGCGCCGCAGGAACGCACCAACAACCGTATGGGCGAGCCGCGCGGATTTGGCGGGCCGATTGTATTGAATGCCGATGATGTGCCGGCCTTTCCCCCGCCGCCGGCCGGCTTTGATGTGAAACGTGAAGGTATTCCGCACGGGCATTTGGAGATGATTGAATACGATTCGAAGACCGTCGGCACAAAGCGCAAGATGCAGGTTTACACGCCGCCCGGTTACACGCAGGACAAAAAGTATCCGGTGCTCTACCTGTTGCATGGCATTGGCGGGGACGAAACCGAGTGGGAACGTTTCTGCAAGCCCAACATTATTCTCGATAACCTCATCGCCGACGGCAAAACCGTGCCGACGATCATCGTGATGCCCAACGGTCGCGCGCAGAAGAACGACCGCGCCCAGGGAAATATTTTCGCCGCCGCGCCCGCCTTTGCGACCTTCGAGCACGACCTGCTGGATGACGTCATCCCCGCGATTGAGTCGCGCTACAGCACTTGCACGAACCGGGAAAATCGCGCTCTGGCCGGACTTTCCATGGGCGGCGGGCAATCGCTGAACTTTGGACTCGCGCACCTCGACAAATTTGCATGGATTGGCGGTTTTTCCTCTGCGCCCAACACCAAGCCGCCGGCGGAACTTCTTCCCCATCCCGACGCGGCGAAGCAGTTGAAACTGCTGTGGCTTTCCGTCGGCAACAAGGACGGCCTCATCGGCATCAGCCAGGGAGTCCACGCCTACCTTAAGACAAACAACGTCCCGCACGTCTGGCACGTGGATGGCCATGCCCACGATGCGCAGGAATGGCGACAAGCGTTGTATTACTTTGCGCAGAAACTTTTCAAGTGACCGCCAAGACCAAAGCCGGAATGTTGCTCGTTTATCCGGGTTGACCCGAAGCAATTGCCGAAGGAATTGGCGGGCGCGGAGTGGCCGCCCAAAAGTTGATTTGTGGAAAAAGGTGCGGAGGTGCAAAGGCGTGCAATTCGTATCGAGTGTAGCCAGCTTTTCCAGCCGTTTGGTTTGCCGCCTTACGGCGCGGGTTCCGCCAGCAATTTCTGGACGACGGTTTCGACGTATTGAGGTTGCAAGCCGATTGCGCGGATAATGCCTTTGCGGTCAATGATGGCGTAGGTCGGATAATAGTGCACCTCCCAGGCTTTCTCGGTTTTCAATTCGGGATCGCGGGCGGCCGGATACTGCATGCCATGTTCCTGGGCGTTGGCGACAAACTTTTCCTGACCATGACTGGAGGTGCAGACACCGATGATGATCAGTCCTTTATCCTTGTATTTTTTGAGGAGTTCGTTGTTGTGGGGAATGGCCCTCATGCAGGGGCCGCACCAGGTGGCGTATAAATCCACGACGATGACTTTGCCCTTGATGTCGGCGGCGGTGATGCCGCCATTGATCCAATCGCTGACGTGGAAGGCGGGCATGGGCTTGCCTTCGAGGGCGGCGTGGCTGGCGCGTTGCTCCGGTTTGTCGTCCCAAGACCAACTGTCGGGAAATTCACCGGCGGCAGCGGGCAGCATGCCCCAGATGAATGAACCAAAGGCGAGCAGAAGCAGATTTTTGGTGGTCATGTCGCACGGGTTATCACAACCGGCGTTGGCTGACAATAGTGAATCTCTCTGCCGGACGGAGGAATTGAAGTCAATCGGACTCCAGATTGATCTGTGTTCATGTGTGACCGACCTCATCTGGCTGGCGTTTTTTGAGCAATCTCACAAAACCGGTTTGGCAAGAGCGCATGCGACAATCACGCCCATGTGAGGTAAAGTAACTTCGACATTGAACTGAACAAAAGGATTTAAAATGCAAAAGCGCAAACTTGGTAAAAGTAATTTGGAAGTCTCGGCCATTGGACTCGGCTGCATGGGAATGAGCTTTTCCTACGGCCCGCCCAAGGACAAAAAGGAAATGACCGCTCTGCTTCACGCGGCCGTGGAACATGGCGTCACATTCTTCGACACCGCCGAAGTTTACGGCCCGTTCACCAACGAAGAACTTGTGGGTGAAGCCCTCGCTCCGTTCCGCAAGCAGGTGGTGATCGCCACCAAGTTCGGGTTCGACCTCAGTGGCAGCGATACGCGGCCCGGTGCGGCGGGCCTGAACAGCCGGTCGGAGCACATCAAGCAGGCCGTCGAAGGCTCGCTCAAACGGCTCAAGGTCGAAACCATTGATTTGCTCTATCAGCATCGGGTTGACCCGAATGTGCCCATCGAAGACGTGGCGGGGGCGGTGAAGGAACTGATTCAGCAGGGCAAGGTGAAGCATTTCGGCCTTTCCGAAGCCGGAGTGCAAACGATCCGCCGCGCGCACGCCGTTCAGCCGCTCACGGCGCTCCAGAGCGAATACTCGTTGTGGACGAGAACCCCGGAGAAGGAAGTGATACCGACCCTCGAAGAACTCGGCATCGGCTTCGTTCCCTACAGCCCGCTCGGCAAGGGTTTTCTCACGGGCAAGATTGACGCAAACGCGAAATTTGACAGTTCCGATTTCCGCAGCACACTCCCTCGCTTCACGCCGGAGGCGCTCAAGGCGAATCAGGCGTTGATTGACCTGCTCGGCCGGATCGCCAAAAATAAAGATGCGACGCCGGCGCAGATCGCGCTGGCGTGGTTGCTGGCCCGGAAGCCATGGATTGTTCCGATCCCTGGCACCACAAAGCTGAATCGTCTGGACGAGAACATCGGAGCCGTTGCAGTCGAACTTACGCCGGACGACCTGCGCGACATCGAAAGCGCGGCTTCAAAGATTACGGTTCATGGTGCCCGGTATCCGGAAAAGTTGGAGCAACTGACCGGGCGTTGAGCGATTGGCAAATAGCAATTTAAACCACGGATGGACACGGATGAACACAGATTACATGCGAACTTTCTCCCTCTCCGCCACGTAGCGGGGGAGAGGGACGGGGTGAAGTGGCACATTTTTCAATACCCCTCGCCCTGACCCTCTCCCCGCTTGGGCGGGGCGAGGGAAATTTTATTTAGGAAAGGAATTCGAAATATGGAAATCAAACGAAGTGGCTCACAGCCTTCCAACAAAGGACCGGCCGACTGGTTTACCGGCACGGTGCGCATTGACTCGCCGTTCAAGGGAAGCGATCCCGCGCGTGTTACCGGCGCAATCGTCACGTTCGAGCCCGGCGCCCGAACCGCGTGGCATACCCACCCGCTGGGGCAGACACTGATCGTGACGGCTGGCTGCGGACGCGTGCAGCGCTGGAGCGGCCCGATTGAGGAAATCCGGCCGGGTGACGTGATTTGGTTTCCGCCGGGCGAGAAGCATTGGCACGGCGCCGCGCCAACCACGGCCATGACGCATATCGCGATTCAGGAACAGCTCGACGGCAAGGTCGTTGACTGGATGGAAAAGGTCAGCGACGAACAATACCAAGCTTGATCGCAAGCAGGATTTTACCTGAGATTTCGTAATTACGGCTTCAATAGTCCTGCGAAATGTGCGCGATGAGCCAGAGCAGGAACAGATGGCTGGGGCACAGGCACTGAAAGCCGGGATGGAACAAAAAGCTCGCGAGTTTGTGGAAAAAGGAGCAGAGGTTTACGCGATGACGTGATGCACCACTCGAAAACAAAAACATCATGAACTACACGAAAACCATCGCCGTTTCCGAACTTCCGGAAGGAACGCAAAAGGCCGTGACGGTCGCGGGGCAGGATGTCGCCCTGTTTCATCACGGAGGAAAAATCACCGCACTCTGCGGCACATGCCCCCACGAGGGCGGCCCGCTGGCCGAAGGAAACGTCGAGCGCGGAGCCGACGATGCGTTGCGCGTCGTGTGTCCGTGGCACGGCTGGAAATTCGACATTACGACCGGTAACATGCCCTTGGAACTCGGGGTGCGGCAGGCGGTGCATGAGGTAAAGATTCAGGATGGCATTATCTTCGTGTCGGACAGGTAAACAAGTTCTTGCCGTCGCATGAATGCAGCTTCCCAAGATCTCCCGCACCATCTCGGCGTACTGCGCGAGCGGATGCTGCATCCCACCGACTATGAGCTGGCGCTGAATTATTTCCTGGAAGAATTCGCCGGTGATACCAGATTTCTGGACGCTTCCGAACCGGATGACGCGCCGCATTTGCTGGCGGTGCTGGCGCACGTGGCTTCGAAGGCGCTGGGTCGGAAGACGGCCTTCGATGAAGCGAAACTGTTTTTGTTGCGCGAGCACCGGTTCTATCACGGCAACGCGGCGGTCGCCGGGCGAGTGTTGCTGTTCTTCTATTTCCAGGAAGCCGACACGGGCCTCGCGGCGTTGATTCCCGGAACCCGCGGGGCGATGGAAGTCGCGCGTTTCCGGTTGACGGCGGGTTTGGCCGATCCACGGAAAAATTGAATCTGTTTTCTGGAGCCGCACCGGCCAAACACCGGTTATGTCCTGATTTGTTGTCGCGTTGAGTCTGTGGCTCGAAATCGGCACATAGCGCCGACACTACAACAACCAAATCGGAACACTGCCAAATCCCTTGATAACTCCGGTCAGTTACTCAAGTGCTGTAACATTCCTGCTTTGCCGCTCGTCAAGAATGGCGTGAAACGAGTTTGGACGATTGCTGTGCAGGTGTTGTTGCTGCTGCTGGCGCAGGCGGCGGTGGAGGCATGTGCAGGGAATTACGATCCGCTGGCGGTGGACCCGGCGTTCCACCCGCCCCACGTGGACCTGACCGTTCATGACGCGGCGCGCAATCGCGACCTTCCGGTGCGCGTTTATCTGCCCACGAACACCGCGCCGGCACCGGTGATTTTGTTCAGCCACGGCCTGGGTGGCACACGCACGGGCAGCACGTTCCTCGGCGAGCACTGGGCGGCGCGCGGTTACGTGGCGGTTTTTCTTCAGCATCCCGGCAGCGATGATTCCGTCTGGAAGAACGAGCCGCTGGGACAGCGGATGCCGGCCATGAACCAGGCGGCTTCGGTGGATAATTTTCTGTTGCGGGTACACGACGTTACCGCCGTGCTGAACCAGCTCGAAATCTGGAACACGGCCAAAACCAATCAGCTCGCCGGCCGGCTGGACCTGAAAAAGGTCGGGATGTCCGGTCATTCCTTCGGCGCGGTGACCACGGAGGCGGTGAGCGGCGAATCCCTGCCGGTGGAAGGTCAATCCTTCACCGACCCGCGCATCCGGGCGGCCATTGCGTTCAGTCCCAGCAGCCCGAAGACCGGCAGCGCGGCGAAGGCCTTTGGCGCGGTAAAGATTCCCTGGATGCTGATGACCGGCACCAGGGACGTCGCACCCATTGGCGACCAGGACGTGGCGTCGCGCCTGGCCGTGTATCCGGCGCTCCACAGCGCGCCGAAATATGAGGTCGTGCTTTACAACGCGGAACATTCCGTCTTCACCGACCGGGCGTTGCCGGGGGACCGTGAGCCGCGGAATCCGAATCATCATCGCGTGATTCTTGCGCTGTCCACGGCGTTTTGGGACGCGTATCTGCGCGGCGATGCCAGCGCGCTGGCGTGGCTGAACGGCCCCGGTCCGCGTTCGGTCATGGAACCGGACGACCAGTGGCAGCTTTCCGTCCATTGACGGATTGCAACCTGCCGTTTCCGGAAACAGTCAGGCGTTTCGCGGAAGCCGATTCGAAAGAGTACTGTCGCGATGAGTTGTTTGAACGGTTGACTCATTCTTTTTCCAGCTTAACCAGCACGCGCTCAATGCGGCGGTCGGGAACGAGCCACTACGAACAAGCTGTCCTCGACTGGTTCAAGACCCATCCCGACGCGGGCGAAGCCGGGCCAGAATGGCGGTTAGCGAACCAGGCGGACGCGATAGAAGGTGGTTTCTGACGGCGGCTCGTTCGAGAGCAATACCGTGACGGGTTGGCCATTCCCCGTCAATCCATCCTTGGCGGTCACCCACACCAGGCTGAGGAGGTTCGTGCAACGCTCCAGAGAGTACTGCTTGCCGGTGGCGGTTGAAAAGCTGACTTGGACCACGTGGTTGCTGATCTGAAGGCCGGTCAGGCGAAAGACACTGGTGGCGCGGTCCGGTTTAGTACCGGCTAGGTATTCATTCAGGTTATTGACGCCGTCGCCGTCAAGGTCCTGCAGCGCGTCCAGGCTGTTGGTGGGCGACAGGCCGTAAAGCACCTCCCAATCGTCGGGCATGCCGTCACGATCATTATCCGCGTGGCAGGTAATGAAGATGACAGCCTGATTGTCGTACGGGACGGGGTCGGCCAAACCGGAAGCCGCCTGCACGAAGTTGGTCATCACCACCAACGCCGTGTTGGTTGGAATGAGCGTGAAGGTGAACTGGCCGCTGCTCAGGGGCGCCATGTTTCCCGCATTGAACAGGATCCGGCCGCCATTGGTGGTAAAGGAGCCGATGCCCGCGACAATATTCGAGACACTCATTTGGAGTGGCAGAGTGTTGGTCACCCAGACGCCGGGCGCAGTGGCCGGCCCACGGTTGGTGACCGTGAAACTCAACTGAAACGGCTGGCCGGCGATGACGTCGCTGGGCGACACTATCGACTGGATTGCCAAATCGGCCCAGGTCGTGACCAGGTTGGTTTCCACTGACGGCAGGAGACGTCCGCCCGTGGTGGTGTCCACGGCCGAGACCGCCAGGAACACAGGCACTCCCAAAGTAACTTCGTCAATGTGGGCGAAAAGGTTGGTATCAGCCCCCATGGCGAACGGGTAAACCCCCGTCGAATAGCCATAGTGCAGCACGTAATCGGTTAATTGGTTGGGCGGAGTCACCGTCCAGGATACGTCGAGGCCGAAGCCGTGCTGCACCGCGGACACCGTCACGGGCGTTTGACCCGCCTGTCCGTTGCAAGGGAGTAGTCCGCCCAAAAACGGGCAATAGTTAAAACCGTCATTGAGCGCGCCGGGATAGAACTGGGATTCGATGGGAGGCAAAGCAGGATTGGGATTCCACGCGTTGCCCACGGCGTTGACCGCAGACCCGCCGGGGATGCTGGCGGGCGTGGCGTTGTAGGCATCGTATCCGGAGCCACTGCTGTGAATGGTGTTGTTGCCGGCATCCGCAGGTGTGCCAAGGTCCGCTGCCGATTCGGAGACATAGACGCCGTAACGCGTGTTGTTGATGATGGTATTTCCGCGCAGCTTGGGTTGTGCGCCGTCAACAAAACAACAGCCGTCCTGGTTTAAAGTAACCGTATTGTTGTTGATCTGCGGTCCCACCCCGCCAATGCCGTAAACGGCCATGTAGATTCCCACCGCACCGTTTTGAGAGACCTGGTTGTTCAATACTTGAACGTTGGCGCCGGCCCAACCCAGGCTGATGCCGTTGTTCCCGTTCTGCTGGATCATGTTGTTCTGGATGACGAAAGCCTGGCCCGTGTCGGGCTGCTCGTAGGCAACGCCATCTCCGCCATTGCCCGAGACACTGTTGTTCTGGAAGGTGCCGGGATGATCGATTCCGGCAAAACCTTCTTCGCCATTGTTGAGGATGGAACAGAGATTGACGGTGACCTGGGGAGACACGGCCACAAACACACCATGACCGGAACAATTCTGGATGGTGCAGTTTTCCAGGTCCACCGTGGCTCCGGAAGCCGCCAGCCCGGTCTGGGCATCGGCCACAGTGGTATTGGCGAGTTGGATCGACCCGCCATTACCACCCAGCGAAGCGGTGATACCGTACCAGTCACCCACATGACCTCCCACCGAGACGATGGATTTCGGGCCGCCGTCCCCGCACTGGCCAGCGAATCCAGGCGTCAGTGACTGGAGGAGAAGGACCTGCATCAATGAGCGTCCACCTGATCCGTTCGTGTTGTTAGCCAATCCCCCAAACTCGGCCACGGACGCCACGGTCCGGTAACCCTGAATGTTCGTGGCGCTGATCATGATGGGATAGGACGGGCCTTTGTTGGTCAGCAACACCGTGGCATTGCCCAACTTGGTCAAATGATCATCCGCGTTGGCCTCACCGGCCCACGGCGCAGGATAATTAAGCCCAGCGGCGGGTCCGGCTCCAGCCATGCCTTGAAAATAGTTCGTGTTGCCGGGCATGCCCGATACCGAGAACCGGGCGCGCAGGCTGGCGATGTTGCTTTGCGACCAGCAACGGCCGCCCTCCATGTAAAGGGCGCACCCGCCGACGCCGTTCGTCAGATACCCTTCCAATTGGGCTGCCTCATTGGTGGTCAAAGTGTGCGCGTAAGGATAACAACCCAGGGCGACGAAGACGGCATCGTACTCATCCAAAGTTGCCGTGGAAACCATGCCCGTCCGGGAAGTGGTGTTTACTCCGAGCGCCTGCAATGATTGGATAAGACTGGCGGCGCCGGGGGTCGGACTGCCATGTTCTTCCGTGAAGCCCACCACCAAGGCTCGGGAACATTGGTCGCCGTGATCCGAACTCTGCAACGTGCCCACCACGTTCAAGCCATAGCTGCCGGTGGTGTCGTCAAAGCGCAGAGTTTCATTCGGGGCAATCACCAAGGTGTCGCTAGCCGAAATGGTCAGGCTGCCTTTGGCAGTGAAGACGCCTCCGCCATCGGAGATCACGATGTGATTACCGTTGTCGTCCAGGGCCTGGGCGCTCAATTGCTGGAGCGACCAGGTCACATTGATGCCCGGCGTGGCGTAGGCCATTCTGACCGTGGTGTTTTGGTCTTCGTTGGGAATGCGGCTTCCGCCCGGGTAAGCATAGCCGGGATAACTCTCCGCCCGGTCTTCGGCACGCACACCAAAGTAGTACACCTTGCCGGGAGGCAGATTGAGCAGGAGCGAACTAGTCCAGGGCCACAGGTCCTCTCCTTCCGCAAGGAGGATGTCCGCCACCCGTTCTGCGGCGCTGAAGGTCAGGGGCTTGCTGTCAAAATAAAGATTGTATTTCACGCCAGACGGGTCGCTGGCTTCCCCGAAAGCAACTGTTACAGTGCCGTTTTCCAGTATGGCTTGGCAAATGCCGGTCGTGTCGGACCATGTTGGCGCGGTATCATCCACCTGGAAAGTGAACAGGTCGGAGCGGGTAACGCCACCGTAGGCGTCTTTGGCCACTATCATCCAATAATAAACCCCTTCGCTGCTGATCGGCAAGTCGGCCTGCTGATTGGTGGGGTTGGAATTCGGCACCAGATTGGCATCGCGTTCAACCGGCTTGGAAAGGTCCTGCGTCAAATAGACGTAGCAGAACACCGTGTCACCGTCCGGGTCACTCACCTGCCAGGTGGCGTGGATGGTGGTGGCGCTGGCCAGGTCGAGGTCGTAATTGTCGCCATACGCGGGCACATTATTACTGGCCAGGGTGGGGACGCTGGGCGGGTGGTTGTGCTTCACTGCTAGGTTGGTCGTAATCGATGTGCTGGCCACTCCGTCATTTACGGTAAGTTTGACTGTCACGTTCGTGTCTGCGCTTACCCGATAGATGTGTTCTTCCGAAAGCGCTGAAAACCAGTTGTTCGTGTCATAAGGCTCCCAGCGTCCGAACATAGTACTGCCGTCGCCAAAATCCCAAGTGACGGTAAACGAATCCTGCATTCCCGGGTCTTGGAAGTACCCGGACACTGTCAAGTCCTGTCCTTCGCGCACGGTATTGGTTGAAATGGACATGAACAGGTTCCTGGGCGGCTCATTCGAGATGCTCAGGGAGAGATTGGTGCTGCCGGACGTGCCGTTGGTGGACACTGCCGTGAGAGTGACGGTGTAGATGCCGTACTTGTAGTAATTGTGCGAGACGCTGGTTCCGCTGGCGACAGCCGAGCCGTCGCCAAAGTTCCATGTCAGAGTCACCCCTTCGCCGCTGGAACTGCCGTTGAAAATGACGCTGTCACCTTCCATGTTCGGGGGGGAGCTCACGCCGGTAATGACCGGCACGGGCGGGTTGGTTTGGGAATCCACGATACGAAAAACCGGGTAGCCGGCACCCTCATCCATCGAGCCGGAGCGGTAACAACCCAAAAGCGTGTAGGTCGCTGAGTTGTTATTGTTGTTTGTGGCGGTGATTACGATGTTGAGGTCCTCTAACTTGGGAAGCCCGGCCAGCGGGAATTCCGCCGAGTAAGTGTGGTGGGTGGACAAGGTGGGGGGAGTATCCATGGGCGTGGAATGAATCCATTCGAACGTGCCCTGTATTATCTTGTAGGTCACCGACGCGAGGCCGATGGGGTCGTAGACGTCGATCGTTATGGACGCGGTGTTTTGGTTGGTTGGAACCTCGTCCGGCGGTCCGGAATAGTTGCTGAAGGTCGGGGAGCCTGTAAAGCCGACTCCCCGGCCCTCCAGCGGCACGTAAAAACCGTAGTGAAAATAGTCCCGCTTGCCATCGGGAGTTTCCTCAACCCTCAAGTACCCGCCAAATTCGTACCCGGCCGCCTCTACTCTTGGGCCGCCAGCGTGTCCGCTGAAAGCGGTGTTCGTGGAGATACTCGTGCTGAAAGTGGAGCTGGTTTCCCGTTTTCTATTGAAAGCTGCGGTGACCTTGATACCGCCCGCACCTACACTGAACTCGCCTTCAATGCCGGAACCTTCCGTTATAGTGTCGCCGCCGCCCTCGTTTTTCGTGAAGGTTAAAATGTCAGTTGCGCCACTTTCAATGAGTTTACCGGGCGAGTTAGTATGAATCGATTGAGCGGGCGCGTTTGTGGGGTAGGTGGTTACCCGCCCGATGATCCGATTGCCGATTAACCCCAGACTGACGTTTTCTTCGGTTTCGTAGGTATGGCGGGACAGGTACCCGGGGACGGGGTCAGCGGCGCCGATGACGACAAAGTAGGAAGGGTCGTCATGGTCCTTTCGCGGGTTGAGGACCCTGTACTCATAAACGTTCTGAGTTTCATCAAAAACCAACAGTCCATCGTCCCTGAACAGATTCCCGTATTCATCCATCTCCGGCCAGGTAAAGTCATGGCTCACGGATGTTTCCAGTTCTGTACTATCAAAATGTTCCACTGCTGTCGTGATGTTGGATTTGATTGAGTCACTCACCGTGAAGATTTCCAGGTCGGCCTCCGCTTCCACTCCGATGCTTATCTCCGTGGTCATCGAAACTTTGCCCTCCAAGCACTCACTAGTTGCCTTTCCCTCCTCGATGGAAAGGGTGCTTTGGTCCAGATTTATTCCGTCCCATGCCGGCGGCATCTCTTCATAGGCGGCGAGGACGCGCTCCACGTGCGTGTAGCAATTGGTGTACTGTGCCACCACGCTGTCCCCGTCCACGTCTCCGATCGCCAAATTGGTTATGCCGGGATAGAGCCAAAAAGTACCTTCCTGTTGGAATCGCGTGTAGACCGGGCCGTAGGTCATGTCGAAGGGCGTTGAGTAATAAACTTCTCCGTCGCTGCTCAGAACATAGACCCGGTTGGTACCGCAGAGGTAGAGGTCCCCCGCAACAATATCCATCAGGTGAGGCTGCTTCCAACTGTCTCTCCACACCGAGTTATCCGATTTGTCCGAACAGCCTTTGAATGCATTGAAGATCTCGATATTTTGAGAATGATAATATTCCAGCGGCTCCCAGTGTAAGCCCCAGCCCGCGCCATCCTTTAGCCGATCTTGCAGATTGTCCCAGTAATCGTTCAAAACGATCAGATCATCGCGGCCGTCCTGATCCAGATCGGCTGCCGCTATCGCCCGGGGATGAACCGAGTGGATGCGCTCGCCATGGGACCTGCCGATCCCGTCCCTGGCGATCGTCCTGAAATTCTTGCACGAATTCGTGGTAATGGTGGTCAAAGGGAAATGGTTGTCGACACTGCACACGTCTATGGCGCCGTTGTAGTCCCCGTTGTTCCATTCATAAAGGATGGCCACCTCGTCCGCAAGGTCCCCATCCACATCGGCCGCCACGATATCCATAACATTGAAGCCGACATAACCCACCAGTTCGGAGAACTCAAAGTTAAAATTATCCAACGTGTGAAGGTAGCGAACCCAGTAATCCCCACTCGCATCCATGTAAAGCAGGAACAGATCATCTTTGCCATCAGCGTCGGCGTCCCCGGACGTAATCCGCAAAGCGGTGTTGCCAGCATCCAGCACGCTTCGGACGTATTGCGTATTGTTGTGGACATCATTGATCACTACTTCCGTGGCTTGGCCCGGGGTGGAGGGTTTCAAAACCACCAGTTCATCGTAACCGTCCCCGTTAAGATCACCGCACGTGATGTCTTGATAGCTGGCAACCTCCGGTCCAACCGCGTGCGTTTCGATTTTGTTTGGGTCATCGTACGTACCCACGTAATTTACGTCGTGATCCATAAAGCAAAGCTCTTGATCCCGCCAGAATCGCAGCCGACCGAAAGGCGGAGTGCCCGAACCGCTCGAAGGATCAATGGTCACCGGATAGGCCGCGTAACGCAGCCAGTTCGCCGGAATAAGAATAGTCAACGTTCCCTTGCCCTGTGCCGCCTGAAAGCGCCAGCGCCCGAAAGTTGGATTGCCCCGGGCATCCCGTGCATTGAGAGCAAACAGTTGCAACGCCATGCGGCCATCGCGGTAGAATTGGATGCCGTGGCCGGTCTCGAACATCGCCGGAGCCGGCTCATTATCCGTTCTCACTTCCAATTCTGGCGCATAGGCCACTTGAAAATTCAGCGCCAGATATTCCGCCCCCACCGGTGGCGAACCGAGGGCGGAAATCATAATGTCTTCCTTGAGCTTGCCCTGCTGGAATTCGTAGGTCATGTCCGCTGCCGTCCCCGCCAGACCCCGGTATTTGATCACATTCCCATCCCGTTCAGCCGGCCCCAGTTCCATCCTTCCTGCCGGCGTCGCTGCGCCCGTGGCATCCAGCCAGGCCATCTCGCGATCCGGCGCCCAGGAAACCCACGCGTTTTCATCGTTATCCTTGCCTGCCAGGACAACCCGGTCCGCCCCGGACAGTTCGCCCGGCAGCCGGGCCTGATAATGGCCCCGGTAGGCGAAGCCTCCGTTCTCCAGAGTCTGCACGCCGCGCGGTGGCATTTCGCGCGGCGGCGGCACGTGTACCGTTTGCCAGGACACTGGTGCGCGTGAAGCAACCAAAATTTGTTTCTCCCGGTTTTCCGCACTCGCTCGAGGTGCCACGGCTGGTAAACCGGTTTTGGCGGGTGCATTCTGATTTTTTTTCACCGCGACCATATTTGCCTCCGGTGCCGGGATTCGTGGTGGTGGCTTCTGGAGCACGAGAAACAAACAAAAGAAGCCGATCGCCAAGGCCAAAAAGCCCCATTTCCAGTGATTAGTTTTCATAGTGGAGACTCCTTAAAAGTGGCCGGTCCCTGTCGTGGAAGAACCCGCCACCGGTGGTGATGATCAAAATTCCGGGAGCCAATCTGACGGAGAAAATTAAAAGAAATCCCCGAATGCCGCCTTGGGCGCAACCGCAGCAAAAAGCACAGTCTTCTAAATACGCCGCAACCATTCAAGTGGCCCTTGATGTTAACAGCGCCGGGTTGATGAAACCGTGAGCTTTTCGTGGATGAATGTCAACCACGAAAAGTACGGGTTAAATTTGAAAGCTTTGGCCAGGTGAAACCGAGTTGCTGCAAAATCATGGCCGCTGCGAGTAGCGGGCGATTTACCACAATCGCACCGGCAATTTTCACGTCGAACATCTCCCGTCAGGCAAGTAATGATCCACGCTTTGTCACTAAAAGCTCTGGTTTGCAACTTCCCTTTTCTGCACTACCCTTAGCGTCAAATGACGAGGCAAAACGATTCGCAGAAACATATCATCGTCGTGGGCGCCGGGCCGGGAGGTCTCACGGCGGCGATGTTGCTTGCCCATCGCGGCTTCCAAGTGACGGTTTTTGAGAAGGAGCCGCACGTGGGTGGTCGCAACGCGGCCATCGTGAGCAACGGTTACAAGTTCGACACCGGCCCGACGTTTCTGATGATGAAGTTCATCCTCGATGAAGTGTTTGAGGAGGCTGGACGGCACATCGCCGATTACCTGAAGTGCGTGAAGCTGGAGCCGATGTACTGGTTGCAGTTCGAGGACGTGCGGCTTGAGCCAACGACGGAGCGCGAGGCGATGCTACAGCAACTGGACGCGCATTTTCCCGGCAACCGCGCGGGCTACGACCAGTTCATGAAGACGGAGCAGCGCCGGTTTCGGTTGATGTATCCGTGCCTCCAGAAGGACTACGCCACCATCAGGCAGTATTTCACGCGCGATTTATTGAAGGCGCTGCCGAACCTTTCGCTCGGCCGCTCGCTGCTGGGTGTGTTGGGCGATTATTTCAAAGAGGACAAACTCAAGCTCTCGTTCACGTTCCAATCGAAATATCTCGGCATGTCGGCGTGGGATTGTCCCGGCGCCTTCGCGATTCTGCCTTATGTCGAACACGCGTTCGGCGTGTATCACGTCATGGGCGGCCTCAGCGAAATCTCCGAGGCGATGGCGAAGGTGTGCCGCGAACTCGGCGTGAACCTGCGCCTCGGCACGCCGGTGAAACAACTCGTGCTTGAAGGCCGCAGCGTGCGCGGAGTGGAGTTGCCGGACGGCGAAAAGGTTTTCGCCGACGAGACGGTGCTGAATGCGGACTTCGGTTATGCGATGAAACATCTCGTGCCACCGGGCGGGTTGAAGAAATACAGCCCGGAAAAAGTGGATGCGCGCGAGTATTCCTGTTCGACGTTCATGCTGTATCTCGGCCTCGACAAGGTCTATGACCTGCCGCACCACACGATCTTCTTTGCCGGCGATTATAAGTCCAATATCCGCGATATTTTCCAAAACAAGGTCTTGTCCGAGGACATTTCCTTCTACGTCCGCAACGCCAGCGTGACCGACCCCGCGCTCGCGCCGCCGGGACATTCCGCGGTTTACGTCCTCGTGCCGGTGCCGAACCGCACGGCGAAGATTGATTGGGCGAAGGAGAAATCCGCGTTCCGCGACCGGGTCCTCGCGGTGATGGAAAGGCGGGGCGGCATGGCGGACATCAAAAGCCACATCCGGGAGGAAATCGTGTTCACGCCGCAGACGTGGCAGGACATGAACATCCAGTTCGGCGCGACGTTCAATCTCGCGCACTCGCTCAACCAGATGCTGTATTTTCGCCCGCGCAACAAATTCGAGGAGCTGGACAACTGCTATCTCGTCGGTGGTGGCACGCATCCCGGCAGCGGCCTGCCCACGATTTACGAATCGGGCCGCATCGCGGCGAACCTCATCGCGCGCCGTTACGGCGTGAAGTTCATTTCCAAAAACACCCAGGTCTGACCTGGCCAGCCATGAACTGGATTCAATTTGGGCGGCTCATTCACGCCATCTACGGACGCGGCGGCAAACTGCCGGACCTCGATTGGATTCAGGGCCTCGGCCTGCTCGCGGTGAAGCTCGGCCAGGTCCACGCGCTGCGGATCGATTTTCTGGACCGCGAAAAATGCGAGCATCTGGCCCGGCTCTACCGCCGCAATGCCACGCTCGCGCCGGAGGATTTTTTGAGCCTGTTACGCGCGTCTGCCGCTCCCGGATTCTTTGACCGCTTTGAAAGCATCGAACCAGCCGCGCTCGCCTCCGCCTCTGTCGGCCAGGTGCATCGCGCCCGGCTTAAGGACGGCGGGGACGTGGTCATCAAGGCCATCAAGAAGAATGTGCGCGCCCAATTCACCGCGGACGTTGCCAGCCTCAAGCGCCTGTTTCGCCTGGCCACCTTTCTTTATCCCAAACTCCGCCAGGTTGGTGATCCCGTGGGCATCCTCGGCGACATCGAGGAATACACATTGAGCGAACTCGATTTGCGCCACGAGGTCGCCGGCCAGAAAACCTTGCGCGCCATCTACGAACAGCACCGCGGCACGTTCGATCTCTCGCGTCTCGCCTTCGCGCGCGTGCACGAGCCCCTGTGCAATGAGAACGCGATGGTTTCCGAATTCATTCCCGGTCGCAGTTTCGATGAATTGCTGGAAACCGGCGAACTGGGCTACGACCGGCTCCTCGAATTGTTTCACATCCACGGCTTCTACATGTTTTGCGTCGGCACCTTCCACGGCGACATGCATCCCGGCAACGTGCTGCTCACGGGTGACAAGCTTTGCTTCATTGACACCGGCTACATCGGGCACGTCGGCCCGAAAATCCGGCGCGGGCTGTTTGAATTCTTCGCGGCGCTTTCCGAATACGATTATCCACGCTGCGCCGCCGCGCTGAACCGTATGTCCGAGCGCGAGCTGGCCGGTCCGGCCTTCGACACTTTCAAGGCAAAATTTCTGGAACTCTACGCCGACTTCACCGGCACGACCGTTGCGCAAGTCAGCCTTACCCGGAAGATGATGCAAACCATCAAGCTGGGCGTGCATTCGGGGATGACCTTTGAGAAAGGCATCTTCGCCATCATCCGCAGCCTGATGTATCTCGACGGCATGGTGTTGCGCTGCAAGCCCGACGCCGTGTTGCTCCGGGACATGCGGCAGTTCATCGGCGAATTTGAAAAACTCGTGTAAGCCACCTCATGCCGCGTGCGACCCGTTGCAGAAGGGCTTGTTGTCGGATCGGCCGCAGCGGCACAAGGTCATCCGATTCCAAACCTCATAGGCTTTGCCATCGGCGGAAATCACCGGGATGCCTCCCCGCACCCAGATCGGGCCGCTGACCTGCCTGGCCGTGTCCTCGATCAACCCGAGCGACGGTTCGAATTTCGGTTCGATAGGTTTGTCCGTCTTCCGATCCCACGCCACCAGCCGGCCGGCCGGACAATGCCCGGCCTCATACTCCACCAGTCGCCGGGCTTCGGGATCGTCTGTCTGCAGAACCAGGTTCCACACCCTCCCTTTCGGGTCGCAGAAGCGGGCAAAGGCGCAATAGCTCTCCGCATCGGTGAGCAGCATGGTTGGTCCTTCGATGGTCTCGGCTTGCTTCAGGTAAGGCTGATGGCTGGCTGTTTCGGTGCCGTCGAACTGAACCTTCTTGTGAGTGCCATCGCAGAACGGTTTGTTGGCCGACTGGCCGCAACGGCAAAGCGCATATTGCGGCTGCGACGGGAATTTCTTCCCTTCCCGGTAGTCGAGGGATTCGCCCTCGGCATTGGTGACAATCCACTGTTCGCTGAGCGGCAGGCTGCCGCTGACGAGGTAGGGACCGTCTTTGGTGATTTCGATTTTCGCATTCGGTTGTTCACTCTTTTTCATAATGATCACCTATTGTTTGTGAGTTTGCGCGTTGTCTGTTCTTCTGTCAGGTCAGTAATTGGATTGTGGATTAAAACGCAAAACAATCGCAGCCCAATCCCCAGAAGTCGCTGTAGCGGGGAGCGGCCGCTTTGATTTCAACCAGGAGTTGGTGGGCAGCATGGAGACAACCCTGCGAATGGCATTCGGCGGTATGCTGGTGTTGTTGGACCGGGACGCTCGCGCGGGCGGCTTTGCGAATGTCCAGTGGCGCACCGTAACCGCCATAAACCTTTATGGGTGACCATTCCGGCAGCACTGGCAGTGGCGCCGGGCCAAGGTTCTGAAATTCCTGAGCGCCGTAAACAATCTTTCCACCAACAATTGTAAGGACGGATTCAATGCTCTTGATTTTCTCTTCGGGCACAGACAAGTAATCTTCGGTGAGTGCGGCGACATCCGCCAGTTGGCCGATGACGATGGCCCCTTTCTTGCCGCTTTCACCCGAGAACCAACTGCTGCCCTGAGTGTAGAGCCTTAATGCCTCCTCCCGGCTGAGGCGGTTTGCATCAGGATACAACGAGGCGCCGCCGACTGTTTTCCCGGCAACGAGCCAGTATAGGGAAAGCCAAGGGTTATAGCTGGCCACGCGTGTGGCATCAGTGCCCGCCCCCACGGGAATGCCCAGATCGAGCATTCTCCGAATGGGAGGGGTCCGCTCCGCCGCCTTCCGGCCATAGCGGTCCAAGAAATACTCGCCTTGGAAAGCCATGCGGTCCTGGATGGCAATGCCGCCTCCCAATGCTTTGACGCGTTCGAGGTTGCGGTCCGAGATGGTTTCGCAATGATCGAAGAACCAATTCGCCTTGAAGGGGATTTCACGGTTGACCGCTTCGAATACGTTCAACATCCGGGAGATGCTTTCGTCATAGGTTGCGTGAAGACGGAACGGCCATTTCTTCGCAGCCAGCAGCGAAACGACCTCTTTCAAGTCCTTTTCCAGGTTGGACGGAAGGTCGGGCCGGGGTTCCAGGAAATCTTCGAAATCCGCCGCCGAATAAACCAACATTTCTCCAGCGCCGTTGCAGCGATAGAAATCGTCACCCCTGCCGGGAGCCGTCAGCTTCATGCAACGAAGGAAATCATCCTTTTCCTCTTTGGGTCGTTGCGTGAAAATGTTGTAAGCCATGCGCACGGTCATTTCTCCCCGCTTGTGTAGCTCCTCAATGATCACGTAGTCATCGGGATAGATTTGCGATCCGCCGCCCGCGTCCACCAGGCTGGTGAGGCCAAGACGGTTCAACTCGCGCATGAAGTGCCGGGAAGAATTCATTTGATGTTCGGGTGGCAGCTTAGGTTGCTTGCCGACGGTTGCGTAGAGAATCCCTGCGTTGGGCCGGGCGATGAGGAGTCCGGTGGGGTTGCCATTTCCGTCACGCTGGATTTCACCGGCTGGTGGATTGGGAGTGTCTTTCGTGTAGCCGCAGGCCCGCAGCGCGGCCTTGTTCAACATGCCGCGGCAATACAGGTGCAGGACGAAGACGGGTGTTTCGGGGGAGACGGCGTTGATTTCATCGAGCGTGGGCATGCGCCGTTCGGCGAATTGAAATTCGCTCCACCCGCCGATGACGCGGACCCATTGGCCGGGCGGCGTCCGTTGCGCCTGCTCTTTAAGCATGCGCAAAGCGTCCGCGAGGGACGGAACGCCGTCCCACCGAAGCTCCAGATTATAGCTGAGGCCGCCGCGGATGATATGCATGTGGGAATCGTTCAGGCCGGGGACGACGCGCCGGCCTTTGAGGTCAATGGCGCGCGTGTTTGGGCCTCGCTCGTAGCTTTCGGCATCATCGACGCCGACGATGCGGCCATCCTTGATGGCGAGGTTCTTTGCTTCGGGATGTTTCGGGTCGAGCGTGGTGATTTTTCCGTTTTGAAGAATCAAGTCAGCGGATTTCGATGGATTCATAATATTTCCTTTCTGGAATTGGAACTGGTTTCGTGGTGCTCAGAATTTGAAGGTTAGCCAGGTGGAGACATAATTGACGTCTTTCCCGGGCGGGGTTTCTTTGAGGAATTCGCCGGCAAAGAAATGGGCGTAAACTGCCGCGAAAGCGAAGTGCCGGCTGATTTCCCAGTCAAGCCTGGCCTGCGACTGGCTGCCAATGTATCGGGCATCGGTCTGTTGCCCGGTCCTCACCCGGTTGACCGCAACACCGTAAATGCCGTCGTGAGTGCTTTCCCGCCAGAAAAAATCCCAGTCGCCGGTCAGCTTCACGCGTTTGCTGACGTGCAACTCGAGTGAAGGATGCAGGTCAATGATGTTCGCCGGGCCGATCAAATCGGTCTCCGAAAAATACGCGCCTTTGGGAAAGAGGGCGTTGAAGGTGCCCAGCGTAGAGTCGTGAGCATTGCCATCGCCGCTGGCAATGTCGGCTTTCAGGCCGACGCGGGGAGTGGCTGGCACCGACTGAAAGGTGTAACCGGTGTCGGAAGCCGCCGTCCACGCGCTGATATCGCCGGTCCCAAAACTCCCGAACTGGTAAACAAATTCAAAGTTGTAATCCCATCCTTGTTTGTGGCCCCAGAGCCGTGTTCCGATGCTGTGGCGTTCCTCCCGAGCGGAGCCTTGATCGAACGTCGCGCTGTCGCGCGTGAGGCCAAAGTAATACAGGTCAATGTTTCCGCCGGGAAGGATGGGCAAAGGATACACGGCATAAGCGCCCCAGAACCAGCGCGCCGGGTCCGGGGCATCGTCGAAGATACCTGTTTGGGTTTCCACCGGGCGGGTCAAAAAGCCAGTGAGTTGCCATTGACCGACCTTCAGGATGGCGCTGGCGCCATCGAAACTTTGGCGGACATTGGGAGACTCGCGAACCGACACCAGCCGCTGGGAGCCAAAACTCAGTTCCTGGCGGCCCAGTCTCAAAGTGACGGCGTCGTCAGCGGTGATGTGGCCGGTCACATCCAGGAAGGCCTGGTGGAGGTCAAAATCGTCCCGGTCTGGCGGGCGCGGCCCGCCGTTCCGCCCGTCTTCCAGGCCGCTTTTAAACTGGGCAAAAAAGCGGACGTCAGGGCCGAGATGCAGGTCGCCGTGGACCATGTAACGCTGCAACCAATAGCCGTTGTCGTCTTGCGGACCCTTTCCCCAGTTGTAGTTGGCAAAGTACTCATAGCGCTCGCGTGCCTCGCCGCCGAACGAGACATAAACATTCGTGTCTTGCAGGGGAATGAACTTCACCGGGTCGAGCCAGTCCGTGCGTTGCGACGAGTCCTGAAGGAACAACCAGTCTTCGTTGTAACGCAATGTCTGAAAAGCCGGCCGCTCCGCACCGGGCGCCCAAGCGCACGTGGCTGCGAGTAGAACTATCCAAAGTCCACGCATGGAAACCAAGGCGCGGGCGGCATCCGACCGTCCGCGCCGGCTGTGAATCGTGTTTAGTGTGCGGCTTTCTTCGGCACGACCTGCGGCTTCTGCGCGGACTGCGGGGCCTTGTGCACCATGGTATAGGCGTATTCGACACCGGAGCCGTAAGCACCGCCTTGTTGTTTGAGGAGAGTCATCAGCGCGTTGTAGTGCTCTTTGTTCTTCCAATCCCGCTGCCACTCCAGGATGGCGGCTATCGTCGTGACGCGAATCGCGCCGGCTTGCACCATGCGCGAGAGCGCCGCGTTCTGCGCCGTGGCCGAGGTTGCGCCGCAGCAATCCTCAACGACGTAGATATTGTAACCGGCGCCGAGCATGGAGAGCGTGGGCCAGGTGATGCACACTTCCGTCCACAGGCCGGTCATCAGGATATTCTTCCGTCCGGTGGCTTCGACGGCTTTTCGGAAGCCCGCATCGTCCCACGAGTTCATGGAACTGCGCTCGACGACCGGCTGGCCGGGAAACACATCGAGCAACTGCGGGAAAACGTAGCCGCTGAAGCCCTCCGTTTCGACGGCAGTCAGGACGGTGGGCACATTGAATTCCTTGGCTGCCCGGGCGATGAGCGTGACGTTGTTGATGAAGGCCGCGCGGTCGATGCCGGAAACGCCGAAAAGCATTTGCGGCTGGTGATCAATGAAAACAATCGCGCTGTCCTGCGGAGTATAGAGTTTGTTGTATTGGCTCATAATTTGTCCTTTGTTGTTTTGTCTTTTTATGTTTTGAATCTTGTTGTTTTATCCTTCTTTTTGATCCGACGTTTATGGTTGTGTGTTACGCTCCCACTCTGTTGGCGCACCTGCAACAAGCGAGTAAGATAAGTTATCCACCATCCGTTGGATGTCCTACTGCGCGAGACCGAGCTGTTTCATGAAGGTCAGGTTGTCCCAGAAAAGATATTCCTCATTCATCACGCCATTCTTCCAATGCCCGACCGTGCACATCACCAACTTGAACGCTTTGCCGGTGGGCGGAATGGTTTTACCGTCGGCAGTCGGCATCGGCTGGGTGAATGTTCCTTCCATCACCCCGATCACACTCGTCCACTCGCCGGAGCCGATCTTGACCGGATGGACTTTAATCCGCGTGTCCGGGGCATAGACAAACATCGCCTTCAAATCCTCGATGTGCTTCTCGATGCCTTCGGTCTGATGTCCGTCCGGCCAGTGAACAACAACGTCCTGAGAGTGACTCTCATGCAGCCTCGCCCACTGCTGGTAGGTGAAGACGTGGAAATCCAGGTCGTCGAACTTGGCGAGATGTTCATTGGCGATTTGTTCCGCCTGCTCGTATCCCGCAAGTTTCTGGCTGGAGGTGGTTGAACAACCCGTCAGCGCCAAAGCGCCAAAACCAAAACACAGCGTTGTCACGGCTGCGTTACGGATAAGTGATTTGTTTTTCATCAAAATTTTCCTTTCATCGTGTGTTTGTATACTTGTCTGGTTTAACGATTCGATTAACGCCGCCTGCGGTCCGGAATTTCCGGGCTCACGCTTTTCAATGTGTTACATTTTCTGGTTCCAAAACTCAGGCTCCCTTTTTTCGCTTTTTCGCGGCAGCCCGGGTGGCTTGATCCATTTGATCAAGCTCCGCCTCTTCGATGCCTTCTTCGACGAGTCTTTCATTGTCGCTCCGCCCCTCGTCGTCCTCATCCTCCCCGGGACTCTCGGGAACTTTGTGGCCTTCCGAACCAGGCGCCGGATCCCAGCGTTCTGATTCAGGCGCCGCTTCCAGGGTGGTTTGTTTGGGGTCCATTTCCGGTCCGCCGGTTAATTCCCGCCTGGCCATCGCCCAATCAGACTTCGATACCTCACGCGCGGAACGACCATCGAGTTTGGCCAGTTCAACCGCGCGCTCCCGCACCATCTTCCGGGTTACCGTGCCGATGCCGGCGGAATTCACGGTCAGCTCGCCTTTTTTTAGTGGGTTGGTTTTCATAGGCTTTTATTTTTCCGCTTGGGAGTGGGCTTCAACAAACCAGAGCCACTTATCAATCCCGCGCGAAACCTCGGTGAATAAATCCGCCGTGTCGGCGTCCTCCAGGTCGTCTGCCTCATCGATCGTGCTGCGGACTTCGCGTCCGAAAGTGGAGAGCGCTTTGGCGACCGCCTCGACATGAGCCGCACCGTCGGCAATGGCGAGCGGATACTCTTCCAGCCGCGAACGGGCGGCGGCCACGCGCACCGTCCCCTCGGTGATGCCGCCCAATTGCACGATGCGTTCGGCGATGAGGTCCACGTATTCACCAACCGCCTCGTAAATTTCGTCGAAAAGTTTGTGCAAACCGATGAAGTGGGGGCCTTTGACATTCCAATGCGCCTGTTTCATCTGCATTTGGAGATCCACGGCGTCGGCCAGGCGCTGGTTCATCAGAGCATTCAGTTCCTCCCGCCGCTTTTGCGAGATGTCGTTTTCGGTTTCGTACATTTTGGGTGCCTCGGTCGGTTTCATTGTTGATGTTTTCATTTGTTTTGTCCTTTCGTTTTTAATCATTGCTTGGTTGTTGGCAATTGAGTTTCTGGGGGTGTTCTTTGCGGTTGTAAACGGGCAGGAGGAGTCCGTATTTGGGCAGTGCTTGCGTTCAGAAAATCTTGAACGCGTGAGTCGGAGTTGCGCTTGATTTCGTCGGGCGTGCCGATCGCGAGTATGCGGCCTTCCTCGAGCACCGCTATGCGATTGGCGATGCCAAAAGCCAGGTCGCGATCGTGCGAGACAACCACGGAAGTGGCATGAATCCGCTCGTTAAGTTTTACAATATCTTCGGCGATGCCCACAGATGAAACCGGGTCAAGCTCGCTGGTCGGTTCGTCATAGAAGATCAACTGCGGTTCGACGACCAATGCCCGGGCTATGGCCACGCGCTTCCTCATGCCGCCGGAGAGTTCGTCGGGCATTTGATTTTCGGTGCCTTTCAGGCCGACCTGTTCGAGGTCCTTGGAAACGATCTCCGCAATTTCAGCGGGCGATTTCAGGTGATGCTCGGCCAGATAGAAACCGACGTTTTCTCCGACAGTCATCGAGGTCAGCAGTGCGCCAGACTGGAAAACCATCGCCACGCGGTAGCGGGTTGCGAGTTCAGGCGGCTGAATCAGCTGGCCTTCTACCAGGACTTCCCCCTGGTCCGGCTCTTCCAGGCCGATAAGCTGCCTGAGCAGCACCGACTTGCCGCCGCCACTCGGTCCCATGATGACGAAAATTTCGCCGGGGTTGACCTCAAAATCAATGCCCTTAAGCACTTCATGTCCGTCGTAACTCTTGCGCAGCTCGCGGACCTGGAGCCTGACGCCCTGCTGCGTGGAAGAATCGGTGCTCATTGTCTCATTTAGAAGTTTTCGGCAAGGTCTGACGAGATCGCCAGAAGTCAGCCCAAGGATCATTGTCCTCCAATCGGCGTTGGATGGTTCGGATGTTGAAGCGGGATGGATTCAACTCCGGCCGGACCTCATCCCAATCGAGCGGTGTGGAAACCGGAGCCCCCGGGCGGCAACGGACCGAGTAAGGCGCCACAATGGTCTGGCCGAATGCGTTCCGCAGCCAGTCGGCAAAAACGCGATTCTGGCGCTTTGCCTTTCGCATCTGAACGGTGATCGTCTTTGGTGATTTCCTGGCCATTTCCCGGCTGATGCCGTGAGCGAAAAGGCGGACCTGCTCCTGATTCAGTCCGGGCTGCAACGGAACAAGAACGTGCAGTCCCCGGCCGCCGGTGGTCTTGGGGAAGGAGCGAATCCGCAGTTCATTGAGGAGTTCCCGCAGAAGGCTTGCGGCTTTGGCTGCGTCGCGGAACTGTCCGGTCGAGGGGTCCAGATCGAAGGCCAGCCAGTCGGGTTGATCGAACGAACCGGCCTGACAGTTCATGACATGAATCGCGATGCAGCCAAGGTTGACGAGGGTCAAGAGAGTTGCTTTCGAACCACCCACCACATAATGAACATTCTTTCCCGCGCTTTCAGCCGGAACGGCGAGGGTGGGGATGCCGGCCGGGAGGTTGTCGGAAAAATTCTTCTCAAAAAAGCAGCCGCCCGTAATTCCGTCCGGGCATCGCTCGGCCGTAAGGAGGCGCTGGTTCAACCAAGGGAGCATGCGGGGTACAACGCCCGCGTAGTGCTGAGCCACCTCGAGCTTCGTGATCTGATCTTCTGGAAACCATAACTTATCGGGGTGAGTAATTGCCATGCTCCCAACACTGGCCACGTCCGTGCCCAAGCGTTCTTGTTTAGCGAATGATCTGTTATTGCTCACGTTCCCTCATGTGTATTGCCGGGAGCCCTTTACCTTGGCGGCGTGTCCCTCATCCGCAAGGATCTCGGAAAGCAGCCGGCCGCTGACGACTGATCGCGGTTCAAGTTCGGTGACATCTTCCCCCGACGCGTAGGCATCGCGGTGCTTGATTAAGAGCCAATTGTTATTCCGGGTACGAACCAGCACCCAGGAACCTCGAAGCTTCTGGCCATATAGTACGAACTTCAGTTCTCCGTTTTCAAGGCTGGCAGAAACATCAGCGGAAGCTTCAGGGGTATAAGTACCATGGTCCCAAACCATGACGGGCCCTGCGCCATATTGGCCGGCAGAGATAACGCCCTCAAAGTCCGCGTATTCTACGGGGTGATCTTCCACGGGCACGGCAAGCCGTTTGACCGCCGGGTCGCGTGAGGGACCTTTGGGCAAGGCCCACGACTTCAACACGCCATTCACCTCAAGCCGGAAATCGTAATGAAGATTTCGCCCCTGGTGCTTTTGAACAACAAAGAGCAGGCCGGGCTGGCCCGGAAGGCTTTGCCTGAACTGGCTTTTGTGCTCGTTCATAGGTGCCCGCGTTATTTCCAGGTAAGAATTTCCGGCTGTTTGCGGGGCACGGGCGGCGTTGCGCCGGCGGGCACGCCCACAATGATCGGCGCGATGACCGTCATTTCAGCGGGGATTTTCAATTCCGCCTTCCACTCCGCCGAGTTTAGCGCCGAAACCGCAAAGCCGATGACGCAGGTGCCCAGCCCTTTGGCGCAGGCGGCCAGCATCAGGTTTTCCGCCGCCAGCCAGCAATCCGCCACGACAAACGGCCCCGGGAATTTGCTGTAGATGACGATCAGCGTGCCGGCGTTATAGAAAACATGGAAATCCGGTGCGTTCACCAGCTCCAGCGAATGCTTGGCGTGGTGGGAATCGGAACCTTGTACCTCGCTGCGCACCCGCTCTTTGGCGCTGTCCGACAAGCGGTTCAGCACGGACTTATCCTGAATGACGGCGAATGACCAGGGCTCCTCGTGCATGGCCGTGGGCGCATGGACGGCGGCATCGAGCAGTGTGCGGATGACGGCTGGGTCGATTGTCCGGGGTGTATAGTCCCGCACGGCGCGGCGATGATAAATGGCATCCCTCACGCTCATGGGAACTTCGGGCTTGGCGGCTTTCTGCGGGTTGTTCATAGCTTTCTCCATTGATGGGCGTGTCCATTGCATTCTTTCCCTGCGCCGCGGCGATTCTCAAATCACCGCGGCCGGAACCAGCTCCTCAGGCCACCTTCACATTGATGGCTTTCGCTTTCGTTTTCGCCTCTTCACTCTTCGGCAGATGGACCTTCAGCACGCCGTCCTTGAACTCCGCGCTGACTTTGGCGCCGTCGGCGCCCTCCGGCAGCGCGAAGCTCCGGAAGAAGTTGCCATACGCCCGCTCGATGCGGTGATATTTCTTGTCCTTCTCCTCCTTCTCGAACTTGCGCTCGCCCGTAACCGTCAGCACCCCGTTCTCGACGGTCACCTTCACGTCCTCCTTTTTCACCTCCGGAAGGTCAGCTTTGACGAGCCATTCTTTGTCGTCTTCGCTGATGTCCACCGAGGGCGCCCATTCAGCCACGGTCATCAATTCCTGACCGCCAGTGGTCGTGTCGCCCGGTGCCAGGCCAAAGAACCTGGACAGGCGATTCTGGAGGGCATCCAATTCTTTGGATTCCCAGCGTGTTAATGCGTTCATTTCTTTATCCTTTCTCAATCGGCGAGATGGTTAACCCGACCGCATACTGCCTGTCCGCCGATCTTTTCGGGCAGCAACGGCGAAATCTACTCTCGGATTGCCGGAGCATTTCTGAAATATTCCAATCATGGACCTAGTCCTGGAGGGCGGCCACTAGAACGCAATTCAAACCGCCGAATGGATTCGATACGTAAGCCGACGACAGCGGATCGTCGGTCCACTGACCATCAACGACGAACCGATATTCATGCCTCCCTGGCTCGATCATCAACTCCACCACCCAACGGCCATCGGATTGTTTTTGCAGAGGCATGGCGGATGGATGCCAATCGTTGAAGGAGCCAGCTACGAACACCGCCTGTGCCTCGGGAGCATAGAATCCAAGGCAAACGCACTTCTTATCGGGGTTCGGAAACCGCTCGAGCAACAACGGAACATGCCTGGCGATTACCTTGGTCTTTGGAGCGAGGACATTGGCCACGCTTCTCTTCGATTGCCTTTTGGATTTTGATGGAGCAGCTTTGTCAGCGGCCGGCGCTCGACTCTTTTTCTCATGTGGGATTGCTGGTGTTTTCATTATGATATCCTTTGGTACGATGGTGATGGGATCCGCATGGCAACACGATTATCGCATAAGGATTACGAAAGAGTGGCGAGAGCCTCTTTGCTATAACCGACCAATTCGGAGGAACGCCCTTCGTGAATTTTTCGGGTCCATTCCGCGTCGGCGAGCAGGGGGCGGCCTACGGCCACCAGGTCGAAATCTCCCCGGTCCAAACGCCGGAAGAGTTCATCCAACGGGCGGGGCGTCGCGCTTTCGCCAAACTGGAGGGCGGCGGAAAAATCTCCTGAAAGCCCGACTGAGCCCACCGTGACGGTGGGTTTACCCGTCAGCTTTTTAGCCCATCCGGCAAAGTTCAAATCAGAGCCGGTGAACTCGGGCTCCCAGAACCGGCGCTGCGAACAATGGAAGATGTCAACCCCCGCTGCGGCCAATGGAACCAGCCACGCCTCCATCTCCTGGGGCGTAGCCGCGAGCTTCGCGGCATAATCCTGAGGTTTCCATTGCGACACACGGAGACCGACCGGGAAGTCCGGGCCGACGGCCTTGCGAACGGCGCGAACAAGTTCCGCGGCGAATCGGCTGCGCTCGGCCAAAGTTTGGCCTCCGTAACCGTCGGTGCGCTGATTGGTGGGGTGCCAAAAGAACTGGTCAATCAAATAACCATGCGCTCCATGAATCTCAACCGCGTCAAATCCCAGTGCTTTGGCCTCCACCGCCGCTTGCGCGAACGCCCGGATGGTTTCGGCGATATCGTGTTCCGTCATCGCGACGCCGCCGATTTTCCCGGGTGCGACGCAGCCCGAAGGCCCTTCGAACGGAGTGGTCGGCAGCCAACCGGATTCATCGGGAGGCACCACGCCCATGTGCCAAAGTTGCGGCGCCATGACACCACCGGCGGCATGCACCTTGTCAATCACCGCCTTCCACCCTTGGAGTGCCTGCTTGCCGTAAAAATGGGGAATGTTCGGATCATTGGAAGCAGCGGGCCGATTTACCACGGTGCCCTCGGACAGGATCAGTCCGACTTCCCCTTCAGCGCGGCGGGCATAATAGTCCGCCACACCCGAAGTGGGCACCCCGCCGGGAGAAAACGAGCGCGTCATGGGAGCCATGACCACCCGGTTCTTGAGTTCAAGAGTCTTCAAACGGAACGGCTGAAAGAGTTGATGAGCAGTCATATGATCCCATAACTTCCGCCTAATACTTCCACCTAATAGCTCAACTATCTTGCATCCATTTTTTAACAAGCCTTTTTTGAACTTAGTTATTCACCTTTTGTTCACTGCTTGTTCACCGGGCGCAGACAAAATCGCCGCCTCGATCAAAATTGTCCTCTGCCAATCCTTTTCTGCCATGGGAACCGAAGTATTGACGGTTATGCTCGCACTCACCGTTTCGTCAACGCGGCTTCTTTTGCAAATTTCAAAAATCGTTCCGCAGCGGGAGCCAGCCCGCGCCTGGACCCGGCGGCGCCATTCAATGGGCAGCGGTTGAACCCGCGGCCGAAACGGTCTGAACCCCATTCTCCACCGGCATCGGAGTCGGCGCCTTCGGTTTTGGCATCTCCTTGCCAATGAGCTTGTAGAGCGTTTCCCCATCGAGGGTCTCACGCTTGAGCAATTCCGCGACCACCCGCTGCAGGTCAGCCCGGTGCGCGGTCAGAAGCTCTTTGGCTTCAGCATAGGAATTATCGAGGAGTCTTTTCACCTCTTCATCAATATCCCTGGCGGTCTGCTCGCTGCAGTCGCGTTGCAGTTGCAAGGGCTGACCGGGAAGATAAGCTGGCGTTCGTTGTGCGCAATTGGCCATGCCCACCTTTTCGCTCATTCCGTAAAGGCAGATCATTTGACGGGCGAGCGCGGTGGCATGCTCCAGATCGTTTTGGGCGCCGGTGGTCAGGTCACCGTATTCCAGTTCCTCGGAGGCCCGCCCGCCCAGCATCCCGCGCAGGCGAGTCAGCAGCTCAGCCCGGCTGAGCAGGAACTGGTCCTCGGCAGGCACTTGCATCGTGTAGCCCAACGCCGCGTGGCCGTGGGGAATGATGGTGATTTTGCGCACCGGGTCCGCGTCCGGGCTGTAGGCAGCGACCAAGGCGTGCCCGACCTCGTGACAAGCCACCCGCCGCTTCTGTTCTTCAGTCAGCCGGCGGCTTTTCCGTTCTGGACCAGCCACGACTTTCTCCACGGCATTTTCGAGGTCCGCCTGGGCGATCTCGTGAGCTTCGTGGCGGGCCGCGAGCAGGGCGGCTTCGTTCAGAACATTCGCCAGGTCGGCCCCGGAAAACCCGGCGGTGGCCTGAGCCAGCCGGCGCAAATCCACCCCGGGGGCCAGCCGTTTGCCGCGGGCATGAACCTTGAGAATGGCTTCGCGACCGTCCAGGTCCGGCGTATCCACAATCACCTGCCGGTCGAACCGGCCTGGCCGCAGCAACGCCGCGTCGAGCACCTCGGGCCGGTTGGTCGCGGCCAGGATGATGACGCCAATATTCGGTTCGAACCCGTCCATTTGCGTCAGGAGTTGATTCAAAGTTTGCTCCCGCTCATCATTGACGGTGCCCAGATAAATACTGCGCTTCTGGCCAATGGCATCCAATTCGTCGATGAAAATGATGCAGGGTGCATGCTGCTTCGCCTGGAGGAAGAGGTCACGGACCCGCGCGGCGCCCACGCCGACGAACATTTCGACGAAGTCACTGCCGCTCAACGAGAAAAACGGCACCCTGGCCTCTCCGGCAACCGCGCGGGCGAGCAGCGTCTTGCCCGTGCCGGGTGCTCCCACCAGCAAAATCCCTTTGGGAATCTTCGCGCCAATCTCGTTGTAGCGTTTGGGATTCTTCAGAAAATCAATGACCTCCTTCAGTTCCTGTTTGGCCTCCTCGCAGCCGGCCACATCCTCAAAACTGACGCCGGTCTTCTCGCCTTCCACCAACTTGGCCGTGCTCTTGCCAAAACCGAAAACGGATTGCCCCACCGCGCTGAATTTGCGGCTCATCAATGACCATATCCCCACGAGGATGGCGATGGGCAGCACCCAACTCAGCAGGAACTGCGAAAGAAAATCAGGACGCACACCGTTATACTGCGCGCCGCTCGCCTGGAGATCCTTGACCAGGTCGGGGTCCTCGATCCGAACGGTGCGGAACTGGAAGGGTGCCGTTGCGGCCGCCGCGGCGTTGGTGGTCGCCGCGTGGGCATTCGTGGACGGGCTGGCAATCACCGGCAACGCCGCATTCGTGCCCGGCGCAGCCTGAGGCACAATCCGGCCGATGATCTCGTCTTGCTTGACCACGGCGTCCACGACCTCGTGCCGGGCCAGACGCGCTCTGAACTCGCTGTAGGGGACGGTTCGCACCGTGAACTGGTTCACGGCCGCCTGCCAGCCCCAAAGCACCAGAAGCATCACGAAAAACGGCCAAAAATTGAAACCCCAGTTCAGCTTGTTTTTGTCCGGGACTTTGAGATCAATTTTGGGCGGAAGCTTTTTCATCGGCGCTCCGGGTTTTGGCAAAGGATGACTTTCGGTTGTCCCCTTGGCGGTGTCAAGTCGTCCATAAGTTGGGTACTGCCTTAATTTGAAATGGGCTTGGGCTTTACAAAGCCGGATTTGGCACGAAATTGCGGCATGGACGTATAAAATTTACCTTGCGGGCACAGAATTGGTTACAAGTCCATACCCTGCTGGCACGAATGCGCCATTTGTCTTAAAGCTGGAAACTCTCCAAAACTGGTTTGTCTGCGGTGGAATTAAGAAGGTTTTTCTCCATAGCCCCAATTTTAGGTCAATTTCCCCACCGATAACCACCATTGGAGTCAGCACCTCATCTCTTCCTACCCCAACAATCTGCACAAAATTTAATTCATTAAAAGTCACATCATTCAGATTCCAAACCCCGCTTTGTTGTGAATTAAAGGATAAATCAAAACAGATATTTGGAACATATGGCAGCGACTTTCTGACACCTATCCCTTCCCCCAAAACTGTTCCCACAAAAACCACCTGTGCGACAACTCCCATTTCTACGGCTCCGGGGTCATTCATCGGGTGTTTTGCCAAATATAATATCGCCGTTTCACCCTTTTGCATTTGTGCAGGACTAAAAATTGGTTCGCTGTTGGCTGAAACTTGGTGGAGATTTCTTACAAATTGCATTTCTCGATCTCCCTGTGGCTTTATTTCGACGCGGGCATATCCGGCAATAGAATCAATTGGTAGATTGCGCGTGTCGGCTTCTTCAATTTTCCTGTCTGTTTTTATCATGTCTGCCCCTTCCCAAATAACGATGCCGAACCCAAGTATCATTTCAGCGATAACCCCCCAAAAAACCCATTTTTGCCCGCAATGGGATTTCTGTTCAGACGATCTGAAATCCTCTATGTCCCGAAATTCTGGCTTTCCCTTAAACGACTCCAAAAATAATCCCCACGCCACGGCTGCCGCACCCAGCGATGCCAAAATGGAAATGAAAAGAACTTTGGTCATATACTTTCTTGTTACCTGCATCCCGTTTTCAGGCTTTGTTTTATTTGGGTATCTTTCTCGAGTTCATAAACCGCTCCCGCGGATCCGCCGGGCCCACTCCGCAAGATTTTGCAGCAACTGACGGATATGTTTTTTTGTCCTCTCATCCGTCAAATTCCCCTGCGCGTCGAATCGCTCGGCGGCATTGCCAATCATCACCTCCGGCTGGTTGATGGGCAATACATTCAGGGCCACGAACACCTGGCGCAGATGATATTGCGCCCGCGCCGTGCCAATTGTTCCAACCGACGCGCCCATGATCGCCGCCGGTTTCCCGGACCAGGCACTGTCGCCGTAAGGCCGGGACGCCCAGTCAATGGCGTTCTTCAACACGCCCGGAATCGAATAATTATATTCGGGCGTCACAATCAGCAGGGCATCCGCCGCGCGTATTCGTTTCTTCAACTCCACGACTTTGGCGGGCGGGTTTTTCTCCTCGTCTTCATTGAAGCCGGGGAGGCCATCAATTTCAAAGATGTCGAGGGTGACGCCTTCCGGCGTGAGCTGCCTGGCGGCGCGCAAAGCGCTGCGGTTATAGGATTGACGCCGAAGACTGCCGGCGATGCCGAGAATGGTGATTGGTTTGTTCATATTGGTTACGGGTTAGTTGAGGTCCAAAAGGAGAAAGTGCGCGCGCTTCCCGGAGCGCAGACGTATTTCGCTTTGGTTAAGTTTCATGGTTGGTCATGGGTTGCCAGTTCAGGCGGGGCCTGGTGCTGGTGACGCAAAGCCCTTCCAACGGCGCATTCGAAAGGCCAGCGCGATGAGCATGACGCCAAAGAAAACCGAGGAAGCTCCTATCCACCAGATCAGCGCCAGCGCGCCCGCGCCCGGCCAGATCAGAACCAGCACGCCAAACACGATCGAAACGAGGCCAGCCAAAATCCATAGCCATTCGTTGTTAATCTCCTTACGCAATCGTATGGCCGAGACGATTTCCATGATGCCGTTCAGGCATGACCAGGTCGCGATGACCACCAGCAAGGCGAGCGCGGTGATGCCGGGCATGCCGCAGGCGACCGCGCCCGCCGCCACGCTGACCAATCCCGGCAAAATCAAACCGGTGAATCGCGGAAAGTCCTTGGGAGCCTTGGCCGCGAGGATGAATGACAAGACGCCGTTCACCAAAACATACGCGCCAAAGAAAATGATCAGAGTCAACAGCGTGATTCGGGGCCATACAAATGCCAGCACGCCAAACGTCACGGCCGCCAATCCGCGCAAGGCCAGCAACCACCAATGACGGGTGAGCAGTCCCGCCATCGTTTCACAATTTATATCCACATTGGCATTCATTTTTATCTCCTGTTCTTTGTTGGTTGTGATTTGACCGGCGTAAAAATTGTTTGCCTCCCGGATTACTAACGAAAAAATCGCGCCTCGGCCCGCAGACGCTCCACTTCGTTCGTCAGGTGCAGAATCATTTTGATGCCCACAATGTTTATGCCGCAATTGGCGCGCAGGTATTCGATGCGGCGCAGGGTGCGGATGGCCTCGTCGTTGAAGTAGTAACCGCCGCACTCGGGATCAACCACCGGCGACACCAGGCCGTGCTTGTAATAGACAAGAATTGTCCGGCGCGACACCTGGGCGATGTGGCCGGCCGCTTCGATGGTATAAACCGTGTTCGTGTCCGGTTCAAAAACTTGAATGGCGCGCACGGGATTTTTATCGGTGGGTTTCATGCATTGCTCCTGCGAATTGGTTTTGCCGGATAAATTGCCGGATCGCCGCGGCGGGCATTGCTCCCGACTGGCGCGCGACTTCGCGTCCGGCTTGGAACAGCACGAGCGTGGGAATGCCGCTGATGCGAAATCGTTGCGCAAGATGGGGCAACTCTTCGGTGTTCACCTTGGCCACGAGCCATTGGCCCGCGCCGTCGGCCGCGACTTTGGCGAGTTCGGGCGCGACCATTTTGCAGGGGCCGCACCATTCCGCCCAGAAGTCCACCAGCACCGGCAGCGCGCAGCGGCTGGTGAGGGCGCTGAAGACGACTTCGGTTTTCACCGCCACCGGTTCGCTGGGCGGGCGAAGTTCCGTGTGACAATTGCCACAACGGAAAATCCGTCCCAGCCCTTCGTAAGCGATGCGATTGCGTTTGCCGCATTGCGGGCACGGCAGCACGAGTCCGCGGTCGTCGAGTTCAGAGTTATTGTTCATCAGGCGGGTTGGCGCGGATTGAAGCGCGAGGTCTGGCGGAGTTTTTCCCAGAGCACGCGTTCTTCAGCGCCGGGTTGTTTGGGCAGTTGCACCTTGACGGCCGCGTAGAGGTCGCCGCGCCCGCTGTTCCGGCCCCTGGGCAGACCGCGCCCGCGCACGCGCAATTGCTGACCGTTGTTCGTGCCGGGCGGAATCCGCACGCTCACCGGGCCGTCGAGCGTGGGCACGCTCACGGTGGCGCCAAGCACGGCTTCCCACGGCGCAAGGTCGAGTTCGTAATAAAGGTCCGCGCCGCGCGCGCGAAAATCCGGATGCGCCGCGTAACGCACGTGAAGAAAAAGGTCGCCGGACACGCCGCCGCCCGCGCCCTCACCGCCCTTGCCGGGGACGCGAATGGTCTGGCCGTCCTGGACGCCGATGGGAATGCGGACCTTGAAGTTGTGGGTTTCGGTCCGGCCGGTCTGCGGGTTGGTGCGCTGAAGCGAAATGCTGCGCACCGAGCCGCGCATTACTTCGTCGAGCGCCACCAGGATGTCTCCTTCGATGTCATGGCCGCGCGCCGGGCCGCCGGTGGGCGTGGATTCTTCCGCATCAAAACCATTTCCGCCGAAATCAAACCCGCCGCGCCGGCCGCGGCCAAACAGTTGTTCAAAAAAGTCGCTGAAGCCCGTGCCGCCGAAACGAAACTCATGGGTTTCCGCACCGTCGGCGCCGCCCCGGGCGCGGCCTTGCCAGCCCGGCGGCGGCTCGAAGCCCCCGCCTTCCTTCCAGCCCGAGCCGTATTGATCGTATTTCTTGCGCTTCTCGGGATCGCTCAGGACTTCGTAGGCCTCGTTGATCTCCTTGAACTTTTCCTCGGCCACCTTCTTGTCCCTGGCCACGTCGGGATGGAACTGCCGGGCCAGCTTGCGGAAGGCTTTTTTGATGTCTTCATCGCTGGCGGCGCGCGGCACGCCGAGAGTGGCGTAGTAATCTTTGAATTCAACCGGCATGGTTCGTGGCGGGCGGCATCGTGCCGCCCGGAGCTGACGGTTCACAGAGCGAACGGATTAAGACTTCTTCAGTGGTCAGATGCATGTTAGGCGCTCTTTCCCCCGGGCGGGTGACTTGGTTGTGAGGCCGGTGCGATGTTCGCCGCCGCTTCCGGGCCGGAAGCGGGCTGACTCAGATCGTTGACGACGACTTTCGCGGGGCGAAAAACTTCCTGGCCGCGCCGATAACCGCGCTGGGAAACTTCGAGCACGGTGTGGTCCGGTTGCGCGGGATCGCGGCGCGAGAACAGGGCTTCCTGCCGATGCGGATCGAATGGCCGGCCCAGGCTTTCCTCCGGCTCGATGCCGTGGCGTTGCAGGAGCTGATGAAGCTGCTGAAGCGTCAATTGCACGCCCGGGCGAAGTTGTTCCGGCGAAGCGGACGCGTTGCCGCTGTCCAGCGCGCGTTCGAGATTGTCAATCACCGGCAGCAAATCGTGGATGAACGCCTCCTTCTGCGCCGCCGCGCGGCGCTCCGTCTCCCGGGCGGTCCGTTTGCGGAAATTTTCAAAGTCGGCGGCCAGACGCAGATGACGGTCTTTGACTTTGGCCAGTTCCTTGGCTTCGGCGGAAAGCCCGTCTTGCCCGGTGATCTTGACTTGATCAGCGCGATTGTCTTTCGGTGATGCGTTTTCTCGTGGCATTGTCATAAGCGTAACTCAGGCCGCCGGGTCTTCCAGCCGCTGTGACATATGTTTTCCTTTTTGGCTGGTGCCCATTTCCTGTTCCTTGCGGCTGATTCCAGTTTATTGCTTGTTTGTTCAAACAGTCGTGAATCGTGTCGCTGATGTGTCGCTGCCAAAGTGTTGCGCGGTGGCTGCGGCGAAATGGTGAACTTCGCTCCAATTTTCACCCCACATCGGGCACGCTCCCCCTTTTTTGATGTGCTCGCAACAGGAAAGTGAGATGAGTTATCCACCATTCGCCGGAAGTCTTCACGCCTCGAAACGCCGCCGACCGTCGTCGTCAGACCGGGAATTTCCTGCGCCAATTTGTCCAGCCCAGCGCGCAATACCGTGACAACGCGCTGAGCAAGGCGCGGTTTGAGTTCCGCTGGGAAGGCTAAGGCTTGCGGGCGCAGCCGGGCCAATTTGTGGAGAAGGGTGCGGAGATTTACGCAAAGGTGTAAAAAGGCAGCCGCAGCTTGACTGCGGATTGCCGAAAGACGAAACTCATTAGCAATGGCACGAACTGTCGAAGACAGACGCGAGAATGTCCTGTGTGCTTTCTACACGCACTCTGATCCGATTCGCAGCTACATGATTAGCAGGCTTGCTCTCGCCGATAACTTGTCAGTGCTTGAGCCAGCAGCAGGAGATGGCGCGTTTGTCGAAGCTTTGCATGAAACGCAGTTCAATCTTCAAATTTGCTGCTTGGATAAAAACCCGGCCGCCATCAAACAGCTTCACGATCGTTTTGGTGACGCCGTGCAGACACTGTGCGCGGACACTATCCTGAGTTCGCTTGCTGGTGACTCTGGACTGCTCACTCGCAGCGGATTGCCAGAAAAGTTTGACCGGATAATTGGGAATCCGCCTTACGGTGGGTGGCTGGATTACGAGACTCGCGCGGCGCTCAAGAAGGCATTCCCCGATTTTCACGTTCGCGAAACCTACGCATTGTTTATTCTCCGCTGTTTGGAGCTGCTCAAAAATGATGGCGTCTTGTCCTTCATCGTTCCAGACACGTTCTTGACCGTGGCCGCCCATCGCAAATTGCGCGAGGTTCTACTGAAACGGACTGAGATATTGGAGATTGTCACTCTCCCGTCGAAACTTTTTCCGAAAGTGGCTTTCGGATACTCGAACCTTTGCATCATCACCATTCGCAAGCCTTGGACACTGCCTGATGACAATCATGAGTTTCGTGTCATAGCAGCGAATTCTTCCGACGAATTGGAGTCCTTGGCGCGTGGCGAAGATGCTGGCACTTGTGTTGCGGTCTTGCAGCGGAAAATTCTCCAACGTCTGGATTTGAGGATTTGGACGAGCGGAGAACAACACGTTGAGAGCGTGCTTCACTCAGCAAAGCTACGTCTCGGCGACGTTGCTGATTGCAAAACCGGCATTTATACGGGTGACAATAAGCGGTTCATCCGTGCGCTTGCGGGAGCTTCGGTGCGCGGGGATTACTACGAGTCCATTCCTCAAACTCAGGTGTGTTGCAGACCGTTGAGCCAGTCCGAAATGGCGAAGGGGCTTCCGGCTGATCCGACATGGATTCCGATTGTGAAAGGCGGTTCGCACCGTTTTGTGCAGAAGACTTCATGGGTTTTGGATTGGAGCGACTCGGCAATCTCATTTTATCGCAACGATGCAAAAGCGCGTTTCCAGAATTCCGAGTTCTACTTTCGAGAGGGCATCGGCGTGCCGATGGTGACTTCGACCCGCATCAATGCCTTTCTGATTCAACGCAGAGTGTTTGACCAGTCTGTCGTTGGGATTTTTCCCAAACGCCACGAGTGGATCTTTCCGCTGCTGGTCATTCTCAACAGCCGGTTCGCCACGAAACTACTCAAGGAAGGAATTAACCCAACGGCCAACAACTCCGCCAATTATCTCAAGAAGCTACCTTTGCCCAAGCTAACCGCTTCAGAGCTGCGTGAGTTGGGTGCGCTTGGAAGACTCATCGCGAAAAAACGTGCCTGCTCTCTTTCAACAGAATCCGAGGAATTGTGTGCGGACGAGCAAGTGGCAGCGTTTTACCAGCGTGAAACTTCGGCTACCACCCAAGATACTTGGTCAGACCTTGCTGCTTCAGATGTTGATACGCCCCTGTTTCCATGTCTTCGTGAAAAGCCACATTCCTACCGATCCAAGCGGCCAAGTCGAAACCCGTAAGCGTCTTGATGAATTCGTAGGCGGCTGGCCCGCAACAAACTTTCCAAAGACCTGACGTTTTCAGCACCTGAAGGTAATTGTTGCCTTCGTCCTCTGCGGCTCTGACGACCAAGACGCACTCGTGAGATTCAGGAAGCAGGCCGTAAATCTTGGCCACGGTGAGCAACCGTTCCGTGTTGCCCTTTTCGTTTGAGCCAAAGCCGCTCTTAAAATCGATGACAAATCTCTTCTTGCCGATCGCACAGTATTCGTCCTCTGTCAGATTGATGTTGCCAAGCAAATCAATCGCCTGCTGATACTGCTCCAGGATCGCTTTGCTGTTCGTCGCACGTCCGGCGGCTACCAACGCCGAGAATCCGTCGAGCAATTCAGTCCTGACCGTGGCGAATGAGGGCGGTTTAAGCCGTTTCAATACTGCATTCGCGGGTGCGTCCCAGCACACCTTGCAAAAGTCCTCCCATACTTCGCCGATTCGTCGGGAAAAATCCATGTAGTCGTATGCGACGACTTGGTTTCGGGATTCAAGGTTCACCACGAGAGAACAGTAGAACAGCCGGAGCTGACAATCGAGAAGCCGTTCCGAGGACCATTTTTCTGCAGCGGCATTTGCCACGAGGTCTGCGAGTAGCTTGGGATAGAGGTCGCGCCACAACTTCTTGTTGACCGGGTCGGTCTTCGTTCGCTTTGCTCCGGTGATACGTTTGCATCGAGCAATTTCGGCCATCATCCCCTCCCGGAGACTGTGAAAAATCTCATTCTTAGCGGAGAAGTTCATGGCCTAAAAATTGAAAAGCTCCCTGATAGAAACCTTCATGGCTTTGGCGATTCGCTCCAATCCGCTGATAGACGGAGCATTGACGCCGCGCTCGACCAGCCCGATGAAATCTTCCGAGTAGCCCGACGCTTCAGCGAGTTGAGCTTGCGTCAATCCCGCCTTTTGGCGGAATAGCGCAATGCGCCTACCAAGCTTTTGTTCGATAGTGGTCACGGAGTTTAACTGCGGACAACGTATCGAATTGGATAGTGTTTGAACACCGAGCTAAACTGCGGATTGATTTTGCATTCAGGAAAACCCGGCTCGATTGCTTGCGCCAACCTCGAAGGCTCTCGGGGCAGGCTCAAATCGCAATTCGACGGTTCAGTTAAATTGGTCTCGTTCACTCCCTTTCCCGCTTCACCAGCACGCGCTTGATGTGGCGGGGCGGCGCTGCTCTGACTTGTTATCAGGTCATCTGGCCGATGGTCTTGCGGAAACGGCTGAGGGAAAGTGAAAAAAGGACCGTGCCAATAGCCACGAGGGCGAGGAACTGCGGCCAGACCACCTCGAAACCGGCGCCCCGGTAGAGAATCGCCTGGCCCGCGGACACGAAATGGGTGGTCGGTGCGGCCAGCATCACATTTTGCACGAACGCGGGCATGCTCTCGCGTGGGGTGGAGCCGCCCGACAACATTTGCAGCGGCAACAGCGTCAGCAGCATTAACAGCCCGAACTGGGGCATCGAGCGCGCCACGGTCGCCAGGAAGATGCCCATCGATGTGGTGGCGAACAGGTGCAGCGCCGCGCAGAACAGGAACAGCGCCACCGAGCCTTCGACCGGCACGCGCAACGCGCCCTGCACGACGAAGGCCAGCGAGAGCGCCGCCGCCAGCAGGACCACCAGCCCCGTGGACCAGACCTTGGCCAGCATGATCTCGGCGGGCGTGACCGGCATCACCAGCAGATGTTCGATCGTGCCATGCTCGCGTTCGCGGATCAGCGCTGCGCCGGCGAGAATGATCGACAGCATGGTGACGTTGTTGATGATCTCCATCAGCGCGCCAAACCAGGATCGATCGAGGTTCGGATTGAAGCGCACGCGCAGCGCCAGGTCCACCGGCGGCGCGGCGCTGCTGCGGTAACGCTGGGCGAATTCATTGACTTCGCCGATCACGATCTGCTGGATTTGGCCGCTGCCGATGAAGGCCTGGCTCATGCGGGTGGCGTCCACGTTGAGCTGGATCGCCGGCGACCGGCCGGCCAGCACATCGCGCTGGAAGTCCGGCGGAATGTCCAGCGCGAAGGTGAACCGGCCCGCGTCCATGCCCGGATCCACCTCGGCCAGCGACACCATGCGCGGTAACAGGAAGTACGGCGGATAAAAGGCCGAGGCGATGCGCGCCGACAAGGGTGAGCCGTCCTCGTCCACGATGGCGATCGGCGCGTTGTGCAGCGTTTCCGGCAGCGCGGTGGCGGCGGTGTAAATTGACACGGTGAAGGTGTAGGCGATCAGCACCAGCATGATCGGGTCGCGGCGCAGGCTCCACAGTTCCTTCACTCCCAGACGGTAAATATTGGCGGCGCGGCTCATGGTCAGGTGTCCTGTTTTTTTAGCAGGGCGAGCGCCAGCCCGAGAATCACCGGGACCGCCAGCAGTATCGGCACAAACAAGGCGTGCAGGTCGGACAAACCCAGGGCCTTGCCGAACACACCGCGGCTGATGGTGAGCATGTAGGTGGCCGGATAAATCTGCCCGATCATTTTCCCGGCACCTTCCAGCGAGGACACGGGGTTGAGCAGGCCGGCGAACTGGATGGCCGGAATCATCGTGCCGATCAGGGTCAGGAACAATGCCGCAATCTGGCTGCGGGTGAAGGTGGAGGCGAACAGGCCAAAACCGGTGGAAAAGACGACAAAAACCAGCGACGCCAGCGCCAGGGTGGCGAAGTTGCCCTTGACCGGCACGCCGAACACGGTGACGGCCAGCAGGGTCATGAGCAGGAAATTCAGCATCCCCAGCACGATGTACGGCACTTGCTTGCCAAACAGGAACTCCATGCGGGTGACCGGGGTGACGTAGAGATTGATGATCGAGCCCAGTTCCTTCTCGCGCACCACCGACAGCGCAGTCAGCATGGCCGGGATCACCAGCAACAGAATCGGGATCACCGCGGGCACTACCGCCGGCAAACTCTTTACATCCGGGTTGTAGCGAAAGCGCGTCTCAATGGTGGCGAAACCGGCGGTGTCCTGGCCGAGCCGGTGCTTCGCCACGTCCACCAGCCAGCCTTGGTGCATGCCTTGCACGTAACCCTGCACGGTCTCGGCCCGTTGCGGCATCGCGCCATCAATCCAGGCGCCGATTTGCACCGGGGTGCCGCGCTTCACGTCGCGCGCAAAACCGGGCGGAATCTCGATGGCCAGCGAGAGTTCACCGCTGCGCTGGCGGCGGTCGAGTTCGGCATAGTCGGTAATCGGCGGGTGCTCGATGAAATAGCGCGAACCGGCGAGGTTCAAGGCGTAGTTCTGGCTCAGCGTGGTCTGGTCGCGGTCGAGCACCGCGAAACTGAGATTCTCCACGTCCATGTTGATGCCGTAGCCAATGATGAACATCAAGATCAGGCTGCCGAGCAACGCGAGCGTCAACCGCACCGGGTCGCGTTGCAGTTCCAGCGTCTCGCGCAGGGAGTAGCTGAACGCGCGCGCAATGCCGGGATGCGCGCGCGGCCTCCGTGGAAGCCTGGAAGGCGTGGGGGCGGCGGGAGCGCTGGCGGGCTGGACGGCCGTCGCTGTCGCGGACGGCCTGGCCTGCCCGCCTTTGGCGCCGGCGTCCTCCAGATAGCTGATGAACGCCTCCTCCAAGGTGGCCGCCCCGCGCTTGCGCACCAACTCGGCCGGGGCGTCGCTGACCAGCACCCGGCCATCGTTCATCAGCGAAATGCGGTCGCAGCGTTCGGCCTCGTTCATGAAGTGGGTCGAGATGAAGATCGTGACCTTGTCCTCGCGTGCCAGATCAATCATCAACTGCCAGAAGTTGTCACGCGCGATCGGGTCCACGCCCGAGGTCGGCTCGTCGAGAATCAGCATTTCCGGCTGATGCACCATCGCCACGGCCAGCGACAGGCGCTGGCGAACGCCCAGCGGCAGGCTGTCCGGCAAGGCATTGAGCACATCGCCCAGGCCGAAACGGGCAACCATCTCCGCAACCCGTGACGGAATATCCGCCTCCGGGACGCTGAACAGGTGCGCATGCAGCACCAGGTTTTGCTGCACGGTGAGCTCGGAGTACAGCGAAAACGCCTGCGACATGTAGCCGACGCGCCGGCGGGTGGCGATGTCGTGCGCGTCCACCGGGTGACCGAACAGCCAGGCCCGGCCCTCGCTGGGGGGCAGCAGGCCGGTGAGCATCTTCATCGTGGTGGACTTGCCGCAGCCGTTGGAACCGAGAAAACCGAAGATCTCGCCGTGGCGAATGCGGAAGCTGACGTGATCCACGGCGGTGAAATCGCCGAAGCGCATGGTCAGGTCGCGGGCTTCGATGGCGATCGTTTCATCGCCGTCGGCGAGCGGCGGGACCGCCACGGCGTGGTGGCCGCGCTTCTTTTCTTCCGGCAGCAGCGCGATGAAAGCCGCCTCCAGCGAGTCAGTGCCGGTCCGTTCACGCAACTCGCGCGGTGTGCCGGTGGCCAGGATCCGGCCGGAGTCCATTGCCACCAGCCAGTCGAACCGTTCGGCTTCTTCGCTGTAGGCGGTGGCGACGATCACGCTCATCTCAGGACGTTGGTTGCGGATGCTTGCGATCAGTTCCCAGAACTGGCGGCGCGCCAGCGGGTCCACGCCGGTGGTCGGCTCGTCCAGAATCAGCAGGTCCGGATCGTGGATGAGCGCGCAGCACAATCCCAGTTTCTGTTTCATGCCGCCGGAAAGTTTGCCGACGGGACGGCCAAGAAAGGGATGCAGGCCGGTGGCGACGGTCAGTTCGTCGATGCGGCGTCGCCGCTCGGTCGCGTCGTGGCCGAACAAGCGGCCAAAAAACTGCAGGTTTTCCTCAACCGACAAAGTGGGGTAGAGATTCTTGCCCAGCCCCTGCGGCATGTAGGCAATGTGCGGGCAGACAGTGTTGCGGTGGCGCGCACTGCCCATGTCGCCTCCCAGCGCCTCGACCCGGCCCTGCTGTACCGCGCGCGCCCCGGCCACCAGCGACATCAGGCTGGACTTGCCGACACCATCCGGGCCGATCAGACCCACCATGTGCCGGGCGGGAATGTCCAGATTAATGCCGTCCAGCGCCAGCGTCTTGCCATAGCGCAGGCTGACGCCGGACAGACGGGCGACAGGGAGAGCGGAACTGGCCGGGTCCGGGGTCATTCCGAGACATTAACCGTCAATCCTTTTGGCCACTGCGCTTGCGAGTCCAGTTTGAGCCAGGCCACACCCGGCAGACCGGTCTTGACCATCTGGAGGTGCTTTTGAAGCAGTTCGCGAGCGATCTGCGCCTTGACCCGGAACATCAGTTTCTGACGTTCGCTGGCGGTTTCCACCGTCTTGGGCGTGAACTGCGCGGTGCTGGCCACGTAGGATACCTTCGCCGGAATCACGTACTGCGGCGCGGCGTCGAGCACGATTCGCACGTCGCTGCCCAGCGCCACCCGGCCGGCCGCCGTCTCCGGCAGGAAGAAGGTCATGTAAACATCGCCCAAGTCAACCAGGTTGAGCACCTTGCCCCCGGCGCCGAGCACTTCGCCGGGCTGGGCGATGCGGTATTGCACGCGCCCGTCGCGCGGCGACTTGAGCTGGCTGTCGGCAATGTCGGCCTCGATGCGCGCGATAGTCGCCTGGCTCGCGATGACCGTTGATTGCGCGCCCACCACTTCGGCGCGGGCGGCTTCGATCGCAGCCTGCGCCGCCGCCACCTGCGCCTTGGCCGCATTGAGCGCCGCCTTCGCGCTGTGCGTCCGGGCGCGGTCGTCATCGAGTTCCTGGATCGATGTGACATTCTCTTTCGCCAGGGCCTCGGAGCGCGTCAACCGTCGCTGCGCCGCGTCCAGTTCACTTTCGCGCTGGGCCACCACGGCCTGGGCGGCGGCCTTGTCGCTTTCGCGCGCTGTTACCTGGGCCTGCGCACTGCTGACCGCGTTGCTCGCTTTCTGGTTCTGCGCGCACGCCTCATCGCGCTGCGCCTCCAGCACGTCAATCTGCATTTGCGCCAGCGGCTGGCCGGTCTGCACGAAGTCGCCCTCGTTGACCATGATGTTCTGCACGCGACCGGCCAGCTTGGTAGCGACATCGATCTCGGTGGCTTCGATACGGCCGTTGCCGCTGACGAAGCCTTCGCCAGGGCCGGAAGGTCGCAGTTTGGTCCAGGCATAGAAGCCCGCCACGGCGACAATCAGCACGATCGCGGCGGAGACCAGCTTTTTCTTGAGTGCAGGGGTCATGGTGGATCTCCTTATTTCAGTTGGCGCGAAATTTGGAAGGACTCATAGGCTTTCCTGCCCTGAAGCGTCGCAGTTCTTCCGGTTCGGGTCAAACGGCATTGTTTTCACTGGCTTTGGTTTCAGTCAACGAGGCACGGTTCAGCCGGCCCGATCTCCTTTGCACTGCCATCCGTCAGAATCATCGTGCGCCGCGAGGATTTTTCAAGGCAACGACCGCCAGCCTTTGTAGCGCAGGTTTCCAAACCTGCTGTATCGCCGACTTCCAAGTCGGCAGAACGTCCGCAATTGTGCAATCTGCGGGTTTGGAAACCCGCGACACAGCAGACTTGGAAGTCTGCGCTACTGGGGTTGCGGCTTCGCCGCGCTGCGTACTCGGCGATGGTGCGGACGCTGAAAACGCCGGAGTCTCCTTCAATCATGGGGACTGAAGGTCGTGGACCTGTCCTGGAGCATCTTTCCGGGTGCTTTTATCTGGTTTTGTGGGTGGCCGTCAGGTTGGGATTTTGCGGCGCGTCGGCGATGAGGACGTCGAGATCGAGAGGATGTGTGAACATTGCCAGGCCGCCGTCCGGTGTGCGCGGCCATTGCTCCTTCGGGCGGTCCCGGTATAGCTCCACACCGTTGCCATCCGGGTCGCGCAAATAAAGCGCCTCGCTCACGCCGTGATCGGCCGCGCCGTCAATCTCGATGCCCGCCGCGAGCAGGCGGCGCAGCGCGTCGGCGAGCAGTGCGCGGGTGGGATAGAGAATCGCCAGATGATACAGGCCGGTCGCGCTCCGCGGCGGCGGCGAACCGCCGCGACTTTCCCAGGTGTTCAGGCCGATTTGATGATGATAGCCGCCCGCGGAAACAAAGGCCGCCTGCGTTCCGAAGCGTTGCGTGAGTTCAAAGCCCAGCACACCACAGTAAAATCCCAGCGCGCGTTCCAGGTCGGCCACTTTGAGATGGACATGACCAATGCTGACGCCGGGAGCGATGGGGTTGAGGTCTTTGCTCGAATTCATGGTTGATTCTTCATTTTCGCAGCGAACGTGGCGACACGCCGGCCGAGCAGTTCGCCGGTGAGTTTGTCCGCCGCGTTCGGTGCGACATCAGGCGATTCCTGACCGGCCTGGGCCATCACGCCGCTGTAACTGCTCAAGCGGTTGATGCCCTTGTCATTCATCGGCAGTTCAGGCATTCCGGCCCAGATCATCCCGTGCTGCATGGCGAGCGTGAAGAAGTAGTGAAGCGTGCTTAGCTTGTCGCCGCTCGGACCGCTGGAGACGGTGAAACCCGCCGCCAGCTTGTCGCGCCAGGCGCTGCGATACCAGCGGTCACCCGTCGCATCGGCAAACGCCTTGAATTGCGCCGCCGGGCCGCCCATGTAAGTCGGGCTGCCGAAAATAATCGCGTCGCTGGCGTCGAGTTGGGCAAAGACGGCCTCATTTACATACCGGCCTTTGGTGATGTCGTTGCCGCTGATGGCGATGAGGTTGGTTTTCACGCCGGCCACGGAGGCGGCGCCCTTGGTGACGGCTTCGGCCAGCTTGGTGGTGTGGCCGGTGCCGGAGAAGTAGATGATGGATACGGTGGTCATGGTTTCGTTTTGCCTTTGTGTTGTTTTGTTTAGTTAAGATCGAACAGGAGAACCTGCGCCTGCTTCGTGGCGCTGAGTTCCAGTGTGGCTTTTCCGCTGACGGCAACAGCATCGCCGCCGGAGAGTGTTTTGCCGTTCATTTTCACTTCGCCTTCGGCAACGTGAATCCACGCGTGCCGGTCGCCCGCCAGCGAATGGGAGACGGATTGCCCCGATTCCAGCTTCGCAAGCCAGAGATCGGCGTCCTGATGAATCGCAATCGAGCCGTCGCGTCCCGTTTTGCTGGTCACGAGATGCCACGTGCCGGTGGCGGCGTCCTTGAGCGATTTTTCACCGTAGCGGGGAATCACGCCCTTGCGGTCGGGCTGAATCCAGATTTGCAGCAAATGCACCGCCTCGTCCCTGGCGGGGTTGAATTCGCTGTGCAGCACGCCCGTGCCGGCGGCCATGTATTGCACCTCGCCCGCGCGGATCACGCGGCCGTTGCCCATCGAATCCTTGTGTTCCAGCGCGCCGCTGAGGACGTAGGTGATGATTTCCATGTCGCGGTGCGGATGCGTTCCGAAACCCATGCCGGGCATCACGAGATCGTCGTTGATGACGCGCAGGCTGCGGAAGCCCATCCATTGCGGATCGTAATAATCCGCGAAGCTGAAGGTGTGATATGTGTCCAACCAGCCGTGTTCGGCGTGGCCGCGTTCATTTGCTTTCCGAATTTTCATCATGGCAAGACTATGCCACGCCGCCGGCAGGTTTGAGAAAGACCATGTTTCTTGCCTCAGCATAACCATAGAGCATGGTGCTTGCCTAGATTGGTGCTGGCTCCAGCCAATAAAATGCCCGCCGGTCAACGATAACACATGGCGCTAACCGGCGGGCGGCCTAGTGGCCGTGCCAAAGGGTATTGGCACGGGTCAATGTCAGCATTCCGGCTGCCAAATTCAGGTACTGCCGCGTTCACAAATCGCTTGGCGGGGAAACGCCCGCAAGGGCGGCGGGGTTGACAAATCACGTCTGGACAGTGGCCGAACTTTTATCAGCACCCATCTAGGCAAGCACTATGCCAAAGAGTATGCTCGGCGACGAAATGGAACTGCGCCATCTACGTTATTTCATCGCCGTCGCGGAAGAAGAAAATGTCTCGCGGGCCGCGCTGAAGCTGCACGTTTCGCAGCCCGCGTTGAGCCGGCAGATTCGCGACCTGGAGGAGGAACTCGGCTTTGCGCTTTTGGAACGCAGCGCCAAATCCGTGCGCCTGACCGACGCGGGGAAAACCTTTCAGAGCGAAGCGCGCGCCGTTCTCCAACGCGTGGAGGACGCAGTGAAGTCGGCGCGCGCCGTGGCCACGGGCGGGCGCGGTGAACTCCACGTCGGCTACGCGCCGTCACTCACCGCGCGGATCCTGCCGCCGACCTTGCGCGCCTTTCAGGCCGGGTCGCCCAACGTGCGTGTGCTCCTGCACGATTTGTCCACCGAGGAGATGCTCGCCCGGTTGCGCGACGGCGCGCTGCAGATCGCCTTCCTCGTGCGGCCCACGCGGGCCATGTTGCGCGGGCTGCGTTTCGAGGAACTCCGGTGCGAGGCCCTGTGCCTGGCCGTTGCGCCCAAACATCCCTTCGCCCGGCGGCGAACCGTGAAGCTGGCGGAGCTTGTGCGTGAACCGCTGATCGCCTACAGCCGCAAAGAGTATCCCGAGTATCACGAATTACTGGTGGAATACTTCGCGACCATCAAAAGCAAACCGCCGGTCGTTGAGGAACATGACGGCATCACCAGCCTGATTGCCGCGGTCGAAGCCGGCGGCGGTGTGGCGCTGGTGTCCGAGTCGGTGGCCTGCCTCGCCGGGCCGCGCCTGAAACTCATCCCCCTTTCACCCGCGCCAGAGCCTTTGGTCATTGGTACCGCCTGGTCCGAGAGAGGGCTGGCTCCCGCTGCCGAACGTTTTTTGAAATGTGCGCAGGACACGGCTTTGAAGAAATGATAAGCGCGAGGGTAGTGTCACGATTTTTGTGTAAAAGGTTTGAGAGGGTGTAGATCCCAGTAAAGGTTCATACGGTCAAAGACGCTATCAAGGATGCGTTTACAACTGCTGCGGGTGGTGAGGGCACCCATCGTCCGGATGCGCCGGCGCACTTCGACGAACAACCGTTCAATCACGTTGGTCGTTAGCACCCGTTTCCAATGCGCTGGCGGGCAATCGAAGAACGCCAGCAGTGCTTCCAAGTCCTGCTCCAGGCAGGCCACGGCTTTGGGCGCTTCTGGCTGCCCGTGTTTTTTCCAGACTCGAAAGCGGTGTAACGCCCCGGTCCGGTGCGGGGCTTGGTCGATGAGTTTGACCTGGTCCAGACAAGCCGATTGCGAGGCTTTGAGCTTGTTTTCCAGGTTGCGCAGCTTGTGCGCCCAACAGCACCATCAAGTCCGGAATGCTGATTCCGGCCCGGTTCAGCTCCGTTCCGCCATGCGCATCACTTCACCCCGCAACACATCCAAGGCCACCGGCTTGCACAGCACCGGCAACTCAACGGAATCAATGAATTTCTGGAATTGGGGGCGGGCATCCAGCCCGATGATAAAAATAAACCGCCGGGCCAGCGACGGATTCGTGCGTCCAACCGTGGCATACAACAGGTCGCCTTCAACTCCGGACATCTGCAGATCGCAGACCACGGCATCGAGGCGGTGCTGGAGGACAAACTTCAACGCCAGCGCGCCATCGGGCACAATCGTTGCCTCATAGCCGTCACTTTCGAGGGATTCTTTGAGGGACCAGGCAAGTTGAATATCGTCGTCCACGATCAGGACGTGCCGTTTGCGAGGTGTGCCATTGTTGGTATCCATGACGACTGGCCTCGGCCTGATAATACAGCCGCGTGCGGACAATGCAAGCTTTTTAGGCATCTGCATCAGCCTTCCCGGCATTCGTAATGGCAAAGCATGGTTCCGGCAGCCACTCTCGATTTCAGACTTGAAATTGGCTGAATTCCGGCGCAAGCATTCCCACATCCCATGACCACTTTGACCATTCACGATGCGACCGCTTCCGGCCGGAAAACCAACACCTTCACGCTGGATTGCCTGACGGACCGCATGACCGTGCGCGAACTCATCCGCGTCCGCATTTACCAGGAAGTGCAGGATTACAATCTGAAGGAACCGGAATACTTTCGCGGCTTGGTCGAGCCGACCAACGCCGAGCGTGTGCTCAATGGCTACAAGCTCAAGGCGAAGCGAAAGATTGACTGGCAGGAGCAATACCGGCAGGCCCTCGAAGCTTTCGAACGAAACCGGTTCTTTGTTCTCGTCGGCGACAAACAGGCCGAAAGTCTTGACCAGGAATTCGAAGTCAAGGTCGAGACCGAGGTGTCGTTTGTGAAACTCGTACCGCTGGTGGGGGGATAATACTACAATTTCAATTGTTCAGTTGTCGCTACAGTTGAAACCACTGACGTGAAAACCTCCTTCGTTTCAAACCTGCTTTCCCGTCATGTCTTCCCCGCCAAGGCCTGCTCCCGCTCCAGCAATGTGGGATGCGAATAGTAAAATCGGCTGTAGCAGGGATGCGGCGTAAGATTGCCTAAATTCTTCTCGTTCAGCTTGCGCAATGCGCCAACCAGTGATTGTGTCCCGCTCATCACCCGGGCGGCGAAGGCGTCGGCCTGATATTCGTAACGTCGCGACCACCAATGAATCAGCGGGGAAAACCAAAAGGTGACCGTCCCCGCCAGCAGTCCGAACAACAGCAGCGCCGGAGCGGCGTTTCCCGGTTCAAAACCGAACGCGCGGTAAAACCATTCCTGCCGGGCCAGAACGGAAATGAGATAAAAGCCGGCGAGCGAGCCGACCGCCGAGAAGAGCAGCATTTTCGGGATGTGCTTTTTCTTGAAGTGGCCGATTTCGTGCGCGAGCACCGCTTCCAGTTCCGGCCCGGTCAGTTGCTGAACCAGCGTGTCGAACAGCACAATTTTCCGGAACCTCCCGAAGCCGGTAAAGAATGCATTCGAATGCCGCGAACGTTTGCTGCCGTCCATCAACTGGATGCTTTGGGCGCGGAATCGGGTCCGCCGCGCCAGATCGAGCAGCCGTTCGCGCAGGCCGCCTTCCGGCAGCGGCGTGAATTTGTTGAACAGCGGCAGAATCAAAACCGGCGCGAGCACGCTTATCAGGAGTTGAAATGCCAGCACCACGCCCCAGGCCCACAGCCACCACCATGCCCCCGTCCATTGGACAATTTTCAAGATGAGCACCACCAACGGATATCCAAGCACGAGGGCCAGCAACAGGCCTTTCAACCGGTCGGACCACCAGATTTTCGGCGTCGTGGTGTTGAACCCGAATTTTTGTTCGAGCCGGAATTGCGCGTACCAATCGAACGGCCAGCCCGGCAGCGATATTGTCAACCCGGCCGCAAACAGAAACGCCGCCATCGCCCATGCCGACTGGCCCAGCCCGTGTGAGAACAGACGGAACGCCCAGGGTAAAACGCCGCTGAATAAAAAGATTATTAAAACGGCCACATTGTAACCATCTTCCATTTCTGCGAATTTGCTTTTGGCCAGCGTGTATTCAACGGACTTTCTGTATGTCGGCTCATCAATAGTTCCCCGAAAAGCCGGCGGGATCTCATCGGCGTGCGCGAGCACGTGTCGGCGATTGAGCGAGGCCAGCCAGAGTTCCGCCGCCAGCCGGGCGAGAATCAGTCCCAACGTTAACCAACCAATGATGTTCACAAATCAATTCCGGCAGGCAGAATCCCAAAGGGATTCCATCATTCAGCCCAGGGTTGACCTCGCCCCGCGAGGCTACCCTGGGTCAACCGTCCAATCATTCACAACCCTGACAGGGTTGTATCCGCCCTTCCCCACGATTTGATTCAACCCCGTTGGGGTTGATGAAATTTCAATCCGCCACCCGGCGTAGCCGCAATTTCATTGCGTCAACGCCGGGCTGATGGATGAAATCCCTTTGGGATTTTTTCCGCGCACGGCTGCGGACCAAACAATTTTACCATTTCAATTGCGGCAAACGGCGCGCGACTTCTTCCGCGTTGGCGCGGCTGTTGAACGCGCTGATGCGGAAATAGCCCTCGCCTTTCGAGCCGAAGCCGCTGCCGGGCGTGATGACCACGTTGGCTTCGCCCAAAATTTTGTCGAACGCCTGCCAGCTCGTAACACCTTTCGGCGCCTTCACCCAGATGTAAGGCGCGTTCACACCGCCAAAAACCTTCAGTCCGGCTTTCTTTGCGCCTTCGCGCAAAACTTTCGCGTTGCCGAGATAATGTCCGATGAGCGCCTGCACCTGCGCCCTGCCTTCAGGCGAATAAAGCGCCTCCGCGGCGCGCTGGGTGATGTAACTCACGCCGTTGAATTTGGTCGTCATGCGCCGCAGCCAGAGCGGATGCAGCGGCTGAAATTCACCGGTCTTTGTCTGCGCGTTGAGCGACTTGGGCACCACGGTGAACGCGCAACGGACGCCGGTGAACCCGCCGTTCTTCGAGCAACTGCGGAATTCTATGGCGCACTCGCGCGCGCCGGGAATCTCGTAAATTGAATGCGGCAGATTGGCGTCGGTGATGTAAGCCTCGTAGGCCGCGTCGAACAAAATGACGGCCTTGTGTTCGAGGGCGTACTTCACCCACGCTTCGAGCTGGGGACGATTGGCCGCCGCGCCGGTCGGGTTGTTCGGCGAACAAAGATAAACCACGTCCACGTGCCGTTTCGGCGGCTCGGGGATGAAACCGTTGCTGGGTTTGCACGGCAGATAAACGAGTTTCGCGTAAGTGCCGGCTTCGTTGGCCTCGCCGGTGTGGCCGGCCATGACGTTCGTGTCCACGTAAACTGGATAAACCGGGTCGCTGACGGCAATTTTGTTTTTGTGGCCGAGAATGTCGAGGATGTTGCCGGTGTCGCATTTCGTGCCATCGCTGACGAAAATCTCGTCGTCGGCCACGTCGCAGCCGCGGGCACGGAAATCGTTCTGGGCGATGGCAGCGCGGAGCCAGTCATAGCCCTGTTCCGGGCCGTAGCCTTTGAACGTCTCGCGCACAGCCATTTCATCCACCGCCTTGTGCATGGCGGCGATGGCGGTGAGCGGCAGCGGCTCGGTCACGTCGCCAATGCCGCAGCGGATGAGGCGTTGGGCGGCCTCGGGGTTCGCGTCGCAAAACACCTTGACGCGCCGGCTGATTTCAGGAAACAGATAACCGGCTTTCAGCTTCAAATAATTGTCGTTAAGAAATGCCATGATGTCTCCAAATGCAAGGGAACGGTAATGAAAACAGGGAACCGAAGCAAGAAAGCGAATTGTTAACCACGGATGGATAAAGCGTTTGAAGGTAGGGCGCGTCACTCCGTGCGCGCGTGATTGGCGTTTCCGCGGGCGGCGGGCAAGGAACTGCCCGCCCTGCCGTTCCACGTTTTATCCGTGTCAATCCGTGTTCATCCGTGGTTGAAAAAACTTAAAGCAAAATTCCTGCGATGCAGGCCGTCATGTAACTGGCGAGCAGGCCGCCGCACATCGCGCGAAAACCGATTTTGGCCATCTCGCTGCGGCGTTCGGGCGCGAGCGACCCAATGCCGCCGACCTGAATGGCGATGCTCGCGAAGTTTGCGAAGCCGCACAGCGCATAGGTCGCAATCGTGAAGCTGCGCGGGTCGAGCGCCAGTTGTTTCGCGTTGGTGGTGAGGTCGAGGTAGCCGACGAATTCGTTGAGCACGATGCGTTCGCCCAGGATCTGCCCGACGTTGAAACAATCCTGCGCCGGCACACCCATGAGCCAGGCGAACGGCGCGTTGATCCAGCCGAAAAACGTTTGCAATTTGACCGGGTTGGCAACGCCGAGGTGCATTTGCGGGTAAATGATGAGGTAATTGGCCAGCGCGATCATGGCGATAAATCCGATGAGCATGGCGATGACGTTCAACGAGAGAAAGAACCCGTCGCTCGCACCGCGGCAGATGGCGTCAATGGAATTGGTTGTGGTCCGCGGCACACTGGCGGGCGCGCTGGCGGCGGTTTCGCTTTTCTCGGTTTCCGGCAGCAGGATCTTCGCCATCATCAGCGCGGCCGGGCAATTCAGCACCGATGCCGTGAGCAAATGTCCGGCGGTGTTGGGATACCCCGCGCGGCGGCCCATGTCCGCGTAAACCGCCGCGACACCCCCGGCGATGTGCGCCATGCCGCAGACCATGATGGTCATCAATTCGCTGCGCGTCAGGCGCGGGATGTAAGGCCGGATCATCAGCGGCGCCTCGGTCTGGCCCATAAAGATATTGGCACAGGCGGAAAGCGTTTCGCTGCCACTCGTGCGCATAATCTTGCGCATCACCCAGGCGATGGCATGCACGACGCGTTGCAAAATGCCCCAGTGGTACAGCAGCGACGAGATGCACGCGACGATGATGATGGTGCCGGTGACCAGGACGGCGAAAATCACCGCGTTGCCGGGCCCGAATTTTTCCGTGAGCAAATTTTCGTCCGCCAGCGGGCCGAAAACAAATTTGCAGCCTTCGTTGGAAAATTGGATGAGTTTCTGAATCACCTTGCCGGCCAGGTCAAACAGCGCGCCGCCCCACGGCGTTTTCAAAATGAGCACGGCCAGCGTGAATTGCAAACCGACGCCCCAAATCACCGTCCGCCACGGAAACAATTTCCGGTTGTAGGAAATCGCCCAGGCCACCGCGATCATCGTAAACCAGCCGAGCAGACTGATGGATTTCAGTTCCATGAACTATTTGTGGCAGAAGGCTTCGTTGACCCGCTGGCAGGCCTGTTTATAGACGTGGGGATGCAACACGCCGACGAATGGCAGGTTCCGATACCGCTCCGCGAAGTCGAGCCCGTAACCGACGACGAAATAATCCGGCACGGCGAAGCCGACGTAATCCGCCTCAACGTCTTCCGTCCGGCGGCTGGGCTTGTCGAGCAGCACGCAAATCCTGATGCGGCGCGGTTTGAGCACGCGGATTTTTGGCAGCACGCGGCTCATGGTTTTGCCGGTGTCGAGAATGTCGTCCACCAGCAGCACGTCGCGCCCGCGCACATCCAGCCGCAACTCCTTCGTGAAAACCAAATCGCCCGACTCCGTGCCCGCACCGTAGCTGGACACGCCCATGAAATCCAGACGCAACGGCAGCGACAGGTGGCGGATCAAATCCGCGAGAAACATGACCGTGCCATTGAGCAGTGAAACCACCACCATTTCGCGCCCGCGAAAATCGCATTCGATTTCCCGCGCCATCACGAGAATGCGCCGCGCGATCTGGCCTTCCGTGATGAGCACGCGCTCGACTTCCTTGCGCCAGCGCGGCGGGACGTTTTGAATAACGCGAGCCATCAGCGCGAATCGTAATCGGTTTTGGCCGGTTGCCGAGAATTTTTTTTGATTCCGTTTTTAACCGCTCATCAACGCTGATTGGCGCTAATCAGCGAAAATTAGCGAGGATTACCTCAGCAACGCATCAAGATTATCAAGGCAAAGCTGCGACCAGGATTCCATCTGCTCGCGTTTCGTCTTAAGCTGCTCAATGGTAAAAAACCCGACTTGGGTGATGACCCGCTCATTTTTCTGCACCTGCTCCGGCGTGCGAAACAACACATGCACAACCCCGAAATGAACTCGACCAACTTCGGTGGAATCGTCGTTGATTAGACCAACGGGTCGTGCATCAAATGCACCTTGAATAGCAAGTTCTTCGCACACCTCTCGCTTGACAGCTTCCTGAAACGCCTGCAAGCCGTCGGCAAAGAGTGTGTGATCTTCGTTATTGATGTGGCCACCGATGCCAATTGATCCTTTGGCAACCAAACGTTGTTCGCCAGCCTTCTTGCCACGAACATAATGAAGAATGCTCTTTCCATCAGTGACCACCACGTAGGGGATGATTTGTTTGAAGGTTGGATCGATCTCCGCCCGGGCACGAGGCTGAAAACTGTTGTTCTTCTTGTCCAGGATTTTTGGCAGATAGCGATCAACCTCAGCGCTGAAACCTTGAAAAACGCCCAGCCGCTCAAAAAGCGAGCGAGGAAAAACGAGAACATTTTCGCCTGCAATAGACATGATGGAATGAGAATACAGGAGTTGGAATTCGGACGCCAGAATTTAGCAGCCAGGAAATCGGCGCAACGGTTTTAATTCCAGCATTGGTTCCTAAATTCCGGATTGAGAAATTTTGCGCTTTGAACTTCGCCCGTAACCGCCTATAAAAACTTCATGCCAACGCTTCTGACCCATGGCGGCCCGGTGATGTGGCTGATTATGCTCGCCGCGGCCATTGCCCTCGCCACCTTCATCGAGCGCGTGCTCTATTGCCACCGCTCGCAAATCAATTCCGCCGAATTCCTCAACGGCGTCCGCACCGTGCTCAAGCGCGACAATGTTGTCGAAGCCATTTCCATCTGCGACGCCACGCCCGGCCCGGTCGCGCGCATCGTCAAAACGGCGATTCTCAACCGCGATCGCGGACGCGACCGCGTGCGCGAAGCGGTCGAGGAAGCCGGCCTCACCGAAGTGCCGCGCCTCGAGGAGAAATTGAATCTGCTCGCCACCATCGCTCAAATCGCGCCCCTGCTGGGTTTGCTGGGCACCCTCTTCGGCTTCATGGACATTTTCAGCAAGGTGCAGGAAGCCGGTTTGTATGCGAATGTTGAACAACTTTCCCACGGCATCTGGCAGGCGCTCATTTGTGCGGCAGCCGGCATCGCCGTGGCCATTCCCGTTCATGCCGGTTACAACTATCTCGTCAGCCGCATCAATAAAATCGTCCTCGACATGGAACGCGCCGCCGCCGAAATCGTCAACATCGTCACCGAGAACGGAAACGGACATTCCCAGTAAAGACACGGAGGGCACGAATTTTCACCCCTGACCAACCCCATGACCCATTCAAAAAAACCATCGGTGCGAATCTGTGAAATTCGTGTCCGGTTTTTCCAGGCATGAAATTTCCACGCCATTCCCGGCTGTTGCGCGGCCCGTTTGACATGGCGCCGTTCGCCGCGGTTTTGTTTCTGCTGGTCATTTTCCTGATGCTCGGTGCGCTCGTGCCCATACCCGGTCTGCCGCTGCGATTGCCGGTGGCGGACAACCTGCCCGGTATCGACCAACCGGCCGTCACCGTCGTCGTGGATGCCAATGGACGATTTTATTTCGCCAATCAAATCGTCACCAAGGATAAATTAAAATCAGCGCTCAAAACCGCTGTCCAAAAATCCCGCGAACCGCTCACGCTCGTCATTCAGGCCGACAAAGCCGTGACTTACGACCAGTTGGTGCATCTCGTCCTGCTCGCGCAGGAGCCGGACATTGGCATCACGAACCTCCTGCTGGCCACCCTGCCGGGTGGCGTCACCGCGCCCGTCAAACCATGAACTCCGCCGCCGCCGAATCGCCTCCGGCTGGACCGGCGGGGACAACCCAGGTTGCCGTGGAGGCGCCAACGGGATGGAAACCGCCCGGTACGGACCGCTGGACGAACAGCCGGTGGTTGACGCTTATCGCGCTTGTTTTCGCCGCGCATGTCGCATTGCTTTTCGTATTCGGCGGGCGAAAACAGATTGTCCCGCGCACGGTGACCAACGTCCCGACACTCAAACTCGCGGACAATTCCAGCGAACTGCTGGCGCTGAACGATCCCACGCTCTTTGTGCTGCCGCATCAGAAAGATTTTGCGTCCGTCATCTGGCTGCAAACGGCCGCTTTGAAACAACCATCGTTCCGTTGGACCGAACCGCCGCGCTGGCTGCCATTGTCCGCCGATGAATTGGGGCTGGCGTTTAATCAATTCATGCAGACCAATCATTTCGCAAGCTTTGAACTTCAATTAAAACCGCCGCTTAAACTCAGCGCACCCGGGTTGCCGGTTGAAACTGCGCTGGCGCAAAATTCCACGTTGCGCGTCGAAGGCGAACTCGCCCAACGACAGTTGCCTTCACCAATCAACCTGACGAATTGGCCGTATGCGAACGTGATTGCGCCGAGCAAGGTGCAGGTGCTCGTGGACACAACAGGCAACGTCGTTTCAACCGTCTTGCTCCCACCCGACAGCGGTTTTATCGCCGCCGATCAGTATGACAAAGCCGACGAGCGCGCGCTCGAACTCGCCCGCGCCATGCGCTTCACCCCGTCATCGCACCTGACCATTGGCCGGATGATTTTCAACTGGCACACCGTGCCGCCACCCGCGACGAACGCGCCCGCCGCATCACCGTAGCATGAGCATTCCCACGCTGATTGTGATTTATGTGGCCTTGCTGCTCGGCGCGCTGTGCGGCATTGGGATTTATTCCGAAATGCGCCGCCGCCGCTTCGGCCCGACGCACACGGAGGACAGGATTTTTCGCTGCCAGAATTGCGGTTACGTCTATACCGATGACCCGGACGTGGACCGTTCGCGCTGCATCCAATGCGGCAAACTGAACGAGCCGATTGTGTTTTAGAAGTCAGTCAATGGTCAGCGGTCAGTAGTTGGTAGTCAGTCGTTATTCACCCTTGTGGTCGCGCCCGATTGATTTCAAATATGAATTCAGTTGCGGAGCAAGGTTATCCACCAGCGGCTTGAGCTTTTTTACATCGGCGGGTGTGAGAAGATTCCTTTTGAAAGCACGTCGGAGGAAATGTTGGGTTTCGTTCAGCGAACCTCGCGCAATCTTCACAAAACGCTGATTGTCCTGGAAATTATGGCGGCCCGTCCCTTCGGCAATGTTCGCACCTATGCTGTCGGCACTGCGCACGATTTGTTTGCCGACCGTATCTTGGGTAAACGCGTTCCATCAGAGCACGATTCCCCAAACTTCATCAGCTAGTTCCTCCGACAACTTGTAAACCCGAAGATTTTCAAAATTTGTTCTGACCATAATCCGCAACGCTACTGACTACTAATTACGAACTGCTGACTAGCTTCCCGTCTTCAATTCCACCACGTCGTGCGGAGCGGCTTCGCGCATGCGGCGGGTTTAAGGTTTCTCCGCAACCACTTTGCCGTCGCGCCAGACGTAAATGGGCGTGCCATAAATGCGGGCGGTCTTCCGGGCAACCTGCCCGGCACGCAAGAGTGCGCGTCCGGCCACAGTCGGAAAACTGTTTGAGCGGCGTTTTCCATTCTTCATTTTCATTCGCTTTTCTCCAACAGCATGGGCCTGTCACTGGAATTATCATACACCTCCCATGAATCCGCCAGTGATTTGTAGGCGGTCTCAAAATTTTTCCAGCCGCGATCAAAACGGCGCAAAACGTCTTTGCGAGAAACGTCGTGGCCGCCTTGTTTCACGCGGGCGGCAATGCGCCGCAATGCCAGTTGTATCGAAGCCAGCCGCAGAAAAATAATTTCGATTCGATAGCCGGCCGATTTCCAGCGTTTGAGCCTGCTGATATAAGTCAACCCGCTTAACGTGCTTTCAAAGGCAAAGTCCTGCCGCGCCCTGGCAAGCCGGTCAAGTTCGCCAAGTAAAAGCCGGCCCGCAGCCAATGTGGCCAGGTCAGGTTTTAATGGTGACAGTCCAGCGGCAAGCAAATCGGCGTTTACGAAATGAATCACGCCCGCATCCTTCGGCAAAAATTCCCGGGCGAAGGTTGTTTTTCCCGCGCCATTCGGTCCGGCAATGATGATGCAGCGCGGCGAACTCATTTCAATTCCCCGTCTTCAATTCCACGACGTCGTGCGGGGCGGCCTCGCGCATGCCGGCGGGGCTGACGCGGATGTAACGCGCCTTGTCCCGGAGTTGCGCCAGGTTGGCCGCACCGAGATAGCCCATGCCGGATTGGATGCCGCCAATGAGTTGCGCCAGCACGCGGTCCACCGAGCCGCACGCTTCCTTGAGCGCTTCGATGCCTTCGGCGGCGACCTTTTGCGTGGGGTTCGCCGGCTGGCCGTAGCGTGCCGCCGAGCCGGCCTTCATCGCCGCGAAACTGCCCATGCCGCGATATTGCTTGTAAAATTTGCCGCCGATTTCCATGACGTCGCCGGGCGCCTCGTTGCAACCGGCAAAAATGCCGCCGCAAATCACCGCCTGTGAAAGCGTCAGCGCCTTCACGATGTCGCCGGATTTTACAATCCCGCCGTCGGCCAGAATGGTGACTTTTTTCTTCGCCGCCGCGCGCGAACAAACGTAAAGCGCGGTCATCTGCGGAATGCCAACCCCGGCGACGATGCGCGTGGTGCAAATCGAACCCGGGCCCTGCCCCGCTTTGATGGCGTTCGCACCGCACTCAGCGAGATACTCGACACCCGCCGCGCTCGTAACGTTGCCGGCGATGATGGGCAGCTTCGGAAACGCGTCGCGCAACACGCGCACGGTATCACCCACGCCCCGGCTGTGGCCGTGCGCGGTCGAAACCGCCACGACGTCCACGCCGCGTTCCACGAGCGCGCCGACGTGGTTCAGAATGCGTGCGCGGTCGAGTTCGCCAAAGGCGTTGCGCGTGGCTGAGACCGCCGCGCCACAAATGAGATGAAAGCGCGCGTCACGCGCCGGTTTGAACTGCGCGCTGCGTTCCTGCGTGATGCGCTCGATATCACTCATCGTGAACAGGCCGCGCAAATGGTCGTGGTCATCCACGACGAGCAATTTGTGAATGCCAAGATGTTCGTTGAAAAACTTGTCGGCGCGCGCGATGGGGTCCTTGCCGAGTTCCTTTTGGGTGATGGTGTGGACCTGGGCGCGGGGCGTGAGGGCGTCGGCGACTTTGCGCTTGGCGTAGCGCGGCTTGACGACGTGGCCGGAAAGCAAACCGACAAGTTTGCCCTTGTCATCCACGACGGGAAAAGTGCTGAAGCCGAATTTTTTCTGCTCAATCAAAGCCAGCACGTCGCCGATGAACTGGTCGGGAGTGACCTGAATCGGTTCCTGAATCAACCCGTGAACGTGATTTTTGACACGGCTGACCTCGGAAAGCTGCTGGCGCTCCGGCATGTTGTAATGGATGAGGCCAAGGCCGCCGTTGGCCGCCATGGCGATGGCCATGCGTGACTCGGTCACCGTGTCCATGTCAGACGAAATGATCGGGATGTTGAGGCGCAGATTTTCCGCGAGCTGGGTGTCGAGTTGCGTGTCGCGCGGGAGAATCTCCGAATAAAGCGTCGCCAGCGTAATGTCATCGAAGGTCAGGGCGAGCTTGTTGTTCGCGGGGAAAAATTGATCCGCCGGCTGGTAGAACGGATCGTCGAAACCAGAATTGCGCGTGGCTGCCATGTCGGAAAATGAAGCATGACCGCCGGCTTTGGCAAGACAATTTCTGGATTCAGGACTGCGGCTTGGTCGGCGGCAGGGCCCGCACGGCCAGCCGCTTCGAAGGGTCGGACCCAGCCGCCTTTCCGCTGAGGAGATCGTTGATCACGTCAATCAATTGACGGGGCGTGCAACTCGATTTTAGCAAGGCTCTTTCCGCGCCGATGACCGCCGCTTCCTGCGCCAGTCTGGTCATATGGGCGTTGGAAAGGATGATCACCGGAGTTTCCTTCAGGGCGGGAGTGGCACGGATGTATTTAAGGACATCAACCCCGTTGAGTTTGGGCATCATCAGGTCCAGCACGACGACGTCGGGCTTCACCGCAGCCAGCATCTTTAAGGCGATCAGACCATCTGCCGCCGCCTCGACGCTGAATCCTTCGCGCACAAGCTTCGCACTATAAACATCCACCACAACCGAGTCGTCCTCGACAAAAAATATAGTTTTCATGGCCAACTTCGTCCGCCGCTGGACCCTTCCCCCAAAGTGTTTATAAAGACAAAGTAAACCGGCCACCCAGGATTGAAAAGTTAAAATGTGGTTGCTGCGGTCAGTTTGGGCTAGTGGGGATGCTGATGCCGCAAAATATGCGGACGCTCCAGGCCGTGCTCCAGCATCAACTTTTCGTCGTTGAGCAATTCCAACACCGGCCCGTCCGCCACCACCGAGCCGTGGTCGAGCACAATTGCCCGCGAGCACAGTTCCACCACCAGTTCCAAATCATGCGTCGCAATTAATTTGGTCGCGGGAATTTGCCGCAGCAATGCCTTGAATTCCCGCCGGCCGTGCGGGTCGAGGTCGCTCGTCGGTTCGTCCAAAATTAAAATCGCCGGCGCGCACGCCAGCACACCCGCCAGACAGACCCGGCGTTTCTCGCCATGGCTCAAGTGGTGCGTGGCCCGGCGGCCAAAGCCAGAGAGACCGACCTGCGCCAACGCCTTTTGGACGCGCATTGTAACTTCCGTGTCTCCCAGGCTGAGTTGTTGCGGACCGAAGGCCACATCTTCATGCACTGTCGGGCAAAACAACTGGTCATCCGGGTCTTGAAAAACCTGGCCGACCTGGCGGCGGATCGTTTCGAGATTTTTCAGGGCAACCGGCTCACCAAGGATTTTTACCGTGCCGTCCCCGGACAATTTTTCCGGCAGAATGCCGTTCAAGTGCAGCAACAGCGTGGATTTGCCGGACCCGTTCGGTCCGAGCAACGCGACACATTCGCCCGGCGCGACACGGAAGCTCACGCCGCACAGCGCCTCCGTGCCGTCATGGTAACGGTATTTCAGATTGGTAATTTCGATGGCGGCATTCATTTCCAGCCTCGCGCGCACATGGCGTCGTAAATGTGTTCGGCGCGTTCCGAAGCGCGGATGAAGAGTTGCCCGACCACCGTCGCCAACGCGCGCCAGTGAAAGCGCCGTCCGCGCGTGAACGTCCGGCTCGCCCGCGCCCGCCGCATCCGCTCGGATTCGTCCATCAACACGAAGAGGTAACGATGCATGAGCGCAAGGGTGGTGATGAGCAAGGCCGGAACGCGGATGGACTTGAGCACCCGAAGAATCTGGCTGAACGGCGTCGTGTTTGAAACCAATATGACCGTCAGCAGACACAAAACACTTTTTACCGCCACGGCCAGCCACTTGGCCCGGCCCGCCGGCTGAAAGGCATTGACCAGCACCACGCCCAGCACGAACGGCGACAGCACCAGCAGCCGCCGGAATAAAAAGAACAGCGGCAATTGGCTCAACCATGCCGTCAAAGCCAGCAGCACCGCCACGCCGATGAACCAGGCCCGCCATTGAACCGGCGCCAGCACGGTGGCCACAATGATGACGAGCGCAACGCCGAGCTTCAGCGCAGCCGACAGCTGATGCACCGGGCTGTCCGATTGGCTGTGTTGATGGCCAAGCCAGTTTGCGCTCATAAGTTATCTAAGAATTGTAGCAGCCGACGTGAAGAGGCTCCATCTTCTTAAAAATCGCAAACCAACACTGCGTGTAACCTGCTCTCATTAGCACCGGGCTTCAGCCCGGTGCCAGAACACAGACGCGGAATAAGCTGTTTCAACAGCTTTGCAGGAGATGGAAAAGCCGTTGAAACGGCTGAAATATTTTCCCCTCTGGCAAACACCTGGCTGAAGCCAAGTGCTAATGACAAGAAAAAGACATTCATGTGTCTGCTTTGGTTTGTTTCGGCACCAGCCATCGCCCCATGAGCAGCGCCAGTGCGAAGACAATCAGTGAACCGGCTGCGCCCGCCACTGCCGTTGCCCCGACCGCCCAGTGAATCCCCGGCATTTGATAATTCGGCGCCGGTGCGGGCAACAACGCCGCCATTTTATGGCTGAAACCAAACTTTTCCGCCACCGAATCCAATCCATCCGGCCACGAACAGGCGAATGGCGCCACGAAAACCGCAACGCCCAGCGTGACCAGCAAACCGTAACGCACCAACTCGCCAAGCCGTTGCGGTTGGTCCATCAACGTTGTTTCAGTGATCAAGTCAGGCCGGGCGCGATAAACCGCCAGGAACACCAGCGCGCTGATCAAGCCCTCGCCGACGCCGATGAACATGTGAACGGTGGCCATGGCCGGAAACGCGACCGACCACGGGATGGTGCCCGACCACGTCAGTTGGCCGGCACAACTGATGGCCGCCAGCACCGTCGCGCACCACGAGGCAAAGGCAATCGCCGTCACCCGCCCTCGAATCCCGGTCAACCAATGGCAAACCATCCGGTAAATCACGTAGCCAATCACGGAATTCACAATGGCCATGTTGAAAACATTGGCGCCCAGCGCCATGACCCCGCCGTCTTGGAACAAAAAACATTGCACGATGAGCACCGTCGTCACCACCACCACCGCCGCGCTGGGTCCAAGCAGGGCCGCCACCAGCGTGCCGCCGACCAGATGGCCGGACGTTCCGCCCGCCACCGGAAAATTCACCATCTGCGCCGCGAACAGGAACGCTGCCGCCAGGCCGAGCAGCGGCACGCGGCGGGGCGGCAGTTCGCGCCGCACCTGCCGCAGGGCGAAGCCGACGCCCGCGGCGGAAATCACCGCCGTGACCGCCGCCGTCTTGCCATCAATGAATCCGTCCGGAATATGCACGATTGAATTTTCGGCCTTTGCCGCCGTCGCGCAACTTAAATCTTCATACGAATTTTGATTTTCGTAACACCTATTTTGCCGGGCGCAGTCGGGTTGACGTGCGGCGCGGGTTTGCTACTGTCAACGCCGGTTGCCATGAAAAAAGAAACCGTCAGCCGTTTTAGCGTGTCCCTGCCGCCGTCGCTTTTGCGGCAACTGGATGAGATGTCGGGCGAGAAGGGCTACGACAACCGGTCGCTGGCCATCGCCGACATGATCCGCAATCATCTGGTCGAGCACCGGCAGAAATCCGGCAACGAAGACATCGCGGGCACCATCACGCTGGTCTATGACCATCACAAACAACACGTGCAGGAAACATTGACTGACATCCAGCACGATCACCACGACGTGATTCTCTCAACGGTGCATGTGCATCTGGACCACCACAATTGCCTGGAAGTATTGCTGGTGCGCGGCAAGGCGGGAGTGATCCGCAAAATCGCCGACGAACTCATCACCGCCAAGGGCGTAAAGCACGGCAAGCTCACCATGACCACGACCGGCAGGGATTTGCCATCGTAAGACTGATCTGCGGGTTTGGCAATAAAACAACCTGAAAAAGTTGGAGGGACGAGTTATACGAGCCCTCAATTTTCAGATTAAAGTGGGACTCGCAGAGCTCGCCCCTCCGAAATTCCGAAATTAATCCGGATAACCGTTCGGATGCTTTTTGTGCCACGCCCAGGCGGTGGCAACAATATCCTCCAGCTTCGGATATTTCGGCTTCCAGCCGAGCTCGCGAATCGCCTTTTCTGCTGAAGCGACGAGTTTCGGCGGGTCGCCGGGCCGGCGCGGTCTTTCCACCGTGGGAATTTTTTCGCCGGTGATTTTTTCGCAGGCCGAGATGACCTGCCGGACAGAATAGCCGTCGCCATTGCCCAGATTGTAAAAGCCGGTTTTGCCCGGCTGCAACCCCAGCATGTGCGCCTGCGCGAGGTCCTTGATGTGGATGTAATCGCGGATGCACGTGCCGTCGGGCGTCGGATAATCCGTGCCGAAAATCTCGCACTGCGGCTTCCGTCCCAGCGCGACCATGAGCACGTTCGGAATCAGGTGCGTTTCAATGCGATGATGCTCGCCAAATTGTTCGCTCGCACCGGCGGCGTTAAAGTAGCGGAAGGCAATGAACTCCAGTTTGTAAATCTCCCGATACCACAAAAGGATTTTCTCGAACATCAGCTTCGCTTCGCCGTAGGGATTGATCGGTCGTTGCGGCAGGTCCTCGGTCATCGGCACGCGGTCGGGCGGGCCGTAGGTCGCGCAGGTGGAACTGAACACGAATTTCTTCACGCCGCATTCCACGGCGGCGTCGGCGAATTTGAGCGCGTTGACGACGTTGTTGTGAAAATACTTTTTCGGGTTCGTCATGGATTCGCCGACGAGCGCGCTCGCGGCAAAGTGCATGATCGCATCGGGCTTCGCGGACTTGACGGCGTTGAGGATGTCGCCGGGTTCCTCCGGTTTGCCGAGAAAGAACTTCGCGCGTTGGTCCACCGCCGAGCGATGGCCTTCGGTGAGGTTGTCATAAACCGTGACCGCGTGTCCGGCATCGAGCAGTTCTTCCGCGCAGATGGAACCGATATAACCGGCGCCGCCGGTGACCAGGACGTTCATGCGTTAAATATGAAAGGCACCTGCCGCAGTGCAAAGTTCAAAATGGCGGAAGTAAATTTGCGGGCACCAGGAAAGCGTGCGAACGGTTTCGACGCGGGTGATCAACCATCTTCCGTCAATCTTCTGTAGCGTGAATTTCATCTGCTGCACAAACGGATCGTGTTCGCCAGAAACATTCGCCTGCACGGTGAGATCGGCCACGGCGGATTGTTTGTCCGGCGCGACGGCTATGTTTATGTCGGGGAATTTGACCTGCACACCGCCGGCCCGCGAACGGGCCATCAGGGCCGCCTGGGTGATTTCTTCACGATCCAGGGAATTGCGCCGGCCAAGTTCGGGTAATTCCACGTTCAACTCGACATTGGTGGAGAAAAAACCGGCCACGCTGCGCGCGGCAGCCAGTCGCGCCAGGTCGCTTTCGCTGGACGAGGAGGAAACAGTACGGGCCAGTTCCACGAGACGTTTGCGGATGACTTTTTCCGGGCTGGGAAACAGAACGATCCACAGCCAGATGCCCAATGCCGCCAATGCGGCAACCAACACGATGCGGAAGATGCTTTTCATAAGATGGCTTTGCCAACAATCTGGCTGCGCAGCGCCCTGCCTTTCATGTGATCTTCCCAAGGCATGGAGCGATTGTCGCCAACGACAAAATATTCGTCCGGGCCGAGTTGAACGGCCGGATAGTTCCAGTCGCAGGGCAATTTCTCGTAGGGTTCATCCAGCATTTCACTGTTGATCAGGACATGGCCGTTGCTGAAAGCGACGGTTTCACCCGGCAGGCCGATGATGCGTTTCAGCAACATGACGTGTGGCGGTGCCAGCCGGTTGGCGGCCTGATGAATGCCGGCGGGGGTGTTGGTTTCTTCCGTGCGGGAAAACCGGATGCCCACCACGTCGCCCCGTTGTGGCTCGTGCCGCAGGTAAGCGAACCGGTTCACATAGTGCTTCGACTGGTCCGGGTACGTCGGCAACATGCTGATGCCTTCAACTTGGATGTGCAACAGGATGAATTTGAAAACCACGAAGCTGGTGACAACCAAAACCGCAACCCGCACCAAGGTTGCCTTGGGATTGCGGCCCATCACCACGATGCGCAGCCAGCGGGGCATTCGCGACTGCTTCCCGCCGGCATTCGATTGCTCGGCCTGGTCTTGCGTCATCACGTTATGAAGTTTCGCGCATCCTGCCAGCGGCGCAAGCGCAGATTGAATAGTGTTGGGAGTTACTGTGGATAAAAACCAACACCGCCGCGATATTTCCTCCCTCTCCGCCAACAAAGTTGGGGGAGAGGGCCGGGGTGAGGTGGTGCGTTAAATTCAAATCCCCTCGCCCCAGCCCCCTCCCCGCCAAGCGGGGCGAGGGAGTTGTTTTCTTTTTGGTGCGTGGGGCGTGAACTTTCATCAACGGTCCTTGAGGACAAATGAAAAGGGTTCGAGCGGCAGGGGTTGATCGTGATTCAGAAATTCTTCGCAGACTCGAAAGAAGTCCGCTTTCGTGGTGACGCGGCGAATTTGATGCAGAAATTGTCCGTCCGGATCAACGCCTTCACCGAGATAATTCATGTATTTTTTCATCTTCGCCACCTGCGCCGATTCGCGCACGCCCGGCGAACAGGCCGCTTCGTAGAGCCTGCGCACATATTCCAGCACCTCAAATCCGCGGGGGATGAAAACGGCTTCGCCGCGCTGATGCTGGCGGATTTGGCGGAACAGCCAGGGATTGCGAATGGCGCCGCGTCCAATCATCAGTCCGCGCGCGCCGGTGATTTTCAGAACTTCAGCCGCGTTCCGGGCGGAATGCACATTGCCATTGGCCAGCACCGGACAGGGCATTTCCGCAACGGCACGCGCGATGCATTCGTAATGCACTTTCCCGCGATATATCTCGCGAACCGTGCGGCCGTGGACGGCCAGCAGATCCAGCGAATGCTTCGCAAAAACCGGCAGCAGTTCATCGAAAACCTCGGGCGAATCGAATCCAATGCGGGTTTTGACCGTGAATTTGATCTTCACCGCGTCTCGCAGCGCGCCGAGAATGGCATCCACCCGCCGCGGTTCACGCAGCAATCCGCCACCGGCGCATTTGCGGTAAACCACCGGGGCCGGACAACCCAGATTCAGGTCCACCGCCGCAACCGGATATTGCTGCAACTCGCGCGCCGTGCGCACGAGCGACGGGATATCGTTGCCGATCATCTGGGCGATGACCGGTTGGCCCGTCGGGTTTTCGGTAACGGATTTAAGAATGCGTTTTTTCAGGGTGGAAGTGGCGTGGACCCGGAAATATTCCGTGACATAAACGTCCGCCCCGCCGTAAGCCGCCATCAATTTCCAGAACGGCAAATCCGTCACCTCCTGCATCGGCGCCAGTGCCAGCACCGGCGCCGGACCGGCAAACAGCGCTTCAAATTGATGGTGACAATCCACGAGGCAGTTTACCTGAATTGCGGATGCAGCCGCAATCTTTCCCAGGTTTCGGGCGATAATGGCGCCTGCCGGTAAACCGGCCCGCCCAGCGGCTCGGCGCTGTGCGAACGTTTCGCGCGCTCCAGCCAGTGGCGGTCGAGCGGCTCGTCCAGCAAGCCGGGCTGGTTGGCCGCCACGGTGGTCTCCTCCTTCAAGCCCGACGGATGTCCCACGCCTACGAAGAATTCGCCCAGCAGCAGTGCCGCCCGGGCCATGGTGCTGCGCGTGAACGTGGCCAGCGCGCACGGACGCTGCGGGTCCAGCCGGCGGAACAAATCAGCAAACAACGGCGCCGTCCACATCGCGGGATTTTTCTTCGGCGAATGCGGGTCGAATAAAATGGCATGCGGCGGTGGAACGCCGGCCTCCGGCACGGCGTGTTCACATGACAAAACAGATTCGCGCCGTGCTGGAAGCCGGCGTTCCGGATTTTGCCTCAGCCATGCCGGGAAATCGCCGGGTTCCAACGTCCACTCAACTTGAAGCGAACCATCGCTGAATTTTACGAAATGATTTTTCACCAACTCGGCCAGCGCGGATTCGTAGCCGGCGAGATAGCCCAGTTCCTCGCCGTGTTCGAGCGCGAACGCCGCCGCGGCGGTGGTGTGATCAATGCTGACTAGACGGATTCGCTTCGGAGCGCAGGGTTGGAGTTCACGCTTCAGCGTGCTCCCGAACAAGCTAAAGCTTGAACTCCAGCTTTCCCGAACGAGCCGGATGGCAGTCAGCGCATTGGCCGCCGCACCCAGCCCGACATCCCAAATTATAAATTCACCGCCGGTTTCCCGCACGCGCTCCGGCAGGCGCAATTGCCGGACGTAAAGCGCCTCGGCTTCCGCCGCCGGGCCGATGCCCGGATGAAAAGTCTCGTCCTCGGCCAGCGAACGGACGGAACACGCGCCATTGCGCAGGCGGACAAGTCGGTATCCGGTTTGCATGGCAGCATTTTGCGCGAAACGCTTGGCGCGAAAAGAAAAACCGGCAACCCGCTGGTGCGGATTGCCGGTGAAATCAAGACCCCTCCATCACCCATTGCGGCGACGGAACAGCAGCAAGCTCAAACCGCCCAATCCAGCCAGCGCCAGCGTGGAGGGTTCGGGAACGGGCAGGCCTTGTCCAGCCAGAATGGATTCGTTGGGCACCGTGTCATACGCGGTGGCCAGCAACGTGTAGGTTTGATCCGCGTTCCTTTGAATTTCAGCCCAGCCGTAATAATCATTTCCTGACCCATCTTGGACTAGCAGCGCCATGAACCCGGTATCGCCTATTCCCAGAGCGCCCAGCCCAGCCAATCCGGCCATGTCCGGATTAATACTGGCGTCAATGACCGAATTGGCGGCGACATAGCTCACGTAACCACCACTGGCGTAGGGAAAAACATTGGGATTTTGAGCGCTCACTCCGGCCGCGCCCATATTTAAGTAGGCAACATCATAGCCCCAAGTATTGTTGCCTATGATAGCATCGTTGTAGGTGCTTTCCAGGCCGGACCAGCTGTCCGCGAACCCAAACGCGCCCGTGGCCGGATTGAATCCCATGTATGCCGAAGCGGTGCCGCTTTCAACCGTCGCCCCCGTGTAACTGGTATATGCAATCTGGCCCCAAACTGGCGTGGCGCAGCCTAGCGCCAGTAGGCAAGCACAGAAGAAGCTTTCTGCCCGAACTGTGCCGCTAAAACCAAAGGTCATTTGTTTTTTCATGCCAGTGTTCCTTTCACAATTGCTTGGCATATTGGTTGAAATGATGATGTTCGCATATTGTATGCCGTCAAGAGTATTTTTTAGCCGCCCGTTTTTATCAGTTTGCCGGTTGGGTTGCGGCAAACAATACAAACCAGCTTTTCAGCAAAGCCGGTTCTGCAAAAAAAGAAAACCGGCAACCCGCTGGCGCGGATTGCCGGTGAGAATATTGCGTCGTTTAGAGTTGAGCCATCGCCTTGTCCATCGCGGCGAAAAGCTGGTTCATCGTGGCCTCGGTCTCGTCACCCATGTTCGAGATGCGGAAGGTCGTGCCCTTGATTTTTCCGTAACCGCCGTTAATCAAGAAACCCTGGCCTTTGACGAGCTTCACCAGCTTCTCCACGTCCACGACGCGGCCACCGGGTTTGGCGCCGTTGTTCACGCACACCAGGGTGAGCGATTCAAAGCCCTTGTCCGGATACAGCGTGAAGCCATGCTTCGCCGCCCAGTCGCGGGTCATCTGGCTTGTCTTGCGGTGACGCGCATAACGCGGCTCAAGCCCCTCGGCAAAAATTTCTTCGAGCTTGGATTCGAGGGCGAAAATGTGGCCGATGCTCGGCGTGCTCGGCGTCATGCTTTTCTCCGCGTTTTTCTGGAATTCGACAAAGTCGAAATAATATCCGCGGTCATTGATCGTCGCGGCCTTGGCCAGCGCCGCCGGGGAACAGGTGAACAGGGCCGTGCCGGGCGGCAGGGCCAGCGCCTTTTGCGTGCCGGCCAGCATCACGTCAATGCCCATCGCGTCAAACTCCAGTTTGACCGCCGACAGCGAACTGACGGTGTCCACGATGAACATGACATCGGGATATTTTTTCTTGAGCGCGGCAATTTCGGCGATTGGACTCATCACCCCAGTCGAAGTTTCGTTGTGAATCACCGTCAGCGCGTCAAACTGGCCGGTGGCGAGTTTTTTGTCCACGGCCTCGGCGCGGATCGGCGAATTCCACGGCACCTGCAGCGCCTCGGCGTTCTTGCCGCAACGCTTGGACACGTCGAGCCATTTGTCCGAGAACGCGCCGTTCATGCAGTTCAGGACTTTTTTGGCGACGAGATTGCGGATCGCGCCCTCCATCACGCCCCAGGCGGACGAGGTGGAAATGTAAACCTGCTGCTTGGTGTAAAGCAGTTGCTGGAGTTGCGGCTGGATTTTCGCGTACAGGTCTTTGAACCCCTGGCCGCGATGACCGATCATCGGCGAGCCAAACGCCTTGAGCGTTTTTTCGCTTACTTCGACCGGTCCCGGTATGTGTAATTTGACGTGTGCCATAAATTGTTCGTAAAATTTTTCACAAGGTTGAGGGAATGGCAAGCCATGTTTTGCCAAACCCAACGCATTATTTGCGCCGGTCGCCCAGGCGACGCATTTTTATTTCACATGCCCGTTCGCCCGAAACCATTCCACAGCATCGGCGAACGCCTGTCTGGGGGGCGTTTGCGGCAGGCTGAATTTGCGTATGGCAAGACAAGTTTTCAGTCAGGGTTATGCAGCGGTGCTAAAATCAATTCGCCCTCAAGTTTTTTAAAATTTCTTGTGCAGTTTCATCGTTTGGAAAATATTTTAGCACCTCTTTCGCCCAATCTCTGGCGATTTCAGGCTGATTGTTTAAAGCACAAAAGATAGCTCCGTCCAACATAAATTCTCGCCATCGCTTGGTTTTTTCATCGTTGTCGGGAGTCTTTTCCAAAATGGCTTTTGCTCGACTCAGGTTGATATCGGCAATTGACAAATAGTTGGTCTGGTCACTTTGTTTCAACGCAACCGCTGCAAGCAGTAATGATGAAATGATGTTGTTAGTCTCAAATTCGTTTGCAATTGCAGCCTGTTCGGTTGCTTTGTCCCATATTTTTTGATTCGCATACAATTTCCCCAGCAGGAGATGGTTCCGCGCGGAATTTTTGTATTTTAGACGGGATGTGCAAATCGCCACCAACTCGTCGGGTGAAGCAGAGTCTTTAAGTGTGCCAAGCAATATATCCCAAGATTGTTCGCGTGTTGGATCAAGTGAAATTGCCCGACGAAAATCAGTCGCGGCCGCTTGTGAATTCCCAAATGTGATATTAAGCATGCCGAGGTTTTCCAAAGCTCCCGCCGCCGTTTTTTTATCGGGAACTTCTGAAAGATTTTCAAGGCGGGTCATTGCGTTGTGGGTGGATTTACGCGCTGCATCCGACAAAATGTCGGGCGTGTAATTTGTGGCCTTCACCTGAATCATCACATCGAGCCATTCAAAATAGGTTGCAAGGCTGATATACTCATAATTATTTGGACTCAGATCTGCAGCCTTCTGCAAATTAGCAATAGTTTCTTTGGAAAAGAATGCCGAAAGCCAAGTGGTCGAATCAATTTTTTCATTGTCGCGATAATGTCTGAAGAAACAATTTTGCCAGTTGGATATGGACATATACCCGGCACGTTGAAAAAACACTTCCGGTTCTTTGGGGGCGAGTGCCATGGCCCGGTCAAAACATCGGGATGCTTCGCTGCATTGCGATTCCGACTTTTTCAGCGCGTCCCTTGAAGGCCGATAAGCCAAAACCTCTTGAGACGGTATTTGCGCGGGAACAATCTGACCGCGTAAATTTTCCGGAAACAACAAAAAGCCAAACTCGTTCGCCAAAAAATTTCCCAGCCTGGCCCAGCATCTCCATTCATTAGATGAAACCAAAGTCGCCCTGCGATAAACACTTTCGGCTTCGTCGTGTTTGCCAAGTTCCCAAAGCACTTCACCAAGGTCGGTCAAATTCAAACCGTTTTGTGGATTTACAGCCGCCTTGTTTCGACAAAGTTGTTCGGCATTCTGGTAGCAAGACTGTGACTCATTGGTTTGACCATCGCTGTCCAGCAAATTTCCCAATTGCAAAAGTCGTTCAATGTCACCGGGCTGCTGTTTCAATTCTTCACGAAGGCGGTTGATCTCACTCGGCAAATCCACATTTTTATTAATTACCCACTCGTTTCCCTGAAAGCTAAATCCAAAATTAAAACTCAGATTCATTTCCGGGAAAACAACCAACTCACGCAGCCGTGCATCTCCCCGTGGTGGTGCAGCCGCAAAAGCGGGAAGTATCAAGCAAAGAAAAACAGCTATGAATATCTTTCTCATTGTCGTGCAAAATTATTTTTTCACGTAACCGTTCGCGCGAAACCATTCGACGGCGTCGGCCAGTGCTTGTTTCGGCGGCGTCTGCGGCAGCTGGAACACGCGAATCGCCTTGGCCGGATTGAACCACATTTTGTACCGGGCCATGCGCACGCCCGCCAGCGGCGCCCGGGGCGGATTGCCGGTGAAAAAGGAAAGCATTTCGTCCACATGCGCCGCCGCCAGCGCAACCCGATAGGGAATTTTTCTTTTCGGCGCGGGCACGCCGGTGATTTCCTCCAGCACGGCCAATGTTTCCCGCATGGTCCAGTTGCCTTCTTTGTTGCCCAAAATATAACGTTCGCCAATCTCCCCCTTTTCCGCCGCAAGGATGTGCCCGGCGGCCACATCGCGGACGTGGACCCAGTTCAATCCGGTGTCGAGATACGCCGGCAGTTTGCGGTTCAAAAAATCCACAATCACCTGGCCGGTCGGCGTCGGTTTGACATCACGCGGACCGATGGGTGCGGTGGGATTGACGATGACGATGGGCAGCCCCTTTTTCACCAGCTTCACGGCCAGACATTCCGCCTGCCATTTTGAGCATTTGTAGTGATTCGTCAGTTGCTCGTTGGCAATCGTGTCCAGTTCCGTTGTCGGGGTGAATTGCCCGTTCACCATTTTGGGCAGGCCGACGCAGCCGACGGTGCTGGTGTAAACGATGCGCCGGCAGCCGACCTTGCCGGCGGCTTCGAGGACATTGCGGGTGCCCTCGACATTGACCGCATACATCGGCGCATAGTCGCGCATCCACAAATGATAACTGGCCGCCACGTGAAAACACCAATCACAGCCTTCGATTTCGCGCTCCAACAATTTCCCGTTGAACACGTCGCCGGTCACACGCTCGCACTCGACTCCGGCCAGCCCGCGTTTATCGCTCTCCGGCCGCAACAACGCCTTCACCCGATGCCCCCGCGCCACCAGTTCGTGAACGAGGTTCGAACCGATGAAGCCGGAAGCGCCGGTGACAAAAGCTTTCATAATACTACGGGAGATTCTGACACATTTTTATGACAATGCACCGGAAGATGCCATAAAAAATTTCACGGCCCCCGCTTGACTTGAGGCAACAGCTTGGAAAAACTGCCGGTGTTGTATGCCGTTCAAAAGCAGTGCCAGGAAAAAAATGAGTCGTGCCAGCCAGCGCGACCTTGACGCCAAAATCGAATTCATGGAGGGGCTGGTCCGCCGCGATCCCGATTACGTGGACGCGTTGCAATTGTTGGGCGACCACTACACGCAACGCGGCCGCTACGCCGAGGGCCTCAAGGTGGATGAACATCTCGCGCGACTTGAACCGCGCAGCCCGCTGGTTTTTTACAATCTCGCGTGCAGCTACTCGCTCCTGGAGCAATTCGACCGCGCCGCGCTCGCGCTGGAAACGGCGTTGCGACTCGGCTACCGCGACTTCCGCTGGCTGGCCCGGGACCCCGACCTTCGCAATCTGCGCCAGCAACCCATTTACCGCGACATCGAGGCAAAAATTCAACGGATGAAAATCAAAGTCGGCTGAGACACGAATTTCACGAATTTTCACGAATATCATTCAAAGCCAAATCCGTGGGAATCCGTGCAATCCGTGTCTAAAACAATCTGTGTTCCATGAATGTCACCGTCCGCGGCCGCACCTGTCATTATCGTACCGCCGCTTTTGACCGCGCGCACAACGCCGTCCAGCTCATCGAACAACGGCTGCTGCCGCATGAGTTCAAAATCGTCGCCACGAAAAATTTCCGCGAAACCGCCGCCGCCATCCACGACATGGTTGTGCGTGGCGCGCCCGCCATCGCCGCCACCGCCGCTTATGGACTGGCCCAGGGCGCGCTCGCCTTTCGCGGGCGCGACCGGCGAAAATTTTCCCGGCACCTCGAAACTGTTTATCAGACGCTCAAGGCCGCGCGCCCCACGGCGGTGGATCCGGTCAACGCCATGAACGGCGTCCGCGCCGTGATGCGCACCGGGAAAACCATTGCCGAGCAGCAATCACTCGCGCTCGCCGCCGCCGAGGAATTTGCCAGTGAAGACGTACGGCATTGCGAGGCAATCGGGCGGCACGGCGCCAGGTTGATTCGCAGCGGCATGAACATTTTGACCCATTGCAATGCCGGCTGGCTGGCGTGCGTGGACTTCGGAACGGCCACCGGGCCGATGTATGCCGCGCAGGCGCGGGGCAAAAAATTCCACGTTTTCTGCGACGAAACGCGGCCGCGTTCACAGGGCGCGACGCTGACCGCGTGGGAATTCGCGCAGCAGAAAATTTCCCATCAGGTCATTGCCGACAACGCCGCCGGCCATCTGATGCAACGCGGCGAAATTGACCTGGTCATCGTCGGCAGCGACCGCACACTCGGCCGCACCGGCGAGGTGGCCAACAAAATCGGCACCTATCCCAAAGCGGTGCTGGCCAAACGGCACGGCATTCCGTTTTACGTGGCGATCCCGCTTTCGACGATTGACTGGAACCTGAAACGCGGCTTCGACATCCCGATTGAAGAACGCCACGAGTGCGAAGTGCTGGGAGCGTGGGGCGTGGAATCGAGTCCAAAGTCCAAAGTCCAAAGTCCAAAGTCCGCAAAGAGAGTTTACGTGCGCGTGGCGAATCCGACGAGCGGGGCGCGGAACCCGGGTTTTGACGTGACGCCGCCGGAATTGATCACGGGCATCATCACGCCGGTTGGAATTTTCAAGCCAAGGGAGCTTTGGCCGCAGCGGCGCAAGCTGGGCTTTGCCGATTGAACTTGCTCCGCAAGTAAATCGAATTTAGTGTTAAAGACTCGTGTGGCGGGGTAGCCAAGTGGTAAGGCAGGGCTCTGCAAAAGCCTCATTCGTCGGTTCGATTCCGACCCTCGCCTCCAATCCGAACCGCGTGTGCGGCAACGGTTTAAGAGGTGCGGGAGTCCAAAAGGACACCAAAACGGACACCATTTTTCCAATCCGTAGGAAACCAGAATAGTCCGGCATTATCCGCCTGCTATCTGCTACCTCATCGGATTCGGCCTCGGTTATTCTCGCGGTTGCGTGAAAAATATGAAAACACGTTACCGCTTAATTCGCCGGAGCAGCCGCGGCGGAATGTATTATGCCGTGGATAAGACCACCGGCAAACCGACCAGCCTGCATACGACCAACGAGGACGAGGCCCAACAGATCATCGAGGCCAAGAACAATTCAGTTCGCCAGCCCATCCTCAATCTTCAAATCGCCAAAGCGTATCTGGCCGGCTCGGACGACGGCATGAAAACGCGCACCTGGCAGAACGCCATTGAAGCACTCATCGGCACCAAGAAGGGAGCGAACAAGGAACGCTGGTTGCGCGTGGCCAAGGACAAGGCGCTGGCCCCGTTGCTGCCCAAGGTCATCATTGAAACGCAGGGCGAACTCTTGTTGCGCGTTCTGCAATGCGGCAAAGTTTCCACCAATGTTTATCTGCGCCGCCTGCATAACTTCTGCGTGGACATGAACTGGCTGCCGTGGCCGCTCGTCCCGAAACGCCAGTGGCCCGCCGTTGAATACAAAGAAAAACGCGCCATCACCTTGGCCGAACATCTGGCGATTGTCGCCCGCGAGAACAATCCCGAACGCAAGGCGTTCTACAAACTCGCGTGGTATTTGGGCGCGTCGCAGTCCGACTTGGCATTCCTCCAAGCCGAGGACGTTGACTGGAATAACAACGTCATCAGTTACAACCGCATGAAGACCGGCACGGTTGCCATTATGCGCCTCGATGAAGACATGAAGGAAATCCTGCGCGACCTGCCAAGCGAGGGGCCGCTGTTTCCGTATCTGCGGACGGTTCGCGCCGGCGACCGCGCTACGGAGTTCAAGCAACGCTGCACCGGACTCGGCATCAAAGGCGTATCGTTGCATAGCTATCGCTATTCATGGGCGGAACGCGCCAAAACAGCGGGCTATCCCGAACGGTATGCCCAGGTGAATATCGGCCAAAATAGCAAGGCCG
>JBEKXN010000010.1:0-98492 GCA_049511835.1 Verrucomicrobiota bacterium | reverse complement strand
ATTCTTGTCTGCGGGTTTGCGGGACATTCTTGTCCCGTGATTGATCAGCACGAAAGAGGCGACTGGAAAGTCGCCTGAACCCGCAGGCTGGAAAGCCTGCGCTACGTAATAACTGGAAACGCTCTAGTTGCGTGACAGTTTCGGGCGGGACGCCCGAAACGACAGGCGAGACGCCTGTGCTACCTAAAAAAACGGGGCCGAAGCCCCGCCCGGGTGAAATGGATTTGCGGAATTACTTCGCCGGTGCCGCCACGGCTTTTTCCTGCTTTTCATTTACCAGCGTCGCGCCCTTGCCGAGGCGTTTGCGCAGGTAGGTGAGTTTCGCGCGGCGCACCGAGCCCTGGCGTTCGACTTCAATCTTGTCCACGCGCGGCGAGTGCAACGGGAACACGCGCTCCACACCTTCGCCGTAGCTGATGCGGCGCACGGTGAAGGTTTCGTTCAGGCCGTGTCCGCGTTTGCCCATGACGACGCCGGAGAAAATCTGGATGCGTTCCTTGTCGCCTTCGACGACCTTGGTATGCACTTTCACCGAGTCGCCGACCGCAAATTTCGGTTCGTCTTTGCGATACTGTTCCGATTCAATTTTGTCCTGTAATGCCTGGTTCATAAAATCTTTTGGATTCTGTAGCGGCGCTCTATGAGCGTCGCAAAATTTTCCAGCGGTCACAGACCGCCGCTATAGCAAATCCGGTCTTCGTTCTTTGGTCCGCAACTTCGCCTGTTCACGCCGCCATTTTTCAATTTCGGCATGGTTGCCGGAAACCAAAACGTCCGGGACTTTCATCCCGCGAAATTCCGCCGGCCGCGTGTATTGCGGATATTCCAATCCCGGCCGGTCGGGACTGAAGGATTCGTCGTGCGAACTTTCGTCGTCGCCCAGCGCTCCGGGCAGCAACCGCGTCACCGCGTCAATCACGACCATCGCGGGCAGCGCACCGTTCGTCAACACGTAATCGCCGATGGACAATTCGTCGTCGGCGAATTTTTCCCGCACCCGCCCGTCAAAGCCTTCATAATGGCCGGTGACGAGCAGCAAATCTTCCGCTTGCGCCAGTTCGCGCGCGATGGCCTGATTGAATTTTCGCCCGGCGGGCGACAACAAAATCACGCGCGTTTTTTCGCGCCTCAAATTTTCAATCGCTTCAAAGAGCGGTTCCGGCTTCAACAACATCCCCGGTCCGCCGCCGAAGGGCCGGTCATCCACGGTCTTGTGCCGGTCGTGCGTCCAGTCGCGCAGGTTGTGGATTTTCAGGTCCAGCAGACCGGCATCGCGCGCGCGTTTGACGATGCTTTCGTCGAGCGGCCCGGCGAACATCGCCGGGAACAAAGTGAGCACGTCAATTTTCATTTTGTAGCGGCGCTCTATGAGCGTCATTCCAGGTCTGCTCCGTGTCACCGGCGGTCACAGACCGCCGCTACAAATTCAAGCCGGCTTGTCTTCGACAATTTCCACCGAACAGCGCAGGCCTTTCTTCGCGCTGCCGGCCAGCAACAACGAGCGGATCGCATTGATCGTCACGCCCTGGCGGCCGATGATTTTGCCCACGTCCTGCGGGTCCAGCCGCAGTTCATAGACCGTCATGCCTCCGCGCTCCACCGGCGTGATGCTCACCGCGTCGGGATTCTGCACGAGGCCTTTGACGACATATTCCAGGAACGCCTGCATCGCACGAAAAATTAAAATCAAGCCGGTGGCGGAACCACCGCCTTGCCCGCCTTCTTGATGAGGCTGGCGACGGTATCGCTCGGCTGGGCGCCCTGGCTGACCCAGTATCGGGCCCGGTCGAGTTTGAGCGAGAAATTATCGCCCTTCTTCAACGGCTGATACGTGCCGATTTCCTCGATGAACTTGCCGTCGCGCGGACTGCGACCGTCAGCCACCACAATACGGAACGCCGGAGCGTTCTTGGCTCCGACGCGCTTCATGCGAATTTTTACTGCCATAAATTTGTCAAAAGAGCACAAACTATACATGCTGGTGGTGGCGGTATCAAGTTCTGTTTTGAACAAAAAAAGTCCGCTTGCCGGCCGCGCCAATCACTGCTTTGCTGGTGTCAATGAGCGGGCCGTATGAGGAAATTTTGGACGGCGGGTCGCTGCCGCGTTCGGCGCCGGGCCTGCGCCACGAGGCGATTTGCGACCGCCTGCACGCGTTGATGACCGCCAGCGTTGCGAACCTGGCCGCCATCCGGCTGCTCGCTTCGCGGGAACGGGTCCGCATTTCCCGGACGACGACGCTTTGTCCCGACCTCGCGCTGGTGACGGTGGCCACGGGCAAGCTCTGGCTGGCGGTGGAAATCGTCAGCACGGACGATCATCACCACGACACCGTCATCAAAAAGCAGATTTACGAGGACATTCGCGTGCCGCGGCTGTGGATGGTGGACCCGCGCTACGACAACGTGGAGGTTTATCACAGCACGGAATGGGGTCTGGCCTTGAAGGGCATCCTGGCCGGCAGCGAAGTGCTGGCCGAGGCGTTGATTCCTGAATTTCAAATCGTCGTTGCCGAACTGTTCGCCGCGCAACCGAAGGCGGGCTAACCAGGTATTAATTTGCTTGAACAAAACCAATAATCGTGGTGTCAAACCCCTCGACACCGGACAAACCAATAACCTATGAAAAAATCCATAATGTTTCTAGCTGTCGCCGCCGGCTTTTTGCTGGCGGTTTCAACCTCACGCTTGCTCGCGGTAGATGCTGCCAGCAAGGAAGTCACCATCACCGGCAACATGGTTTGCGCAAAATGCACCCTGCACGAAACCGATAAGTGCCAGAACGTCGTCCAGGTCGAAAAGGACGGCAAAACCGTCAATTATTACCTGAAGCAAAACGACGTGAGCAAGGCCGCGCACGACCCCATTTGCGGTGGCAGTTCCGAAAAAGTGACCGTTACCGGCACCGTCAAGGAAAAGGACGGCAAGCAAATCATGACGCCGACCAAGATTGACGTGGTCAAATCCTGATTAATTGATCCCCGCTGAACCGCCGCCGGACTGTTCGCTCTGGCGGCGGTTGAATTTTACCACGTCGGCGAAAAGAACGCCGGTGCCGCCAAAAATATCCAGCGCCGAGCCAATCGTCAGGTCAATTTTTCCCCCGCCCAGCAGTGTGACCTCCTCCAAATCCGACATTGAATTTGCGCCGCCCGCGTAAGTCGTCGGAATGGGCGTCCACTGGCCAAGCTGCTTGACCAGTTCGCGGTCAATGCCGCGGCGCAGACCCTCCTTGTCCACGGCATGGATTAAAAATTCCGCGCAGGTGCCGGCGAGCTTTTGAAGTGTCTCCGGCGAAAGGGTCTCTTCCGTCCATTTCTGCCAGCGGTCGGTGACGACGAAATATTTTTTGCCGCGGCGACGGCAGCTCAAATCCAGCACCAGCCGTTTTTTGCCGACGGCTTTGACCAGTTCGGCCAGCCGGTTCCAATCCACGCGGCCTTCGCGAAAGACCCAACTGGTGACGATGACGTGCGACGCCCCGCCGTCAAGCCAGTCGCGGGCGTTCCCGGCGTTGATGCCGCCGCCGAGTTGCAATCCGCCAGGATAGGCTGCGATGGCCGCACACGCTTCATTTTCGTTGCCGGGGCCAAGCATCACAACGTGGCCGCCGGTCAGGCCGGCACGTTTATAGAGTTCCGCGTACCATGCGGCGGAGCGGTCGGAGACAAAGTTCGTGCGCAAGCCGGAATTGCCGAGCGAGCTGCCGACGATTTGCTTCACTTTGCCTTCATGCAGGTCGATGCACGGACGGAACATGGAGTCAGACTAGAATTGCCACCGCCAAGTTCCAAGTGCCATTTTGCGGGTCACGGGTCCCGAAGCGCCGTTTGCCAATCACGATTCACCGTGGGAAACTGGTATTAATCGTGCTGTAAATCATATTATTTTTGGAATCAAAATCAAACTTGAGGTCAACAGGAAGTTCGCAGTTGACGGGCGGCTTGAAATGGCGCTCGGGTTGCGGTGTATGGATGCACCGTGGAAAATATAGCGTTTGCAAATTGCCAATCGCTGACATAGTTTCATAACCACAGCCAACTATGAAAGCCGTTACAAAGGATGAACGGCGTGTTGCATATCCGTTCGGGGGGATCTTCGGGATCCGGTCATCGGGAATTATCTCGGGCGACGCTTTTAATCGCCAACGCTGCGAGTGTTTCTGCCGATGCGGCTATGATGCCGAACTCATTTCATGGCCCATCCTCAATTGCATGCTCCCAAAAGAATGAAAAAATATCATCAACCTCTGAGGAATCTGCTCCGGCTGGGTTCCGCGCTCCTGTTCATCGGGTGGCCTTTCCAAGCCTCGGCGCTCGATCCCGATCGGACTATTTATCAGTACAATTGCCATACGTGGCGGCGGGCCAACGGCCTGCCCGCCAATGCGGTCACGGCGATTGTGCAAACTGAAGACGGTCGTTTGTGGCTGGGGACGTCCCAGGGATTGGTTTATTTCGACGGTGTGGGGTTCCGCGTTTTCGACCTGGCGGGAGAGAAAGGCATGGAGAGCAAGGTGATCGACTGTCTGGCGCGGCGTCCCGGCGGAGGCTTGTGGTTCGGATTGGACCACGGCAGCTTCGGCTATTTTGACGGCCAGCAATTCCATTCGCTGCAGCAGGCGGAGTTGCAGGGGCCTTTTGCGACCGTGCGTTCCATGCTGGAGACGAGGGACGGAAGAATGCTGCTGGGAGGGTCCGCGTTGGCCGGAAATTGGGTAAACACCAATGTTTTTAAATCGCTGCTGCCCACCACCAATGCAGATGTGTTCTCGATATATGAGGACGCGCGCGGGCGAATCTGGATCGGAACGGCGGACCAAGGGCTGTTCTATTGGGAAAACGGGCGTTTAACGGCATTTCCCGACCAGACGCTTCGGAACATGGTCATCTCCGCTATCGCTGTGGACCCGGCCGGGGACCTTTGGCTGGGAACAGCCCAAAATGGATTGCGGCGCTACAACTCAAACTTCCAGAGTGTGCCGCTAAATGTAGTCTATTCCCAGCCGATGGCGATGTTGGTGGACCGGCACGGCGTCCTGTGGATCGGGACGCTTGATGCCGGCTTGATTCGCTATCAGGGGGGCAAGTTTACCTCGTTGCATAAACAGGACGGCCTGGCCAGCGATCGAATTCTGTCACTGTGTGAGTCGGACGACGGGAGTTTGTGGGTGGGGACCGTAGATGGCTTGAGTCAGTTGTCGGATGTGAAGTTCCCGATCCTCTCCGCGACGGAGGGGCTGGCCCAGGAGGCCTGTCTCGCGGTGGCAGTGTCGCCGAATGACACCATCTGGGCGGGCACACCGAACGGCATGTCCAGCTACCACGACGGAAACTTCACGAATTTCGGTGTCGGCAACGTGGATGGTTTCAGTTCACAGTGGGTCAAACGCATTTTCGCTGCCCGCAATGGTGACGTGTATTTCATCGGGGGCCAAAAAGACCTCGACCGGTTCCGCGATGATCACGTGGTCATGGTCTGGACCAACGGCATCTGGCCGCGCGCCGTGGCGGAGGATTCGCATGGCATCCTGGTGGCGATGGCCGGGAATTTAATGCGAATTGAGAACGACAAATTGGTTCCCGTCCGCCTCGCCAATGGGGGAAACGTCTCGCTGGGCTGGATTAATGAATTGTTGGTAGCGCGCGACGATTCGATTTGGGTGGCCGACGTCACAGGCGTTTTTCAGATCAAAGACGGTGTGCTCCATAACTGGTGTGTGGAAAACGGCCTTTCCCAAAGCACGTTCTATTACATGTGTGAAGACGACGACGGCAACATCTGGGCGGCGCAGAATACGGGAATAGCGCGTTTCAAAGACGGTGGATTGCAGCAAATCACCCGGAAACAGGGGCTGCACGAGGATTTCGTTTATGCGATTGTTCCGGACAAGCTGGGCAACTTCTGGATGGACTCCAACCGCGGAATCTTCCGCGTGAGCCAGCGCGAGTTGAATGCGGTCGCCGATGGCACGGCTGAACGCGTGCAGTGCACCGTGTATGAGGGTGAAGACGCGGTGAAGACGACCGACAAAAGCGCCCAGGAATACTCCGGCTGCCGCTCGTCGGACGGGCGGATTTGGTTCCCCAGTTCCAAGGGAATCATTATGATTAATCCCACCAACGTTTTCACCAATCCCCGGCCGCCGCCCGTGTCCATTGAGCGCGTGCGCATCAATGGCCAGGAATATCGTCCGGACCAGGAACCGGTGCTTGAACCGGGCCCCGGCAATCTGGAATTTGACTATTCGGCGCTGGATTACCAGGCGCCGCAAAAGATTCAGTTCCGCTACCGGCTGGGTGGGTATGAATCCGACTGGGTGAACGCCGGCAACCGGCGCGAGGCCTTCTTCACGAACCTCAAACCCGGCCGCTATCATTTCCAGGTGCAGGCGTGCAATGCGGATGGAGTGTGGAACACCACCGGAACCGGCTTTGCCCTGGAATTGCCGCGCCGGTTCCATGAGACCATCGCGTTCCGGGTGACGTGCCTGGTGGCGGTCCTGGGGTTCGGCGTTTATGCCTGGTGGGTCTGGCATCTGCGGCGGCAGCGCGCGCAGTTGCTGCAAACGCGCGCCCTCCTGGAATCCAAAGTTCAGGAACGCACGTCCGAATTGCGGAACGAAATCGAGGAACGCAAGCGGGCGGAGGAGGCGTTGCGGGAATCGCAGGCGCTTTATCTTTCGCTCGTGGAGCAAATGCCCGCCGGCGTCTTCCGCAAAGACCTGGAAGGCCGCTTTGTCCTGGTCAACAACTGGTTCTGCCGGCTCAAAGACATGAAGCCGGAGGAATTTCTGGGCAAAATTCCCGAGCAAGTTGCCGCCACTGAAGCGGCGAGAGGGGACCGAACGGGGTTGGCGGTCAAGTATGCCGCCGCCGGCGAAGGCCACCATGAACAGATCATGAAAACCGGCAAGCCCATCGAGGCGATTGAAGAATACACGAAAGCCGACGGCAAAAAACAGTTCGTTCACGCCTTGAAATTGCCGGTGTTTGGTCCTGATGGAAGGCTCATCGGCACCCAGGGCATCCTGACCGACATTACGGACATGAAGACGGCCGAAGCCGAACTGCGCCGGTCCAACGAGGCGCTGGCCAGAACCCACCGGCTGTTGCAGGCCATGCTGGACAACGTTCCCGACCGGATTTATTTCAAGGACGCCGATTCCCGATTTCTCATAGTCAGCCGGTCGTGGGCCAAGCGTTTCGGCTTGGACGCCCCGGAAGATGCCATTGGCAAGACGGATTTTGATTTTCAAGTCCCGGAGCTGGCCAAGGAGTCCCACGCGGATGACCAGCGAATCATGGAGACCGGCGAGGCTTTGATCAACAAGGTTGAAAAACAGGTCACGCCCGATGGCGAAGTTGCTTGGGTGTCCACCAACAAGGTGCCGATGCGGGACTCGCGCGGCAGGATCACCGGCTTGGTGGGCATCAACCGCGATATTACCGAAATCAAACAGGCGGAAGAGGCGTTGCGGCAGAGCCATGAGGAATTCAAAAACCTCTTCGACGACGCCCCGGTTGGTTTCCACGAAGTGGACACCGAGGGCCGGCTGGTTCGCATCAACAACACCGAACTGAAATTGCTGGGATACTCCGCCGAGGAACTGCTGGGGCAATTTGTTTGGGAAATCGCCATGGAAAAAGACACCTCGCACGAGGCAACCCTGGCAAAGTTGCGCGGAGAACCGCCGCCGGAAATCTTTGGGCGCACGCTCCGCCGGAAAGACGGCTCCACTTTCACGGCTCTGATCAACGACCGGATACTCAAAGATGCCCACGGCGCCATCGTTGGCATCCGGTCGGCCGTTCAGGATGACACCGCCCGCCAGCGGGCTGAGGCGGCGCTGCGCCTGAGTGAGGAACGGCTGCTCAGGGTGATTGCGCAAACACGCTGCATCCTGAATTCCGGCCAGGTGGAAGGTCTGGCTGGCTGGCGGGAAAAGGCGTTGAGTCAGCAAACGCCGTTTCGGTGGAATTTCCCAGTGCAAAATGAGGAGACCGCGCAAAGGGTGTTGCCGCTGGAATTGGCCGCGGGTGAATCATATCAGGAAGCGTGGGTCCGCAGTTGGAATCACGCCGATCTAACCATGATGGATTGGAATTCGGGGAACGCCTTTCTGAACGATCTGCCTTTTTACCGCAACGAGTTCCGCTGCACGGACAAAAATGGGATGGGGCATTGGATGCAACAGTCTGTGACCATCCGAAAACTGGCAGAGAACCGCTGGGAGGTTTTTGGCATCACCACCGACATTTCCGACTTGAAAAGGATCGAGGCGGAATTGCGCGAATCACAGGCGCTTTATCATTCGCTCGTTAACCAGATGTCCGCCGGCATTTACCGCAAGGATGCCAAAGGGCGTTACGTCTTTGTCAATCCCACCTATTGCCGGCTTATGGATATGTCGCCGGAGCAGTTTTTGGGCAAAACCATCCTGGAAACCGGGTCGAACCATGCGACACTGGCAGCCAAGGGTGACAGCCGTCACAGAACCATCATGCACAGCGGCAATCAAATCGAAGATGATGAAGTATATACCCGTGCGGACGGCCAAACCCGTTATTATCATTTTGTGAGGTCGCCGGTTTTTGACTCCGCCGGGAAAATTGTGGGCACCCAGGGAGTCGTGTCCGACGTCACCGAACGCAGGTGGGTGGAGGAGGCATTGCGCTGGAGCGAAACCCAGCTCCAGGTAATCCTCGATTCCACCGCCGACGGAATTCTGGCCGTGGACAGCCAGGGGAAAGCAGTGATCAAAGCCAACCGGCGGTTTGCCGAGCTGTGGCGGATTCCCCAATCTCTCATCGATGCCGGAGACAATCGCGCCATGTTGGATTTCGCGCGGAAGCAGTTGTCTAATCCTGATGCGTATCTGAACAAGACGCAGTTGCTCTACGGAACGGACAAGCTGGACATGGACACGCTGGCTTTCAAGGACGGCCGCATCTTTGAACGTTATGGCTTCCCGATGATGATGGATGGGGTGGTCACCGGCCGGGTGTGGTCCTTCCGTGACATTACCGGGCGCCAGCGCCAGGAAAAGGAGTTGAGCGAGAAAAACACCGAACTGGAACGCTTCACCTACACCGTGTCGCACGATCTGAAAAGCCCGCTGGTAACGGTGAAGACCTTCCTCGGCTACCTGGAGCAGGATCTGGCCGGTTCGGACCAGGAACGGATCAGGCAGGATGTGGCCTACATTCACACTGCGGCGGACAAGATGGGCCAGTTGCTCGATGAACTGCTGAATCTGGTGCGCGTTGGCCGCAAAATGAATCCGGCCGAGCGGGTCACATTCAAGGAACTCGTGCAGGAGGTTGTCCGGCTGGTTGCCGGACGCATCAGCACGGGCGGCGCGGAGGTGCAAGTGGCCGATGCCGCCGTGGTCCTGGAGGGCGACCGCCCGCGCCTGATGGAAGTCTGGCAGAACCTGGTGGAGAACGCCTGCAAGTTCATGGGGAACCAGCCCAAGCCGCGGGTCGAGATTGGCGTCGAGCAGCGCGAATCGGAGACGGTATTTTTCGTGCGCGACAATGGCATGGGCATTGAGCCGCGCTACCAGACGAAAGTGTTCGGTTTGTTTGAAAAGCTCGATCCGAAGGGCGAGGGAACGGGGATGGGACTGGCTCTGGTCAAGCGGATCGTGGAGATTTACAAGGGACGGATCTGGGTCGAATCTCCGGGGCTGGGACAGGGCGCGACTTTCCTGTTCACTTTGCCCGGAGCGGTTGTCGTTGACCCGGAACAATCGTCGTAAAACGAATTGTTATGGGAAAACCTCCTTTACGCCTGCTGATCGTGGAAGATGAAGCGGCCCACATCGCCGCGATTCGGCGCGCCTTTGAAACCGACGAACCTGGAACTCAAATCGAGGTGGTGGGCACCTTGCGGGAATGCCGCCAACGCAGCGCCGACCACCCGCCGGACCTCGCCCTGCTGGACCTGAATCTGCCGGATGGCCGCGCGGTGGAGATCATGACCAACCCGCCCGAGGCCGGCCCGTTTCCCATCATGGTAATGACGAGCTATGGCAACGAGCAGGTGGCGGTGGCGGCGATCAAGGCGGGCGCGCTGGATTACGTCGTCAAGTCCGCGGAAGCCTTTGCGACGATGCCGCGCGCGGTGGAGCGCGCCTTGCGCGAATGGAAGCTGCTCACCGAGCGCCGGGAGGCCGTGGCCGCGCAAAAGCGCCTGATTGCCCAACTGGAGGAGGCCCTGGCGAAGGTCAAGACCTTGAGCGGCCTGTTGCCCATCTGCTCCGCCTGCAAGAAAATCCGCGACGACCAAGGCTACTGGAGCCAGGTGGAAGGCTACATTCAGGAGCACACCGACGCCCGATTCACGCACAGCTACTGCCCGGAGTGCGCCCGGAAGTTTCTCTCGAAAGTGGAGAGAAGCAGTCCCAACACCCAATGAAGACGCCAACCAGCATGCCAACCCGGGTGGCGGCAGGCATCCTTGCCGGCCGTGGCCGGCGGCATCCTGCCGCCCGGCCCAAATCGCACCCATGCTCATGACCTCGCTTCCCAATTCAGGCCACTTGGCTGGAAGCCAGGCGTTGCAGGAACGTGCCAAGGAATTGAACTGCCTCTATGCCATCGCCGGCTTGATTGAGAAAGAAGACAGCCTGGAGAAGATATTACAGGGCAGCGCTGATATCATGCCGAAGGGCTGGTTCCATCCTGAAATCGCCTGCGCGCGCATCACTTTTAAAGGGCGACAATATCAAACAGGAAATTTCCGTGCCACTGACTGGCGGCAGTCCGCCGCCCTTAGGGTGGATGGCCAGCCTGTCGGCATGATTGAGCTGTGCTACCTCAAAGAGCGGCCCAGCAGGGACGAGGGGCCGTTCTTGAGGGAAGAGAGAAACCTGATCAACGCGATCGCCGAACGGCTGGGAAGGGTTGCCGAACGCAAGCAGGCAGAGGAGGCGCTGCAGTTCAGAAATGTCCTTCTATCCACACAACAGGAAGCCTCGATCGACGGAATTCTCGTGGTGGATGAAAACGGTAAAATCATATCCTCCAACCGCCAGTTTGCTGACATGTGGGGCATTGCTTCCGACATAGTAGCGTCCAAGTCAGACGAGCGGGCGCTGGAATCAGTGATGGGCAAACTGGCCGACCCCGAAGAATTCTTAAACAAGGTGAAACATCTCTACCAGGCCCGGAATGAAACAAGCCGGGATGAGATCGCTCTGAAAGATGGCAGGACATTCGACCGCTACTCGGCGCCGATGTTAGGACCGGACGAGCGATACTACGGCCGCGTCTGGTATTTCCGCGACATCACCGAGCGCAAGCGGATGGAGGAAAAGCTCCGCGAGTTGTCCCGGGCGGTGGAACAGAGTCCCGCCTCGATCGTCATTACCGATTGCGCCGGTAACATTGAATACGTCAATCCCAGGTTCATCGAGATCACCGGTTACTCACTGGCGGAGGCTCTGGGCAAGAATCCACGCATCCTGAAATCCGGCGAGAAAGGTCCGGAAGCCTACCGGGAACTGTGGGAAACCATTACGGCGGGAAAGGAATGGCGCGGCGAATTCCACAATAAAAAAAGGAATGGCGAACTTTACTGGGAAAGCGCCTCCATCTCGCCCATCCGCGACCTCGCGGGCCGCGTCACCCATTTCGTCGCCGTCAAAGAAGACATCACCGCGCGGAAACAGAACGAGGCCGAACGCAATCAGCTCATCCTGGACTTGCAAGACGCCCTGGCCAACGTGAAGTCGTTGAGCGGACTGCTGCCCATCTGCGCCAGTTGCAAAAAAATCCGCGACGACAAGGGCTATTGGAGCCAGGTGGAGAGCTACATCCAAAAACACTCCGAGGCCAGGTTTTCGCACGGTATGTGCCCGGATTGCATCAAGAAGTGGTATCCGGACCTGGTGGAAAGCGGCCTCGGGGCCTCATCCAAGGAGGCCCCATGACCTTGCAACCAAAAACATTCAACACTCGATACCCCATGTCCAACATCCGAATGACCGACGCCGGAAAACCTGGAGGTTCGGCGTTGAATGCCTGCTCGCGCGATAGCGGAGTTGAATGTTCGATGTTCGTTCGGAAAATTTCGCGGTGCGCGACGATCTGGACGAATGGCCGCGTGGTGGCGGGCATCCTTGCCTGCCGTAGCCGGCTGGCATCCCGAAAACGGCTCAAAAACTGCTGTATAAAACCATGGAGATCATATTATGATTCAAGGAAAACCTGTCACTATTCTGCTGGTGGAAGACGACCCGGCGCACGCTGAGATTGTGCGGCGCAACCTGGGAGGTTTCCGCGTGGCCAACCGCATCATTCACATGGAGGACGGCCAGGCGGCGCTGGACTATCTCTTCCACCATGCCGCCTATGCCGACCCCAAGACAAGTCCCAGGCCGAACCTGATTCTTTTGGATCTGCGCCTGCCCAAGGTGGACGGGCTGGAAGTGCTGCGCCAGCTCAAAGCGGATGAAGAACTGAAGCTCATCCCGACGGTCGTGCTTACGACCTCGGGCGCCGAAGCGGACCTGGTCAACGCCTACACCCATGGCGCGGGGAGCTACCTGGTGAAGCCGGTGGATTTCGACAAGTTCTCCAAGTTGATGGAAGTCTTCGGCTTCTACTGGCTGGCGTGGAACCGGTTTCCAGAGTGAAAGCAGACAAATCCCAACCGCTTATGAGGTGAGCCACACCGCCGTGAAAAAGAAACAAAAACCCATGCTCGTCTTGCTGGCGGAAGATGATCCGGCCCACGCGGCGGCCATCCAGCGCGCCGTCGAAGCCGGCGGGTCGGAGTTCGAGGTCAAGGTCGTCGGCACGCTGCGGGAGTTCCGCCAGGGCAGCGTGGCCCGACTGCCGAACATCGCCGTGATGGATCTGAACCTGCCGGATGGCCGCGCCACGGAGGTGCTGACCTATCCGCCGGAGGCGGGACAGTTCCCCATTTTGGTGATGACGAGTTATGGCAACGAGCAGGTGGCGGTGGAGGCAATCAAGGCGGGTGCGCTGGAATACGTGGTGAAATCCCCGGAGGCCTTCGCCGACATGCCGCATACCATCGCCCACGCCTTGCACGAATGGAACCTGCTCCAGGAGCGCAAGCAGGCGGAAGAGGCGCTGGAATTTAAAAATATCATTCTAACCACGCAGCAGGAGGCCTCCATTGACGGAATTCTCGTGGTGGATGAAAACGGCGAAATAATATCCTTCAACCGGCGGTTCGTTGAAATATGGGATATTCCTTCGGGCATAGCGGAGTCCAAATCCGATGAGCAGATCCTGCAATCGGTGACGAATAAACTGGTAAGTCCCGAAGAATTCATCGGAAAGCTGGAACAACTCTACGAGGACCGGAATGAAATAAGCCAGGATGAAATCGCTTTGAAAGATGGCCGAACGATTGACCGTTATTCGGCCCCGATGCTCGGTGAAGGCGGGAAGCACTATGGCCGGGTATGGTATTTTCGCGACATCACCGAACGCAAGCAGGCGGAGGAGGTGCTGCGGGAGAGTGAACACCGTTATCGGTCCCTGTTTGAAAACATGCTGGGGGGGTTCGCCTATTGCCAGATGCTCTATGACAAACAGGAGCGCCCGGTGGACTTTGTCTATCTCGAAGTCAACCGTGCATTCGAGGGGTTAACGGGACTGCGAAATGTGGCGGGAAAACCGGTCTCCGAAGTTATTCCGGGGATCAAAGAATTAAGCCCGGAGGTGTTCGAGATATACGGTCGAGTCGCAGCGACCGGCAAGCCCGAAAAATTTGAATTTGATTTCAAGTCATTCAATCAGTGGCTGTCCGTCTCGGTTTATAGCACAAAAAAGGGATTCTTTGTTGCCACCTTTGAAAACATCACCGAACGCAAACAGGCGGAGGCAGCCCTGCAGGCCAGTCAGAAGCAGTTAAGGCAGATCTTCGAGGCCAGTCCCAACGTCACTTCGGTGTTTCAGATGGAAGGTCAGGATTTGCGGCGGACGTGGGTGAGCCCCAACCTGGAACGCCTGTTTGGCTACACCGTCGAGGAGGCCCTCCAACCGCATTGGTGGAGCGCGCATGTGCATCCTGAAGACCTCGCGCGGGTGATTACCGACTCCGGCCGCATTCTGTCCCACGAACACATTGTCCACGAGTATCGCTTTCTTCGCCGGGATGGCAGTGTGGTGTGGATTCACGATGAGTTGCGGCTGCTGCGCGGCGCCACCGGCCAGCCGCACGAGGTGGTGGGCGCGTGGACGGACATCACGGAGCGCAAGGAACTGGAGACACACTTGCTGCGCACGCAGCGGCTGGAAAGTGTGGGCCGGCTGGCCAGCGGCATCGCCCATGACCTCAACAACATTCTCGCGCCGATGCTCATGGTGCCGCCGCTGCTCCGCGAGGTCGTTAAGGACCCGGAATTGCGAAATATGCTGGACTTGGTTGAAACCAACGCCCAACGCGGCAGCAACATCATCAAACAATTGCTCACCTTTGGGCGGGGCATGGAAGGCGAGCGCGTGCCCGTGCAACTTCGCTCCCTCGTCAACGAAATGTCCGGCATCATCCGGGAAACCTTTCACAAGAACATCACCACCCGGCGCGAGACGCCACTGGATACCTGGCTGGTGAGCGGCGACGCCACCCAGTTGCACCAGGTCTTGATGAACCTGTGTGTCAACGCCCGCGACGCCATGCCCGATGGCGGCACGCTCACCCTCAAACTGGAGAATCACGAATTCGATGAATCGTTCGCCCGGATGACCCCCGGTGCCAAGCCGGGGCGTTACGTGTGCTTGAGCGTGACTGATACCGGGGAGGGCATCGCGCCGGAGCATCTGGACAAAATCTTCGATCCCTTTTTCACCACCAAGGAATTGGGCAAGGGGACGGGGCTGGGCTTGTCCACGGTGCTGGGGATTGTGCAGAGCCACGGCGGGTTCATCGAGGTCCGTAGCCAGCCCGGGCGCGGCACACAGTTCAAGGTTTACCTGCCCGCCAGCGAGACGGTGGAAGCCCAGCCGGCCGGTCAGGGCGACCAGAGCCTCCCTCAAGGCGGCGGGGAGCTGGTGCTGGTGGTGGACGACGAGAGCAGCGTGCGGCAGGTGACGCGGAAACTCCTGGAACGCAACGGCTATCGCGTCATTGAGGCGGCGGAAGGAGCGGATGGGATAACCCAGTTTGTGGCGCACTAGCAGGAAGTGCAGGTGGTGGTGACGGACCTCGCGATGCCGGTCATGGATGGCCCGGCGTTCATCCGGGTGTTGCGGCGATTGAATCCGCAGGTCCGGATCATCGTGATGACCGGATACCAATCCAAGTCGAGCTTGCCCGCCGACCTGGGTGTGCAGGGCGAAGCCAGCCTGTCCAAACCATTCAACGGGCCCATGCTGTTACAGACATTGCAGCGCGTGCTCCATCCCGAAGCCCCTCCGAAAAAATGAACGAACATTTTCTCGTCGGAGGGGCGAGTTACACGAGCCCCCATTTTCAGAGGCATTCTATGAGTCAGAGGCTCGTATAACTCGCCCCTCCGAGAGTCTCTACATTGCAGAATTTCTGCGCCAGCACGGCGGCCACGAATAAACTGTTTTCCTTTTCAATCAATTTCCCCGGGACATTCCTGCATCCTGCCTCGACAAACCGGCATTATTTCTTAAATTGGATGCAATGTCATCTGCCAGCCAGCCATTGGTCATCGCCGGGCGGAAGTTCCGCTCGCGGCTCATCTTGGGCACCGGAAAATTCTCGTCGCCCGAAGCCATGCGTGACGCCCTGGCCGCCAGCGGCGCGGAAATGGTCACCGTCGCCCTGCGCCGCGCCGATTTGAGCGGCCAGCGCGATCCGTTCGCCAACATTCTGGAGTTCATTGACCCGAAAAAATATCTGCTCCTGCCCAACACCAGCGGCGCGCTGAATGCCGACGAAGCCGTCCGATTGGCGAAACTCGCCGCTGCCGCCGGCCTGCCAAAATGGGTGAAGCTCGAAATCCATCCCGACCCGCGCTATTTGCTGCCTGATCCAGTGGAAACGTTCAAGGCCGCCGAAATCTTGGTGAAGGACGGTTTCACCGTTTTACCCTACATCAATGCCGATCCGGTTTTGGCAAAACGGCTGCAGGACGTTGGCGTCGCCACCGTTATGCCGCTGGGTTCGCCCATCGGCTCGAATCGCGGCATCCAGACGCGCGACCAAATCCGCATCATCATCGAGCAGGCCACGGTGCCTGTCGTCGTGGACGCCGGTCTCGGCGCGCCGAGCCACGCGGCGGAGGCGATGGAGATGGGTGCGGACGCCGTGCTGGTCAACACCGCCGTTGCGGTGTCGAGTGATCCGAACCGCATGGCCGTCGCCTTCAAAATGGCCGTTGAAGCCGGGCGCGCCGCGTTTGAAGCCGGACTCGGGGCCACGCAGGAAACCGCCCGCGCGACGAGTCCGTTGACGGCATTTTTGGACCAGACTCAACCACGGATGAACACGGATAGACACGGATTGAAAACAAAATAAAACGGCCCCTCGCCCCGCCCGAGCGGGGAGAGGATGGCGCGGAGCGGCGGGAGAGGGGATTTTGTTTTTCATCTGTGTCTATCCGTGTTAAAACAAATTAAATGAGCGAAAAAATCTTATCCGTTTCGCGAGCGCGGCAGATTCTGAAGGCCGCGGCCAAAACCCGCGTATTGGTTTTTGGCGACGTGATGCTCGACCAGTTTATCTGGGGCGGCGTGTCGCGCATTTCGCCGGAGGCCCCGGTGCCGGTGGTGGATTTTGAGCGCGAAAGTTTCATGCCCGGTGGTGCGGCCAACGTCGCGCGCAATCTGACCGCGCTCAACGTCCCGACGGAACTTTTTGGCGCGATTGGCAGCGACGACGCCGGCCGCCGGTTGAAGACATTGTTGAACGAACAGAAAATCGGCTGCCGCGGATTGGTGACGCACGCCGCGCGGCATACCAGTGTCAAAACCCGCATCGTGGCGCATAAACAGCAAATGGTGCGCATCGACCGCGAAACCCGCGACGGTCTGGATGGCAAGCTGACCAGTCAGCTGCTTGCCGGACTCAAATCAAAACTCCCGAGGGCCGCCGCCGTCATCGTCGGCGATTACGGCAAGGGCGTGGTGACACAGCCGTTGTTGAACGAAATCAAATCGCTTTGCCGCGCGCGTGGCATCTGGCTGAGTTTCGACCCCAAGCCGGTGCATCATTTGAATTTGAGCAGCCTCTCGCTCATCACGCCGAATCGCAAGGAGGCTTTCGAACTGGCCAATTTACCGGATGAAACGCGCCACGCGAACCCGCTGGCCGACGAAAATCTCATGCTCGTTGCGGAACGCCTGCTCAACGAACTGCGCCCGGTGGTGCTGCTGATCACGCTGGGCGAACTCGGCATGTTGCTCTGTCAGCGCGGGCAAAAGCCGTTTCACATTCCCACCGTCGCGCAGGAGGTATTCGACGTTTCCGGTGCGGGCGACACGGTCATTGCCACGTTCACGCTGGCCATCGCGGCGGGTGCATCGTCGGTCGAAGCGGCGATTCTTTCCAACCACGCGGCGGGCATCGTCGTCGGCAAAATCGGCACCGCCACGGCAACGCCGGAGGAATTGCTGAAGAGTTTTTTACGGTAGCACCCGCGTCTCGCGGGTTCAATTCGGCGTCCCGCCGAATTGCCTTTTAAGGAACCACTACGAAACCATGGTTGACATCGAAGAATCCGGCGAGACGCCGGATTCCACCCGCCAGAGGCAGGTGCTACAATAGAATTCAATGACTCAAACCAAAATTACCGCCGATGCGATTCGCGCCATGAAAGTGCGCGGCGAGAAAATCGCCGCGCTCACGGCCTACGATTATCCGATGGCGAAACTGCTCGACGAAGCGGGCATTCCGCTGATTCTGGTCGGCGATACACTGGGCATGGTGGTGCTGGGTTATCCCGACACGACGCTCGTGACGATGGCCGAAATGGAGCATCACGTGCGCGCCGCCGCCCGTGCTCGTCCGCGCGCGTTGCTTGGCGCAGACCTGCCGTTCCGCAGTTACGAGACTGCGGCAGCCGCGGTGAAGAATGCGAAAAAACTGGTCGCCGCGGGCGCGGAATTTGTGAAGGCCGAAGGCGGCCGTTCCATCATCGAACCGGTTCGCGCGATTGTTTCTGCGGGCATTCCATTTTGCGGGCATCTGGGCATGCTGCCGCAACACGTGCGCGAAGAAGGCGGGTACAAGATCAAAGGCCGGACCGAATCCGAACGGGATGCCTTGCTCGCGGACGCGCAGGCACTCACCAAGGCCGGTGCGTTCGCCATCGTGTTGGAGATCGTCACTCCGCCGGTCGCCAAAGAGATCACCCGGCTCATTTCGGTCCCCACCATCGGCATCGGCTCGGGACCGGACTGTGACGGGCAGATTTTGGTGATCCATGATCTGGTCGGGTTGTTCCCGTGGTTCACGCCGCGGTTCGTGAAACCACGTGCGAACTGCGCGGCGGAAATCAAAACAGCGGTCGCGGCGTGGAAAAATTCCATCGCGCCAGCCTGAGCAAACAACTTTGGTCGTATCCTGATTTTGTTGTAGTGTCGGCGCTGTGTGCCGATTTGGTCGAGCCGCAGGCTCGACGCTACACCAAATTAGGACATCACCAAAAACTTTTCGCCGGTTGGATTGTTCATTAAATTAAGTCACATGGAACTGGAATCATTGATTGAATCGGCGGCGGGCGGTGGCGCCAGCGATTTGCACCTGGAAGCCGGGATGCCGGCGGCGGTGCGCGTTCGTGGCGCATTGTAGGTTTCGGGCGAACCCATTCCGCCGCGGGCACTGGCGGAAATCGCGCGCCGGCTCATCGGCGAGGAGCAATGGCCGGTTTTTTTGGAACGGCGTTCGTTTGATTTGTCCAAAACCATCCGCGGCGTCCGCTGCCGGATCAATATTTTGCAAACCGCGCGTGGCATTGGCCTGGCAGTTCGTTTGCTCAGTTCATTTCAGGCCACGGTGGAGAAACTCAATCTGCATCCCGACCTCAAAAAGCTCGTCAAAAACACGCATGGCTTGATTCTGGTCAGCGGCCCGACCGGCAGCGGCAAATCTTCGACCCTGGCGGCCTTGATTCAGGAAATCAACCTGACCGAAACCCGCCATATCGTCACGGTGGAAAGTCCGATTGAATACACCTTCCGCCCGCGGCGCTCCTACATCCGGCAGCGCGAAGTCGGGCGCGATACGCCGAGCTTCGAGCAGGCGCTGCTGGATGCGCTGCGCGAAGACCCGGACGTGTTGATGGTCGGGGAAATGCGCGATCCGGAAACGATGCGCCTGACGTTGAGCGCCTCCGAAACCGGCCACTTGGTCCTGGCCACGGTCCATTCGTCGAGTTGCGCGGAAGCCTTGCAACGCGTGGCTTCGGCCTTTCCGGCGGAGATTCAAGGCGCTGTTTGTGCGCAACTCGCGGATTGTCTCGTCGCGGTCATTTCGCAACGGCTCCGCTTCCGGCCGGATTTGAACATTCGCGTCCCCGAATGCGAGATCCTGGTGGCGACGCACGCGGTGAAAAATTTCATCCGCACGCGCGAGTTTTTCAAAATCATCTCCGCCATTGAAACCGGGGCCGATCACGGTATGTGGGGTTTTCAACGGTATTGCAAATGGCTGGAGACCCGGACCAATTTGTTTGTTCCCGGCCCGGGTTCGGAGCCGCCGGACAGCGAACCGGCCGAACCCACGTTTGTTGCCGCGCCGCTGCCGTCCGCCGTCGCCGCGCCCAAGACGGGAAAGAAAAGCAAGGTTTCGACACCGGCTGCGGGCGCGCGCGAGGATCACCGGATTGAAATTGAGCCGGTCGAAGGCGAATTTGGAAAGATTCTCAAGCGGCCGGAGTAATACGATTTCCCAATGGCAGTCACCGCAACCCGAAGGTCATCACCATCACCCGTCAGGGCGAGGAAATCAGTGTTGATCCGCGCGACTTGCTCGGCGGCCACGTCGTGCCGCTGGAACCGGGCGATACCATTTAGCATCCGGGAGTGAAATCCGTCTTACAAGTCGGAGGGACGAGTTCCACGAGTCCCTGAATTGATTTTCACAAAATATTTGGGGTTCGCGGAGCTCACCCCTCCGAAAATCAGGATTTGCGTTAAGTACTTACTCCCGGAAATTCTTTTGCTTGGACAGCAAATGTCCAACCCCCTCTGCCAGAATGTCGCGCAAAGAAAGGTTTACTATGACCAACGCGACAGACAATCAACTGGAACTCGGATTCAACCCCGACAGCCGATGTCGGGGCGCCAACCCGGCGCGGCATGGGGGGCGCATCGCCCGCGCAAGCTGGTGGTTCGCCCACATGCGCGACATCGTGGAGCGCGCGATGGAAGCCACCAGCGAGCCGCGCCCGGAGCAAATCTGGATTCCCGGCGCCAGCCGCGAACTGAAGGTATGATAAATCGGAGGGGCGAGCTCTGCGAGCCCCTGAATTGATTTGACGCCGCGGCGCGGTGCGGAGACCGCGCCCTACCAAATCGGTTCTTCCCTCCCGCGCTGCGGGGCTCCGTGTCCCTTCGCGGCGACACGGGCGCGCCGGTTATTTCCCCACAACACCCGAATAGCCGGCGCGTTTTCTCTTACGGTGGCGGTGGCCTGAAGGTGCGGCGATGAGATGATGACTCTGAGGCGGATGGCGGCGTGGGATTACAGATCGCCTGTTCCGCCAACCTTATGGCCACGTCGGAGGACACAACGCCGTAGCCAAGCTTGCCTTCCTGCCGGTCGGACGCTCGCCACCAATCCGCCGTGACATGGCCAAGGTCCTCGTCGTAAGGACGCACCGTGATGTGGTAAACGTCGCCACCAAACTTAAAATTACGACTCGTAATTGATTTTGATGCCATATCGTCTCCTGGTTGGAATTATGAATTAGCGTAACCATACTCACTGTCAAGTCGATTGGTTTTTATTTTTGTAAACGATTGGTCAAAAACGGCTGATTTCTTGACATCGGCCCAACCCGACGTTGGCCCTCAGTCATCTATGAAACGCATCTCATTAGCACCGTGGCTTTAGCCCGGTGCGAAACGGCATGGAACAACATCAAACCGTTTCAACGGTTTGCCCTGTTTCGTCGAAGCTGTTGAAACAGCTCCGTCTTCACTCTCACCGGGAATCACTGGGCTGAAGCCTCGGTGCTAATGAGACGAACCCTTCAGGGTGTGAAATATCGAAGCTAGGCTGGATAGCCGGCACGCACAAAATCGCGGATCACGGCGATTTCCTCTTCGCCGGCGACGGTGTGCACCTTCATAAATTCGTGCCACTCCAGGTGCAGACCGGCGGCCTTGAGGAGAGGAATTTGCGGGCGCACCTTGTCAATCGGAATCATGGGATCGCTCGTTCCGTGCGTCATGAGCAGGCGCTGCTGGCGCGCGATGGGCGAAAGTTCCCGCACCAGTTTTTCCAGCTCAAAAATCCAGCCGCTGATGCCGACAATGCCCGCGAACCGGTGTGGATAATGCAGGCCGGTTTCGATGGCCATCAGACAGCCCTGCGAAAAACCGCCGAACGTGATTTGCTCCGCTGGCAGGCCTTTGGCGCGCAAATTGTCAAGCAGGTCGAACAACAATTTCCGGCTGCGCTGGACGCCGGGAACCATGTTGTCCAAATCGAACCACGAATAACCGCCGTAATAGTCGTCCGGCGCGTTGACGAGCAGATAATTCAGCCATGGCAGGTTCATCGCCTCCGGGAACCAGCGCCAGCCGTCCACGCTGTCACCCAGCCCGTGCAACATCACCATCAATCGCCGTGAATCTCCTTCGGCGGCGGGAACCAGTTCGCTGTGCAACATAAACCCGAAAGCATGTTTGGCAGGCTTGGTTCCGTCAATGCCCAAACGGAATGGAAGGTGATGTAATTTCAGTTTCAGGTGGGGCGAGCGTCCTCGCGAGCCGTCGTCGCGCCAAGCCCGGCTCGTCAGCAGCCTCGCCCCGCCAATTTATTCCGAATTCCGAAGCAGGAATGGGGAGCGCACGCGTCCCGCGTGCAAGTTCGGGCGTCGCGCCCGAACTTGGGTCATCCACTATTTCGGAAATTTCCCGTGGATAAATGTTTGTGACACGATGTTTTCGGCGCGACGCCAAAAACCGCACGCCGGAGGCGTGCGCTCCCAGAAACACGCCATCGTGTCCGTCTTCAATTTCAGAGTTCGGGTTTATTTCACTTACACGGAATGAGTGTGAATTCTGGGCGGCAAACCGCTTATTCTTTGCCGGTCCCGCCGGTTGCTTTAAGCTGCTCGGCTTCCTGGTCCGCCCAATGAATCAATTGCCGGCGCTGGCCGGCGGTGAGCCGGGCTTCGGGGTGCAGCAAGGTGTATTTGGCCGGTGGCATTTCCTGGTAGTCCACTTCTTCACTGACCCGCTCCAGCCGTTTTGCCGCGCGTTCGGGCCATGCCCGCGGCCAGTCGGAAAAATTCAGCCGCTCGCGCCCGCGCGTGACATCGTCCGCCACCAGCCAGGACACCGGCGCGATGCGGCTGTACCACGGCCACCGGGTTTTGTCGGAATGACAGTCGTAACAGGCCGCGTGCAGCAGGACGGCGATTTCTGGTGGTGGCGCGTTGGTGGCCATCAAATCGTGTCCCGGTGCGACCGGCGGGTTCGTGCGCGGCGGGTTCGTGAATTGCAACAGCGCGAACCCCGCGACGAGCGCGGCGAAAATCCATTTCAACTTTTTCTTCATCCCATTCAATCAGACGCAATAGCAATAGGAAAAGTTCCCGTCCCAGGCAAACTCGAAACCATTCACCGTTTGTTTGTTCGCAAACTTCCGGCTTTCATTTTCCCCGGAAATTTTTACCTTGTCACCGATGAAAGGAATCATTCTCGCCGGTGGCGCCGGATCGCGGCTGTATCCGCTCACGCTGGTCGCGAGCAAACAGCTCCAGCCGGTGTATGACAAGCCGATGGTGTATTACCCGCTGACGACGCTCATCGAGGGCGGCATCCGCGAGTTGTGCCTCATTTCCACGCCGCAGGATTTGCCGCGGTTCAAGCAGTTGCTCGGTGACGGCCGGGCGTGGGGGCTGACCATCGAATATCGCGAACAGGCGAAGCCGGCGGGCATCGCGCAGGCGTTTTTGATCGCGGAATCGTTCATCGGCCGTGACAGCGTGACGCTGGTTTTGGGCGACAACGTGTTTTACGGCGGCGATTCGTTTCATCGCGCCTTCGCCGAGTTCAAGACCGGCGCGACCATCTTCGGTTATCACGTCAACGACCCGGAACGTTACGGCGTGGTGGAATTCGACGCGCAGGGGCAGGCGATTTCGATTGAGGAAAAGCCGAAGCAGGCCCGGAGCAATTACGCCGTGCCGGGGCTTTACCTTTACGACAACAACGTCGTGGCCGTCACCAAGGCGCTCAAGCCGTCGGCGCGCGGCGAGCTGGAAATTTCGGACGTGAACGTGGCGTACCTGCGGCGCGGGGAGTTGCGCGTGTACCGGCTGGGCCGCGGCTTTGCGTGGCTGGACGCGGGCACGAGCAGCAGCCTGCACGAGGCGTCGGCCTACGTGCAGACGATTGAGAAACGCGCGGGCGTCAAAATCGGTTGTCCGGAGGAGGCGGCGTATCGCGCCGGCTTTCTCAAGCTCGATCAACTGGAAGAACTCACGAACAAAATGCCGAAGTGCGAATACCGCGAATATCTGGCCAAGGAAGTCATCGCGGAAGCCCGGCGGCCGGCTGCATCCCGCCCTTGAGCGATGAACATCATCACCTGTGACATCCCGGGATTGGTGGTCGTCGAACCGAAGGTGTTTGGCGACGCGCGCGGCTTTTTCATCGAGATATGGAATCGCCAGCGTTACCACGCGGCGGGGCTGGACTGGAATTTCGTGCAGGACAATGTGTCGCTTTCACGGCGGGGCACCCTGCGCGGGCTGCATTTTCAGAATCCGGCGGCCCAGGGCAAGCTGGTTTTTGTGCTGCAAGGCGAGGTGTTTGACGTGGCGGTGGACATCCGGCGCAGATCACCCACGTTTGGCCGATGGCATGGACTGCATCTCTCCGGCGAGAACAAGCGGCAGTTTTTCATCCCGCCGGGTTTCGCGCACGGATTTGCGGTGTTGAGCGAGACCGCGTTGTTCGCGTACAAATGCACGGAACTTTACACCCCGCAGCATGAACTGACGCTGGCGTGGAACGATCCCGACATCGGCATCCAATGGCCGCTGGACCACCCGCAGCTTTCGGAGAAGGACGCGCGCGGGCCGCGGTTGAAGGACCTGCCCCGGGATCGCCTCTTTGCCTGAACACGTCTGCACCCCATGAAGATTTTACTTTTCGGAAACAACGGACAAGTTGGCTGGGAATTGCACCGCACACTCGCGCCGCTGGCGCAGGTGACGGCGGTGGATTACCCCGAAATCAACTTCACCGTTCCGACGGTGCTGCGAGCATTGGTGACCGCAACCAATCCGTCCGTGGTGGTGAACGCGGCCGCCTACACGGCGGTGGACAAGGCCGAGACGGAAACCGAACTTTGCCGGCAGGTCAATGCCGTCGCACCGGGAGTTTTGGCCGAAGCGGCGAAAAAGGTTGGCGCGCTGATGGTGCATTATTCGACGGATTATATTTTTGACGGGACGAATACGTTGCCTTACGTCGAAACCGACGCGCCGAATCCGCTGGGCGCTTACGGGCGGTCAAAACTGGAAGGCGACCGGGCGGTGAAGGCTTCCGGCGCGGACCATTTGATTTTCCGGCTGTGCTGGGTTTACGGCGCGCGCGGCCAGAATTTCATGCTCACGATGCAACGCCTGGCGCGCGAGCGCGAGAAACTGCGCGTGGTGGGTGACCAGTTGGGCTGCCCGACGTGGTCGCGGATGATCGCCGAAACCACCGCGCTGGCGCTCAAGCAGGTCCTGGCCGGCGCGGACCGTTCCGCGTACAACGGCGAATATCATCTCGCCGCCTTCGGCCAGACGAGCTGGCATGGGTTCGCTTCCCGCATCATTGAGTTGATGCCGGAGGCGGAACGGAAATGCCGCGCGGTGGAACAGATCACCACGCCGGAGTATCCGACGCCCGCGAAGCGGCCGGCGAATTCGGTTTTGGATTGCGGCAAATTGCAGAAAACTTTCGGGTTGCGGCTTCCGCATTGGGAGGCCAGCCTGCGACAAGTCCTGGATCAACCATGAAACTGCTAATCACCGGCGGCGCCGGCTTCATCGGCTCCAATCTCATCCATCACGTCATTGACCGTCCGGAGATCGCCAAACTCGTCAATCTGGATTGCCTTACTTATGCCGGGCACCTGGAAAATCTGGAAAAGGTTTCCCAACACCCGAAATATGTTTTTGAGAAGGTGGATTTGCGTGATAAAGCCGCTGTGGTGCGGGTCATCGAACAGCACGCCATCACCCATGTCATGCATCTCGCGGCGGAATCGCACGTGGACCGTTCCATTACCGGTCCGGGCGACTTCATCACCACCAACATCGTCGGCACGTTCAACCTGCTCGAAGCCTGCCGCGCCAGTTGGTTGAGTCCACAGTCCACAGTCCACAGTCCACAGTCGGAAGTGCGTTTCCATCACGTTTCGACCGATGAAGTTTACGGTTCGCTCGGGGCCACCGGCTTTTTCACCGAAACCACGCCGTACGCGCCGAACTCGCCGTATTCCTCCAGCAAGGCATCGTCCGACATGCTCGTCCGCGCGTATCATCACACCTACGGGTTGCCGACGGTCATCACGAATTGCTCGAACAACTACGGCCCGTATCAATTTCCCGAAAAGCTCATTCCGGTGGTCATCCAAAGCGTTCTGGCGCGGAAGCCGGTCCCGGTTTATGGCGACGGCTTGAACGTGCGCGACTGGCTTTACGTGCGCGACCATGACGAGGCGCTGTGGCTCGTGCTGACGCGCGGCAAACTGGGTGAGACCTACAACATCGGCGGCCACAACGAATGGGCGAACCTCCGCATCGTGGAATTGATTTGCGACACGGTTGACGAGTTCGTCCCCAAACTCGGCGGCAACTCGCGCAAACTGATTACGTTCGTCAAGGACCGGCTTGGCCACGACCGCCGTTACGCGATTGATGCGTCGAAGATCCAGCGCGAGCTGGGCTGGACGCCCGCGCACAAATTCGAGGACGGCATCCGGGAGACGGTGCGCTGGTATCTCGACAATCAGGCGTGGGTGAAGACCGTGTTGAAAAAGTCTGAATTCTGAACGCTTCGGGAGTGGCACGGGCCTCCGGCCTGTGTGTGATTGGTTTCACAGGCGAGGACGCCTGTGCCACTTTACAGTTGGTATTTCGACAACCGGGCATGGGTGAAAGCCGTGTTGAAAAAGTCTGCTTGAACGTCCGGTCGTCCGGCATTTCCAAATGTCAGTTGAATCATGCCTCCGCCACCCTTTACGAAACGACATTTTCAGGCGAGTATAAGTGTGTGAACATTCGCTTGAGCTTTGCGACCGGTTTGGTGGTTTGGATTGTTTCCACCGCCGGACTTTTCGCGGGCGGCAGCGGTTTGAACGTTGTCGTGGTTGTCAACCAGAACAGCACGAACTCGGTCCAACTCGGCAACTACTATTGCGAACGGCGTGGCGTGCCTCCACAGAACTTTCTGCGGATCACCAACTGGACCGGCGGAAACGTGGAGTGGACGACATCGGATTTTACCAACTCACTGGTCAATCCCGTGGTTGTCATGCTCGGGGCGCGCCGGTTGACCAATCAGATTGACTACATCGTGTTGAGCATGGATTTTCCCTATCGTGTGGTTCAAGGCGGCGCGCAATCCGGTAAGAATAGCACCACGGCCGCGTTGTTTTACGGTTTCAAACCCGATGATCTGGGTGATTCATGTTCACTCCCAGACGCCAGTTCCAATTCCTATGCCGCCAGCGAAGGCATCTTTCGCCAGACACCGCCGGTTGCCGCCGGGAGCAACTCCTGGCTGGTGACCATGATCACGTCCAGCAACCTGGCCCAGGCGCAGGCGATCGTTGATAGCGGCGTGGCCAGCGATGGCACGTTTCCCACGCAAACGGCCTGGCTGGCCAAAAGCAGCGACGTGTTCCGCAACATCCGGTATCTGGAATTTGACAACACGATTTTCGACGCGCGTGTGGCCGGCGATTTTTTCATCGAGTGGACGAATTCAGTTTCGCCCTACGGTTTGACGAATCTATTGGGCTATCAGACCGGTTTGGCCGTGTTTAACATCCTGCCGAACGTATTTGTGCCGGGCGCCATGGCCGACAGTCTGACGTCGTTTGCGGGGATACTCTATGAAAACTACGGCCAGACGACCTTGCTGGCCTTTCTGAACACCGGCGCCAGCGGCAGTTACGGCACGGTGGTTGAGCCTTGTGCCTACCTGCAAAAATTCCCCTCGCCGCAGGATTATTTCTATCAGGCGCGCGGTTTCAGCCTGGCGGAATGTTATTATATGAGCCTTGCCAATCCGTATCAGGGCTTGATCGTGGGCGAACCGCTGGCCGCGCCTTTTGCGAGGCCACCGGCCGGCGCGTGGGTCAATTTGCCGGCCAACAGCGTGTTGAGCGGCATCACCAATCTCACGTTCCAATGCGCCGCCGGCGCGACAGGCCGTCCGGTGCAGCAGGTGGATTTGTTTCTCGATGGCACCTGGCTGCAAACCCTGACCAATATTCCGCCCGCTGCGGGCAACCAGCTTTACGTGACCATCAACGGCTGCACCACAAACTATCTCGTTCCCAGTAATGCGACGGTTGCATCGGTTGCGTCCGGACTGGCCGGCCTTCTGAACCAACCCGCTTATGCCGGACCATCGAAGGCCCAAGCCACCGCCTATGGCGACCGCATTATGTTGCAAGCTACCGACATCAACACGCCCGGAGCGCAAATCCCGGTGAGCGTCAGCAATTCCATCGGTTCGGCCTCCGCACGGACCACTTTTGTTGTTGCCAGCGCAACCAATTTTCTCGACACGGTCGCCTATGGACTCTACGGTTCGGACGGGGTGGGGTTCTCAGCGGCCAACCCCCCCAATGTGGGTGATTACCTCCAATTGGTGGTTACCAAAACCAACGGCACGCAGGTGACGCTTGCGGTGACCAACACCGCGCCGGGCACGAACATTTCCGGTCTGACCAGCCAATTGATCAATGCTGTCAATGGCAACAGCGCGTTGCAGGCGGCTGACGGAGTGGTTGCCGAAGATTTCGTTTCTCTCGACTATTATTACGACATACCTTACGCCCAGTTCAACCTGTATGCGCGGACCGCCGGGTGGCTGGCTTCGCAGATTCAGGCGAACTTCAGCGCTTCGCCCGACTTGGAGATTACTCCCACCAGCACCCAGGCGTTGAATCAAAACGTCAGCGACCTCCAGCCGCGCAACCATCTCTACCTCACGGCTGGCGTTACCAATCTTTCCTTCACGTTTCCTTTGGACACCACAACCCTGTCCGATGGTTGCCATGAACTCACGGCGGTGGTCTATGAAGGCAGTCACGTGCGCACCCAGGCGCGGGTGACGCAAAGTGTGCGCGTTCAAAACACGCCGCTCAGCGCCAGCTTCACCACGCTGGCCGGCGCTGCCAATACGGTGCTGAATTTCACGCTGCTGTTTTCGGTTGCCGCCAACACCAACACGATTTCCACCATCGAACTGTTCACCACGGGCGGGTCGGTCGGCGTTGTTTCCAACCTCTCCGCCGCCACTTTCGCGGTGGCGGCGACGAATCTGGGGATTGGCTTGCATCCGTTCTACGCCGTGGTGACGCGCAGCGATGGCAAACAATACCGCACCGGGACGGACTGGATTCGCCTCGGCGGGTCGGAACCGCCGTTTGGGTTGACGTTGACCGCGCCGCCGCCCACCCTCGGCTGGGCCGCCACGGCCGGCCGGCTTTACGAGGTCTTGAGTGCCACGAACGTCACGGACACATTCCAATTGCGGGGCGCGGTCACGCCGTCGAATTCCCCCGGGCTTTGGATGGACAGCATCACGGGTGCGCCGCAACAATTTTATCGCGTGCTTGCGCCGTGATGAACGTTTAACCAGCCGTGCTTTTCCAAGAGCCCATGGAATGGCTGGTTAATAGTGGCACAGGCCTCCGGCCTGTGTATCGTTGGGTTCCACAGGCGAGGGCGCCTGTGCCACTTTTTAAAACAGACAACGGAATTGGTGCAAGCGTGACATATGCCTTGGCTTGTGTATTTTTGAATTTCACAGGCGAGGACACCTGTGCAACTTTTAAACCGGCCATGTTCAAAAAAACTGCCATTTGCCTTTTTCTCGCCGCATTTTGCCTGGGTGCGCGCGCGGCGGACACCAACTCGCTCGTCTGGCACCGGGCGACCGACCGCGTGGACGCCGACGTGCGGGGCCTGGCGCTGTGGCCCTTGCTGGAAAGAATCGCCGTGGAGGCCGGCTGGCATATTTTTGTGGAACCGGACACCACCCACACGACTTCCGCAAAATTCAAGGACCTGCCGTCCGGCGACGCGCTGAAAATGTTGCTCGGCAATCTCAACTTCGCGCTCGTGCCGCGGACCAATGGCGTGCCGCAACTTTATGTTTTCCGCACCGAACGGCAAAACGCCACGCTACAGGTGCGCGCGCCGCAGGCGGCGCCCAGGCACGTTCCCAACGAATTGCTCGTGAAACTCAAGCCGGGCACGGACGCTGATGCCCTGGCCAAACTGCTCGGCGCCAAAATCACCGGCCGGAACGACAAGCTCGGCCTCTACCGTTTGCAATTCGGCAACGCTGACGCCACCGATGCCGCATTGGCCAGTTTGAAAAACAACCCGGACGTTGCGGCGGTGGATTACAATTACGTCTTCGACCCGCCGGCCACGCCGCAACTGCTCGCGAACCCGCCGGTCGGCCCCGTTTCGCTCACGCTGGACCCGGCCACCACCGGCGACCCCTGCAATCCCGTCGTCGGCCTGATTGACACGCAGGTGCAGTCCCTCGGCAGCCAGCTCGACCCGTTCATGTTGAAGCCCATCTCCGTGGCCGGCGACGCATGCACGAACACGTCCACCCTCACCCATGGGACGGCGATGGCCGAGACGATTTTGCGGGCAGTCTCGCAGTCGGCTGGCGGGAACAGTTCCGTCAGGATTTTGGCTGTGAATGTTTATGGCTGCACCGATGCAACGACGACCAGTTGGAATGTGGCGCTCGGCATCCAGGCGGCGGTGGACAACGGTGCGACCGTGCTCAACTTGAGCCTGGGCGGTCCCGGTGACAGTGCGGTTTTGGACAGCGTGATCCAGCAGGCCGTTGCCGCCGGCATTCCGGTTTACGCGGCGGCGGGCAACCAGCCGGTGTCCACGCCGACGTATCCGGCGGCGGACCCGGGCGTCATCGCTGTTACCGCCACGCAGGGCGGCCAGCTCGCGCCGTATGCGGACTTCGGCAGTTTTGTTTCCCTCGCAATGCCGGGGGCGAGCGTGGTTTACCTCGGCACCCAGGCGTATGTTGTCCAGGGAACATCACCGGCGACGGCTTACGCGACGGGCGTGGCGGCGGGAACCAAGGGGGCGGACTGCCTGCCGTGGTCGCAAATCCAGTCCGCCATGCAGCAGAAATTCCCCGTGCCGGCAAAGTAATCATTCTTCCGGAGGGGCGAGTTCCACGAGCCCCTGAATAAATTGGGTTTGGGACTCGCGGACCTCATCCCTCTGAACCATTTTATGGAGTAGCGGTCAATGCTCCGCCTGCCAGCAGGTTCGGCCGAAGGCGGCGACGTAAAGGAGGAAGGCGATGATGAGCGGCCACGGTTTGCCCGCCACCAGCAGCAGAATGCCGAGGCCTAACACCAGGGCAATCACCAAATAAACCAGGGCGGCCAAAGCCAGTTTCATTGATGATGATTATAACCTTTTTGCGTCAGTGTGCAAGAATAACGATTTCTGGTGATGTAGCGTCGGCGCTGTGCGCCGATGGGTTCAACGTCCGCCCTCACCTGTTTCCTCTCCCCCAGGAGAGGACATTGCTGTGAACGATTTTTGAATATTTGGATGCTGGTCGCACGAACACCGCTGACGGTGAATTGGAAGAGAGACGGAGAACAATTCACCTTCTCCTGGGGGAGAAGGTCGGGATGAGGGTGGGCGTAAAAAAACATCTTTCGGCAGAGCAAAGGCTTCATGAATTTTGTCCAGCCCATCCGTTTAATGGTGGTAGGAGCGATCTCCGCATCGCGCCATCATGTTGGTACGGCTGCGCTGCCCAAATGTCCGGGCAGTGTAGCTAAAACAGACGGATTTAACTTGAAATTCAGAAGGGCAATGATAAGCATTGTTCTGTTCAGAACAACGGCGGTATGAAATCGTACCGATACCAATTGATGGTAATCTTCTGGCTGCTGCTCCTGTTCCACGCCTCGGCCACGGTTCGGTATGTGAACGTCAACAACTCCAGTCCCGCATCGCCTTATACCAATTGGACCACGGCCGCCACGGCGATACAGGATGCCGTGGATGTTGCCAGTCCCGGTGATGTGATATGGGTGACCGACGGCACTTACAGTGCCGGCGGCCGGGCGGTTAACGGCGCTTTGACCAATCGGGTGGCGGTGGATCGTCCGGTGGTGCTGCAAAGTGTGAACGGGCCGCAACTCACCATCATTCAAGGACACGGGGGAACGGCCAGCCCGATACGGTGCGTGTATTTGACCAATGGCGCGGCCTTGTCCGGATTTACCTTGAAGAGCGGCGGCACCCTTAGTTCGGGGGATTGGGAATACGAACGAAGCGGTGGCGGGGTATTGTGCGAGTCGGTCAGCGTGGTGGTGAGCAATTGTATCATCACGGGAAACTCGGCTTACACAGAAGGCGGCGGAGTTTATTTCGGCACGTTGAACAACTGTACCATCAGTGGCAATTCGGCCCAACAGGGCGGCGGGACAGCCTTAAGCGACCTCAACAACTGTGTGCTCAACGGGAATTCAGCCACTTGGGGCGGGGCAGCACTTTATGGCTCGCTGAACAATTGCAGCGTCTCCGGCAATTCCGCACGGGACCCTGGCGGCACCCGCTTGGGCGAGGGTGGAGGGACCTATTCCGCCGCGCTCACGAATTGCACATTGATGAACAATTATGCCCGCGTCACTGGTGGCGGCGCTTCGTGGGGCTCGTTGATCGGCTGCCTGGTTGCCGGCAACTCAGCGCTTCAAGGTGGGGGTGCCGCGGTTGATCTGGTTGAGAACTGCACGATAGTTGGAAATTCCGCGCCTTCGGACGGGGGCGTGGGCGGTGGATTGGGCGGGGGTGTTCTCGGTGGCACGGTGGTCAATTCGATCATTGTTCAAAACACAGACACGTTCGGTGCGCCCAATTATGACGAGGCAACGCTTTCCTATTGTTGCACCGCTCCCGACCCCGGCGGCACCGGCAACATCACTGATGATCCGGCGTTTGTTGATGAAGCGGGAGGGAACTATCGTCTTCAATTCGACTCGCCTTGCATCAACAGCGGTACAAATGCGTTCGTTGGCAGCAGCGTTGACCTGGATGGCAATCCCCGCATCGTTGACGGCACGGTGGATATGGGTGCTTATGAACACCAGAAAGCGCCCTGGATCTTTGTCTCTCCTGCCAGCCAGACAGTCCACGTCAATACCAACATCCAGTTAAACGTCACGGTGCTGGGCGATCATCCATTGGCCTATCAATGGTGGTTTAACGGCACGCCGCTGGCTGACGGCGGACAGATCGCGGGCGCGACGAATTCAAGCCTGGCCATCGCCAACATCCAGACGAACGACAGTGGTTCGTATCAGGTCGTTGTCACCAATGATTTTGGCATGGCCACCAGTTCCGTGGCGACGCTCACGGTGATATTGCCCGTCATGTTCACCAGCCAACCATCGAACCAATTGGTGCTCTTGAACCACGCCACCACCTTCTCGGTGACGGCGGTGGGTTGGGAGGCACCCTCTTACCAGTGGCTGCAAAACGGAGAGCAACTTGCCGCTGGCGGACGATTCAGCGGCACAACCAGTTCGAATTTGACCATCACCAGCGTCCAAACGAATGACAGTGGCTCGTATCAGGTAGTCATCACCAACAATTACGGCGCGAATACCAGCGCGGTGGCAACGCTGACGGTGTATGCTCCCGCTCAGATCGCCACGCAACCGGCGAGCGTGGCGGTATTATTGGGCAGCAATGCCGTCTTTTCCTTGACGGCAACCGGCACGGCGCCGGGCTATCAATGGTATTTCAACGGGTCGCCAATTTCAGACGGCGGACGCATCAGCGGCAGTGCCACGCCCACGTTGAGCGTGTCGGCTGTTCGGAATGCCGATGCCGGCGGTTACAACGCCGTGGTGACCAACCTTTTGAGCGCGGCGGCCAGCCGGATGGCTGCGCTGACCGTCTTGACGAGTCCCACGACATCAGTGCGTTATGTGAACCTGAACAACACCGGACCGTCGCCGCCTTATCTGGACTGGAGCACCGCCGCGACGAATATTCAGGATGCGATTGATGCCGCGGTCGCCGGAGATACGGTCGTCGTCAGCAACGGAGTTTACAGCGTTGGTGGACGGGCGGTTTATGGTCTGGAAACCAATCGCGTGACGATTGATCATGCCGTCACCGTGCAGAGCGTCAACGGGCCGTCGTCAACCACCATCAAAGGCGATTACACGGCACCCACTCACGGCGGCCCCAACAGCCGTTGTGCGTATTTGACCAACGGCGCGGTCCTGACCGGTTTTACCCTGACCAACGGTGGCACAATCTCTTCCACGAATCTTTTTCTGGAAGCGAGTGGCGGCGCGGTTTGGTGCGAATCTTCGAGCGCGATTGTTTCCAATTGTGTATTGGTCGGCAACACGGCCGCACGCTTCGGCGGCGGCGCATTTGGTGGCACGCTGATCAATTGCCTCTTGACCAACAACTTTGCCAGTCAAGGTGGCGGGGCATGCTCCAACACACTGTTCAATTGCACACTCACAAGGAATTCTACATCGTTCCAAAACTTGAACACTGGCGGCGGCGCGATTTATTCCACCTTGAGCAATTGTTTACTGGTGGCCAACAATTGCGTTAGCGGCGGCGGCGGCGGCACGGCTGTCTCCACCTTGAGCAGTTGCGTGTTGAGCAACAACACTGCCAATTACGGCGGTGGCATGTGCCTGGGCGTTGTCAACAATTCACTGATCTCCAGCAACCGCGCCTCCGTTTATGGCGGCGGCGCTTATTCAAACACCTTGAACAATTGTGTGCTGAAAAACAATCTGGCCGGCAGGGCGGGCGGCGGCGCGTATAACAGCACTGTTACGAATTGCACGGTGGTCAGCAATAACGCCGCAGGTGGCGGCGGCGTGGACGGCGGGGTGATCGCCAACTCAATTGTCTATGACAACACCACCGGCGGAAACATTCTTGACTCAAAGGCCGTATTTTATACCTGCTCCACTCCATATATCGGTTCGGGCGGTATCACCAACGCGCCGTTGTTTGTGAATGAAGCCGCCGGCGATTTCCATCTGCAAACCAATTCGCCTTGCATCAACGCCGGCAACAACGCGTACGTCTCCGTCACCAACGATTTGGATGGCAACCCGCGCATCGTCGGCGGTACGGTGGACATCGGCGCTTATGAATTCCAATCACCTGTCAGCCAGATTTCCTACGCGTGGCTCCAACAATATAACCTGCCCATCAACACGAACACGGATTTCTCGGACGCGGACGGTGACGGCATGAGCAACTTTCAGGAGTGGCAGGCGGGCACAGTGCCGACCAATTCACTGTCCGTGCTGCGCCTGTCCAGCCCGGTCCTCAACGGTTCCGGCCTGGTGGTGACTTGGCAGAGCGTCAGCAACCGGACTTATTTCATCGAACGCAGCATCAACCTCAGCACCCCCGGGTCGTTTCTAACCCTGGCCACCAACATCGCCGGCCAGCCGGGCACGACGAGTTTCACCGACACCTGCGCCCTTGGTTCGGGGCCGTTCTTCTATCGTGTGGGCATCTGGACTGGTGCGTACCAGGTGCGGAAGGCGGCGTCCCTCATCCCTTTCACCTGGCTGCAGCAATACAACCTGCCGACCGATGGCACGGCGGATTTCGTGGATGCCGATGGAGACGGCATGAACAACTGGCAGGAGTGGATTGCCGGGACTGATCCCACCGATCCCTCGTCGGTGTTGAAAATGCTGGTTCCCGCTTCAACCAACAATCCCTCAGGGATGGTCGTGAGCTGGCAAAGTGTGAACACACGGACGTATTATCTTCAACGCAGCACCGACCTCACCGCGCAGCCGGCCTTCTCCACCATCCAAAGCAACATCGCCGGCCAGGCCGGCAGCACCAGTTACACGGACACTACCGCCACGAACGGCGGTCCGTATTTCTATCGCGTCGGGGTACAGTGATCGAATGGTTAAGAGTTAATGGTTGAAGGTTGAGGGTCAGACAAATAGGGGAACATCGAACATCCAACGTCCAACTCCGATAAATCGCGAGCGGGCATCCAACATGCAATGTCAGACAAAGAGAAGGCCGGCAAGCTTCAATCTTCATGCATTTTGCGCATCTTGGCGGCAAATGATTTCGCGTGGTTCGCTTGTTTCGCGGTTAAATTCGGGTCCGGTGTCTTGGGTCTCGGTTCTCGGATTTCGGCTCTCGGATTTATATTCATCCGTGTCCATTCGTGTCCATCCGTGGTTAAAAATTCTTCGTTGCGGGCGGTTCTTTGGCCAACTTTTTTGAAAATCAATTTGCAAGTTCAGTTTGACAAAAAAGATTTTCTTCGCATGTTTGCCGCGCCCGGTGTAAAAGCGCGGGGCACAAAATGGGCAAAACTCTCATCATTGCGGAGAAACCATCCGTCGCCGGCGACATCGCCAGGGCGCTCGGCGGATTCAAGAAACAGGGCGATTACTACGAGAACGACAGTTATGTCGTCTCGTCGGCCGTCGGCCACCTGCTCGAACTGGTCTGCCCGGATGGCGTCGAGGCCGCGCGGGGCAAGTGGACGTTCAAACATCTGCCCGTCATCCCGCCGCATTTCGATTTGCAGCCGATTGAGAGGACCGAAAACCGGCTGAAGGTCCTCAAAAAGCTGATCAAACGCGCCGACGTGGACGCGCTGGTCAACGCCTGCGACGCCGGGCGCGAAGGGGAATTGATTTTCCGCAACATCGTCCGGTTCACCAGGGCGAAACAGCCCATCAAACGCCTCTGGCTGCAATCCATGACGCCGGCGGCCATCCGCGAAGGGTTTGCGCAGCTCCGCGAAGACAAGGACATGCTGCCGCTGGCCGACGCCGCGTACAGCCGGTCGGAGGCCGACTGGCTCGTTGGCATCAACGGCACGCGCGCCATGACGGCGTTCAACTCCAAGCTCGGCGGATTTTTCAAAACCACCGTCGGCCGCGTCCAGACGCCGACGCTGGCCATCGTGGTCGAGCGCGAGGCGAGGATTCGCAAATTTGTGCCGCGCGATTTCTGGGAGGTCATCGGCACGTTTGACGCGGCGGCGGGGCAATATACCGGACGCTGGTTCGACGAAAAGTTTTCCCGGTCTGACGCGAAGGACGGCGACGACCAGCTCAAGCCCGAGCGCATCTGGGACCAGCCCAAAGCTGAAGCCATCCGCAACAAATGCCTCGGCAAAGCCGGCATTGTCACCGAGGAAAGCAAGCCGAGCACGTCGCTGTCGCCGTTGCTTTACGATTTGACCAGTTTGCAGCGCGACGCGAACTCGCGCTTTGGTTTTTCCGCGAAGAACACGCTGGGGCTGGCGCAGGCGCTGTACGAACGGCACAAGGTGCTGACGTATCCGCGCACCGATTCGCGGGCGTTGCCGGAGGATTATATCGGCACGGTGCAGAAAACTTTGGAAATGTTGGTGGCTCAGGCTCCCGGGCAGCACACCCATTTGGATCCCATTGCCGGCGGCAGCGGATTTTCCAGTCGTTACGGGATTTTTGCCTCGAATATCCTTGAACACAATTGGGTGAAGCCCAACAAACGCATCTTCAACAACGCAAAAATTTCCGACCACTTCGCCATCATTCCGACCACGCAGACGCCGCACGGCTTGTCCGAGCCGGAACGTAAACTTTACGACCTGGTGACCAGGCGGTTCCTCGCCATTTTTTATCCGGCGGCGGAATTTCTCGAAACCAATCGCATCACCCGTGTCGAAGGCGAACCGTTCAAGAGCGCCGGCAAGGTGCTGGTGAACCCGGGCTGGCTGGCGGTTTATGGCAAGGAGGCGGAATCGGATGACACACCGAGCCTCGTGCCGGTCAAACCGGATGAAAAGGTCAACACCAGCGCGATCGAGGTGAAACCAAACGTCACCAAACCGCCGCCGCGCCACACGGAAGCGACGCTGTTGAGCGCGATGGAAGGCGCGGGCAAACTGGTGGAGGACGATGAACTGCGCGAGGCGATGCGCGAGAAGGGCCTGGGCACACCGGCCACGCGCGCGGCCATCATTGAAGGTTTGATTTACGAGGATTACCTCCATCGCAACGGGCGCGAACTGCAGGCGACGGCCAAGGCGTTTTCGTTGATGGAGCTGCTGAACGGCCTGGGCATCGCCGAACTGACCAAGCCGGAGTTGACCGGCGATTGGGAATTCAAGCTGCACCAGATTCAGCGCCGGCAGAAGAGCCGCGCCGAATTCATGTCGGAGATTGCCGACATGACACGGCACATGGTTGAGCGCGCCAAAAAATTCGAGGAAGACACGATTCCCGGCGATTTCGGCGTGCTCAAAACGCCATGCCCGAAGTGTGGTGGTGAGATCCATGAAAAATACAAGCATTTCCAGTGCGCCAATGAAAAGTGCGACTTTTCGATCTGGAAAACGCTTTGCGGCCGGATGTTCGAGATTGAGGAAGTTGAAAAGCTCATCACGGAAAAACAAGTCGGGCCGCTACAGGGCTTCCGCAGCAAACAGGGATTCCCGTTCGCCGCCGTGCTGAAGTTGAATGCCGAGTTCAAGATGGAATTTGATTTCGGCAACGGCCAGCAAGGCGAAAACGGCGAAGCCGCCGCGCCGGTGGATTTCACCGGCAAGGAGCCGCTCGGCAAATGTCCCAAGTGCGGCGCGCGGGTGTTCGACGCCGGGATGAATTATATTTGCGAGAAGGCGACGGGCCCGGACAAGACCTGCAAGTTCCGCACCGGCAAAATCATCCTGCAGCAGAACCTCGAGCCGGCGCAGATGAAGAAACTGCTCGCCGAGGGCAAAACGGATTTGCTCAAGGGATTTGTTTCGAAGAAAACCAACCGCAAGTTCGAGGCGTTCCTGGTGATCAAGGATGGCGGCACGGCGTTTGAATTTCCGCCGCGCGAACGGAAAACGAAAACGAAGGGTGCGACCTCGAAGGCGCCGCTGCCGAAGATTGATTTCACTGGCAAGGCGCCGCTGGGCAAATGTCCGAAGTGCGGCGGCAGGGTTTTCGACACGGAGGCAGGGTATCTGTGCGAAAAATCGCAGTCAGATTCCAAGCCGTGCCGGTTCAAGATCAACCGCGAAATTTTGCAGCAGCCGATTGAACCGGCGCAGGCGCAAAAGCTGTTGGCGACGCACCGGACCGATTTGCTCGGCCAATTCATCTCCAAGGCCGGGAGACCATTTCCGGCATATCTCGTGATGGACGACAAGGGCAAGGTCACGTTTGAATTTCCGCCGCGCGAGGGAGAAGTGGAATCGAAATAGACGGTTGAGTTCCGCGTCAGGGCGCAAAGTAAACGCGATGAGAAACATCCAGCATCGAACACGGAACATCCCAATGTTCGAGGTGTCGGCGAAGCCATTCGATGTTCGATGCCCGCTGGCGTTTTGCCGTCACGGGGTTTGCGGTTGGGGCAAAGCCGCCTGACAGGATTTGATCTGGGTGCGGATGGATTCTGCGAGCGCGGTATTGCCTTGGGCTTGGGCCAGGGTGAAGGCTTGTTGGTAGTGTTGAATGGCTTCCGCGGATTTCCCCTGGCTGGCCAGCGCGATTCCCAAACGATAATGTGCCTCCGCAAAACCGGGCTTGAGTTGGAGCGCCCGTTGGTAAAGTTCAATGGCTTCATCCCCCTTCCCTTGGCTGGCCAGGGCGACCCCGGAAATATATTCGGCGTCGGCGTGATCCAGTTTGAGGTGGAGTGCCCGCTCGTAATGCTGGATGGCTTCATCCCACTTCCCTTGGTTGGCCAGGGCAAGCCCCAAATCATAGTTGGCATCGGCATAATCGGGTTTGAATTGGAGCGCCCGTTCAAAGTGCTGGATGGCTTCCTCCCGCTTCCCTTGATTGGCTAACGCGTCGCCTAGGTTGTAGTGGGCTTCGGCAGAAAAGGGATTGAGTTGCAGCGCCCGCTCAAAATGCTGGAGGGCTTCCTCCCGCTTCCCCTGGTTGACGAAGGCGACCCCTAAATCCACATGGCCTTCGGCAAAATCGGGTTTGAGTTGGAGCGCCCGCTCGTAATGCCGTATGGCATCATCCCATTTCCCTTGGGTGGCCAACGCCCGCCCTAAATTATTGTCGGCGAAAGCATTTTCCGGCGTGCAAGCGAGGGCGTGCGTCCAGAGGGATACGCTGTTCTTCCAATAACTGGTTTGGACATGAGCGCCCGCCAGCAGGCCGGCGAGAATGGCCACCGCGGCAAACCCCAGCACGACACGGCGATGGCGCCAGGAGGCACAGAGTTCCATCGCCCCCCAGGTCATCAGAATATACAAACCAATTTGCGGCAGGTAGGTATAACGGTCCGCCCGCGCATTCTGTCCCGCCTGCATGATGTCAATGACGGGCAAGAGCATGCCCAGATACCACAACCAGCCCACCACCAAGCAGGGATGCTTTCGCCGCCCGGCCATGACGCCCGCAGAAATGGCGAATAATATCAGCGCCGACCCGCCAACCCTCCAAATGGACGGGTTCGTTTCCGAATGGGGATAGGCCACCGCCAGACCCACCGGATAAACCATGTGTCCCAGGTAATCGGCATAGGCCAACAGGGCGTTGCCGACCCTCCCGGGGAAGGTCAAGCCTTGAGCCACCACAATTGCATTTTTTTGGGTCAGGACAGTGACGACACCGGTGGCGGCGCTCAACAGCAGGAACGGAATCTTTTCCAAAATCAAACCCAGCCACCCTTGGAACCAGGGACGGGGAGCACCAGGCGTGTGGGACGATAGACGATTCAGCGGCCAGTAGTCCAGCAGCAGCAAGACGAACGGCAGTGTCACCAACATGGACTTGGACAGAAGGCCCAGAGCGAAAAAAGCCAATGCCAGCCAGTAATAAGGTGACGCGTGACACGTGACACGTGACTTGATGGGCGCTGGCGCGGTTTCTGTTCGTGCCACTTGCCACTTGTCACTGGTCACCGCCTTTGCGTAGCAAAGGAGCGTCAGCATGAAAAACAATCCGCTCAACACATCCTTGCGTTCCACCACCCAGGCCACGGATTCCACCCGCAACGGATGAATGGCGAACACGGCGGCCACGAAGGCGGCGGGCCATAACACCCGGGTCATCTTCCGCAGCACGAGGAACAGAAGGATGGCCGTCGCGGCATGCAGCAGGACGTTGGTCAGATGATGTCCGCCCGCGTTGGGTCCGTAGAGCTGCCAGTCCAACTGGTGAGAGATGTCAGTCAAAGGAAACCAGGTGCCGACATTGACGTGCGTAAACACCCAAACGATCCCGTGCCAGCTCAACCCCTGGGTGATGGTCGGATTCTTGTAAACATAAGCCGGATCGTCATAGTTGACAAATTCGTGGTGAAGGGTCTGGCCGAAAACGGCCCACACAACTGCGGCAAGAAAAAGGCAAACAGCGGCCGTCAGCCAACGATGATGCGGTTGCCCTTCCGGCGGGAAGGTATTGCCGTTCAGGCTGTCCACGGGAACGGAACGCGTCGGCGCTCCCGTGTCAACGGGTAGTTTGTTTTTGATCATCGGCTCATGAGATTTGCGAACACACGGTATGCGGACGATTGTGTCCGTCAAGTTCTACAAACTGGTCATGGCAGCCACGAGGCAAATCGAGGCGGAGCAAACCTCCCAACGGGTCAATTGCCACTTCACGACACTGGATCCGCCGGGAACAGGCAGGCAGACAAAGTTTTTTCCTCCGTGCGCGGAGGCTGGTTGACGGCGTTCGTGACCTTTGCCGGCCACGATGGGTCCTTGATCAATTCCCCAACCTCCGTCGCGGCAAGGAACTGTGATGCCGTTCGGCGGCGGGTTGCCGCTGCGTTGGCGCCCCGGAAGAGTTGAATTCACCCGTTCATCCGGCGTAACCTGCGCTCGCAATGGAAAACGCCGCCAAGCCTGCAACCGAAATCCACGACCGGTGGATCCGGAAATTTCTCGCCCATCTGGCCACGGACCGCGATGCGTCGGTTTACACGCAGCGGAATTACCGGCAGGCGCTGCTGGAATTTTTTCGCTGGCATCGCGAGGAACAACAGGAACCGCCCGCCTGGGAAAAACTGCAACGCGATGATTTTCGCGGTTACCTCCGGTTTTTGGGCCGGCAGAACCTGGGCCGTCCGGCGATTCAACTGCGCTTCTGCGCGCTGCGGACGTTTTACAAGTTTCTCATCCGGCATGGCGAGGTCGGGGCGTCGCCGATAAAAAATCTGGCCTTGCCGAAGCAGGGCCGGCGATTGCCGAAATATCTCACGCTCCAGCAAATGCGCGATTTGCTCAACGCGCCGGTCAAACTCATGGCCACGCCCCGGCGCAAAGGGCCGGGCCGGCCGGTCTCGGCCAGTGTGTGTCTGCGGGATGTCGCCGTGCTGGAAACGATTTACTCGTGCGGCTTGCGCGTGAGCGAGTTGTGCGGATTGCGCGTGGAGGATATTGATTGGAGCGAGCAACTGGTGCGGGTGCGCGGCAAGGGAAAAAAGGAACGGCTCGTGCCGGTTGGCGAACCGGCGTTGCAGGCGATTGAAAGTTATTGGAGCACGTTGAAGCCGCCGCCGTCCGGAGAATCGCCGGTGTTTTTTGCGGAAACGAAAAAAGCCGCGCCGCTGCACCCGGTTCAGTTGGCCCGGCGTTTGAAACAATATCTCATCATCGCCGGGCTTGATCCCGGCCTGACCCCGCACAAGTTGCGGCACAGCTACGCGACGCACCTGTTGGATGCCGGTGCGGATTTGCGGAGCGTGCAGGAATTGCTCGGCCACGCGCATCTCATCACGACGCAGGTTTACACCCACGTCACCACCGAGCGGTTGAAGAAAGCTTACGACGCCGCGCACCCGCGGGCCTGAAATGGCCTTGCCTCGATTGAGTGGAAGGGCGCAGCTTAACGGCATCACCAAGGATGGTAGGGCAAACCTGCCGGTTTGCCCCAATCTCTCACCGCCAGCAAGCGCAGTAAAGCTGGCGTAACCATAGGAAATGCGCACGAAAACATCGCTCCGCTCGTTCTGGTGGAAGTTTAGGCGGCGCGGCAGCGCCGCCCTACCTTGGGGGAGTATCACGATGCATCCGCTCTGCCGCATTGCGTCCGTTACGGCTTGACATTTATGGGCACGAATCAGAATATGTCTAAAAATGTCCAAAGTGAATTGAGTCGTTTGGACATCACGAAAAAATGCAAATTACTGTCAGAGAAGTTGCCGGCCTGCTGAATATTTCAGAAAAAACGGTTTACCGCTGGATTGACGAGCGTAAACTGCCTGGTTATCGGCTAAATGGGCAGTATCGCTTCCATCGCGCCGAGTTGCTTGAATGGGCGACGGCAAACCGCATCAACGTGTCTCCCCGCATTTTCGAGGAGCCGGAAAGTCAATCGGGTCCGCTTCCTGAATTGTCTGATGCCCTGGAAGCCGGCGGAGTTTTTTACCGTTTGGCCGGCCGGAACAAGGCGGAAGTTCTCCGCAATGTGGTTGAAATACTCAGGCTGCCGGACGAGGTGGATCGTGAATTTCTATTGCAGGTTTTGCTGGCGCGCGAGGCGCTGGAGTCCACCGCGGTCGGCGATGGCATTGCCATTCCGCATGTGCGAAACCCCATTGTGCTCCATGTCCCGCAGCCGCTGGTGACATTATGTTTTCTGGAAACGCCGGTGGATTTTGGAGCGCTGGACGGCCAGCCGGTCCACACATTGTTTACGTTCATCAGTCCGATGGTCAAGGCGCACCTGCATCTGCTTTCGCGTCTGGCGTTCGCGTTGCGCAACCCGAAGTTCAAAGCGCTGATTGTAAGGCAGGCGGGCCGCGACGAAATCCTGGCTTCGGCCAGGCGGATCAGTGACAGCCTGCGCGTTCCCGTGAACGCGACCCAGAAGGAGGCGGTGCGGTGACGTGGTTGTTGTTTGCGATGGCCATCCTGCTTTTGGGCGCGATGGCGGTGCTGCTGATGGGTCGTCCGGACCGGAATGTTTCCTGGCTGGGTGCCGGATCGGTGGTGATTGCTTCCGTGCTGGGTTGCGTCCCGGTCGTTCAGGTGTTGTCCGGCGGTTCAGTCGAAGCCGTGCGCGTGCCCTGGCCGGTGCCTTTTGGAGAATTCTTCCTTGAACTGGATCCGCTTACCGCGTGGTTTCTTTTCCCGACCTTGCTGCTTTCGGCACTTTCAGCGATTTATGGCGTGGGTTATTTGCGGGTGTGGCAAGGTCGCCGCTCGCTGGGTCCGGTGTGGTTTTACTACTGCCTGCTGGTGCTGGGCATGATGCTCGTATTGCTCGCGCGCAACGCCGTGCTGTTTCTGATTGCCTGGGAGTTGATGGCGCTGGCGTCGTTCTTCCTGGTGACGTTCGAGCATGAACGCGAATCCGTGCGGGAGGCGGGCTGGATTTATTTTGTGGCCACTCATCTGGGCACGGCTTTTCTGCTGGCATTTTTCCTTTTGCTGGGGCGCGAAACCGGTTCCATGGATTTCACGGTTTGGGCTGAAAAAGGCGTCCCAACGTCCGGGCCGGCCAGCATTCTTTTTTTACTGGCAGTCATCGGGTTTGGCACCAAGGCCGGTTTCATGCCGCTTCACGTCTGGTTGCCGGAGGCGCATCCCGCCGCGCCCAGCCACGTTTCGGCGCTGATGTCGGGCGTAATGATCAAAACCGGAATTTATGGATTGCTGCGTGCGCTCACATTTTTGGGCCGGCCGCCGTTGTGGTGGGGGTGGGGACTCATTGCCATCGGGCTGAGTTCGGGTGTGCTTGGCGTTTTGTTTGCGCTGGCGCAACATGACTTGAAACGGCTGCTGGCGTATCACAGCGTCGAAAACATCGGCATCATCACCTTGGGCCTCGGTGCCGGATTGTTGGGCGTGAGCACGGGTTCGCCGGTGCTGATCGTGCTCGGGTTTGGCGGCGGCTTGCTGCATGTGGTCAATCATGCCTTGTTCAAAGGACTGTTGTTTCTCGGTGCCGGGTCAGTGTTGCACGGCACGGGAACCCGTGAAATTGACCACCTCGGCGGGTTGCTGAAACGGATGCCGTGGACGGCGGCGACCTTTCTCATTGGCGCGGTGGCCATTTCGGGACTTCCCCCGTTGAACGGTTTTGTGAGCGAGTTCCTGATTTTTCTGGGCGCATTCAAAGGCGGCGTTTCGACAGGCGGGGCGATTGCCGTGCCGTTGTTCGCGCTGGTTGCCGGCCTGGCGCTGATTGGCGGGCTGGCGGTGGCGTGCTTCACCAAGGCATTCGGGATTGTGTTCCTCGGCGAACCGCGCAGCGAACACGTGTCGCGCGCGCACGAAGCGGATTGGACCATGCGATTGCCCATGTTGCTGCTGGCGGCCGGGTGCGTTCTCATCGGTTTGTTCGCGCCGGTTGTCGTTGGAAGTTTGAAGACGGTTTTGGAAAGCCTGACGACGTTGCCCCCCGCGGTCGTCAGCGGAAACCTCGCCGCGACAACAAGTCCGCTCTCATTCGTTGTGTTGGGGGCGGTCATATTTCTGGCGCTGCTGACCGTGCTGGTTTTACTGCGACGCAATTTGCTGGCGCGCCGCCGGGTGGAAGCGGACGTCACGTGGGGATGCGGCTACGCGCAGCCGACTGCCCGGATGCAATATACTGCCTCTTCATTTGCCCAGCCGCTGACGGATTTATTCGGGCTGTTGCTGGGCACGAAGAAAAAAATTACGCCACCGCGCGGTATTTTCCCCGAGGAAGCCACGCTGAAAACCGTGACACCCGACATTTCCAGCGAAGAAATGTATCGGCCAATATTCGAACGCGTCAACGAGTGGCTCTCGCAATTGCGCTGGGTACAACACGGTAAAGTCCAGCTTTACGTGCTTTATATCGCGGTGACGCTGATTGTTTTGCTGATTTGGGGATTACGTTGAGCCATGAACACCCTTTCTTTCATCCCACTGTTGCTGGCGCTCACGCTGTCGCCGTTGTTGCCGGGCGTCATCAACCGCACCAAGGCGTTTTTTGCGGGACGACACGGTCAGCCGCTGCTGCAAACTTATTTCGATTTGTGGAAACTCCTGAAAAAAGGCGCGGTTTACAGCCGGACAACGACCTGGATATTCCGCGCCGGGCCGATAATCGGGCTGGCAGCGGCATTGACGGCGGGGATGCTGATGCCCTTGGGCAAATGCCCCGCCTTGCTCGCGTTCCCGGCGGATTTCCTGCTCTTTGCCGGCCTGCTCGGATTGGTGCGGTTCTTCACCGTTGTCGCGGCGCTCGACACTGGTTCAAGTTTTGAGGGAATGGGAGCCAGTCGGGAGGTTTTTTTCTCCGCACTGACCGAACCGGCCTTGTTCATCGCGCTGGCGACACTGGCGCGACAAACCGGGCAGCTTTCGCTCTCGACGATGTTTGGGTCGGTATCAAATGCCCATTGGCTGCACTCCGGGCCGGTGCTGGGGTTGGTGGTTCTGGCGTTGATGATTGTGCTGCTGGCCGAAAACTCGCGCATTCCAGTGGACGACCCGAACACCCATCTCGAATTGACGATGATTCACGAGGTGATGGTGCTGGACCACAGCGGGCCGGATTTCGCCTTCATCCTTTATACCGCCGCGTTGAAGCTGTGGATGCTCGGCGCGCTGGTTCTGGGCGTGGTGCTTCCGTTCTCCAGTGGGAATCCCTGGCTGGACCTCGCCCTGGCGTTGGGCGGCATGTTCGGGCTGGCGGTTGTGATTGGAGTGGTCGAATCCGTCATGGCGCGGCTGCGGCTGCTGTTTGTGCCGCAACTGCTCATTGGCGCCGGCGCGGTGGCGGCGGTGGCGCTGATCCTGACCTTGAGGTGAACCGATGATGACAAACCTGATTCTCGTGCTGGTCGTGCTGACGAACCTGAAGTTGCTGGGTTCAAGCCGGCTGGGCGCTTCCATTCGCGTCGTTGCGGCGCAGGGTGTCATGCTGGGCCTGTTGCCGGTTCTGGCGCACGTGCATGAGCTGTCATTGCACCTGGCTGCGCTGGCGGTGGGGACCGTCGCACTCAAGGGAGTGGTGTTCCCGTGGTTGTTGTTCCGTGCGCTGCGCGAGGCGGAGGTAACGCGCGAAGTCGAGCCGTATGTCGGCTACATCACTTCGATTCTCGTCGGTTTGGCGGCGCTGGCGGCGTCGTTCTGGCTGGGCGGGCGGCTGCCCGTCTCAACCGTCGAGCCGTCGTCGCTGCTGGTGCCCTCGGCGCTGTTTTCCATTTTAGCCGGATTGTTTCTGATTGTTGCCCGCAAGCGCGCGGTAAACCAGGTGCTGGGATTTCTGGTCTTGGAGAACGGCATCTACACGTTTGGTGTCGGGATTGTCGCCGAAACACCGTTCCTGGTGGAACTGGGTGTTTTATTGGATGCGTTTGTCGCGGTGTTTGTGATGGGGATTGCGGTTTACCACATCAACCGCGAATTCGACCACATCGAGGTGGACCGGCTGGACCGACTGAAAGGCTGACGGTTGATGAAACACGAAGCATTACTCTGGTTGCTGATCCTGGTTCCGGCCGTGACGGGAGCCTTGGCACTCCGGCTGCGGTCGGCGCGGACGATCCTCGGTGCCATGTGTGCCGGTGTCGGAATCAGTGTGGCCCTGGGGTGGTATGTGGCTGGAAAAGTTTTGCTGTCCGGCCCGGTGTCAGCGGGCGCGGAGTGGTTGTATCTGGATGCCCTGTCAGCCTACAACCTGGTGGTCATGCTGTTGATCTACGGGCTGAGTTCCGCCTACGCCCTGGTCTATTTCAGGGCGGAATTGCGGGAGGGTCACCTGACGCTGAAACAAGCGCGGTTGTTTGCCAGCTTATGGTGTGGAGCACTGGCGGCGATGACGCTGGTGTTCATTTCCAACAACCTCGGGATCATGTGGGTGGGGATCGAGGCTACGACCCTGCTGACCGGTTTTCTGATTTGTGTACATGTGACGGGCGAATCGCTGGAGGCGATGTGGAAGTATATTTTGATCTGCTCCGTCGGCGTCGCCTTTGCCTTCATGGGAACGCTGCTGGTCGGGGCCTCGGCGCACGGGCTTGGTCTGTCTGCGCCGGAAGTCCTGTTGTGGACGAGGCTGCAGGCGCACGCCGGGTCGTTGAACCCGGCCTGCCTTAAAGCCGCTTTCATCTTCCTGCTGGTCGGTTACGGCACCAAGGCGGGTCTGGCCCCGATGCACAATTGGTTGCCGGACGCGCACAGCCAGGCGCCGGCGCCGGTTTCGGCAATCTTTTCCGGGTTCATGCTGAATACGGCCTTGTATTGTGTGATGCGTTACGTGCCGATTGTCGAGGCGGGCACGGGAAACACGGGCTGGGGGTTGCGGCTTTTGACCGGGTTTGGCCTCATTTCGATTCTGGTGGCGGCGGCGTTCATTCTGTTTCAACACGACCTGAAACGGCTGCTGGCCTATCACAGTGTCGAGCATATCGGCATCATCACGCTCGGCGTCGGCTTGGGTGGCTTGGGAACATTCGCGGCGCTCTTTCATACCCTCAACCACTCGCTCTGCAAAACGCTCGCCTTCTTTGCAGCTGGACGGCTGGGGCAGATGTTCGGCACGCACGACATGCGCAAGCTGGCGGGGGTCATGCGCGTGGCGCCGGTGTGGGGGGTGGGATTGTTCGGGAGCCTGCTGGCGCTGATCGGCGTGGCGCCTTTTGCATTGTTCATGAGTGAACTGCAGATCCTCAAGGCGGCTGTGGACAGCCGGGCCATCCTGGCGCTGGTGTTGTTTCTGTTCGGGGCCGGAGTGGTTTTTGTGGGCGCTTTGGGCCACGCCATTCCGCTGGCCTGGGGAAAGACGGCTTCCACAGTCCAGCCAGCCCGGGCTGGAACTTTGGAGACGTTGTTGGTCGTGGTGCCGCTCGTATTTTTGCTGGTGTTGGGACTATGGATGCCCGGGCCATTACAGACGGCTTTAAATGCCGCCGCCGATGTCATCCGCCACGTCAGCCCGGCGCTTGCCGGTTCTCCGGGAGGAATAATGCCGTGACCGCTGATTCCATTTCAACTGTTCGCAACGGGCAGAAGGTGGACCTGGCCAGCCTGCCGCTGGTCGCTTTCGGAGAGTTTCGCGACACGATTGTGTCGGCGGTCAAAGCCGGCGCGCGCCTTGGCGCCTTGTTTGGCGCTGCGCTTCGAGAAACCGATGGCCAAGGCAGCCATGCAATGCGAGCCTCGGGCGATCTCCGGCTGTTCGCGGTGCTGGCACAGGAAGCCGAAGGAATGCTGGCCGTGATTTCAACACGCGTTGGGGACACATACCCCGCATTGACTCCCGATTGCCCGCAGGCGCACTGGTTCGAGCGCGAAATTGCCGAACAATGGGGCGTTCGTCCCGAAGGCCATCCCTGGTTGAAGCCGATTCGCTTTCACCGTTCTTATCGCGAGGGGCATGATGCCTGGGGTCGCTCCGCCGAAACCCCCATTCAACCCGGCGTCGCGGACTTTTTCAAAATGACCGGCGACGAAGTCCATGAAGTTGCCGTCGGACCCGTGCACGCCGGCATCATCGAGCCGGGACATTTCCGTTTTCAGTGCCACGGTGAAAAGGTTTATCACCTGGAGATTTCGCTCGGCTACCAGCACCGGGGTGTCGAACGCGCACTGGTTGGCGGGCCGGACAAGCGGACGATTCCCTACCTGGAGACACTTGCCGGTGACACCACCATCGGCCATGTGCTGGCGTATTGCGAAGCCGTTGAAGCCCTGGCGGGTTGCCAGGTTCCGGCCCGCGCGCAGACGCTGCGCGCCATCGCGCTCGAACTGGAACGGCTCGCGAACCACACCGGCGACCTCGGCGCGCTCGCCAATGACATCGGTTACCTGCCCACGGCGAGTTATTGCGGGCGGATTCGCGGTGATTTCCTGAACCTGACCGCTTTGATTTGTGGGAACCGGTTCGGACGCGGGTTGATTCGTCCCGGCGGTGTCTTGTTCGACCTGGACGAAGCCCGGCAAAAGCAGTTGGAGAAGCGCCTGGCGGACGCGCACAAGGATGTGACGAACGCGGTGGAATTGCTCTGGAACACTTCATCCGTCCGCGCCCGGTTTGAAAACGCGGGACTCGTCTCGCGCGAGATGGCGGTTGAGCTGGGGCTGGTCGGCGTGGCGGCGCGGGCCAGCGGGCTGGGGCATGATGTCCGGTCCCAGTTTCCCTCGGGCATTTACCGGTTCGCCCAGATTCCGGTGTCGTCGTATCACACGGGGAGCGTCTTTGCGCGCGCCTACGTGCGGTGGATGGAAATCCAGCGCTCCATCGCCTTCATCTTCGATCAGCTCAAGGCGCTGCCTGACAGGCCGGTGCGGTCGGAAATCGGCGCGCTCGCGGCTGATTCCGCCGTGGTGTCGCTCACCGAAGGCTGGCGCGGCGAAATCTGCCACACGGCCTTGACGGACGCGCACGGTCGCTTTGCGCACTACAAAATTGTGGATCCTTCGTTCCACAACTGGATGGGGCTGGCCCTGGCGCTCCGGAACCAGCAGATTTCCGATTTCCCGCTCTGCAACAAGAGCTTCAACCTGTCCTATTGCGGCCATGACTTGTGAGGTGAAATCATGCTAAGAACATTGTTGACCCGCGCTCAACAGAAGCATCGCACCGTCGGTTTCCCGAAGGTGCCGCCGGTTTTGCCCGACCGTTTGCGCGGCCGGCCGCGGATTGATTCCGTAAAATGTCCGGACGACTGTCGCGTATGTGCCGAGGTTTGCCCAACCGATGCGATTGCCGTGGATCAAAAAGGCGTGCGGCTCGATCTGGGCTGCTGCCTCTTTTGCCCGGAATGCGAGCGGGCCTGTCCGGAAGGCGCGATCCGCTTCACCACCGAGCATTGCCTCGCAACTTCGCGCCGGGAAGAATTGGTCCTCGGTGAAAAAGAATTTCAACTGGCCCGGGCGCTGGATGAAAAGACGCGCCGGATTTTTGGCCGCTCGCTCAAACTGCGGCAGGTGAGTGCCGGCGGCTGCAACGGCTGCGAGTCTGATGTGAACGTGCTGAACACCGTGGTGTTCGACCTGGGACGGTTTGGTATTCAATTTGTCGCGTCGCCGCGCCACGCCGACGGACTGCTCATCACCGGGCCGGTGACGCAGAACATGGAACTGGCTTTGCGGAAAACCTACGACGCCGTGCCGTCGCCTAGGCTGGTGATTGCCGTGGGCGCGTGCGCCATATCGGGCGGGCCATACGCCGGCCATCCCGAGCAGCGCAACGGGGCTGACAAGATTGTGCCGGTGGACCTTTACATCCCGGGTTGTCCGCCGCATCCCATCACGATTCTGGACGGACTGCTGAGAATGCTGGGACGAATCGAATAGACTGGTTCCGCCTGTGCCGCGCTGCGGGTTTTACGCGGCCTTTCTTGCCGCGTCGGCCTTTGGCGTATTTGGCGTGTTCGGTTCCATCCTCCATCCTCAATTTTCCATCTTCGTCCCCTTTGGCCGGTGCCAGATGCGCTGGCCGTTTTTATACACTTCCCGAACGCGGTGAAACGGCACGCGATGAATCCGCCCCTCCCCATCCACCAGCCGGAACGCTTGCGGATTTTCGCGGGGAAAACCTACCTCCGCAAACGGAACCATGATGATCCGTTTCTCAACCCGGTCAAAGTAACCCAGCTCGAAGTTCCCGCGCGCAAACTCCGCGTCCCAGCGGATGCGGTTCAGCAGTTCGTGAATGGGCACTGTGCGCATGATCACCACTGCCTTCCCAGAAACCATTCATCCGCTTCCAGATCGTGTTTCAGCAGATACTCATGCCCGTCCGCGCCACGCACTTTGAAATAATCGGCGCGAGGCCACTCGGGTTTGCTTTCGACCTGATGCCAACGGTCGAGGACTTCCTCCACCTCGACGGTCTGTGTTTCCCGGATGAAGCGACGCGGCGTCTCGTCGGCCTTGGTCCCGGCGTAACATTCGACCTGGATTGGGATGAGCTTCATCTTCGGGTATTTAACCGCATAGAACACAAAGGTCACAAAGAGTTTTTCGCGGCTTGCCGCGTGCTCGCGATTTATCGGAGTTTACGCTGGTCTCTGCGATCGGTGCACCTTTTAGTCTTTAGCATTCAGCTTTCAGCCTTTAGTCTTTCGTCCCATGATGACCCTGCGCCAACTCGCCGCCGAACCGCCTACGCTGCCCACCCGGACAACGTGGTATCTGACCGATCTGGCCGAGGCGCGCGGCAAACAGGAATTGTTCACCCGCCAGTCGCCGCAAAAACTCAAGGTGCTGCGCGAGCACGCCCTGATCGAAAGCGCCGTTTCCTCCAACCGCATCGAAGGCGTCGAGGTGGACAAGTCCCGCGTCGCCACTCTCATGTTTGGCAAGCCAGACTTGCGCGACCGTGACGAGGAGGAAGTGCGCGGCTATCGCGACGCCTTGAAACTCATCCATGAAACCGGCGCGAAGTTGCCCATCAACGAAGCCACCATCAAACGCCTCCACAAACTTTGCCGGGGCGAAATCTGGGATGCTGGCCAATACAAAGAAAAGGACGTGGACATCATCCAGACCTACGCCGATGGCCGCCGCCGCGTCCGCTTCAAAACCGTTTCCGCCAGGCATACACCCGGGGCGGTGGCCGAGATGATTGGGTTGTGGCAGCGCGGCGTCCGGGAAAAATGGGTCTCTCCGCCCGTCCTCGCCGCGGCGCTGAATCTTGACTTCCTCTGCATCCATCCGTTTCGGGATGGGAATGGCCGCGTCTCGCGTCTGCTGTTCCTGCTCGCGTGCTACCACTGCGGCATCGAGGCCGGACGCTACATCAGCCTGGAGCGGCTCATCGAACAGAACAAGGAGCGTTACTATGAAGTTCTGGAGCAGAGTTCCCAACGCTGGCACGAGGGCAAACACGATCCGTGGCTGACGATGAATTTCCTGCTGTATATCCTCACGCAGGCGTGCAAGGAGTTCGAGCAGCGCGTCGGCCAGCTCAAATCTCCGCGTGGTGAAAAGACCGAGGCCGTGCTGGCGGCGATTGATCGCCAGATCGGCACCTTCCGTGTCGCTGATTTGCAGGCTGAGTGTCCCGGAGTGGGGTTGGATTTGATCCGCCAGATCCTTGCCCGGTTGCAGAAGGAGGAGAAGGTCAAAGCTCTTGGCACTGGCCGGGGTGCGAAATGGAAAAAACTTGGAAACTAGGTATTAACCAATAAACTAGGTATTAAACTAGGTATTAACGGGAAAGGCTGAACGCTAAATGCTAAAATTAATGAAACTTCCCCAGCCTTTAGCCTTCAGAATTTAGCCTTTCTTCCCTCCCCCGTCCGTCCTACGATGCTGTCGAATCTCCATGGGTATGCTGAACGAATCGGAATGGCTGACGCGGAAAAATCGCATAGACACCCGATTGCGTGCCCTGACGCCGCCTTGGAAAATTATTCGATACCACGACGGCCTTAACCTCTCTTCTTTGCATTGCACCGCAGTTGAGGAATTTCCCACCGAGAACGGCCCGGCGGACTACGCCCTGTTCGTCAACGGAGTTTTGCTCGGCATCATCGAAGCCAAGAAGGTCACGGTGAATCCTCAGAATGTGCTGGAGCAGGCCAAGCGCTACTCTGCCGGCGCATCGCAAGGGCCGGGAAACTGGGACGGCTTCCATGTTCCTTTCCTTTACGCCACCAACGGCGAAATCATCTGGTATCTGGACGCCCGGCAGGAGAAACGCGTTTCCCGCCCAATCAGCAATTTCCACACGGCTCCGGCGATGGAAGCGTTTTTTGCTTTTGATCAAAAGCCCGCGCACGATTGGTTGCTCGATACACCGCCCGAACGCATCACCCGTTTGCGTCCTTATCAGATTGGGGCAATTACCGCGACCGAGGCCGCCATTCGTTCCGGCCGGCGCGAACTCCTCGTGGCCATGGCCACCGGCACGGGAAAAACTTTTCTGACGGTCGCGCAAATCTATCGCCTGCTCGAAAGCAAGCTCGCCCGCCGCATCCTGTTTCTGGTGGACCGCAAGGCGCTTGCCGCGCAGGCAGTGCGCGAATTCAACGCCTTCAACACACCTCAAGGCAACAAGTTCGCGAACGAATACGAGATTTACAGCCAGAAATTCCAAAAGGAAGACTTCGGCGACGAAGACCCGTTTGATCCCAAGGTGTTGCCGAACGAATGTCTCACCGCGCCCAAGCCGAGCCACACGTTCGTTTACGTCTCCACCATCCAGCGCATGGCCCGAAATCTTTTCGGCGCTGAAGGTTGCTTCGTCCAAAGCGGTGGCGACACCGAGGCCGAGGCGGACGCCGACAAGCTCGACATCCCGATTCACGCCTTCGACATCATCATCGCTGACGAATGTCATCGCGGTTACACGGCGCAGGAGATGAGCGTCTGGCGCGAGACCATCAATCACTTCGACGCCATCAAGATCGGCCTAACCGCCACACCGGCGGCACACACGACCGCGCTATTCGGCCCGCCCGTGTTCCGTTACACCGTGGAGCAGGCCATCCTGGATGGCTACCTCGTGGATTATGAGCCGGTCGCCATCAAGTCGGACGTGCGCATGAACGGCGTCTTTCTTAACGAAGGCGAAACCGTCGAGCGCGTGGACACGGACACCGGCCAGAAGGCGCTCGACCAACTGGAAGACGAACGCCAGTTCGATGCTGCGGCAGTGGAGCACGACATCACCGCACCCGACAGCAACCGCAAAATCATCCAGGAAGTCGCTAAATACGCTTACGAACACGAGGCCACAACCGGTCACTTTCCGAAAATCCTCATCTTCGCCGTCAACGATCTGCCGCACACGTCGCACGCCGACCAGCTCGTCAAAATTTGCCGCGAGGTCTTCAACCAGGGCGATGACTTCGTGAAAAAGATTACCGGCAACCCGAACGTGGACCGCCCGCTCCAGCGCATTCGCGAGTTTCGCAACCGCCCCAATCCCAAGGTGGTCGTCACCGTGGACATGCTCTCGACCGGCGTGGACATCCCCGCGCTGGAGTTCATCGTGTTTCTGCGTCCGGTCAAGTCGCGCATCCTGTGGGAGCAAATGCTCGGACGCGGCACACGCCTTTGCCCCGACATCAACAAGTCGAAGTTCGTCATCTTCGATTGCTTCGACGGCACACTCATCAAGTATTTCAAGAACGTCTCCAGCTTTGACATCGAGCCGCCGGGCAAAACGCCGCTCACGCTCCCGGAGGTCATCGAGAACATTTGGCAGAACGTGGACCGTAATTACCACGTGCGCATCTTGGCCAAGCGCCTCCTGCGGATTGACAAGGACATGAACGCTGGCGCCCGGACCCAGTTCGCGGCGTGGATTCCCGAGGGCGACATGGGCCGGTTCGCAAATCCGTCCTCGCCGCCGCCTGCTCCGGCCGCCTCACCGCCGATTGGCGGGAGGAGAATCCGTCAAGCGACACCACGGAAGATGATGAATTGCCGCGTGGCTGGCAAAGGAAGACGGTGGAAGAACTCATTCCGAAGGGTGGAATCTTTGACGGCCCGTTCGGCTCAAATTTAAAAAGCGACGATTACACGGAGTCAGGTGTCCGTGTGATTCGTCTGGAGAACATCGGGCAGCTTCGATTCATCAGCGAAAAGGAGACGTTCATCAGTCGGGAGAAATACGAGACGCTGAAAAGGCACACGGTTGGCGAGGGAGACATTATCTTCGCCTCGTTCATCATGGAAGGGCGTGCGCATTCTGAAAATCATCCACGGGTACGGATCATCCGGCAAGGGCGGCACGTTGAATCATGGCCTGAGAAAATCGTTTGCTCTCCGCAAGAAGGAGGGCGTGATCAAGGATTTTATCCCCGGCGAGAACTTTACCATCTTCAATCCCATCGTCCTGGAACTGCTTGAAGCAGTGCCTGATTTGCGGGCGGATCCGGATCTGGCCACGACGAACGAGGGCGTGACCGTGCTCTGGCTAAAATAGGGTTCTTGCCAGCGGTTGGAAGCCGGCAGTTTAACCGCAGAGAAGAGAACGCAGAGAGAAAAATTCAAAATTCTTCGCGCCCTTTTTCCTTCTGTGGAAAAACTGAAAAGAGCTTTAGCTTTCAGCCATTGGCCTTTAGCCTTGCCATCATGCCTTTTACCGTAACGCATCCACTGGGAAGACCACCGACTTTCCCCGAACTTCAAGCGCTGGCCAGACAGCATGATGTCCAGATCGACGGCAACGAACTGGCCGGAAGCTTCTGCCATCCCGACCCGAACCAGCCCAAGGTGACAGGGAATTATACTTTTGAGCCGAACGGCGGCATCCACGGCGATTTTACAAGCCCTATCATGGGGAAACTGACCGGGACATTCGTATTTACGACTGGAAAAGCCGAGGTCACCATTACCGAAAAGCCGTTCCTGCTGCCCGAGGCGGTGTTGAAATCAAAACTGTCAGCGGGGCTGAAAGAGTTCTGCGCCAAATTTCCCGCGTAAAAGGCTTTCAGCCTCACGCGGTTCTTGGAGTCTGGTGCCTTGGGTTTCGGGTCTCGGCTGGCTTTCGCCATTGATCCTCATTCGTGTTCATCCGTACTACTATCCATGAAAGTTTTGTTCATCGACGCAAATTTTCGGAGCGCGGCTGTGTGCGGCGCACCAGTCGCAGCAGTCTGGCTGGCGCGCGGGACGTTCAAATTTTCCCCTGTCTGCCGGCTCGCGGACACGCTGCGGCTGGTTTTTTAGAGCATTTCCAGTTATTACGTAGCGCAGGCTTTCCAGCCTGCGGGTTCAGGCGACTTTCCAGTCGCCTCTTTCGTGAGGATGAAACACGGGACAAGAATGTCCCGCAAACCCGCAGACAAGAATGTCTGCGCTACATCAAAGTTGGAACCGCCCTAGACACAGCCGCGCTCCGTTTTCTTGCGGCCATTGCCGCGCCAGGTCCATCCGTGGTTAAATCCGGGTCTGGCGTCCTGGGTCTCGGGTTTTGCCCGATTTAATGGGCGACCGGCATTGGGCATGGGGGTTTTGGCTGAAAAACCGCCCAAAAAAAATTAAAATACCTGTTGACAGGGCGGCGGGGGTTTCATAATTTGCGCTCGATAGCAGAGCCGTAAATAGACAAAAACAGCCGGTTGCCCCTTGGATTTTCGACAGAAAAAAAATGAGGGGAACGGGTTTTTTTGTCGTTTTGTGTTTGTGTATCGGATTGGACTAATGATAATGCGCCCATGTAGCTCAGTTGGTAGAGCGCGTCCTTGGTAAGGACGAGGTCATCAGTTCAACCCTGATCATGGGCTCCAGTTCGCAGATTTGACCGCTAACCAAAAACTAAACGCAGGAGACAAAAATGGCTAAAGAGCAATTTCAACGAACGAAGCCGCACGTTAACGTCGGCACCATCGGACATATTGACCACGGCAAATCCACTTTGACAGCGGCAATTGTCAAGGTGCAGGCGGCCAAGGGCCTGGCCCAAGTCAAGTCTTACGCGGAAATTACCAAGGGCGGCACCGTGCGTGACGAGACCAAGACCCTGACCATCGCGGTTTCACACGTCGAGTATCAGAGCGACAAACGTCATTACGCCCACATTGACTGTCCCGGCCACGCGGACTTCATCAAGAACATGATTACCGGTGCGGCCCAGATGGACGGCGCCATCCTGGTGGTGGATGCCTCGGAAGGTCCGATGCCTCAAACCAAGGAGCACGTGCTGCTGGCCCGCCAGGTGGGTGTGCCCGCCATCGTGGTTTACCTGAACAAGGTTGACCTCGTGGACGACAAGGAGTTGCTGGACCTGGTGGAAATGGAAGTCCGCGACCTGCTGACCAAATATGAATTTCCGGGTGAGAAGACGCCCATCGTTCGCGGCAGCTCCAAGGCGGCGCTGGCCGGAGACAAGACCGCCGAAGAATCCATCCAGAAATTGATGGAAGCCATTGACGCGTTCATTCCGCTGCCGCCGCGCGAGGTGGACAAGCCGTTCCTGATGTGCATCGAGGACGTGTTCAACATTGAAGGCCGCGGCACGGTTGTCACCGGCCGGGTGGAGCGCGGCGTGCTGGAACGCATGTCCGATGTTGAAATTGTCGGCCTCAAGGACACCCGCAAGACGGTGGCCACCGACATTGAAATGTTCCGCAAGCTGCTGGACAAGGCGACGGCGGGCGACAACGTCGGCGTGCTGCTGCGCGGCATCAAGAAGGAAGAAGTCGAGCGCGGCATGGTGCTGGCCAAACCGGGCAGCATCACCCCGCACATGCATTTCAAGGCGGAAGTCTATGTGCTGTCGAAAGAGGAAGGCGGCCGGCACACGCCGTTCTTCACGAACTACCGTCCCCAATTTTATTTCCGCACCACGGACGTCACCGGCACGGTGACGCTCGCGCCGGGGGTGGAAATGGTGATGCCGGGCGACAACGTTTCGGTGGAAGTAAAGGTCATCTCGCCGGTGGCCATGGAAAGAGGCCAGCGGTTTGCGATTCGCGAAGGCGGCCGCACCATTGGCGCGGGCCGCGTGACGGAAGTCATCGCCTGACGACGGTTTTCAACATTGGAGCGCGGGGGGATGAACCCCGCGGCTCCTTTTTTGTCAGAAATACTAACGAGATTGGGCGGATACGGCAGTAGCTCAATTGGCAGAGTAGCGGTCTCCAAAACCGTTGGTTGGGGGTTCAAGTCCCTCCTGCCGTGCCAGCCTTCGCTGGAACAAGGTGAAAGCGAAGTGCCGCGCCGAAGCGCGAAGCGCGAAGGCGGAATGAATGGAAGTGCTTTGAGCCATGGCTCGGCAAGCCAGTCTGCGAACGGAGAGGTGGCAGAGTGGTCTATCGCGGCGGTCTTGAAAACCGCTTCGGGTCAACGCCCGACGGGGGTTCGAATCCCTCCCTCTCCGCCAGCCCCGAAGGCGTTCGGGGCTGCCGCGCCGAATCCCGCATGGCGGGAGAAGGCGGACTGACAGGTATTTTTGGTGATTCGCTCCGGGCTTCGACTCGGCAAGCCAGCGAAGCAAGAGCGGGGCGGGACGGGTTGAGCGTAAATGAGCGAAAAGCTCCGAGCTACGGCCCGACAGGCCGGAAAAATTTGTGAGTGAAGTGTGGTGAATGAATTATGAGCGGTTGGGCCAGCATTATATTTTGGGCGATCATCGTCGCGGCGATCTTTGGCTACCTTTGGTGGCAGGGGCAGGTTCAGCAATTGGCCACCTATGTGCAGGAAACGCGCGAAGAATTGAAAAAATGTTCGTGGCCGACCTGGGTGGAGTTGAAAGGCTCGACGGCACTCATCATGGTTTCAATTGCCTTGATGGGCGCATTCACCTATACGGTGGATCAAATCCTGTTGTTCATTTTCTTCAAACTTTAAGCACCATGCGCAGCCAATGGTTTGTCATCCATACGCTTTCCGGCCAGGAGCAGAAGGTCAAGGAAAGCATTGAGAAGCGCGTCAAGACCGACGAGATGCAGGACTATGTCAGGGAAGTCCTCGTCCCGATGGAAAAGGTCGTCGAGGTGCGCAACCAGAAGAAGACCGTGTCCAGCCGCAAATTGTGGCCGGGCTACGTGTTTGTGGACATGGCGCTGCTCGATGAAAACAACCGGATCATCGAGAAGCCGTGGTATTTCATCAAAGAAACGCAGGGCGTGATCGGCTTTGTCGGCGGCGAACCGCCCGTGCCGACGCCGACGGAAGAAGTCGAATCCATCAAGGCGCAAATTTCCGCGTCGGAAGAGACGGAAAAACCGAAGGTCAATTTTGAAGTCGGCGAAACGATCAAGATCAACAACGGGCCGTTCCTCAATTTCAGCGGCGTGATTGAGGAAATTGATCCCGAGCGCGGCAAGTTGAAGGTCACCGTGAACATTTTCGGGCGGAACACGCCGGTCGAACTCGAATATTGGCAGGTGGAGAAAGCGTAATGAAAGTGAATGGATAAATGAGTTAAATCAGTTAAATGAGTCGCCCGGTGCGGCGCTTGTTTAACCCATTTAACCAATCACTTGTTTAACATATTTAACGAACATCATGGCAAAGAAAATCACAGGCATCATCAAGCTGCAGATTCCGGCGGGCCAGGCGAATCCCGCGCCGCCGGTCGGCCCGGCGCTCGGCCAGCACGGCGTCAACATCATGGGCTTCTGCAAGGAATTTAACGCGGCGACCAAGGCCGACGCGGGACTCATCATCCCCGTCGTCATCACCGTTTTTCAGGACAAGTCGTTCAAGTTCATCACCAAATCGCCGCCGGCGTCCGTGCTGTTGAAAAAAGCCGCGGGCATCACCGCCGGGTCCAAGGAGCCGAACAAGGAAAAAGTCGGCAAGGTGACGCGCAAACAGGTTTTGGACATCGTGAAAATGAAGTCGAAGGATTTGAATGCGACTTCGGAAGAGGCCGCGTTCCGGGTCATCGCCGGCACGGCGCGCAGCATGGGAATTGAAGTCGTCGGATAAACCAAACAACCGCGGGAGAGTCCTCAAGGATTCGCTGGCACCGCAACCAAACAAATGCCCAGTAAACGATACAAAAAAGCGCTCGAAGTGGTGGACGCCAAAAAGGTGTATCCGCTGAAGGATGCCGTTGGCGTCCTCGCCAAGTTTCCCAAGGCGAAATTCAACGAAACGATTGACCTCGCGTTCCGGCTCGGGGTGGACCCGAAGCAATCCGACCAGATGGTTCGCGGCACGGTCCCGCTTCCGCACGGCAGCGGCAAGACCGTGCGCGTGCTCGTGTTCGCCAAAAGCGGCGCGGCGGCGGACGCGGCCAAGGCCGCGGGTGCGGAATACGTCGGCTTTGAAGACATGATTGCCAAGTGCCAGGGCGGTTGGGCTGATTTTGATGTGGCGGTGGCCACGCCCGAAGCGATGGCCGAAGTGCGCAAGCTCGGCAAGGTGCTCGGGCCGCGCGGCCTGATGCCCAACCCGAAGACCGGCACCGTGACGGACGACACCGCCAGAGCGGTCAAGGAAGTCAAGGCCGGCCGCGTCGAGTTCAAGGTGGACAAGGCGGGCAACGTTCATGTGGCCGTTGGCAAGGCGTCGTTTCCGGCCAATCAGATCGAGGAAAACGCGCGCGCGGTGATTGAAGCCGTGGCCAAGGCGCGTCCGAACAGTGTCAAGGGCGCCTATATCAACTCCTGCACGCTGTCGGCAACGATGAGTCCGCCGGTGCGGCTGGATGTGCGCGAGTTCACGACCCATTAACCCGGAACCATTTTGAATCATGCGTGCTGAAAAACAAATTTTAACGAAGGAATATATCGCGCGGTTGAATGGCTCGCCATTCTTCATCGTGGTGAATTACAAGGGACTCAAGGTGTCCCACATGACCGAGCTGCGGAAGCGCCTGCAAAAAGCCGGCGCGGAGATTCACATCGTCAAGAACTCCCTGTTCCAAATCGCGGCCAAGGAAGCCGGCGTCGGCGAATTGAACGGCGCGCTCGGCGGCCAGCTCGCCGTGGTCACCGGCCGGAAGGACATTTCGTCCGCGGCGAAGGTGGTGAAAAATTTTGGCGCGGAGTTCGACCGGTTGAAGGTGCAGTTTGGTTATTTGAACAACCAGCGCCTGGAACCGGCGGCGATTGGGGCCTTGGCTGATCTGCCGAGCCTGGACGTGTTGCGCGCCACCCTGCTGGGCCTGTTGAACGCGCCGGCAACGAAACTGGTCGTTTTAATCAACACGCCCGCGACGCAACTCGCGCGGGTGATCAAGGCGAAGGCCGAGAAAAGTTGAAACAATTTCCGTCCGCTTTGAACCGCGGTCGGACAAACAAACAAACAACAACGTAAATCGTCGGTTCACGAACGAACTTAAAAAAGCCGCGGCGTGTCGTGCCGAATCCCGCGATGCGGGAGAAGGCTGGACCGCGGCCGACGACGAGACGACAAGAAAGGTAACATGGCTGACATTGCAAACCTCGTAGAGGAACTGAGCAAGTTGACGGTGATTGAAGCCGCCGACCTGGTCAAGAAACTGGAAGAAAAATGGGGCGTGACTGCCGCTGCACCGGTTGCGGTGGCCGCGGCTCCCGCTGGTGCTGCTGCGCCTGCCGCTGAAGCGAAGACCACGTTTGACGTGATTCTCGTGTCCGCCCCGGCGGACAAGAAAATTGCCACCATCAAGGCCGTCCGCGAAGTCAAGGCCGGTCTCGGCCTGGCGGAAGCCAAGGCGCTGGTGGAAGGCGCGCCCAAGCCCGTGCTGGAAGGCGCTCCGAAAGCCGATGCCGACGAAGCCAGGAAAAAGCTGGAGGCAGCGGGCGCCAAAGTGGAGGTCAAGTAACTGGCGAACTTTGGGGCGGTGGTCCCGCGCGCCGGGACCGCCACCCGGTTTTCGCAAGGCGGAACCAAATTTTTATTAGTTACAAACAGCAGCAACAAGCGGCCGCCGGTAGCGGTCTGAGTTCAGGCAGGTTCACTGTTAAACGCAGCGTGCTTGCCTTGTGTCGTTGATTGAAAATTGCCGGCTGGGACGGTTGCCAGCCAAACCAGAAAGTCCAAATGCCATCGCGAGTCACTGAACGAATCAATTTCGGCAAAATCAAAGAGATTGTCGTGCCGCCGAACATGATCGAATTGCAGACCAATTCCTACCAGGAATTCCTGCAAGCGGACGCGGCGCCCAAAAAGCGCCGGAAACACATCGGCCTGGAGGCGGTCTTCCTCGAAGTCTTTCCCATCGAGAGCTACGATGGCAAGTGCGTGCTCGATTACGATTCCTACGAAATCGGCGCGCCGAAACTGGACTGGCTTGAATGCCTGCGCGAAGGCCTGACCTACGGCGCGCCGCTTTATGTCACGTTCCTGCTCAAGGAAGAGGGCAAAAGCGCCAAGGAAGAAAAAGTTTTCATGGGCGAACTGCCGCTGATGACGCCGCAAGGCACGTTTGTCATCAACGGGGCGGAGCGCGTTGTCGTCAGCCAGTTGCACCGTTCGCCGGGCATTGCGTTCGAGGCCACGCAGCATCCCAACGGGAAAATCCTGCACAGCTTCCGCGTCATTCCCGACCGCGGTTCATGGTATGAAGCGCAATTCGACACAAGCGATCTGCTTTACGTATATCTCGACCGCAAGAAGCGGCGCCGGAAATTTTTGACGACGACATTTTTCCGCGCGTTGAGCTTTTTGGATGTTGAAGGCGGCATTGGCAAGGGCAAGGACAACGGCGAGAAAACCCGCGGCACGGATGAGGAAATCCTCAAGCTTTTTTACGAAATCGAGGAACTCACGATCAAGGAAGCCGAGAAACTCGAAGAGTTGCCGAATTGCGTTTTGATTCAGGACGCGGTGGACCAGGAAAAGGGTCTCGTGGTTGCCCGCGCCTTCGAGCCGCTTTCCAAGGCCGTGGTCAAACAAATCGCCGAGCTGGGGGTGAACAAAATCAAGGTCGTGAATACCACGAGCGATGATGGCATCATGATCAAATGCCTGAAGAAAGACCCGGCCAAAAACGAGGAAGAGGCGCTCAAGGACATTTACCGCCGCCTGCGTCCGGGCGACCCGCCGACCGCCGCCAATGCGCGGGCGTTGCTCAAGCGGTTGTTCTTCGACCCGAAACGTTACGATTTGGGCCGCGTGGGCCGCTACAAGATCAATCAAAAACTCGGCCTCAAGGACAAGGAGGAATCACGCATTCTCACGAAGAACGATTTGGTGGCCGCGACGAAATATCTGCTCCGCCTCAAGAAGGGCGAAGGCAGCGTGGATGACATTGACCACCTGGGCAGCCGCCGCATCCGCACGGTCGGCGAGTTGCTCGCCAACCAGTGCCGGGTCGGGCTTTCGCGCACGGAACGCCTCGTCAAGGAACGCATGACGTTGTTCGATCAAAGTGTCGAGCAAATGGCGCCGCAAAAGCTCATCAATCCCAAGGCGCTCTCGGCGGTCATTCGCGATTTCTTTGGCCGTTCGCAACTCAGCCAGTTCATGGACCAAATCAATCCGCTGGCCGAGTTGACGCACAAGCGCCGGCTGTCCGCGCTGGGGCCGGGCGGCTTGAGCCGCGACCGCGCCGGATTTGAAGTGCGCGATGTGCATCCGTCGCACTACGGACGCATTTGCCCGATTGAGACGCCGGAAGGCCCGAACATCGGTCTGATTGCGTCGCTGGCGACGTTTGCGCGCATCAACGATTTCGGCTTCCTCGAAACGCCTTATCGCAAGGTTGAAAACGGGCGGGTCACCAATCACATTGATTACCTGACCGCCGACCGCGAGGAACAATTCATCATCGCGCAGGCGAACTCGCCGATTGACGACAAGGGCAAATTCACGACCGACCGGGTCGTTTGCCGCGCCCGGACCGACTTTATTGATGTCGAACCCGCGCGGGTGGATTACATGGACGTTTCGCCCAAGCAGCTGGTGTCCATCGCGGCGTCGCTGATTCCGTTCCTGGAACACGACGACGCCAACCGCGCGTTGATGGGTTCCAACATGCAACGCCAGGCGGTGCCCTTGCTGGTGACCGAAGCGCCGCTGGTGGCAACCGGACTGGAAGACCGCGTCGCCCGCGACTCGCGCGCCGTGGTGGTCGCGGAAGAAAGCGGCAAGGTCGCTTCCGTCAGCGGCGACCGCGCCATCGTCACCGAAGACGGCAAATTGCCGGAGACGAAAAAGAAGATCAAGCACGACCCCGAAAAGGGCGTGTGGGTCTATCCGATCCGCAAATTCATGCGGTCGAACGCCGCCACGTGCATCAATCAAAAAACGCTCGTGCACAAGGGCGACCACGTGAGGAAAGGGCAGGTGATTGCCGATGGTCCCTGCACGAAGGACGGCGAATTGGCGCTCGGTCGCAACGTGCTCGTCGCGTTCATGCCGTGGAATGGCTACAACTTCGAGGACGCGATTCTCATCAGCGAAAAAATCGTGAAGGAAGACATTTTCACGAGCATTCACATTGATGAATTTGAAGTGGCCGCGCGCGACACCAAGCTCGGCCCGGAGGAAATCACGCGCGACATTCCGAACCTCGGCGACGAGGCGTTGAAGAACCTCGGGCCGGACGGCGTCATCCGCATCGGAGCGGAAGTGAAGCCCGGCGACATTCTGGTTGGCAAAATCACGCCGAAATCGGAAACCGAGCTCGCGCCGGAAGAGCGTTTGCTCCGCGCCATTTTCGGGGAAAAGGCCGCCGACGTGAAGGACACGTCGCTCAAGATTCCTTCCGGCACTTATGGCATCGTCATGGACGTGAAGGTGTCGTCGAAGAAGGAAACCGATCGTGAAACCAAATCGTCTGCCGGCGAGGAAAAACGCCACGCGAAGCAGATTGAGGAGGAGCACAAGAAAAAGACCGATGAATTGCGCGATCAATTGACCGAGGCGTTGAGCAACATTTTGCTCGGCGAAAAAATCCCGCTCGATGTGGTCAATTCCGAGACCGGGGAAATCATCATTCCGGCGAATCGCAAAATCACGAAGACGCTGCTGCGCAAACTCGCGACGGTTTATGACCGCATCGAGATTGATCCGTCGCCGATCCGCAACAAGATCAACGAAATCATCGGCAGCTTCAAAAAGAAGTTCGATGATTTGCAGATGCAATATGACGAGGAAATGGAACGCGCCGAGGCGGGCGAAGGCGTGGAGGCCGGCATCGTCAAGTCGGTGAAGGTTTACATTGCCTCCAAACGCAAGCTGTCCGTCGGTGACAAAATGGCCGGGCGCCACGGCAACAAGGGCGTCGTCGCGCGGATTGTGAAGGAAGAAGACATGCCGTTCCTCGCGGACGGAACGCCGATGGACATCGTGTTGAATCCACTGGGCGTGCCCTCGCGCATGAACGTCGGCCAGGTGCTGGAAACGCATCTCGGCTGGGCGGCCCAGATCCTGGGATTGAAATTCGCCACGCCGGTCTTCGACGGCATCAAGGAAAAGGACATTCGCAATTACCTCAAAGAGGCGAAATTGCCGGAGAACGCCAAGACGATCCTTTACGACGGTTGCACCGGGCAGCCCTTCGACCAGGAAATTGTCGTCGGTTACATTTACATGATGAAGCTCGGCCACCTGGTCGCGGACAAGATTCACGCCCGCGCCGTGGGGCCTTACTCGCTGGTCACGCAGCAGCCGCTCGGGGGCAAGGCGCAATACGGCGGCCAGCGCTTCGGCGAAATGGAAGTGTGGGCGATGGAAGCCTACGGCGCGGCCTACACGCTGCAGGAATTGCTCACGGTCAAGTCCGACGACGTGCAAGGGCGCACGCACATTTACGAGAGCATTGTCAAAGGCGACAATGCGCTGGAGGCGGGTATTCCCGAATCCTTCAACGTGCTCGTCAAGGAAATGCAGTCGCTCGGCCTCGATGTGAAGGTCGGTTACGCGAATCCGGCGGAACACCCGGAAGCCTCCGCCGTGACCCTGGCGTCGCTTTAACCCGGAAACCATTCAACCAACGCGGAAACAAATTTTAGTATGATCGGCAACAAAGAAAACGCGCGCGAATTGCTCGGACTGGACAAGGTCAATCAGGTGGATTACGTCGGGATCACCGTCGCGTCGCCCGAGGCCATCCGGTCGTGGAGCAAAGGCGAAGTCAAAAATCCGGAAACCATCAACTACCGCACGTTCAAGCCGGAAAAGGGCGGCCTCTTCTGCGAACGCATTTTCGGTCCCGTCAAGGACTGGGAATGTTCCTGCGGCAAGTACAAGCGCATCAAGCACCGCGGCATCGTTTGCGACCGTTGCGGCGTGGAAGTAACGCTGGCCCGCGTCCGCCGCGAGCGCATGGGCCATATCGAACTGGCCGTGCCCACGTGCCACATCTGGTTTTTCAAGTGCATGCCGTCGCGCATCGGCCTCGTCCTGGACGTGACCGCGCGCAACCTTGAGCGCGTGATTTATTACGAGGATTACCTCGTCATTGATCCGGGCAACACGCCGCTGAAACCGAATCAATTGCTCAACGAACACGAATACCGCGAAGCCCGCGAGACCTACGGGGCGGACGCGTTTGTCGCCAAGATGGGCGCGGAAGCCGTGCGCGAAGCGCTGGCGCGGGTGGACCTGGCCAAGGGCATCGATCAATTGCAGGAGGCGATGACCGAAACCAAGAGCAAGCAAATCCGCAAAAAACTGGCGAAGCGGATCAAATTGCTCCAGGGCCTGCAGATTTCCAAGAGCCGTCCGGAATGGATGATTCTTACGGTGCTGCCGGTGATTCCGCCGGACTTGCGTCCGCTCGTGCCGCTCGAAGGCGGACGGTTTGCCACTTCGGATTTGAACGATTTGTACCGCCGCGTCATCAACCGGAACAACCGTCTCAAAACGTTGCTCCAGCTCAAAACGCCGGAGGTCATCATCCGCAACGAAAAGCGCATGTTGCAGGAAGCCGTGGACGCGCTGTTCGACAACGGCCGTCATGGCCGCCCCGTCACCGGCGCGGGCAATCGCTCGCTCAAGTCACTGTCCGACATGCTCAAGGGCAAGGGCGGCCGCTTCCGTCAGAATTTGCTCGGCAAGCGCGTGGATTATTCCGGCCGTTCCGTCATCGTCATCGGCCCGGAGCTGAAATTGCATCAATGCGGTTTGCCCAAGAAAATAGCGCTGGTTTTGTTCGAACCATTCATCATCCGCCGGCTTAAGGAGCTGGGCTATGTCCATACCGTTCGCAGCGCGAAGAAAATGATCGAGCGCCAGACAAAGGAAGTCTGGGACGTTTTGGAGGAAGTGACCAAGGGCCATCCGGTGCTGCTCAATCGCGCGCCGACGCTGCACCGTCTGTCCGTGCAGGCCTTCGAGCCGCTGCTCATCGAGGGCGAGGCGATTCGCATTCATCCGCTGGTTTGCACCGCTTACAACGCGGATTTCGACGGCGACCAGATGGCTGTGCATGTGCCGCTGTCCGTCGAGGCGCAAATGGAAGCGCGCCTGTTGATGATGGCGACGAACAACATTTTCAGCCCGTCATCCGGCAGGCCGATCATCACGCCGACGCAGGACATCACGCTCGGCTGTTATTATCTCACCGCCGAACCGCGCACGCCGATGCCCGCCGACACGCGGAAACTGCCGTTGTTCGGCTCGAAGGACGAGGTGATTTTCGCCTATGACGATGGCGCGTTGAAGACCCACGACCGGATTCGTCTGGCGAATCCCGATTTCGGCCGGCAAACCGTTTATGGCGACCCGGCCAAAAAGATCATCGAAACGACCGTTGGCCGCGTCACCTTCAGCGAGATTTGGCCGCCGGAACTCGGCTTTTACAACCGGGCCGCCGGCAAGAGCCAGCTCGGCGATTTGATCTGGAAGTGTTACAAGGTCGCCGGCCACGAAAGGACCGTCGCGATGCTCGACAAGCTCAAGGAACTGGGCTTCCGCGAGGCCACGAAGTCCGGCGCGTCCATCGGCATTGATGACATGATTGTGCCCAAGGAACGCGACCAGGAAATTGACGTCGCGCAAAAGCAGATCAAAGAGGTTGAGAAGCAGTATCGCAAGGGCGTCATCACCCCGGGCGAACGCTACAACAAAATCGTGGACATCTGGACGCATTGCACCGATATGATTTCCAGCGTCATGTTCCGCACGCTCGAAGCCAACCAGGGCAAGAAGGAATACAACCCGGTTTACCTGATGGTGGATTCCGGCGCGCGCGGCAACAAACAACAGGTCCGCCAGCTGGCCGGTTTGCGCGGCCTCATGGCCAAGCCCAGCGGCGACATCATCGAAAAACCGATTCTCGCGAATTTCCGCGAAGGCCTTTCGGTGCTGGAATATTTCATTTCAACGCACGGCGCCCGCAAGGGTCTGGCCGACACCGCCCTCAAAACCGCGGACTCCGGTTACATGACCCGCAAACTTGTGGACGTGTCGCAGGATGTCATCATCCAGCAGCCGGATTGCGGCACGACGAACGGCATCTGGGTTTCGGCGGTTTATGAGGGTGAAGACGAAGTGGTCAAACTGGCCGACCGGCTGGTGGGCCGGTTCGCCTGCGACGACATCGTCAACCCGACGAACCCGAAGGAATTTCTCGTTCGCGCGAACGAGGAAATTGACGAGGAAAAGGCCCGGCGCATTGAGGCTTCGGGCGTTGACCGCGTGCGCATCCGCTCGGTGCTCACGTGCGAAAGCAAACACGGTATTTGCGTTAATTGTTATGGACGCAACCTGGCCACCGGTGGACTCGTCAAGCTCGGCGAAGCGGTCGGCATCATCGCCGCCCAGTCCATCGGCGAGCCGGGCACGCAGTTGACAATGCGGACGTTCCACATCGGCGGCACGGCGGCGCAGGTGTTCAAGATCCCGCAGATCAAGGCCAAGCACGACGGGGTGATCCATTACAACGAACTCCGCCTGGTCGAACTGGAGGACGGCAACAACATCGTGCTCAACAAGAACGGTTCCGTTTCCATTCTCGGCGACGACGGACGTGAACTGGAAAACCACATCGTGGTCATCGGCGCGGTCATTTCCTTCAAGGACGGTTTCAAAATCAAGAAGGGTGAAACCTTCGTGCAATGGGATCCCTACAACGTGCCGATCCTCTCCGAGAAGGCCGGCAAGGTGAAATTCCACGACATCATCGAAGGCGTGACGATGAAGCAGGAAACGGACGAAACCACCGGTCAGGAGGCCATGGTGCTGGTGGAGCACAAGGAAGACCTGCACCCGCAAATCATCATCAGCGACGACTCCGGCGAAGTGGTGGCGAATTATCCGATTCCCTCCGGCGCGCACGTCGTCGTAGCCGAAGGCAGCAAGATTGTCGCCGGCACCCTGATGGCCAAGACGCCGCGCAAGACTTCCAAGACCAAGGACATCACCGGCGGTCTGCCCCGCGTGGCGGAGTTGTTCGAAGCCCGCCGGCCGAAGGACGCATCGGAAATTTCCAAGATTGACGGTCTGGTGGACTTTGGGGCGAGCGTGCGCGGCAAACGTTGCGTTCTCATCAAAGACCCGCAGACCCAGGTGGAGGAGGAACACCTCATCCCCATCGGCAAGCACGTCATTGTCTTCAAGGGCGACATGGTGAAGAAAGGCCAGCAGTTGACCGAAGGCCCCATGGACCCGCACGAAATTCTTGAAGTCTGCGGCCCGCAGGAATTGCAGGAACATCTCGTCAGCGAAGTGCAGGAGGTTTACCGCCTGCAAGGGGTGACGATCAACGACAAGCACATTGAAATCATCGTGCGCCAGATGCTCCGCAAGGTGCGCATCACCGAACCGGGCGACACCACGTTCCTGTGGGGCGAACAGATTGACAAGCTCGACTTTGAAGAAGAGAACGAGCGGGTGGACAAGATGGGTGGCAAGTCGGCCGAGGCTTCGCCCGTGTTGCTCGGCATCACCAAGGCGTCGCTTGAAACCGACAGCTTCCTCAGCGCCGCGTCGTTCCAGGACACGACCCGTGTGCTGACCGAGGCGGCCACCCGTTCCAGGGTGGACTATCTGCGCGGTTTCAAGGAAAACGTCATCATGGGCCACATCATCCCGGCCGGCACCGGTTTCGACATGCACCGCAAGGTGCTGCTCAAACATCTGGTCGAAGCGGAGGATGAACCGGAGCCGGCGGAGCCGGCGGAACCGGCGGTGGCGGAGAATCCGTTGCTGGCCTGATTGCCAAACAATCGTTTTACGAAGGGCGTCTGATGAACTCAGACGCCCTTTTCTTTTAATCATTCAGACACCACAGAGAGAGCAACCACGATTCTTGAAGCGAATTACCGGTGGATTTGGGCGGGGATGAAATCGAATATGCGGCGGGTTGGCTGCGCGGCGTTTGGACGGGGAAAAACTTGCCGATAAACTTGAATCGAGCCGCGCAGCCAACCCGCCGAATCTTTGAAACCAGCCACGCGAGCGTCAGCGATTCCGAGGAGATGTGGTCGTTGTCATCGTTCAGTGATTAATTGCCACTCGCGCGGAAGGGTTCACGGGCAAACACAACCGCGATGTTGAACTGGTTTGCAAGCTTGATGGTCGCGCGGCGGTCGCTGTATTTTGTAACTGCGAGATGTTTCTTTAGCTTGTCGGCTGCCCGGAAGATGCCAGCCAAGATTTCTTCTGCGACTTGCTGCGGCGTCCAGTTTGGATTGGCTTGTATCAGAGCGGTAAACCGCCGGGCAACGGTTTGACTGGTTGTGCGTGGTCGCGGAGTTGTCTCAGTTTCTTCTTTTTCCGGCGGCGTGAAGCGTTCTTGAATCGCTTGCCAGACTTCCGGTTTCAAACCGGCAAATCGTTTTGGGGCTTTGCCTGCCTGTTCGCGGGCAGTGGTTTCTAATTCGCCCAGTGTTTGCTCGATGGTCACGGGCTTGCGGAAGCGCTGCGAGCCGGGGAAGCCGGGATAGCTTTTCAAATAGCGGGGCAGGCAGGCATTTTCACGAGTCAGCTTCTCTTGCTGAATCAGAATGAGATTGCACCACATCCGAACCAGCCCGACCCATTCATTGTAGCGATCAATCGCTTTGGCAGTGAGATTGTCGAAATCAATCTCTGGAGGGGCTTTCGGCAATTTTAGATTTTTTTCCTTTGCCATGAGGCTTAACTCCTTCTCCCACTCCCCTTTGTTTTGTTCGTAGCGTTTTTCGATTTCTAAACTCACAGTTGCGCGGCGTGTGAGGAAGCTTTTCAGGCTGCCAGCAAGATTATCCAGCATCGCGTTCGCGGCATCGCGTGAAAGTTCAGGCGGCAATTCCGCGCCGGTGAGAAATCTTTTATAGAGCCACGCATAGCAACTGGATTTCTCTTCGTATTTTGTCTTGGTGTTGCTTTTGACCATGCGCGTGAAACTTTCAGGGTCTTTGTCCCACCAGCTTTCCAAGTCCGCCAGCACCTTGTGGCGGAATTCGTCGAACGCATTGAAGTGTTTATTGAGCGGGGCAATTAGTTCCGGTCGGGCAAGCGTGTGAATCTTGAACTTGACCGTGCGCGTGATTTTCTGCGGTTCCGCCGAACTACTCTTGCTTAAGCCAATATCCAGCAGTTGCCGGAGCGAGGCATGAATTGAGTTAGACCGATTCTTTGCTTTCATGATGAAATCCCCAAAGAGGTTTTCATATCCATTTTCCTGATGGCTGATTGTAGGGCGATGCTACGCCCGTGTCCCGGCGTCGGCAAGCGGTAGTTGATCCACCTTCGTTGCGCTACGGCACGACAAGTCTGGCTTCGCGGTGCTTTCCAAAAGGATTAAAACGAAGCTTCTGCAAAACGGACGCCCCGGCCCGGCTACGTCACTGGCTACGCCGCGGCAAGCGGTGCGTTCCCACCTTTCGCGTGTTTCGCGCCTTTCGCGGTTTTCATCCAAAAATCGGGCGAAATAGATGTTGCAACCCGGATTTGGTCTGCTATATTCCGCGTTCCATTTTTAAGACGCAATGCCGACGATCAATCAATTGGTCCGCAAGGGCCGACGCAAAGTAAAATACAAGTCCAAGTCGCCAGCCTTGGAAGGCTCCCCGTTCCGCCGCGGGGTGTGCATTCAGGTCATGACGCGCACGCCCAAGAAGCCGAACTCGGCGATGCGCAAGGTGGCCAAGGTGCGCCTGACCAACGGGTATGAGATCATTGCTTACATCCCGGACGAAGGCCACAATTTGCAGGAGCACTCCATCGTGATGGTGCGCGGCGGCCGCGTGAAGGATTTGCCGGGTGTGCGTTATCACATTGTTCGTGGGCGGCTGGATGCCGCAGGTGTCGAAAAACGCCGGGTCAGCCGCTCGAAATACGGCGTGAAACGCCCGAAGCCGGGTTCCCGGCCCGCGGCGCCGGCGGCCGCAGCGGAGGCTCCAGCGGCAGCAGCACCCGCAGCCTGACTCAATTAACGGTTTAACGATTTAACGACTTAACGAATCCCATGTCCCGCAGACGACAAGCTACAAGACGGACGGTTGCCAAAGACGGAAAGTTCCAGAGCGTTTTGGTTTCGCGGCTGGTCAACACCATCATGATGTGCGGCAAAAAAAGCACGGCGCAGCGGATTGTGTACGGCGCGTTCAACAGCATTTCCGAAAAGAATCCGGCCAGCAACCCGGTGGAAATTTTGCAGCGCGCGGTGGACAACGCCAAACCGCGCATCGAAACCAAGGCGCGCCGTGTCGGCGGCGCCACGTATCAGGTTCCGCTGGAAGTGCCGTCGGACCGGCAGGCCGCCCTGGCGCTCCGCTGGATTGTGGATTTCGCGGACGCCCGCAAAGGCACGCCGATGCGCGAGGCGCTCGCGGCGGAAATTCTGGAGGCTTATCAAGGGCAGGGGAACGCGATCCGCAAACGCGACGAAGTTCACAAGATGGCCCAGGCGAACAAGGCATTTGCCCATTTCCGCTGGTAGAATTTTTTTTGACGCGCCCCGAAGATTGGAGCATCGGGGCGTTTTCTATTCTCTGAATCAAGATGCGAAAAACTGCAGAAATAACAAAATCGGTCAATTCGCCCAACCGCGAATACACCCTCGAGCACACGCGCAACATCGGCATCGCGGCGCACATTGACGCGGGCAAAACCACCATGACCGAGCGCATCCTCTTTTACACCGGCCTCATCCACAAAATCGGCGACGTGGACGATGGCAACACGGTCACGGACTGGATGGAGCAGGAACGCGAACGTGGCATCACCATCACGTCCGCCGCGGTGACGTGCTATTGGACGCAAAAAAAAGAAGAGGGCCTGGCCAAAGCCTTTACGGGTGTGCCGCATCGCATCAACATCATCGACACGCCCGGCCACGTGGATTTCACCGCCGAAGTCGAACGCTCCATGCGCGTTTTGGACGGCGCGGTCGCCGTGTTCTGCGCCGTCGCGGGCGTTCAGCCGCAATCCGAAACGGTCTGGCGTCAGGCGACCAAATACAATGTTCCGCGCATCGCGTTCGTCAACAAGATGGACCGCATCGGCGCGAATTTTGAAAACGCGCTGAAAGACATGCGGAAAAAACTCGGCGCGTATGCGTATCCGATTTTTCTGCCGATTGGCGCCGAGGACAAGTTCGAAGGGGTCATTGACGTGGTCAACCAGAAGGCGATCACCTGGGGCGTCGGCGAAGTCGTCAACGAAGGTTTGAAATACGAAGTGAAGGAAATTCCCGAGCGCCTGAAGAAAAAAGCCAGGGCCGCGCTCGCGGAACTGATTGACGCCGTTTCCAACAAGGATGATGCGATTGCCGAACTGGTGATCGGGGAAAAGCCGGTTGAGCCGCTCGTGCTCAAGGCGGCCATCCGCCGGTTGACGTGCAAAATCGAATTGGTTCCCGTCCTGTGCGGTTCGGCCTTCAAAAAGAAGGGGGTGCAGCCGTTGATTGACGCCATCGTGGATTATCTGCCGAGTCCGCTGGATGTTCCCGGCGCGCAAGGCGTCGAGTTGGACACGGACAAAGTCGTTCACATCGAGACCAGCGACGGCAACAAGTTTTGTTCGCTGGCGTTCAAGCTCTGGACTGATGTTTATGCGGGTAAATTGGTTTTTTTCCGCGTTTATTCCGGCACGCTTAAAAAGGGCGACACGATTTACAATCCGCGCACGCGCAAGCGCGATCGCGTCAGCCGCCTGATGATCATTCAAGGCAGCGAACGCAAGGACATTGACCGGGTTTATGCCGGCGACATCGCCGCGCTCGTCGGCTTGAGGAACATCACCACCGGCGACACGTTGTGCGACGAGGACTACGACGTGACGCTCGAACCACCGACGTTCCCCGAGCCGGTCATCAGCATGGCTGTCGAGCCGAAAACACGCGCCGATCGCGACAAAATGTCCGAAGGATTACAACGGCTTGCCGAGGAAGACCCGACGTTCCGCTGTTTCCACAACGAGGAAACCGGCCAGCTCATCATCGCGGGCATGGGCGAGTTGCACCTGGAAATCATTTGCGACCGGCTCAAGCGCGAATTCAAGGTGGATTGCAACACCGGCGCGCCGCAAATCGCTTATCGGGAAACCATCACCAGGCCCGCCGATGGCGAAGGCAAATTCATCCGCCAGTCCGGCGGTCGCGGACAATACGGCCACGCCTGCGTCCAGGTTCAGCCGAACGAGAAGGGCAAGGGCATCGAGGTCGAAAACAAAATCGTCGGCGGCGCGATTCCCAAGGAATACATCCCGGCGGTCATTGACGGCATTGAAGAAGCCATCAAGGGCGGTGTTTACGCGGGCTACCAGGTCATTGACATCAAGGTGCAGGTTGTGGACGGCACGTTCCACGAAGTGGACTCGAACGAGCTGGCGTTCAAAATGGCCGGCATTTTCGCGCTCAAAGACGCCTTCAAAAAGGCGCATCCGATTTTGCTCGAACCGATCATGAAGGTCGAAGTTGCCACGCCTGACGAATACCAGGGTGATTTGCTCGGCGACATCAGCCGCCGTCGCGGCCATATTGTCAATATCGAGGCCAAGAGCGGCCAGACGATTCTCAACGCGCAAGTGCCGCTGGCGGAAATGTTCGGTTACGCCACGGCAATCCGGTCACTTTCGAAAGGCCGCGCTTCCTACTCCATGGAACCGCTGACGTTCGAGCAGGTGCCGAAAGCTGTTCTTAACACCATTCTGGACGCGGCGGCCAAGAAACCGGCGGCAAGAACGTAAAAGATTCGACCATCAATTTTGCCAGCGGTCTCCGGCAACGGAGGCCGTTTTTTTATTTCCATATTTCAACCCGAACTCCGAAGTTACCAGTGGTGGCGGTGCGGACGATACCCGGTCGGAGTGCGCCTGTCCTCGGGCGCAGCAACTGGCTTCATTCGAGCCACGGAACATTTCCCAACTGTCTGCCCACCTGGCTGCGGCCGGGACGGCCGCACTCCGCCAACGCAGAAATTCAACTTCGGGGTTCGGATTTATTTGTCGCACCATTCCGGCGCGGCGAAGGCCCGTGCGATGTTGGGCCTTGTCAAAACACCGACTTGATTATGGAGTTCACCCCCATAATGAGATCTTCGACCTGCTCTTTCGTGGGGTTGCCGTTCCTTTGCTGCGAACATAGATTGCGCAAATCACCGAGTCGCTGAATCTCCCGCCAGGTGGAAAAGTCATAGGCTTTGGCCAGCTTCAAGGGATCGTTCAGTTCGCGAATGGTTGTTTCCTGCTTCGGAACCGTCACCGAGTGATTCGCCGCCACTCTCTGCAAATGACGTTCCAGAACCACGCCGGCCAGATCCCCCGCCGCCCGCAGACTGATCTTCTGCAATGCGTTCGCCGCTTCCAGTTCCTTGTCCTGTAATTCCGCAAACAAATGGTTTTCGACATCAGCCAGGACCGTCTCAACCCGATATGACAATTCGTCCAGGACCTGAAGCTGATTGAGAAATCGAATTCTGGCCAGCTCGTGTGGATCAAAAGGCAGTTCTTCGGTGTAAGCGTCCTTGGCCTGCCCCATCCCCCGGACGTAGTCCTGGATGCTGGCTTCCAGCAACTTCAGGTTCGGATTGGTCGAAAAATAATTGACGAACTCGTCATATTTGTCCGGTGCCAAAGTCTGCACGATCTTCAACGATTGGGTGTCCCAGCGTTGATAAACGGTCCGAAACTCGATGATGTCCTTGATGTCTTCGAGCGACTTGAGAATCTGCTTTTGCTGGTCAAGGAGTCTGGTGAGTTCCTCTTCGGTTTGGGACCTGGCATCGATCATAGGCGCTCGAGTGTTCTGACTGGCCCAAGCTGAACCCCGCCGGGCCGGCGATGCAAGAACTTTTATGCGGCTCCCCGGCAGCCCTTATCCTGAATCAGCACATTGTTTTGGATTGGACCAAAAAATCTAAAAAAAGGTATTGCATTGGAAGGGATGTTTGATAAATTGCACGCCCGCTTTCAAACCGAGGGCGGAGAAATTTAGTTAAACGGTAAACAGACAATTGTTCTTTGTATGGCTGCCCAACGCATTCGCATTCGACTCAAGGCTTATGACCAACGCGTCATAGACCAATCGGCGCGTGAAATCGCCGACACCGTCAAACGCACCGGCGCGCGCGTCGCCGGGCCCATCCCGCTCCCGACCCGCATCGAGCGCTTCACCGTCCAACGCTCGCCGCATTGCGACAAAAAATCGCAGGAAACTTTCGAACAACGCACGCACAAGCGGCTGATTGACATTCTCGACCCGACCGCCAAAACCGTGGATGAATTGAAAAAGCTCAATCTCCCGGCGGGCGTGGACATCACGATAAAAATCTAGCGCAATGAACATGCAAGAACAACGGAGTGTTGGAGTGTTGGAGTGTTGGAGCTTTGGATTCCAGCACAACATTACTCCATTACTCCATTACCTCATTTTCTAGCCATGCCCCTCGGACTTTTAGGAAAAAAACTCGGTAGCACGCGCGTTTACGATTCGCACGGTGTGGTCACGCCGGTCACGGTCGTGCTCGCCGGGCCCAACCGCGTGCTGCAGGTCAAAACCCAGGCCGGCAAAGACGGCTACAATGCCGTTCAACTCGGGTTCGACGATCAAAAGGAACAGCGTCTCACCAAAGCGTTGCTCGGCCACATCAAAAAGCAGAATGGCGCAGCGGTCAAACGCATCCGGGAATTCCGGAATTTCTCCAAGGAAGTCAAACCCGGCGACATCGTCGGACCGGCGCTGTTCGCCGTTGGCGATTTTGTGGACGCGATTGGCGTCACGAAGGGCCGCGGTTTTGAGGGTGTTGTGAAGCGTCATCGCTTCGCGGGTGGCGATTCGACGCACGGGGCCAAAGGCTGGCACCGCCGCAGCGGCGCCATCGGGCAGCGCCTGTTCCCCGGCACGGTCATGCGCGGCATGAAGATGCCCGGTCACATGGGGCAGGTCCAGCGCACGACGCAGAATCTTGAAGTCATCCAGGTGCGCGCGGCGGACAATCTTTTGCTCATCAAAGGCGCGATTCCCGGGGCGGAAGGCGATTATGTCATCATCCGCGAATCCAAGAAACGGCCCAAGGGCTGGAAACCGCCGGTCAGTTTGGCCCCGATGAAGAAGAAGGGCGCCTCTGCCGCGAAGGCCGAACCCAAACCTGCGGCTGCGGCCGAGGCCAAAAAGTAATTTGAACGGCCATGAAAATTGCCATTAAAAATATTGAAGGTAAGCAGCAGGGTGAACTCGAAGTGAAGTTCCCGCTGATTGAAGACGGGAAAGGCACACAAGCGGTGCATGATGTGGTCGTCGCCTATCAGGCGGCGCAACGCATGGGCACGGCCTGCACCAAAAACGTCGGCGAAGTTTCCGGCAGCAACAAGAAGCCGTGGCGGCAAAAGGGCACGGGCCGGGCGCGCGCTGGTTCCCATCAATCGCCGTTGTGGGTGGGCGGCGGCGTGGTCTTCGGTCCGAGGCCCCGTGATTTCAGCAAAAAAGTTTCCAAAAACACCCGCACCCTCGCGTTGCGCAAGGCGTTGAGCGAACGGCTCAAGGCCGGCGACGTGGTGTTGGTGGACGATTTGAAGCTCGCTTCGCCGAAGACGAAGGATTTCGTCGGCCTGATGTCCACGCTGGATTTGACCGGCACAACCCTCATCGTCGCGGCGGCGGACAAAAATCTCACGCTCGCCTCGCGCAACATTGAAAATGTCACGCTGGCCACGAGCGATTCGCTGAATACTTACGACATTTTGCGGCCCGACAAGCTGCTCTTCACCAGGAGCGCGTTTGAGAAGGTCGAAGCCCGTCTGACCAAGGAATAACATGAACGCTTTTGAAGTCATCAAGACCGTCCGCTTGACGGAAAAGGGCACGCGCCAGGGCGAAAAGTACAACCAATACACCGTCGTGGCTGATCGCCGCGCGAACAAGACGGAAATCCGCAAGGCCGTGCAAGAACTGTTCAAGGTCAAGGTCACCAAGGTCAACACGCTGAACGTTCGCGGCAAATTGCGCCGTCAGCGCACCACGCAGGCCGGCCGGGCGCCCGACTGGAAGAAAGCCATTGTGACACTAAAGGACGGCGACAAGATTGTTTTGACGTAAAAGGCTATTTGAATTTCAAGGCGCGGAGTGAATATCACTCCGCGTTTTTTGTTTTCGGAGGAAGAATGGTCCTACTCGCCCTCACCCCGGCCCTCTCCCCCAAGGAGAGGGAGAATTGTTGCTAGTCGGTCGGCGAATCAGGGATGGTTTTAACTTTTCCAAGGTCAGACGTTACTTCTCCCTCTCCGCCGCGGAGCGGGGGAGAGGGCCGGGGTGAGGTGGTGCTGATTTCGCAAAGGCAAAATTTCTCAGCTTCTATCGCTAAAACTCCCCTCTCCGGTCGCTCCGCGACACCCTCTCCCCGCTTGAGTGGGGCGAGGGAAACAAACTGGTTGTTCGTCAAAGGAGGTTGGACCGCTTTTGTCCATGGGGTCGTGCGAGGATTTGACATGGCCTGAATTTGGGTTCAATTAAAGTTTGCCCGTGAACACGAAACCGCCCAACCGCATCCTGCACGTGGATGGCGACAGCTTCTTCGCCAGTTGCGAGATCGCCTTGAATCCCCAATTGCAGGGCCGCCCGGTCTGGGTGGGCGGCGGGCGGCGCGGGGACGGCATCGTCATTGCCGCCAGTCGCGTGGCAAAAAAGTTCGGCATCAAGACCAGCATGGCGTGTTTTGAGGCGAAGAAACTTTGTCCGTGCGGCGTACTCTGCAAGCCGCACTACGACGAATACCGCCGGCTGTCGGGGGAAATGTTCCACATCCTCGAGGAATATTCGCCCATGCTCGTGCCCATCTCGATTGACGAGGGTTTCCTCGATTTCACCACGATGGATCGCCATGTCTGGCGCAACACCACACCGGAAAAATACGTGAAGGAAATTTGCCAGCGGATCCTGCGCGAAGTGAAACTGCCCGTGTCCGCCGGCCTGGCCAATTCATCGCGTCTGGCAAAACTGGCAACGGACGCGGCCAAGCCCGGCTTCATCGAAATTCCCACCGGCTCGGAAAAGGAATTTTTGAAGGACCGTTCCGTGCGCGAACTTTCCGGCATCGGCAGGAACCGTCAACGCTCGCTCGCCGCGCTTGGCGCGACGACATTCGGCCATGTGGCGAAACTGCCTTCGACTTTGCTCCGGCAGAAATTCGGCATCTGGGGCCAGCAGCTCTGGCTGTTTGCCAACGGCCTGTGGAACGAGCCTCTATTGCTCGAGGTCAAAGACCGTACGACAATTTCCAGCAACACGACGCTGCCTTACGACGAGCCGGATTACGAGGCGGCGCTGACGTTCACGCTGAGCGAGGCGACGCGGCTGGTCGGCCAGTTGCGCCGCGAACAATTGCAGGCCCGAGAACTCGCGCTGACGGTGCGGTTCAACGACTTCACCGAAGTCAGCGGCGGGCATCGTTTTCACGAACCGCAGTTTCAGAATTCCGTCATCAACGCGGTGTTGAAGGCTGTTTTCCGGCACCTGATGGGCGACCAGGCCAAACCGGTGCGGCAGATTCGCATCGCCTTCTGGAACCTCGCGCGGCTGGACACGCAGCCGACATTGTGGGGCCGCACCGATGCCGAACGCTGGGGCGCGCTCGACGACGCGGCGCACGCGCTTAACCGGCGGTTCGGCCCGACGGCGGTGATGACCGGCGCGCAACTGGCGTTGCGTGAGATGGAAGATGCATTTAAAAATCCGAAGGCGAAATGTCCGTTCGTGCCGCAACGCGAGATGGTAAAGAAGCTCTGGGGCACGGACGCCGACCCGCTGGCGCAAAAGGGGGAATGGGAAAAGCGGCTGGCCAAGGTCAGCAAACAGTCACAGTTCCGGCATTGAAGACGCAAAACGTTTTGATGCGAATTGCGCGAATAAACGCGAATTGGAGGTAGGGACGGCTGGTCCAGCCGTCCGTTTTTGGTGTGAAACTTCCACCGGACATCTCGGCGAGATGTCCCTACCTTAAGGACGCCCGTCCTTCCGATTTCGCGTGACCCACTATGATTTGGCAGGGGGTGTGCTATGTTGAACCAAAGGAATCCCGTCTGAGGACCCACCGGACGCAACCGGGTCCGTAATTGAAAGGAAATGGGATGTCGCCGCCGATGGTCGGAAATGCAGGGTCAGGTGCCCGCCGCAAAACAGCACTGATTGTGGAAGGCGGAGCGATGCGCGGAGCGTGGGCGGCCGGGGTGCTGGCCTATCTTCAGGAATGCGGGCGGCGGCAATACGATCTCGTTTATGCGGCTTCTTCCGGCGCCTGCTCGGCGGTCTATTTCGTCGCCGACATGTGGGAACCGGGTCTGGCCATCTGGCGCGAACTGGCCTGCAAAGTGGTTCGCAAAAGCAATTTCCTCCGCCGCAAACCGATCATTGACCTGGCTTACCTCGTGGATCATATCATCCGAAAGCACGTCCCGCTTTCCGTTGAAGCGCTGCAAAAGGCGCCGACACGTTTTTACATCGTGCTGACCGACTGTCACACGGGCGAGCCGGTTTACTTCCACGTCTGCGACGACCGCGTCTTTGCGGCCCTCCGCGCCACGTCGTCCATGGCCCTGGCGACGCGCGGGTATGATTACGTGGACGGCCAGCCCTACGCCGACGGCGGGGTGGCGGACCCCATTCCCATCCGACGGGCGATACAAGATGGTGCGACGGACATCACCGTGGTGCTCACGCACAATCCCGCTTTCCGCCTCAAGCCGGTGCCGCGCTGGATGGGAAAACTGGCCTATCCGGAATGGCCCATGGTGGCCCAGGTCTGGACCGCGCGGCAAAATGTGAATTACAACGCCGCCCTCGACCTGATGAAACAGCCGCCGGCGGGAGTCCGGTTCCAGGTGTTCCGGCCGCTCCGGCCACTGCCGGTGGGTTCCTTCACCGTTGAGCCGAAGAAAATCGCCGCCGCCCTGGCCTTGGGACACGAGGAGGCGTTGCAACAAATGGCGACCACAGATGCGGAACCACTGGACGGTGCTGTTTCCGATTAATTTCACGGCCTGCACGAATCGCCGCCCAACCAATGGAACGGCACCCCCGGAGCGCGAGTTGTCCCAACTCGCAGCTTTTCCGACCAGTCCAGCCGCTGCGGATTGAGGACAATCCGCGCTCCATGACAAATTAGGACATTACCTGGATTTCTTCTCCATTGACGGAAACTTTGACGAAGGCGCATCATCGTTGGCATGAAGTCCGATGATTCCCGCCCGGCGCATGTTTTGGTTTTGTATCACAGCCAGGACGGTCATACGAAAATGATGGCCGACCTCGTGGCTGAGGGCGCCGCCAGCGTTCCTGCCACTGACGTCCGCCTGAAGAGCATTGCCGAAGCCGCTACCGACGATTTGGTATGGTGCGATGGCGTGGCGGCCGGCTCGCCGACGCACATGGGCACCATGGCTTGGGAAATGAAACGCTGGTGGGACGTGACCGTTCAGCCGCTCTGGCCGAAAGTGGAAGGCAAAATCGGCTGCGCCTTTACGTCATCCGGTGGCCTGGCCGGAGGTGGTGAATTGACGTGCCTCGCGCTGCAAATCGTGCTGATGAACTACGGTTTCCTTGTCTTCGGCGTTCCGGACTACGTGGCGCCGGGGCAAACGCTGCATTACGGCGCCATCTGCGCCGGCCGCCCACGCAATGACGGCGAACGCGAGGCCTGTCGCCGCCTGGGCCGCCGCCTGTCCGAATGGGTGCAGACGCTGATTTTCCATCGTCCGGAGCACGATCCGCGCAAGGCCACCTACGCCCGATTTACCGACTAGCCGGCGTTGAACTGCGCCTGGCCAAACCTCGGTGTGCGGAGACGCCTGTCCCTCATCGGGAATATTGGCGAAAATCTGTGTAATTCACATTGTTTTTGAATTCGTTTTACCCAATCAAAATTCTTCAAAAAACTGCTTGCAACAGAGCGAGTCTTTGATATTTTGTCGCTCCGTTTCGCCTGAGAGCAGGACCCCGGTCGCGTTGGAGAGCGGCTTGGCCCAACCGGGCGGAAGGACAGCAGTTGCAGACCGATAACTGATTCCCCGCAGGGACAGGAATGATGGCCTGCCGACTCCCAGAGTTGCTGCTGAAATCATTTTTTTATGCCAGTCAAGACATTTAGACCGCTAACGCCGTCCACGCGATACATCACGATCGCGGACTTTAGCGACATTACGAAGACGACGCCGGAAAAGCGGCTGGTCGTCACGCGCAAGAAAACCGGTGGCCGCAACCACTACGGTCGCGTGACCACACGCGGCCTCGGCGGCGGGCACAAGCAGAAAATCCGCCTCGTGGATTTCAAGCGCAACAAGCACGGCGTGGAGGCGAAGGTCACGGCGATTGAATATGATCCGATGCGTTCGGCGCGTCTGGCGTTGCTCGAATACAAGGACGGCGAGAAGCGTTACATCATCGCGCCGGTGGGCATCAAGGTGGGGGGGACCATTTCCAGCGGTCCGACGGCCCCGCCGGAAATTGGCAACGCGCTTCCGCTCAAATCAATTCCCGTTGGCATCGCCATTCATAACATCGAACTGACGCCGGGTCGGGGCGGCCAGATGGTCCGTTCGGCAGGCGGTGCGGCGACGTTGATGTCGCGGGACGAAGGTTACGCGCAGTTACGTCTGCCCTCGGGCGAAATCCGCAAGATCAACGAGGAATGCTACGCGACCATCGGCCAGGTCGGCAATACGGAGCACGAAAATGTGGTTCTCGGCAAGGCGGGCCGTTCGCGGCATCGCGGCATTCGCGGCATCAGCCGCGGCGTGGCGCGGAATCCAGTTGACCATCCGAACGGCGGTGGCGCCGGCAAGTCGAAGTCCGGCGGCGGCTGGCAGCAACTGATGTCGCCGTGGGGCAAGATTGCCAAAGGCGGCAAGACGCGGCGCAAATACAAACATTCAAACCGTTTTATTGTTATTCGGCGCAATGGTTTGCCGATGAAAATCAAATAATTTATGGGACGCTCGATTAAAAAAGGTCCGTTTGTGGATTTTCACCTCCTGGACAAGATCCAGGTGGCGAAGGACACGAAGTCCAAGACCCCCATCAAGACGTGGTCACGGCGTTCGATGATCACGCCGGATTTCGTGGGGCTGACGTTCAGTGTTCACAACGGCAAGATTTTCAACCCGGTATTTGTGACGGAAAACATGGTCGGCCACCGGCTCGGCGAGTTTTCCCTGACGCGCATATTCAAGAAACACGGCGCGCACACGGCCAAGGTGGAGGCGAAAGGGAAATAATATGGAAGTTTTCGCCATTACCAAGAACGTGCCGATGTCCCCGCAAAAGATGCGCGAGGTCGTGCGGCAGATTCAGGGCCTGCCCGCGTTGCAGGCGCAGGCGGTGCTCGCGGTGGTGCCGCGCAAGTCGGCGCGGTTCGTGGCCAAGACGCTCAAGTCGGCCATTGCCAACGCTGAAAACAACAAGAGCCTCAAGCCGGAATCGTTGCGCGTGAAGGAAGCCGTGACCGGCTCGGCGATGATCATCAAACGGTTCATGCCCAAGGCGCGCGGCTCCGCCGGGCCGATTCTCAAGCGCCGCTGCCACATCAAAATCACCTTGTCGGACGAATAAAGTAGCGCAGGCGTCCCGCCTGCAAAAAAATGAAAACAAACCAAAAATTTGAAGCAGAAGCAGCCGGGACGGCTGCGCTACGTTAGCCGAAAATATGGGACAAAAAACAAATCCAATCGGTCTGCGGGTCGGCGTCAACAAGGACTGGCGTTCGAAGTGGTATGCCGAGAAGAAGGAATTCGGCAAGCTGCTGAGCGAAGACCGGGAAATCCGCAAGCTGCTGAAGAAAAAACTCGAAGCGGCCGCCGTGCCGAGGATTTTGATCGAACGCGCGGCGAACCGTTGCCGCATCACCATTCTCACCGCGCGGCCGGGCGTGGTCATTGGCCGCAAAGGCGCGGAAATTGACAAGCTCAAGGAAGAGATGAGCAAGATGACCGGCAAGGAAGTTTACGTGGACATCATCGAGGTCAAAACGCCGGAAATCGAGGCGCAACTGGTCGCGGAAAACATCGCGCTGCAGCTTGAACGCCGGGTGTCATTCCGGCGCGCGATGAAAAAGGCCGTGCAAACGGCGAAAGATTTCGGCGCGGAAGGCATCAAGATTCGTTGCGCGGGCCGCCTGGGTGGTGCGGAACTGGCGCGCGTGGAGACGTATCACTGGGGCCGCGTGCCGTTGCACACGTTGCGCGCGAACATTGATTACGGTTTTGCCGAGGCGGCAACCCTTTACGGGAAGCTCGGCATCAAGTGCTGGATTTGCAAGGGTGAAAACAAGCCGTCGAAGGAAAAAGTTGCGGCTCCCCCAGCGGTGCCGATTGCGCCCGTGCCGCCCATGCCAACCGAACCCGTGGCGAACTGATTTTTTGAAAGGATTTTTGCTATGCCGTTGATGCCCGCAAGAGTGAAGTACCGCAAGATGCACCGCGGCAACCGCGCCGGCCTGGCTTACCGCGGGAACACGGTGGCGTTTGGCGAGTATGGATTGATGTCGCTGGAGCGGTGCTGGCTCGACACCAAGCAGATCGAGGCGGCGCGCGTGGCGATTGCCCGCAACATGAAGCGGCACGGGAAAATGTGGATTCGCATCTTCCCGCAAAAATCGTTCACGAAGAAGCCGCTGGAAACGCGCATGGGCAAGGGCAAAGGCCCGCTGGAATCGTGGGTGGCGGTCATCCGACCGGCGAACGTGCTGTTCGAGGTGGACGGGGTGACGGAAATTGAGGCGCGCGAGTCATTGCGCCTGGCGGCCACGAAGCTGCCGATCCGGACCAAGTTCATCTCGCGGCATCGGGGTTCGCGCTAGACGGAATTGAAGTTATGAAATTTACGGAAATGAAAGACATGACGCTGGTGGAGTTGTCGGCCAAGAGCCGGGACCTGCGCCATGAAATGTTCAACCTGCGTCTGCAGCAGGCGAGCGCCCAACTGGAGAAGCCGGCACGCCTGCGGGTGCTGCGCCGGGACATCGCGCGGCTGGAAACGCGCATCTCCCAGCTCCGTTCGCGCGGAGCGGAGTTGCCCAACAAAGCGGCTTGATATGGCTGACACTGTGAATTCAACGGAAGCGGCGCGCGGACATCGCAAACAGCGCGTCGGCGAGGTCATCTCCAACAAGATGGCCAAGACCATCGTCGTGCGCGTCGAGCGCCGGTTCCCGCACGCGCGGTTTCGGAAAGTCCTGACCGCCTACAAGAAATTGTACGCCCACGACGAAAAGAGCGAGGCGAAGGTGGGCGACCGGGTGCGGATTGAAGAAACCCGCCCGCTTTCCAAAATCAAACGCTGGCGGCTGATGGAAGTCGTCGAACGCAGCCGGGGCGTGGAGCCGGTGGCGGCGGAATAGCGAGGAAATATGTTGCAAATTCGTTCCCATTTGGACGTCGCGGACAACACGGGCGCAAAAATCGCCTGGGCGATCGGCGTACTGGGCCGCAACCAGCGTTACGCGCGGATTGGCGACATCATCAAAGTGCATATCAAGGACGCCGCGCCGGACGGCCAGGTGAAAAAAGGCGAAGTGCATAACGCGGTGATTGTCCGCACGCGCCAGATCATCCGCCGCAACGACGGCTCGTATCTGCGCTTTGACAGCAACGCGGTGGTCATCATTGACGCGGAATTGAACCCGAAGGGCACGCGCATTTTTGGACCGGTGGCGCGCGAATTGCGCGACAAAAAGTTCATGAAAATAATTTCGCTCGCGCCGGAGGTGATTTGAGATTATGCCAAAATTTCATGTGAAAAAAGGCGAGGTGGTGGTCGTGCTGGCCGGCAAGGAAAAGGGCAAGCGCGGCAAAATCATCGCCGTTCTGCGGAAGAAACAACGCGTCATCGTCGAGGGCGTGCAGATGATCAAGCGCCACATGCGCAAGAGCCAGGACCATCCGCAGGGCGCGATTGTCGAACGCGAAGGCACCATCCACCATTCGAACGTGATGAAAGCGGATCAATTTGACGCACGCCTGACGAAGCGGGGCGGGGCGGCGGCGCCGGCCCAGACTTGAAAAATTACCAATACGATTACAAAACATGGTTACGGCAAAATCCGTGACCCGAAGTGATGAAAGCCAGACTTTATAACAAATACGTCAACGACGTGGTGCCCGCCCTCAAGGCCAAGCACAAATACAGGAACGTGCACCAGGTTCCACACCTGGTGAAAATCGTGGTGAACATGGGCATCAGCGCGTCGCTGGAAAAGAACGCGATTGAGGATGCGGCGAAAGACCTCGCGTGGATTACCGGCCGCAAGGCGGTGGTCAGCAAGTCGCGCCACAGCATCGCGAATTTCAAACTGCGCGAAGGCATGCCCATCGGCTGCCGTGTTACGCTGCGCCGCGACGCGATGTATGAATTTTTTGACCGTTTGATTGCCACCGCGCTGCCGCGCATTCGTGACTTTCGCGGGTTGTCGCCGCGCAAGTTTGACGGGCGCGGCAATTACACGTTCGGCATTGCGGAACAGACGATTTTCCCGGAGATCGAATTGGACAAAATCAAGCGGACGCAGGGAATGGATGTCACGATTGTGACCAGCGCGCCCAACGACGCGGAAGCGCTGGATCTGCTGAAACTCATGGGTTTCCCGCTGGCGGAGGCGAAAGAGGCGCCAAAAGAAGTGGTCAAGGACGAAGCCATGGAAGCGGCCAAGGCAGCGGCCAAGGCAGCGGCCAAAGAAATAGCCAAACAAGCGGCTAAAGAAGAAGCGGCCAAAGACGCGGCCAAAGCAGCAGCAGCAGCAAAACAATAAACTAATTTATGGCCAAGAAAGCATGGATTGAGCGCAACAAGCACAAAGCTGAAACGGTGAAAAAATACGCCGCGATCCGCGCGGAATTGAAGGCCAAGCGAGACTACGCCGGTCTCTCGAAGCTGCCGCGCAACGCCAGCCCGACGCGGCTGGTGAACCGTTGCTCGGCCAGCGGCCGCCGGCGCGGTTATCTGCGCAAGTTCGCCGCGTCGCGACTCACCTTCCGGGAGGCCGCGTTGAACGGCTTGATTCCCGGCGTTGTAAAAGCCAGTTGGTAAATTTATGACCGATCCGATTTCTGACATGTTGACCCGCATCCGCAACGCCGGCCGTGCCTTGCTGCCGACGGTGGAAATGCCGCATTCGCGGATGAAGGAAAATCTGGCGAACATCTTGAAGAAGGAAGGCTACGTCGCGGAAGTGTCCGTTGAGGCGGGCATGCCCAAAAAGCTCAAGCTCAAGCTCAAGTATCAGGGCAAAAAGAGCGTGATCGAAGGGTTGCGCCGCATCAGCAAGCCGGGTCTGCGCCATTATGTCGGCGCGACGGAAATCCCGCGCGTGCTCAGCGGCATGGGGATGTCGGTGATTTCCACGCCGGAAGGCGTGATGACCGGCACGGAGGCGCGCAAGAAAAACCTGGGCGGCGAATTGCTCTGTTACGTCTGGTAAAAATTTGATTTATGTCGCGAATAGGAAAACAACCGATTGCCATTCCTCCCCAGGTGAAGGTGGAAGTGAAGGGGCAGAAAGTTTTGGTCGAAGGCCCGAAGGGCAAGCTCGACTGGGAATTGCCGAAACGCACCAGCCTCAAGGTGGTGGACGGTAAAATCGTCGTCAGCCGCGATGGCGACGACGCGCAGGCCAAGGCGTTGCACGGCCTGAGCCGCGCCCTCGTCAACAACATGGTAAAGGGCGTGACCGACGGCTTTGTCAAAAAACTCGAAATCCAGGGCGTCGGCTTCAAGGCCGCCGTTCAAGGCAAGGTGGTGAACCTTGCGCTCGGTTTTTCGCATCCCATTAATTACGCGATTCCCGACCAGATCAAAGTAACGGTCGAGGAAAACACCAAGCTGACCATCGAAGGGCCGGACAAAAAGGTTGTCGGGCAGGTTGCCGCCGAAATTCGCGGTTTCTATCCGCCGGAGCCTTACAAGGGCAAAGGCGTGCGCTATGCGGGCGAACACGTCCAGCGCAAGGAAGGGAAAACCGTCCAATAAAAATTGATTTTAGTTCACCCCGACATCTGATGTCGGGATGACGCATTGAAATGAGAACGGAAAAGAAACATCAGTTGAAGCAGCTCCGCAAATGGCGGATACGCAACAAACTCAGCGGCACGAAGGATCGCCCGCGCATGAGCGTCTGCTTCACCAACGAAAACATCCACGTCCAGTTCATTGATGATGACGCGGGCGTGACGCTCGCGGCGGCTTCAACGACGGGCAAGGCCGTGCCCGACCGTGACAAGCTCGCGGCCAATGTGGCCAGTGCCCAGGTCATCGGCAAACTGGCGGCGGAAGCCGCGCTCGCCCAAGGCATCAAGTCCGTCGTTTTTGATCGCGGTGGCGCCCGTTATCATCGCTCTCAGAGCAAAGGCAAGGACGGCAAGCGGGTATCGGTGCTGGGCAAACTGGCGACCCTGGCCGAGGCCGCGCGCAAGGCGGGTTTGAAATTCTAAACAACGGAGATAGAAAACTGTGGCAGACATCATCAAAACCAAAGCCGAAGAACGAGCGCCGCGCGGCGGGCGCGGGCGTCGTAACAAACCCCCCGGCGAAGCGCCGGAAATCCTATTGGAGGGACAGGAGTCCCAGGAATTGACCGAGAAGGTTGTGTTCATCAACCGATCTTCAAAGGTCGTCAAAGGCGGGCGCCGTTTCAATTTCAGCGCGCTGATTGTCGTCGGCGACAAGCATGGGCGCGTCGGGGTTGGGCTGGGCAAGGCCAGCGAAGTGGCGGACGCGATCCGTCGCGGCGGCGAACTGGCCCGCACTCAAATGGTTTCGGTGTCGCTCAAAGACGCGACAGTTCCGCATGAAGTTTTCTGCGCGTACGGCGGCGCAAAAATCCTGTTGCGTCCGGCCTCGCCCGGAACCGGCATTATTGCAGGCCGGACGGTTCGCGCGGTTTTGGAAGCCGCCGGGGTGAAGGACATTTTGAGCAAATCGCTCGGTTCGAATAATGCGGCGAACGTCGTCAAGGCAACACTCAAGGGTTTGTTGAGTCTGCGGCTGCGCGAAGCCATTTACAAGGGCCGCGGTTTTGAAATTAAAAAAGTGGAGGCGGCCCGGACGCCTGAAGCAGCTCCGGCAACGGCTTGATTTTTATGCGACTGCACAATCTAAAACCTCGTCCGGGTGCGAAACACCGCACCAAGCGTCTCGGCCAGGGAGAATCCAGCGGTCACGGCAAAACCAGCGGTCGTGGCGGCAAAGGCCAGACGGCGCGTTCGGGCAGTTCAATCCGCATCGGCTTTGAAGGCGGCCAGATGCCGCTCATCCGCCGCATTCCCAAGCGCGGCTTCAACAACGCGCGGTTCGCGACGCGCTATCTCAGCGTGAACGTCGGCGATTTGAACGAGTTTGACAACGGCGCGCGCGTGGATGAAACGGTGTTGCGCGCGGCGGGTCTGGCCAATGGCCGTGGAGACGGCGTCAAAATTCTGGGCGACGGCGAGTTGACCAAAAAACTCACGGTGAGCGCGCACGCGTTCAGTGCGTCGGCCCGTGCGAAAATCGAAGCCAGGGGCGGCGCCTGCGAAATGGTGGGGCCCAAACCTGCCGCACCGCCCAAACCCGCCGCCCCGGCCAAGGCCTGAAGGCGCATTTAACGCATGTTCCGCTCCATCGCCAACACATTCATCAACTGCTTCAAGATTCCGGAGTTGAAGTCCCGGATTTTGTTCACGCTGGGCTTGCTGGCGATCTGTCGTTTGATGGCGTGGATTCGCATTCCCAATCTGAATGGCGCTGCGCTGACTGAGTTCTTCCAGCACACCGCTCAAAGTGGCGGCGGGTTGCTCGGCATGTATAACACCTTTGCGGGTGGCGCGATGGAACATTGCGCCATCGGATCGCTGGGCATCATGCCGTACATCAGCGCGACGATCATCATTCAATTGCTCACGGCGGTCTGGCCCAAATTGAGCAAACTGGCCCGCGAGGAAAACGGCCGGACGAAAATCGTCCAATACGGCCGCTATTTGACGGTGCTGTTGTGTTTGGGGCAGGGATTGTTTTTCGCCATTGGTTGGGAACATCCCCAGAACATCTTTCACGGATTTCAAGGGAATCTTGTGCTCGATAGCAACCACATCTGGTGGTATCGCATTCAGACCGTGCTCATCATGACGACGGGCACCATGTTGCTGATGTGGCTGGGCGAACAAATCTCCGACCGCGGCATCGGCAACGGTGTGTCGCTGGTCATCACCATCGGCATTGTGGCCCGGCTGCCACGGGCCATGGTGGCATTGAAGGACATGTTCTGGCCCGGCGGTGGTGTTCCGGCGCAATATAGCTTTATTGGCACGCTGTTGCCGCTGGTGCTATTGCTGGTGCTGGTCGTTGGTGGCGTGATTGCGATCACCCAGGCCCAGCGGAAAGTCCCGGTGCAATACGCGCAGCGCGCGGTCGGGCGCAAGATGTACTCTGGCGGCACGTCGTTCATGCCGTTGCGCGTGAATTACTCCGGCGTCATGCCGATTATTTTCGCGCAATCCATCCTGATGTTCCCGCAAACAATTTTTCTGCAATTGGGGAATTTTGTCGGCGTGCCCTTCCTCAAGAATCTCTTCATCGGCATCGCGCAGAACCTCAATTCCGGCTCGGTGCTTTATCTGGTGATTTATTCGCTGATGATTTTGTTCTTCGCCTATTTTTGGGTGGCCACGCAGTTCAATGAATTGCAAATCGCCGACGATTTGAAAAAGAACGGCGGATACATTCCCGGCGTGCGTCCGGGGCAGGGCACCAGCGACTATCTGCACAAGTCCATGAGCCGCATCACGCTGGCCGGCGCGATTTTCCTCATGGTGATCGCGACCATCCCCATCATATTGTCGCGCCAGATGAGCATTCCGTATGACGTGGCGCAATTTTTCGGCGGTACCAGCATTTTGATCACGGTCGGCGTTTTGCTGGACACCATGCGCCAGGTCGAATCGCATTTGATGATGCGGCATTATGACGGGTTTTTGAAAAAGGGCAGATTGAGAGGGCGGTTTTGAACCGGAGCGGCTTTTGTGCCGCGCATGGCGTGTTCTGTCAGGCAGCGGTCGGACCACGATGAAATGCCCGACGCAACACGCAATCCGAAACACGCATGATTATTTTAAAAAGCCAGCGCGATCTGGAACTGATGCGTCCGGCGTGTGCGGTGACGGGCCAGGTGTTGGATGAAATCGCCGCGTTCATCAAGCCGGGCCTGACGACGCGGCAGGTGGACGAATTTGCCGCGGCGTGCATCAAATCGCACGGCGGGAAAAGCGCGTTTTTGGGCTATCGCAAATATCCGTGCCACACGTGCATCTCGGTGAACGACGAGGTCGTCCACGGACTGGCCGGCAGCCGTGAATTGCACTTCGGCGACATTGTGAGCCTGGATGTGGGTGTGATTTACAATGGTTTTGTGGGCGACACGGCGCGGACGGTGGCGGTGGGCGGTTGCGGCGTGCTGGCGCAACGTTTGATGGACGTGACGGAGCGCGCGCTGTACGAGGGCATCGCGGCGGCGTTGCCGGGGAACCGTATCACGGACATTTCGCGCGCGGTTCAGAAATATGTCGAGAGCAACGGTTTCAGCGTGGTGCGGGAATTTGTCGGGCATGGGGTTGGCCGTTCGATGCACGAAGAACCGCAGGTGCCGAATTTTGTTGATCCGAAGAGCAACCAGAAGCTCCGGCCGGGCATGACGCTGGCCATCGAGCCGATGGTCAATGCGGGCCGGCCGGGCGTAAAAATTTTGAAAGACGGCTGGACAGTCGTCACCCAAGATGGTTCACTGTCCGCTCATTTTGAGCACACGGTGCTGATCACCGAAAGTGAACCGGAGATTTTGACATGGCCGGCAAAGATGCCTTCATCGTTGAAGGTGTCGTGATTGAAGCCAGGGCGAACCGCACGTTTTGTGTGGAGTTGGCCAACGGACACCGGCTGCTGGCGTTTGTGGCGGGCAGGGCGAAACAGCGCTTTGCCGGTCTGGCGCCGGGCGACAAAGTGAAATTACAATTGACGCCTTACGATTTGTCCGTGGGGCGGATTTTGGTGGAAACGGTTAAACAGGTTAAATGAGTGATTGGTTAAACGGTTACATGCACCGCCGATCTGACCAATTGCTTATTTAACGAGTTACAGATTTAACGGATTACGAAAGAACATGAAAGTTCGCGCGTCAGTTAAAAAATTGTGCGAGCACTGCAAGATTGTGCGCCGCCGCGGCGTCATTCGCGTGATTTGCACGAACAAACGGCACAAACAGCGGCAAGGTTGATTTATGGCACGCATCATTGGTGTGGAAGTTCCGCCGAACAAGCGCATTGAAATCGCGCTGCGCTACATCTACGGCATCGGCCCGTCCAACTCGAAGGAGATTCTGGAGCGCGCAAACATCAGCCCGGACATTCGCGCGAAGGATTTGACCGAGCAGCAGCTTTCCCAGATCGTCCATGCGATTCAGGAGGGCAAATACGTCATCGAAGGCGATTTGCGCCGCGAACTCGGCATTAACCTCAAGCGGCTGCAGGGCATCAAATGCTATCGCGGCATCCGGCACATGCGCGGATTGCCGGTGCGCGGCCAGCGCACGCAAACCAACGCCCGCACGCGCAAAGGCCCGCGCAAAACGGTGGGTGTGCAACGCAACCCGAATGCCAAGACCGGCATCCACTAAAATTTTGTATGGCTGAAGAAAAAAAGAAACCCGCTCCCAAAAAAAAGGAGGCCAAACCGGAAGCCGCTGCCGCCGTTCCGGCCGAAAAGGCTGCGTCCAAACCGGCCGAAAAAGACGCGTCCAAACCGGCTGAAAAGGCCGCGTCCAAACCGGCCGAGGAAAAATCTGCAAAAAAAGGCGCGCCGGCTGCGGAAGCTCCCGTTGCCGAGACGCCAAAGCCGGCGGAGGCGGCGGTTGTTCCGGCGGCGCCGACGGCGGCTGAACTTTTGGGTGAGGACGCCGGTGCGAAAAAGGTCATCAAAGCCAAGCACGCCAAGAACATCAGTTCCGGCATTGCCAACATTCTGGCCACGTTCAACAACACACAGGTTAGCATCACGGATGCGCACGGAAATCTGATTGGCTGGTCCACGGCCGGGCGGGTCGGGTTCAAAGGCTCGCGCAAGAGCACCGCTTACGCCGCCCAGCAGGTCGCCCAGGATGCCGCGCGCCAGGCGATGGCGCATGGCATGAAGGAAATTGAAGTGCGCGTCAAAGGCCCCGGTTCCGGCCGCGAATCCGCCATCCGCGCGTTGCAGGCCATCGGACTGGAAATCAGCGCCATCAAGGACGTGACGCCTGTGCCCCACAACGGTTGCCGTCCGCGCAAAAAACGCCGCGTGTAACTTTCAACTCTCAACCATCAACCATCAAATTTAGCAATGGCTCGTTATACAGGTCCTCGTGTCCGCATCAGCCGCCGGTTCGGATTGCCGATTTTCGGCCCGTCGAAATATCTTGAACGCCGCAATTATGGCCCCGGCGTGCATGGTCCCAAGTCGCGCCGCAAGCACACCGATTACGGCCTCGGCCTGATCGAAAAGCAAAAGTTCCGTTACTATTACGGCCTGCTCGAACGCCAGTTTCGCGGCGTTTATGAAAAAGCGCTCAAGCGCCGTGGCGTCACCGGGGAACAGATGTTGCAGATTTTGGAGACGCGCCTCGACAACGTTGTTTATCACCTCGGTTTTGCGAACACCCGCGCCGCCGCGCGCCAGATGGTCGCACATGGCCATATCACGGTGAACGGACGCAAGGTGAACGTGCCGTCGTTCGGTCTCAAGGTGAACGATGCCGTGGTGGTGAAAAATTCCAACGTCTCACGCCAGTTGGCCACGAAGAATTTGGAGATCGCCACGAGCCGCGCGGTGCCGGACTGGTTGTCGTTGAGCAAGGAAGAGTTCAAAGGCACGGTCATGCGCATTCCGACGCGCGACGAGATCCAGCCGATTGCCAATGAGCAGGCGGTGGTCGAATTTTATTCCCGTTAAGTAAAAACCAAAAACATAACGATTATACGGACTTCGGTTGCTGTCGGGAATAACAGTGACGGGGTCAGATTAAAATTGTTGAAAGGAAAATATGCCAGTACGTCTAGGACGTTTCGAAATGCCCAAGCGTTTGCAAAAAGATGACGCCAGCGCCACCCCCATCTACGCAAAATTTATCGCCGACCCGTTTGAAACCGGCTACGGCCACACCATCGGCAACTCGCTGCGCCGGGTCTTGTTGTCCTCGCTCGAGGGCGCGGCCATCACCTCGCTGAAGGTGGACGGCGCGATGCACGAGTTCGCCACGATTGACGGCGTGGTCGAGGACGTGACCGACATCGTTTTGAATTTGAAGAAAATCAAATTCAAGGCCCACACGCGCGACGAGCAGGTGTTGTTGCTTTCCGTGAACAAGGAAGGCGCCGTGACCGCCGCCGACATCCAGCTCAACCAGAATGTCGAACTGGTCAACCCGGACCAGGTCATCTGCACGCTGGATAAGAAGAAAAAGTTCGAGATGGAACTGACCGTGAAAGTCGGCCGCGGCTTCTGCCCGAGTGATGAAAACAAAAAACCCGGACAGGCCATCGGCGTGGTGGCGATTGACTCGTTGTTTTCACCGGTCACCCGCGTGCGTTACGCCATTGAGGCCGCCCGGGTCGGCAACCGCACGGATTACGACCGGCTGATCCTGGAAGTCTGGACGGACGGACGCCTGTCGCCCGACGACGCGCTCACGCAGGCTTCGGCGATTTTGCAGCATCACCTCGACGTGTTCGTCGGTTACGACAAGAACGCGGTCGAATTCGAGGAGGCCGCCGACAAGCAGGACGAGGAGAAGTCGAAGATGAAGAAGCTCCTCAACATGAGTGTCAACGAAATCGAGTTGAGCGTCCGGGCGGCGAACTGCCTGAACAACGCGAACATCACCAGCGTCGGCCAGTTGGCGATGAAGACCGAGCAGGAAATGCTCAAGTATCGCAACTTCGGCAAGAAATCGCTGAACGAAATCAAAGACAAACTGACGGCTTTGGGCTTGTCCCTCGGCATGAACTTCGAGCCGGGATTGCTCGAAGCGCCGAAGGAAGAACCGAAGACGGAATAAGGACGAGCTATGCGACATTTGAAGCGAACGGCCAAACTGGGCCGCACCTCCCGGCACCGCGACGCGATGCTGGCCAACCTGGTTTGCAGCCTCATCAAACACAAGCGCGTGACCACGACGCTCGCGAAGGCGAAGGCCGCGCGTTCTGTTGCGGAAAAAATCGTCACCCTGGGCAAGCACGGCACGATGCAATCGCGCCGCCTGGTTGCCGCGCGTTTGCACGCGCATGGTCCCACGGTGCAATTGACGAAGGACGAACGCCAGAAATGGCGGCGGAACGATGACGTGCTGCGGATTCTTTTTGAAGACATCGCGCCGGCGTTCAAGGAACGCAATGGCGGTTACACGCGCATCGTCAAAATGGAGCAGCGTCAAGGTGACGCCGCCCAGAAGGCGATTCTGGAGTGGGTGGATTACACGGCTCCGGCGCCGGCGGCGGAGGAAGCTACGCCCGGTACCGAGGCCAAAACGTCGGAACCGGCCAAGGAAGGCGCAAGCAAGAAGGCCGAAGCCAAGGCTTGAGTTAAAGCGAAACATTTCAAAGCCCACTCGCCCGAGCGGGCTTTTTTGTTTTGGAGTGCGGCGACATGTCGCCGCCTTAAAAGCGCGGACGTGTCCGCGCACTCCAAAGCCTCGCGGTTGCGGAGTAGACTTGCGCCTCTGAAACGACGACTTGCCGTGTGGACAAACCACACCCGCCGCCGTAATCTACCCTCACACGACCAGAAACGACCGGGATAGGTCGCAAATGGTCAACACAATACCTGTTAGCCCGCACTATGAAACGAATTATCACATTGACGTTCATCTTGCTGACTGTCTTGACAGCATTTATCGGCTGTAGCCGGGCAGTTACAGGCGGCTATGCAGACTCACCGGATGGCAAATATCGTTGTTGGATGCGGGAATTCGGCCCTTTAAGCTACTCTCTCATTAACCGCTACACCATGCGCATTCAAGTCGCAGAAGTCATCGCTAACACAAAGACAAATTATGTAGAAAAGCTTTTATTTACAAAGAGATATCGCTTCAAAAATTCTGTGGAAATTGATACATCTTGGGACAAGGAGAACAACCTTAAACTAGTTATCTACGATTATGGTCCCGACGTCTCCCGGACAGATGCGTTACAGGCAGGTTCACCATCCAATTTACTCGCGATAGTGTCGTTGGTTTTGGACAAAAAAACGGGAGAGTATCATGAACAGAAGTAAGAGGGACATGCCGCCTCCTATGAGGGGTCATCGGTCAAGCCCTGAGTAAACTACTTCAATTTATCTCAGCCAGAAGAACAACATCCCCGCCGCCACCAACACCGCCACCATCCACCAGAACCAGCCGATGCCGCGCGGCTTGACCGGTTCCGGCCCGAATTCCTTTTTTATGAATTCGTCGTGGTCGAAATTTTCGTCCGGCAATCCGAGATGACTGGCATACGCGGTTTCCGACCAGCCGGTTTGCTCATCCGAGCCGCATTCGGGGCACACTTTGGCGTTGCGCGGCACTTCTGCGCCGCAGTTCGGACAGATGTCAGGTGTCATTTATGATTGATGATCGATGATTTGCGATTTTAGAAACACCAGCGCTCTTTTTGGCCCTGTGCCAATCATAAATCGCAAATCATAAATCATAAATGATTCACCCTCCCACGCCGGCATATTCCTCGTCGGTTTTCAGCTCGAGCCCCATCAAAATGTAATCATGGGAATTGGCCTGCATGTCCTTGACGTAATTTTCCAGGCGCAAAAGCTGGCTGAAACCGAGCAGGGCAAACATCTTGATGGCCGCTGCCTGTTCGCCAATGAATTCCGCCTCGACCTTTTCCAGGCCGACCTGCCGCGCGATTTCGACGATCTCGCCGATGAGCGCACGCGCCAGACCGCGTCCGCGAAATTCCGGATGCACCAGCACGCTGACGCGGCCGACATGCCGCTTCCAGCCGCCGAGCTGCTGGTGCAGCGTGGCGTCGCCAACGATTTTGCCGCCCACCAATCCGACCAGCGGCAGATTGCGCCCGTAGTCAATGTTCCGGCACCAGTCACGGATGGTTTCGATTTCGGCGACGCGATGTTTGATGAACATCCGCTCCGGTTCGGGGATGCTGAGAAACAAACCGTGAAATTCCTTTTCATCGTCGCGGCGCAGGGGGCGCAACGTTGCCTTCGTGCCGCCCTTGAGCTGGACGACTTTGGGAAACCGCTGGAGTTCAAGTTCAATGCTGAATGACATGCTTCCTTTCCCGCTTGATGAAAATCTGCCTCACGCGCCCGAAAACGCAAGGCTCAATCCGGTCATCAAGCGTTTTGGGTTAAATGTGGACAAACGCACCGAACAGAAACCACTCCCTCGCCCCGCCCAAGCGGGGAGAGGGCTGGGGCGAGGGGATTTGAGCTTGAAAGTAATCAACCTCCTCACCCCGCCCCTCTCCTCGTTTAGCGAGGAGAGGGTGAAAACGATGTGCGTTTCAAGATGTAGCCAACCAAACGACACACTGTTCTGTAGCCTAATCCGGTCGTGACAATTCGCCGGCGACGCCGTTGGCGTGGTTCCGCAACCGTTCGTCTATGCGCGCCGGATCGAGACTCCAGCGTGCCGCCAGCAATGGGACTTTTGCGACGTTGGTCGCCGTCCATTCCGCCGCGGCCCACGAAGCGGCATCCGGATGTTCCCCGTAGGCAAAGCACTTCATGCTTAATTCCGTCTCGGCGGCGGTTTTGCGGCCCTGATTCCACACGGTTTCGCCCGCCCACGCATACGCGCGCGTTACCACACCGTTTTCCACGCGCATCCAGGCGTGATGATGCAGAACCCGTTCCGCCTGGAAGAATTGCACGTGACCGAGTTTGCGGCTGAGTTCCGTCAGGAAATAAAAACAGTCGTCCACATCGCAGCCCGGATTCGGCAGGCCGGAACCGGTGACAATGATCCAGCCATTCACCGGCGGACCGATGAAAAACCCGTGCCCGCCCGTCATCCCTTCCGCCCAGGGGCAGGGGGTAAAATGATCCAGTCCCAGCGCGGCCTGAACAGCTTTGGGATTAAGCGAGCGGATCGCCAGCCAGCAAGTGGGACGCGATCCAAACGCCGATTGGAACAAGGGAAATTTTTCCATCTGTCGAATTTTGAACTCCGCCGCGCGCGCCCGGCGGTGCAGCGCCATCATCCAAACGAGCATCATTATGCCCAAGCCAGATACGAACCCAAGCATGGCCAGCAATGCCGGCGGAATTGCGCTCATCTGATTCACGTTTTGAATTTACGCCCGCCCAGCGCAAAGGTTCAAATAAAATCTCATTTGCTGTAGCGGCGGTCTATGACCGCCGCCCTGCGAATATCAGGACAAGATGGCGACGCTCATAGAGCACGTTTCCATTGGTAGGGCGCGGTCTCCGCACCGCGCCGCGGCGCCC
>JBEKXN010000009.1:0-116826 GCA_049511835.1 Verrucomicrobiota bacterium | reverse complement strand
TAATTCTCCCCGCCCGGGCATTCTGAATTGGTCATTGGGAATTATTTAGTCATTCGGATTTAGGAATTAGGAATTTTGGCCTTCATCCACCCCATCATATTTCATCAATCTGACCTGTTGCCGATGGATTAAAGGTTCAATGTTTGCCAGATAAGCCGGAACGCGCTCGCAAAATCTCCCGGTTTCTCCGCGATCCAGCGCGTGATTTGTTCCGGCGCGAACCATCCGCCGCACTCGATTTCGTCCGGATGCAATTGAAACGGTCCTTCGGCCTGACAGCGATAGACCCAGACAAATTCCGCATCCGTCTCCGGGCACACGGCGATTTTGAACAGCCGCTCCGGCGTTTTTTCGACGGTCAATCCGATTTCCTCGCGCAACTCGCGCACCGCGCAGGCGTCGTAATCCTCGCCGGAATCCACGTGCCCGGATGTCGCAGAATCCCATTTGCCCGGTTCGCGGTCTTTTTTCAACGAGCGTTTCTGGAGAAAAGCCTCGCCACGCGAATTGAACACCAGCACATGCACGGCGCGATGCTTCAGGCCAAGCCGGTGCACCTCGTGGCGCGTGTTTTGTCCGACCACCTCGTCGTGCTCGTTGACGACATCAAAAATTTCCTCACTCATAATTTCACAACCGCCAATGTGAATCGGCGGAAATCTTTGCGCTTTCACAAGAGCGGCTTCGACAAAAGTCCCTTTGTCAACTGGACGAACTCCTCCAAACCCAACTTTTCCGCGCGCTCCTGTGGTGAAACGCACAATTTTTGAAATACCTGTTTCAATTTTTGTTCGGGCCAGTCCCGTTTCAACAATTTTAGCATCATCTTCCGCCGTTCTGAAAATGCGCGCTTCACGATTTTTACAAAAGTGGCGTGCTGGTTTTCGGGCAAAAGCGGTTGGGCGCGACGGATCAAAACCACGCATGCCGAATCCACGTCCGGGGCCGGGAAAAAGCAACCTGCCGGAATCTTGAACCATTCGCGCGGCTCGTAGTCGAGCTGAAGCAGCAGCGTCAGCACCCCGTAATCTTCGTCACCGGCTTTGGCCATCAGCCGGTGGGCAACTTCGAGCTGCAACGTTGCGATCATCCGTTCCGGTCGTTTGGGCGATTGCGCCAGGTCCACCAGAATTGTTGAGGCGACAGAGTAGGGCAAATTCGCCACGAGCTTCCAATCGTGCCAGTTGTGTGGTTCGCGACGGAAAAACTCCAATGCATCGGCGTGGAGCAAAGTAAATTTCGGAGGGGCGAGCTCTGCGAGTCCCTGATCTTTTGCGTTGGCAGAGTTTGGGGCTCGTGGAACTCGCCCCTCCGAAATATTGAACCGTTCGCGCAGAAATTCCACCAGCCGCGCGTCTTTCTCAATCGCCAGGACTTCACCAGCATGTTGCAGGAGCAATTCCGTCAGCGGCCCCAGCCCCGGCCCGATTTCGAGGACTTTATCGGTCTTTTTCAGTTCCGCTGCATCAATGATGCGCCGGAGCTGATTGCCATCGTGCAGAAAATTCTGGCCGAGGGATTTCGTCAGTTGAATCCCGCGCGTGGCCAGCAGTTCCCGCATTTCCGAAAGTTTCACTGGAAGAATTTAACCACGGATGGACACGGATGGACACGGATAAAAAAGGATTCGCGGGATACATTCTGTTTCCCTCGCCCCGCCCAAGCGGGGAGAGGGACAGGGCGAGGGGATTTGAGTTTCACACACCACCACCTCACCCCGGTCCTCTCCCCCAACTTCGTTGGCGGAGAGGGAGAAAACACTTCGGTGTTCAATCGGTGGCCAGAACTTCCGCGAGCGCACTGACGGCTTTGGCCAGTTGCGCCCTGGTGATGGTCAGCGGTGGGGTGAAGCTGATGACGTTACCATACTCCCCTTCAGGCAACAGAATGAAGCCGCGCTGCAACATGGTTTTAATGGCCTGCATGGCCGCGTCAGTGGCTGGCCTGCCGTCGGACAAGTGCAGTTCGATGCCAGCCATCAAACCCAAACCGCGCACGGCAATTTGAAATTTCGGACTGGAAATCTTCGATTGCAGTTCGCCCAGCAGGAATTCGCCAAGTTCCGCGCTGCTTTCGGGCAAATCCAAGTCTTCAATTTCCTTGATTTGTGCCAGCGCCATGGCGCAGCCGACAGGATGACCGAGGAAGGTGCTGGTGTGAATCGCCTCGCCGCGCGATGCCGGCCACGCGGTATCCATCAGGTCGGCGCGGCCAATGCAGGCCGAGAGCGGGAAACCGCCGGTGAGCGCCTTGCCCAAGCAGATAAGGTCGGGCAGAACGCCGGTGTGTTCGCAGGCAAACCATTTTCCGGTGCGGCCAAAGCCGGTGTAAATTTCGTCGAGAATCAGCAGCGCACCGTGGTCGTCGCAAAGCTTTCGCAGCAACGGCAGAAATTCCCTGGGCGGAACATGGATGCCACCGCGTCCCTGCACCGGTTCGACCAGAATTGCTCCGATATGTTCGCGGCGAAAAATCCGGCGGATGGCCCAATCCACGGTGGCCAGGTCGGCGGATTTTTTTGGAAACGGCACGAAGTGTCCAAACTCGCGAAGTTGAAAGTGAAACGGGTTGCGGAAAAAATTGCGGTGGGTGGCATTGAGCGCACCGTAGCCGAGGCCATGATACGCGCCCTCGAAGGCAATCACCCCGCGTTTGCCGGTGGCGAGCATCGCGGTTTTGAACGCGGACTCAACGGCTTCAAAACCGGAATTGCTGAAAATGACTTTGCCGGAAACCGGGTCCGGCGTCTGGCGTCCTGGGTCTGGGGATTTTGTCCACCGTTCGAAGGTAATCCGGCTCAAGTCGCGGGCGAGTTCCGCTTTGCGCGCGTGCGGATGCACGTCACCCATGGCATGCAAAAGACGGGACATTTGTTTTTGACCGGCCTTGACGACGCGCGGGTTCGCGTGACCGGCGGCGGCGACGCCAAACGCGGCGGTCAAATCAAGGTATTTTTTCCCATCAGCGTCCCAAACGTAAACGTCCTTGGCGCGTTCCCAAACGATGGGCCAGGAGCCGTCCGGCTCCATGAACACAATGTTGCGCGACTCGTAATCACGCAGCAGGTCAAGAATTTGACGGTTCTTGCTCACTAAACTCCCCTTTGTTCCGGCGGCCAGATGATTTTGTGCAGTTGAACTTGAAACCGCACCGGCAGCGCGTCGGCGATGATTCTTTCCGCCAATTCACGCCGCGAAACCGGCGTCTGGCCGGCGGGAACCTTCTTCAATGATTTATTTTGTTGCTCCGGCGCCAGCGGATGCACCCACGAAAAGAGCAGAGGGCATACCATGTTTGGCCGGTGTTCAGCGATTTGCTGCCTGGCCCACTCATAATCTTCAACCGTGCCGATGACGAATTTGATTTCGTCGGTCGCTTTCAGGTGTTTGAGATTGGCCCAGCGATTGCGTCCGGCCTCGCCGCTACTGGGACATTTCAAATCCATGATGCGCCGGACGCGCGGGTCAACCGGCGAGATGTCATGCGCCCCGCTGGTTTCAAGCAACACGGTGAACCCATCATCGCAAAGTCGCTTCATCAACGGCAGGGAATTTTTCTGGAGCAACGGTTCGCCGCCGGTCAACTCAACCAAGGGCAGACGAATGTTGTTCTTCATCGGAGGGGCGAGTTCCACGAGCCCCTGATCAAAAGATTGGGGACTCGCGGAGCTCGTCCCTCCGAAAAACGGTTTGGCCAGCCGCCGGACTTCCGTGCAAATTTCTTCGAGTGATATTTTTTTGCCTTCGGTAAAGGCGTAGGCAGTGTCGCAATACGAGCAGCGCAAATTGCAGGCGGTGAGCCGGATAAAAATGCACGGCAGCCCGGCGAAGGTGCTTTCGCCCTGCAAACTCAGATAGATTTCGTTGACAACCAGCGTGTCGGACACGCTGGCAGTGTAGCGCGCCGGCGGGAAAAGGAAATGGCGGTGATTTGTTTTGGCACGATTCGCGGTTTTCTTCTGCGACCCATTCATCACACGTTCCGGTGGCGCCGGCAGCCGACGATCAAAATTACGCGGTTTTAAACATGACGAACGCCGGTCAATTTTCCAATTGAGGCCCCCTGAAGGCTTCGCGCGCTCAGGCGAAATGGCCGAGGGCGGAATGTTTTCCGATGCGATAACTCCGCGTGATGGCGGCGGTCACGTGGCGTTTGCCGATTTCAACCGCGTGCGGCAAATCATGGTTCAACGCCAGCGCCGCCACGATGGCCGCCGAATAAGTGCAACCCGTGCCGTGAGTCGAGACGCCTTTGATAAACGGCGCGCTCAACAGCAATTCCGTCCGGCCGTCAAAAAAAATGTCCACCGCATCGCGCACATCGCGCAAATGGCCGCCCTTGACCAGCGCAGCGCAGCCGAACCGCGTGTGGATTTCCCGCGCCGCCACACACATGTTTTCAACGGACGCAATTTTGCGTCCGGTCAAAAATTCGGCTTCATCGAGGTTCGGGGTGACCAGTATTGCGAGCGGCAGCAAATGTTCCCGTAAAATTTTTATCGCCGCCGGCTGCAGCAATGCCGCGCCGCTGGTTGAAATCATGACCGGATCAACCACGAGCGGCGGGCACTTCTGCTTTTTGAAAGAATCAGCGACGACACGAATGATTTTCGCTGAAAACAACATTCCGGTTTTCATCGCCGCCGGCCGCAATTCCTCGAACACGGCTTTCATTTGCTGCCGCACGATTTCAGGCGAACACGGTTCGACGGCGAGAACGCGCCGGGGATTTTGTGCGGTGAGGCAGGTGATGACACTCGCGCCATGAACGCCCAGCGCGGCGAAGGTTTTCAAATCGGCCTGAATGCCGGCGCCGCCGCCGCTGTCGGAGCCGGCAATGGTAAGCGCCACCGGCCATTTCACGATCCGTGACATGAGTTTGAACTTACCGGCATTCGCACAAAACGGCACGAAAAAAGACCGGCCGGCGGGGAGTTGGGTCACCCGAACCGTCTCAAGCGTGGCGTTTGTCCAACGCAGTAACCCGGAGAAGCAAGTCGTTTAGTTCCTTCATGCGCGGTGGCTTGCCGATTACGGCGTCCACTTCCAAAGCGGTTTCGCCCTCTTCCCTCATTATCGTACCCCAGCCGGTCATCATGATGATGGGTGTGTTGGGGGACTCCGCTTTGATGGTTCGGGCCACTTGGTGTCCATCCATCTTTGGCATGCCCAAATCCGTAATGACCACTTCATAGGGCTGGTTTTTCAGCATGGCGGTGCGGAACAATTCCATTCCGTGCTCCCCGCCGGAGGCAACCATCACCCGATGATTGTAGTGAGTGAGACAATCATCCAGAAGCTGCCGGACCTGCGCGTCGTCATCGATACAGAGGATGTGAAGGGAGCGCTTCGGTTTGACTTGCGGCAAAGTGCCCCGGACGGTTTGAGAAGATTTTTCTCGAACGGGAAAAGTGAGCCGGAAACAGGTGCCACGGCCGGGAGAACTGTCAATCTCAATGGTGCCGTCGTGGCGTTGCATCATTCCGTAAACCATCGCCAGACCGAGTCCGGTACCGCCGCGTTGGGCCTTGGTGGAAAAGAACGGCTCCAGACAACGTTGCCGTGTTTTTTCATCCATGCCGATGCCGTTGTCCTTCACTTCGACCTGAAGCTGCCGCTCGGAGGCCCCACTCTCCTCCGAAACGGGGCCACTGATGGAACGAGTGACAAAGGTGATGGTACCGCCTTGTGGCATGGCGTCCACCGCATTGAAGACCAGATTGATCAGCGCTTCCCGAAGTTCGCTGGGATCACTCAGCAGCAGCGGCAGTTGGGGTTCCAGTTCGCGTTGGATCTGGATGGAAATGCCCTGGCGCTGCGAAAGGTCGCGCCAGCGCGGCCGGGTGAGTTCGATTACTTCTTCGATAATCTGATTGATGTTCAGCGGCAGCAAGGGTTCCGCATCAGAGCGACGCCGATAGAACTCCCGCATGCGGGTGACGATTTGAGCTATGTCCCCGCCCGCCTGGTTGATGGTTTGCAGGTAATGCCTTGAGACCTCCGGCAAATCCGGCAGCGTACTCAGCAGCAGTTCTGAATAGGCGACAATGGGAGACAGCGCGTTGTTGACATCGTGGGCCACCCCGCTGGCCATTTGCCCCAAGGCGCGGAGGCGCTCCTGCTGCACAACCACTTGCTGGGTCCGGCGCAACTCTTCATAAGCTCTCTGAAGTCCCTCGGTGACGCGCACTTGATCATAAAGGCTGCGGCATTGTTCCTCGGTGGTGATGACTTTGACCTGCAAGGCATCCTTTTCCGAACGGACCGCCGCGATTTCGGCAAGCGTCTGTTCATTTTTGTACCGGACCTCCTCCAAGACGAGCACAATCATGCTGACGGCAATGAAGAGTTGCAACACCGCGGCCACAAAAAAACCAGCGCTGAACAGGTTGTCGTATTGCTGTGAGAGCGGATAACTCCCCAGGTAGAATCCCCACAGAAAGAATCCCAGTGCCAGCATGCCCGCGCCCACGAACGGCATTTTCTTCCGCAACCGGAAGAAACAAGCCCCGGCAAAAATACTGCCCGAACCAATCAGAAAAAAGACCGGCATCTGAATTTCCATCGCACTTGAAAGGATTTGCGGACTGACGAAGGTCCAAACCAGCAGGAACGCCATGAACAGACCAAACAGCGGCTGCCTAACCGGGAGGCTGAGAAAGCGCAAGCTGCCCCACAAGAGAAAGACCGCCGAAATCGCCACACACCATTGCTTGATCATGAAAAAGAGGCTCCCTGGCGGAGTATTCTGCATCTGGAGGCTTAACGTCAGCCACAGCGCATAAAACAACCAGGCCGCCGTCCAGACGGTAAAATACTCCCGTTTGGTGTAACGATTCAGGTAGTAAAAAAGCCCCACCAGAACCCACACGCTTAACAGCGACACCATCAATGCCGCCCGCATATATTCCCGGGGAAATATCAAATCCATACCTTTAAATCCTATAATTTCATTTCCGGCTGCACTTTAATCAATTTGGCAATCTTGATTATTAAATCTTCAGATTGTTGCATAAGCCTTTCCAAGCAAATCAAATATAGCTAATCACAAAATCAGATTCTGTCAACCTTTCTGACCTGCGGTTTAGGAAGCATTTTTCGGGCCGGGAAGGAACTTGCGTCTTCACCTACTTTCTCTTTGGAACCCGTCCTTATACGCTTATACTCAAGCGCATGGACAAAGAGCAAGTCGCGGAAATTTTGGCCGAAATCGGCATCCTGCTGGAATTGAAGGGCGAAAATCCGTTCAAGACGCGTGCCTACGCGAATGCCGCGCGAATGATTGAAAGTCTGAGCGAGCCGCTGACAAAAATTATCGCCGAAAATCGGCTTGGCGAAATCAAAGGTATCGGTGAAGCGCTCACGAAAAAAATCACCGAATTCGTCACCACCGGCAAATTGAGGTATTACGATGAGTTGAAAGCTTCGATTCCACCCGGTTTGATTGAGATGCTGGAAATTCCCGGGCTGGGCCCGAAGAAAATCCAGGCGCTCAACCAAAAGCTCGGAGTGGATTCGGTCGAGAAACTCGAAGCTGCCTGCCATGCTGGCAAAGTGGCCGAACTCGATGGCTTTGGTGAAAAAACGCAGTCAAATTTGCTCGAAGGCATTGCGCGCCGCCGCACTTACGCTTCGAAACATTTGTTGAGCGATGCGTTGCGCGCCGCTGAACCGTTACTCGACGGTTTGCGCGGGCATCCTGACGTCATACGTTGCAGCGCAGCCGGCAGTCTGCGGCGGGTCAAGGAAGTCATCGGCGACATTGATTTGCTGGCATCGTCGAAAAAGCCGGCAGCGGTAATTGGGGGGTTTGTCGCGCAGCCGGACATCATCAAAGTCACCGCCCGGGGTGAAACCAAGGCCAGCGTCATTCTGGACGGTGGCATTCAATGCGACCTGCGCGTGGTGAGCGACAAGGAATTTCCGTTTGCGCTGGCGTATTTCACCGGCAGCAAGGAGCACAACATCGTCATGCGCCAGCGGGCGATACAGCGCGGCCTGCGGCTCAACGAATACGGCTTGTTCAAATCGAAGGAAGAGACGCGCGACCCGAAGTTGCTGGTCCCGTGCCGGGACGAAACGGAAATTTTTGCAAAATTGGATTTGCCGTTTGTGCCGCCTGAACTGCGTGAAGATCAGGGAGAATTTGCAGCGGGGGAAAAGAACAATTTGCCGCGGCTCATCGAATGGACGGACTTGAAAGGCGCGCTGCACAATCACTCGACGTGGAGTGACGGCCATAATCGGCTTGAGGAGATTGCCGAATATATGGAGGAACTTGGTTTGGCCTACTGGGCGATCACCGACCATTCGAAGTCGTCGTTTCAGGCGAATGGTCTCGACGCAAAACGCGTTCGCGAGCAAATCAAGGAAATCAAAAAGATTAACGGGCAGCTTGCCGAACGCGGCAGTGATTTTTGTCTGCTCACCGGAACCGAAGTGGACATTTTGCGCGACCGGCTGGATTTCAACGACGAATTGCTCGCCGAACTGGACGTGGTGGTGGCAAGCTTGCACGTTCCAGCCAGCGGCGAGGCGGAGAATACAAAACGTCTGATTCGGGCGGCGGAAAACAAATTTGTCCACACTATCGGCCACATGACCGGCCGGCTGCTTTTGGAACGCGAACCGTATCCAGTCAACGCGCAGGCGGTGATTGATGCGTGTGCTGAGACTGGAACCTGGATTGAGCTGAACTGTAATCCGCACCGGTTTGACTTGGACTGGCGGTTGTGGCCTTACGCAAAAAGCAGGGGCGTGAAATGCGTCATCAACCCGGACGCACACCGGAATGAGCACGCTGGTTTTCTCAAATTGGGCGCGGGAATCGCCCGCAAGGGTTGGCTGGAACAAACAGACATCGTCAATACTCTTACCTTAAAATCGCTGCGAAAGGAATTAAAACGCAAGCGTTTAAATGGTTGAGGCATGCGAGATTTTAAGGGTTTTTTTGCCGTCCAGATAAGCAAAAAAATGCTTTGACTGTGATAATATTATTGGTAGCGTTGCCAAAGTCATTGGTTGTTTGCTCTTTTTTTGAATGTTAAAGAGCGTGAACGGTCTAAATAATGAGCCGGTGTGATAGTGATATGAAGAAGTTTTTTGTCTCTGTGGGACTCATTGCTGCCGGGACGGCCAGCCTTCAGGGGGCTTATGCCCCTGAATGGAATTCCATGGAGGCCTCGATGTGGAGTATTTCAGGCACGCTGCGGGGGTTTTATGATGACAATTACACCACTGCATCATCAGGTCCCAACCGCGGCAGTTTAGGTTTTGAGGTTTCTCCCCAGATAAATTTAAACGTGCCACTGCAACAAACGGAGTTGGGGGTGCGTTACACTTACGGACTGTATTATTATCAAGAGCGGGAAGATCTTGGCCAAAATCCGATTGACCAGAGTCATCAACTCGATTTATGGGTGGATCACGCATTCACCGAACGCTGGCAGGCAAAAGTGCAGGATTCGTTTGTTATGGGGCAGGAGCCGGAATTGATTGATCCCAATACTTCCAGGCCTCAACGCACTGAGGGAAACAACATCAGCAACACGGGTACTCTGGCCGTGAACACAATTTGGACGCGGTTATTCAGCACCGCGTTGAGCTATCAGAACACAATCTTTGATTACCAGAACAGCGGCGGCACTGATGTGGACCCCAGCCTTGCTGGTGAGTTGAATCGCATTGACCAATCGGTTTCGTTGGATCTTCAATGGCGCGTTGCACCGGAAACGGTGGCCTTTTTGGGCGGCGCGTTCGAGTGGGTAAACTATACGGGAGATGAACCGATTGCCATTAATTGGACGCCTTATATACGTTCACTCGGATCGGTACCTCCGGGCGTTTTTTACAGCGACAGCCGCAACAGCCGTTCGTATTTTGGATATGTGGGTGTCCAGCGCAGTATGCTTGCGAATTTGAGCTTTACCGCCAAAGGCGGGATTCAATACAGCGACAACTATAATGATCCCTCTGGCGCTACCTCATTGAATCCCTATGCGGATATTTCGTTGATTTACACCTACTTGCCGGGCTGTTACGCGCAAGCTGGTTTTACTCAAACGCAGAACGCCACCGACCAAGTTCAAGCTGATAAGTACAACGGCAGCATCGCCATGTCCACGGAAAGTTCCACGGTTTACGCTTCCATCAACCATAAATTGACACCCAAGCTGCTGGGTACGGTCATCGGACGTTGGCAGCATTCCGTGTATAATCAGGGCCTTTTCAACAATCAGGCGGATGATTACTATAGTTTGGGTGTAAACCTGTCGTATAGTTTCACTCCGCATTTTTCAGCTGAAGCCGGCTATAATCTTGATAATGTTACCTCTCAAATTCCGGAAAATGGTTACACGCGCAACCGCGTTTATTTGGGAGTTACAGCCGCCTATTAGCCAGCCGTGTCAAACCAAATTGTTTTGAACGTTTAGACGGGAGCCGGGTCAATGGTCTGGCTTCCATTATTTTTTTCCGACATATGGATTCATTACAAAATCAGCCGCAACAGGAAACCAGGCTGCACTTCCTGGATTATTGGCGCATTATCCGCATTCGCAAGGCCATCATCATCACTGTTTTTCTGATTACTGCCATTGTCGCCACAGCGGTAACGTTTCTTTTGCCCGAATCCTACGCCAGCACGGCCCGAATCAGAATCGAACCCGACATCATTTCAGATATTCGAGGTGTTGGCGGCGAGGCGCCCTACGCGTCTTACGACCCCTATTTCATTCAGACCGAATTTGAAATCATCCAGGATCGTGTTGTTTTGGGAAAAGTCATCGAAGCTCTGAACCTGAACGTCGAGTGGGGCAAAAAATATTTTGGCGGCGAAACGCTCAAAACTCCCGAGACCATGGAGTTTCTCAAGCGACGAATGAGCCTGATGCCCGTGCGCAACACCAAGCTCATTGGCATCACCGTCTATAGCGAGGACAAAAACGACGCTGCGCGCCTCGCCAATGCCATTGCCGAAGCCTACCGCAATTACCGCCTCGATCTGCGCAGGCAACTCACCCGGAATGGTATCAAGGTTTTGGAAGATCAGTTCCAGTCGGAAGCAGAGCAAATCCAGGCCGTTCAAACCAACGTGGACAACTTGCGCAAGGAATTGAGCGTCAATGACAGTGACCCCAACTCCATGACCCCCACGGCTACGCTCTCGCAGGAGCAATTGCGCAACTACAACGCCATGCGTCTCGAAGGCGAGACGCGCTACATGAAACTGGAGAAACAACTGACCCAACTTCAGGCCCTAAACTCGGACAAGCTGAGAGACGTTTTGCCCACGTTGGTCCCGGATTTAGCCTTGTCCGATTTGTTGAACAAACTGCATGAGTCTCAACAGACATTCGTCACTTTGACAAACGACTATTCACCGGCGGATCTACATATCGCCCGTGTCCAATCCCTGATTGACGAGTTGAATCGTCAGATTGACGCCCGGGTCGCCGGCATCATGGCCAGTTTGGAAAATCAGGTCCAGTCAGAGAAAGCCGCGCTCGACGCACTCACCGCCAGCGTTGAGACAGCCAAAGAAAAAGATCAAACGGATTTCACCAAAGGCCAGCCCTACTGGTTGGAAAAACGCCAGCTGGGAAACATGATCGAATTTCACCGGCTGCTGGCCGCCAAAATCGAATCGGAAAAGCTCGACCTTGAAATTCCCAAAACTTCAATTGTGGAAATTACCGGCCCGGCCGAGCCCGGAGACAGCCCCGTCAAACCAAACAAGACATTGAACATCGTTCTCGGGGTTGTCATCGGCTTGATCATGGGGGTCGGTTTGGCCTTCTTCATTGAATATCTGGACACCAGCGTCAAGACGATTGACGAGGTGGAGCGTGCGTTCCAATCGCCGGTGCTTGGCGTTATCCCGCAAAACGTCGGCTACTTGGTGGACGAAGGTCTCGAAAGCCCGCACGCCGAGGCCTACCGCGTGCTGCGCACCAACATCCTGTTCTCACGCAAGGACGAAAAGCTCAACACCATTGTCGTCGTCAGCGCCGGGGCCGGCGAAGGCAAATCCATCACCGTCGTGAACCTGGCCACGGTGTTTGCTCAAGCCGCCCAGCGCGTCTTGGTCGTGGATTCCGACCTGCGCCGTCCAACACTGCATAAACAATTGCACGTCAGCAACAACATCGGCCTGACCAATTATCTGTTGAAACAAAACAAACTCGAAGAAGTCATCCAGACCACCAGCGTGCCGATGCTTGACTTCATGGCCAGCGGCAAACTGCCGAGCACTTCGATGAGCATTCTTGGTTCGGCGCAGATGAAGGAAATGGTCGCCGAATTGAAGCAGCGATACGATTTCATCTTCTTCGATTCGCCGCCCATTCTGGGTGTGAGCGACGCCTCAGTCCTGGCCAGTGAAGTGGACATGGTCATTCAGGTTATTCAATACCGCCGCTATCCACAGCCCATGAGCATCCGCGCCAAGCAATTGATCGAAAAGGTCGGTGGCAACCTCATCGGCATCCTCCTCAACAACATCAACATGTCACAGGACGAAAGCTATTACTATTACACCGGCTATTACCACGGCAATTATTACTACACGCGCAACGAAGATGCCCAGGAAACTCCCGCCAAGGGAAAAGATTCCGACGACACTGACACGATCGGGATTAAACAAAAGTATTGATTGTGCGGCCAGTTTCGCGAGGATTAGAGACAATGAAATTATTTTGGAAAGCGTCAAGTTTGGGATTCTTTGCCTGTGGCCTGCTGTTCACCGGTGTCATTTTCACTGGATGTTACTCGTCGTCGATGGATCCCATCTTTTCCGACACCCCCACTCCGCCGGTAATGACCGGCTCGCCGGCTACCGGCTATACTGTAGCGGAAGTCGCCCGTTTTCACGTCGGTGACACCGTCATCGTGACCTTGACCGGCCTGCCAACACCGATTGATCCCCACCAGGAACCCATCAAGGAAGACGGCACAATCACCATGCCCGATATCGGGCACGTTGCAGCGGCAGGTAAAACTGCGGGTGAACTTCAGAACGAAATATATAACCTCTATGTGCCGAAACTTTACCGCCATCTCACGGTCACCGTGAATACCGGAGATCGCGTCTACTACGTCACCGGTGAAGTCAAACAACCCGGGCGCCAGCTCTACGCCGGCCAAATGACCGTCACCAAGGCCATTACGACCGCAGGCGATTTCACTGACTTTGCCAATCACAAAAAAGTCCAGCTCACCCGCGCCAACGGACAGCGCATAAAAGTGAATTGCGACAAAATTCAGGCCGGCAAGGCCGAAGATCCGTCCGTTTATCCCAACGACCAAATCCAGGTGCCAAGGCGATTTTGGTGATGATTCAACTCAACATCCTTTCGGGAAGAAAGGCGGGCGCTCAATCGGCAGCCCGCCATTTTCCTTTCCGCATCGGACGTGCGGCGGGGAACGAACTGCAACTCGACGATGACGGCATTTGGGATCAGCACCTCACACTGGAATTCAACCGGCAGAAAGGTTTCACGCTCGCAACCGCGCCAAACGCCCTGACTACCGTCAACGGCGAACCCGTTCAGGTCGCGATTCTTCGGAACGGAGACATCATCACCCTCGGTTCCGCCAAACTCCAGTTCTGGCTTGCCGCCGCCCGCCAGCGCAGCCTGCACCTGCGTGAAGCATTTGTCTGGGTGTTGCTGGCAGCTGTCACTGGCGCTCAATTTGCATTGATTTACTGGCTCATCCGTTAATGCCGGAAATGCCGCGCGCCGGTGAATGCCATGGCCATATTTCGTCCGTCCGCCGCCGTGATTACTTCTGCGTCGCGCACCGAACCGCCCGGTTGAATCGCCGCCGTCGCGCCCGCCTCCGCCGCCGCAATCAACCCGTCTGGGAACGGAAAAAACGCGTCGCTGCAAACCACGCTGCCTTTCAGCGAAAGCTTTGCCTCGCCCGCCTTCCAGACCGCAATCCGGCTGGCGTCCACACGGCTCATTTGTCCGGCGCCAATGCCCAGCGTCCGGTCCGCCGCCGCATAAACAATCGCGTTTGACTTCACGTGCTTCACCACCCGCCAGCCAAAAAGCATTGCGCACAATTCATTGTCCGTCGGCTGCCGGCGGGTGACGATTTTCAAATCCGCGCGCGCCGCTGTTTTCAAATCGCGCTCCTGCAACAAAAACGAATTCGCCCCAACACTTCGCACGTCCAGCGATCGTGCGGCGAGCGGTGATTTCAAGACTTTGAGCAGCCGCAGATTTTTCTTCTTTTTCAAAATCGCCAGCGCTTCCGCTGAAAAATCCGGTGCCACGATGACCTCGCTGAAAATTTCCGCGATGGCTTCCGCGCCCGCGCCGTCGAGCGGACGGTTTACAGTGATGATGCCGCCGAACGGCGCCTGTTTGTCCGTCGCCAACGCCTTGTCCCACGCCTTACGCAAATTGGCGCCCTGGCCGACTCCGCACGGATTGGTGTGCTTCAAAATCGCCAACGTCGGCGGGTCGTCCGAAAATTCCGAAATTAAATTCACCGCCGCCGTCAAATCCAGAATGTTGTTGTAGGAAAGCTCCTTGCCGTGCAGTTGCTGGAAAAATTCATTGAAACCCCCGTAAAGCGCCGCCACTTGATGCGGATTTTCACCATAACGCAGCGGCTGCGCCAGCGGCGCGAAAATATTGAGTAAAGATGGCAGGCCGGAAGCCTCCGTTGTATTGAATTCTTTTTGCAGATGCGCAGCAATAGCGCCGTCATAGGCGGCGGTTCGGGCAAAAACTTTCGCCGCGAGTTTGCGGCGCAGTTCCAGCGTCGTGTCGCCGGTTGCGGAAATTTGCTTCGCCACCTCCGCATAATCAAATGGATCCACGACCACCGTCACACTGTCGTGATTTTTTGCCGCGCTGCGCAGCATCGAAGGTCCACCGATGTCAATGTTTTCAATCGCATCATGCAGGCTCACGTCCGGCTTGGCCACCGTTTGCTCGAACGGATAAAGATTCACCACGACGAGGTCAATCTGGTCAATGTCGTGCGCCTTGACCGCCGCCTCGTGGGCTTTGTTACCGCGAATGAACAGCAGACCGCCATGGACTTTCGGATGGAGCGTTTTGACGCGGCCATCGAGCATTTCGGGAAAGCCAGTGTGTTCGCTGACGTCTTTCACCGTAATCCCGGCCTCGCGCAGCGTCTTGGCGGTGCCGCCCGTGGAAATAATTTCAATCCCGGCTGTTGCCAGAATTTGTGCGAACGGAATCAAGCCCGTTTTGTCCGAAACCGAAATCAGCGCCCGTTGAATTTTTGCCATGGCCCGACAAAATCTCAGAGCCACCGGTTTCGTCAATGGCAAATCATGGTTTTGGCGGCGCGGACTTCTGAATCATGTCCCCGCCGATGGCGCGTTCGAGCCGGGCGCGGGCGACGGCGTAATCATGCAATGCCTGGATTTGCGTCGTGCGCGCCTGCGTCAGCGAAGTCTCGGCGTCGAGTACGTCGAGTTGCGTGCTGGTGCCGGCCTCGGCGCGGGCGCGTGCCTCGCGTAGGGCTTCGTCGGCCTGCTCCTGCACTTTTTGCTGTGACTCCAGAACTTCCCGCGCCTCGATGAAATCGGAATAGGCCGTGCGAACTTCAAGCTCAATTTGGCGTCCCTTGTCGTCCACGTCCGTCCTGGATTTTTCGTACAGCGCCCTGGCTTGGACAACTTTGCCGTGCGTGAGCATTCCGTCAAAAATGTCCCAGCTCAACTGTCCGCCGGCGTTCCAGCCGCGAATATCGTGGTCGAGTTCGACCGGCTGCGTATATTGCGCATTATACCAGCCATAACCCGCGAAGACCTGAACCGTCGGTTTGTAGCCGGCTTTGGCGTTCACGACATTCAAGCGTTGCAACTCCGCCGTTTTGCGCGCGGCGACAAGTTCCGTGCGGCGGGCCAATGCCTGCTGAATCGCCGCCGGCAAATCCACCTGATACGGTGCGGCGTCGAGCGTATCCGTCAGGTTCAACGGAATGTCCTCCCAGATTTCACGCGGCAGATTGTAACCCAGCAGATTCGACAAATTATTTTTGGCGATGCGATAATTGTTTCGCGCCTGAATCAGGGCCGGACGCTCATTGGCAACGGCGACTTCGGCGCGCAACACGTTGAAATGCGGCACGGTGCCGGCATCGTAGCGGCGTTGCTGGTCTTCGAGTTCCTTTTGGAGCAGGTTGACCGAGGCTTCATGCACGGTGATTTGCTGGGCGGCCAGCAGCACGTCGTAGTACGCCACTCGCGCCCCAAGCAACGTGTCCGCAATCACGGTCTGATATTGCGCCAGGGCCTGCTGCTTGGTGACGCTGGCCGTGCGCAACGCCGCGACCATTTTCCCGCCCTCATAAATGGATTGAATGATTTGAACGCCTGAATTCCAGTTTTGATGCGGCAGCGTCACGGTTTCTCCCGGAAAAGGAAGATTTTCAATCGCGTGAGGATCGGTATCCTTGTATTGGCCGGTGGCTTGAACCCGGGGCAGGGCGACGGCGCGAGTTTGCACAACCACCCCCTGCGACGCCTCAAGATCGTTCCCGGCCTTGAGAATCGTGGCGTTTTGTTGAAGCGCGATGTTGAGGCAGTCGGTCAGCGACAGCGGACGAGTGATCCAGGCAGGCAAGCTGGTATTTGTGTTTTGCGCTGTTATGTTCCCGACAAAACAAATGAACACCCCAATGCAGAAAAACAATTTTTTCATACGGCCATGAATCTATCAGTTGGGCAATTCGGTGCAAACTTGCAAATTTTTGTTGCATGGGTTTTCCTTTGCCCGATGTGGCGGCGATGTAACACCATTTTGATTTTCAGTTTTGCGCTGGCCGCGATTTTTATCGCTGGTTGTTCTTCAAATTCGTCAAATGTGTTCCAAGGCTACATTGAGGGCGAATACGTTTATGTGGCGTCACCGCTGGGTGGCGCGCTGACAAATTTGGCCGTTGCGCGCGGCGACGAGGTCAAAGCCGGGCAGATGTTGTTTGAGTTGGAACGCGGGTCGGAAGCCGCGGCTGTCCAACAGGCGGAAAAAAATCTCGCGCAGGCGAAAGCCAACCTCGCGCTTTCCGAGGCCGAATTCGCCCGCCGCCAACAATTGCGCAACGATCAGGGGGTGATTTCCGCCGAAGAACTCGACCAGACCCGTGCGCAGCGCGACGCCGACCAGGCCCAGGTGGAATCACAAACTGCCGCGCTGGACAAAGCGCGCTGGTCGTTCGATCAAAAGCAACAATTTGCGCCGGCGAACGCGTTTGTGCATGACACGTTGTATCGGCAAGGCGAATGGGTGGCCGCGGGCAATCCGGTCGTCGAGCTGTTGCCGCCAGGCAATGTGAAAGTACGTTTCTTCGTGCCGCAGGCGGTGTTGCCGCGAATCAAGCCCGGTCAAACGATCAGCGTGACATTTGACGGCGGCCAGCACGCTTATTCGGCCACGGTCAATTACATTTCCACCAAAGCCGAGTTCACGCCACCGGTGATTTACAGCCGGGAGAACCGGACCAAATTGGTTTTTATGATCGAGGCGAAATTTTCTCCGGCGGATGCGGCCGACCTTCGTCCCGGCCAGCCGGTGGATGTGCGGGTGAATCCGTGAGTTATGAGCGCGAGCGATTTCGTGATTGACGTTCAGGGCATCACGAAGCGGTTCGGCCACCGCACGGTCGTGAACAACATTCCCATGCAGGTGCGGCGCGGGGAGATCTACGGTTTTCTCGGCCCCAACGGCAGCGGTAAAACGACGTTCCTGCGGATGTTGTGTGGCCTGCTCCGGCCCGACGGCGGCAGCGGGCGTTGCCTGGGCTTCGACATCCTCAGTGAATCCGGCGAGATCAAGAAGCACATCGGCTACATGACGCAGCGGTTCAGTTTTTACGAAGACCTGACCATCGAGGAGAACCTGAATTTCATCGCGCGCATTTACGGCGTGCCGGAACGCAAGGCTGCAGTGGAAAAAAGTCTCAAACGGCTCGGCATGACCGCCCGCCGCCGGCAGCTCGCCGGCACGCTTTCCGGCGGCTGGAAACAGCGGCTGGCGTTGTCCGCCTGCCTGATTCACGAGCCGCAATTGCTGCTGCTCGACGAGCCGACGGCGGGTGTTGACCCGAAGGCGCGCCGCGATTTTTGGGAGGAAATTCACCAGCTTGCCGCCGGCGGATTGACCGTGCTCATCACGACGCATTACATGGACGAAGCCGAGCGTTGCCATCGGCTGGCCTACATCGCCTACGGCAACCTGCTCACGCGCGGCAACGTTGAGGAGGTCGTGAAGGCCGCCGGGCTGACAACCTGGGAGGTTGCCGGGCCGGATTTGCCGGCACTGGCGGAAAAAATCCGCGGCCAACCCGGGATCGAACAGGTTGTGGCGTTTGGCGCAACCTTGCACGTGAGCGGTCGGGATGCGGCCCGATTGCGCGCAAGTGTGGGTCCGTGGATGACCGGCGCATATCGCTGGCGACAAATCGAATCCGGACTGGAGGACGTGTTCGTCAGTTTGATGGAAACTGCGAAAGACAACTTTTCCTGAAATGACCAATCCCTAAATCCGAATGACGAAAGAATTCCCAATGACGAAGGACGAATGTCGAATGGAATTTTGGCGGCCGGTTTGCCATTCGTCATTCGGGCTTCGTCATTCTTTAGTCATTCGGATTTCGTCATTAGGAATTTCACCGGCGGAGGCGCCGCCGTGAAACTGCACGAATTCAACTGGCGGCGGTTCTGGACGATTGTCGGCAAGGAATTCATCCAGATGCGCCGCGATCGCGTCACGTTCGCCATGATGATCGGCATTCCGATACTCCAGCTCATCCTTTTCGGCTACGCCATCAATTCCGATCCGAAGCATCTGCCCACGGCCGTTTATTCGGCAGACAACAGCATTTTCTCGCGGACGATTGTGTGGGGTTTGCGCAACAGCAGTTATTTTGACATTGTCCGTGAGGCCAGGAACGAGGCGGAAATACAAAGGCTGCTCGCGCAAGGCACAGTTCAATTTACGGTGGACATCCCGGTGGATTTTTCGCGCAAACTCCTGCGCGGCGAACGCCCGGATTTGCTGCTGGAAGCCGACGCGACCGATCCTGCGGCGGTCGGTTATGCCATCGCCGCAATCAATCTGCTGACGACGACCGTGCTGGATCGCGATCTCACCGGGCCGCTGGCGAAATTGCGGGGAACGCCACCGCCCATCAATCTGGTGGTGCATCAGCACTACAATCCGGAAAACATCACGCAGTATAACATCGTGCCCGGCCTCATGGGCGTGATGCTCACGATGACGATGATCATCATCACCGCACTGGCCATCACGCGTGAGCGCGAGCGCGGCACGATGGAAAACCTGCTTTCAACACCGGCGCGCCCCGGTGAGGTGATGATCGGCAAGATTGTGCCTTACATCACGGTTGGTTATATCCAGGTTTTCCTGATTTTGCTGGCGTCGAAGTTTCTGTTCGACGTGCCGTTTGTGGGCAGCGTGCCGTTGCTGCTGGCGCTGACGTTTCTGTTCATTGTGGCGAATCTCGCGGTCGGCATCACGTTTTCGACCATCGCCAAAAATCAGCTTCAGGCGGTGCAGATGGCGTTTTTCTTTTTCCTGCCGTCTTTGCTGTTGTCCGGCTACATGTTTCCGTTTCGAGGAATGCCGGGTTGGGCGCAGGACATCGGCGAAATTCTGCCGCTGACGCATTTTCTGCGGGTCGTGCGCGGGATTCTGCTGAAGGGAAACGGTTTCGTCGAAATCGCGCCTGACCTTTGGCCGATTGCGCTGTTTTTGGTCGTGATGCTGGCCATCGGCATCAAACGTTACCGGCAGACGCTGGATTGAACGGTTTTTTAGTGGCATAATTCCTTGTCATCCAAGCAGTTGCTGGCTGAACTTGCAAATTGGGCCCACTTCGGTTCTCCTTAAGTCAAATGAGGCGATTTAGTTGCTCGGTTTTAACAATCGGACTGGTGCTGGCCGGAAAAATTTTGATCGGTGCGGAATCAGCCCAGGTCAATTTGGATTATGTGGCGCAGCGCGCGCTCGAACGGGCGCGCCAGCCTTTCCACTCGCCACGCGCCGATGTGCCGAAGGTGTTGCGGCAGGAAAATCTCAACTATGACAAGTATCGTGAGATTGAATTCCGGCATGATAAGGCATTGTGGGCGGTGGATGGCCTGCCGTTTCGCGTGGAGTTTTTCCATCCGGGCTACCTCTACCAGGAACCGGTTCACGTCTATGAATTCACGGCCACCCATGTGCAGCCCATCCGGTTTGTGCAGGACTTTTTCAATTATCGCGCGTTGCACATTCAAAACGAGATTCCCGCGGATACGGGTTACGCCGGGTTCCGCCTGTTGAATCAATTGAATGACTCGAACAAGTGGGATGAAATCGGCGCGTTTCTCGGTGCGAGTTATTTCCGGCTGCTCGGCAAGGGGCAGCGTTACGGTCTCTCCGCTCGCGGACTGGCGCTGGACTGCGGCGAACCGGACCGGCCGGAGGAATTTCCCATTTTTACCGACTGGTGGCTGGGCAAGCCGCAACCGGACGCCCGGGGACTGACCCTGTTTGCCATGCTCGACAGCGTCAGTTGCGTGGGGGCGTATCAACTGCTCATCCGTCCCGGTGAGACCACCGTGGTTGACGTGGAGGCGGTGCTGTATTTCCGCGAGACGAACATGGTCCAAGCCGTGGATGCAAACCGGCGGCCCATCAGAACCATCGGCCTGGCGCCCCTGACGAGCATGTTTTGGTTCGGCAAAAATTCCGAGCGCAAGTTCGATGATTACCGCCCCGAAGTTCATGACACCGACGGCCTGCTCGCCCGCATGGATGGTGGCGAAGTGCTCTGGCATCCGCTCGACAATCCCGCCGTCATGCGCCACCAGGTTTTTTTCGCGCCGAACATCCGTGGCTTCGGCCTGCTCCAGCGCGAGCGCACCTTTGCGGCATATCAGGACAGCTTCAACTTCTACCAACTGGTGCCCACCGTGTGGATCGAACCGCATGGGAACTGGGGCGACGGCGACCTGCATCTCGTGCAATTGAGCGCGAACTACGAGGGTTTTGACAACATCGTCGCGTTTTGGGATCCGAGAAACAAACCCGCGCCGCTGAAACCATTTCGCTTTGGCTACACACTTTCCTGGACGCGCGAAACGGACATGAAACTGTCCGACAACAACAAGGTTGTGTCCACGCGCATCGGCCTGGGCCCGAACTGCGTGAATTGCCGGCAGATGGTAATTGATTTTGCCGGTCCCGGGCTTGACGCAATTTCTGAAGGCGATCCGCCGCAGGCCATCGCCAATTGCAGCACCAACGCGGCGATTGTGGACAATCAAATCTTTCACATTCCCGAATTGAACGCCTGGCGCGTCATTTTGAAAATGCAGCCCAACTCCGGCAACACCGACCCGGTGGACCTGCGCTGCACGTTGCGAAAGGGAACCAACATTTTGAGCGAAACCTGGACCTACCAATGGAGTCTGCCATGAACGGCATTGGCGCACTGACTGATTCCTACGGCCATCTGGCAGGACGCCGGCTCGAAGAATGGAATGCGGCGTATGAGAAGGTGGAAAATTATTTCCACGCCCTGCGCGTCCGCAACAAAGCCCTGCTCGGCCAACTGGTGCTCCGGGTGCTCGAACGCGCCGCGCACCGCGCGCCTACCGAGCCGGAACGCTCCGCCACCCAGCTTGCCGCCGAGGAAATGGATCGCATCGTGACTGAGTGGTTCGTCGAGGTATTGCAGGAACCGCCGACCAACGCCGACCAAATGCTCTCCACGCGCGGGCGGCTCGCGCTGCTGCTCGCCGACATGCCGGGCCGATGGCAGGAACAATTTTTGCGGCCCGGTCCGTGGCCGGAGGAATTCATCAGCGCCATGCGCGAAACCTATCTGCGCGCCGGGCCGGATTTTCAGCTCTCAAAAATGACGCCGCGCCCCTTCGATCTTGGCCCGATTACAACCCTGACGAATCTGGGCAAGTTGCCCTATCTCAAAATGATCCTGGCCTGGACGCTGTTTGCGTTGCTGCTGGTGGCCATTTTCATCCTCACGCACTAAGCCATGTCCGGCGTTTCTCAATCTGCCCCGGCCTCAAGCCAGTCACCGCCATTGCGGGTGATGGCCGCGCCACGCATTGAGCGTCATGGCTGGCGGCTGTTCATCTTTTATTCAAGCGCGCTCCTGCTCACTGGTCTGGTCTCAATGCTCTTTGCCGATTTGCTGTGGCGGAAGGGCTGGTCCGCGTCGCGCACCGTGCTGCTGGTTTTGTTCGTGATTTTGTTTTTGTTCATTGCCATCGGTTGCATGCACGGCCTGTATGGTTTTGTGTTGCGGATGTTCGGCGACGACCGCTGCATCACGCGGCTGAAGGAATATCGCGGCCAAAGCATCGACGGCATCAGCACGGCGATTGTCTTTCCGGTTTTCAACGAGGACGTCGTGCGCGTCTGCGAAGGCTTGCGCGCGACGTATGAATCCCTGGAAAAAACCGGCCAGCTTGAACGCTTCGACTTTTTCATCTTGAGCGACTCCACCAATCCGGACAAATGGATCGAGGAGGAACGGTACTGGTACGATTTGGTCCATGAACTTGATGCGCTGGGCCGCATTTACTATCGCCGCCGGTTGAACAACGAAAGCCGCAAAAGCGGGAACGTACGCGACTTTCTCAATGCCTGGGGCCGCCGCTACCGCTATTTCCTGGTCTGCGACGCCGACAGTGTCATGCGCGGCAAAACGCTCGTGGACCTGGTGAAATTGATGGAAACGCATCCGGACGTCGGATTGATTCAAACCGTGCCAGCGGTGGTCAACGCCGAAACGCTGTTTGGACGCATCCAACAATTTGCCAACCGCCTTTACGCGCCGCTGTTCATAGCTGGATTGAATTACTGGGCGCTCGATCTGGGAAATTATTGGGGGCACAACGCCATCATCCGCACCGAGCCGTTCATGCAGTTTTGTGATTTGCCGCAACTGCCCGGCCGCAAGCCGTTCGGAGGCCAGATTCTCAGCCACGATTTTGTCGAGGCGGCACTGATGTTGCGCGAAAACTGGGAAGTCTGGTTCGCTTACGACCTTGAAGGCAGCTACGAGGAAACGCCGCAAGCCATGATCGAAAACGCCCAGCGCGAACGCCGCTGGTGTCAGGGCAATCTGCAACACGGCCTCGTGCTCTTTGCCAGGGGTCTGCGCGGGGTGAGCCGGCTGCACCTGATTCTGGGTATTTGCGGCTATCTCGCCGGGCCTTTATGGCTGGCATTTCTGCTCACTTTTAACTGGATCTGCTGGTTCCACAAACACACCGGTCTTTCGGACATCACCGTGCAGGCGTTCACGCGATACCTGAGCAGCTTTAGCGGCACCGCCCACGCCCTGCTCATTTTCGTCATCTGCATGGTCGCCATCATGCTGCCCAAGGCGCTTGCGCTCATTGACCTTTCGTATGATTCGGAACGACGGCGGGCGTTCGGCGGTCTGACGCGCGCAACCATCGGCGTCTTTTACGAAACAATTTTTTCCACGTTGCACGCGCCGCTGCTGATGCTGTGGCACACGCGGTTCGTCGTCACCAACCTGCTGGGCGTCAGTGTCGGTTGGTGGCCGCAAAAACGCGCCGCCGGTGGCACGACGTGGACCTATGCCATCCGGCGGCATTGGGGGCACACGTTGTTCGGGCTGGTTTGGGGCGCATTCATGTGGTGGCTCGGACCGTCGCTGTTCTGGTGGTTCACGCCTGTGCTGGCGGGAATGGTTTTGTCCATTCCCTTGAGCGTCTTTACGAGCCGGCGCAGCCTCGGCGCGCGGGCGCGAAAGCTGGGATTGTTTCTCACGCCGGAAGAAATCGCGCCGCCACCGGAACTGGTCACGCTCCGTGCGAACATGAAAGTCCATGAAATGACCGAAGACCCTTCCCCGCGCCGTCCCCACGCGGGGCTGGCGGAGGCGGTGCTCGATCCTTACGTCAACGCCATTCACGTTTCATTGCTGCGCGAGAAACAACTCAATCCGGTTTATGCCGAGCAACTGGCCGCGCTGGGTGTCGGAAGCCCGGAAGTCCGCGCGCTGGGCGAAAAATTGCTGACTGCCGGGCCGGACAAATTGACGCCCGCCGAACGGCTTTTAATCATGGCCGACGAGCGCACCATGGTCTGGCTGTATCATGAAGCCTGGCTGCGTCAATCGCTCGCGCCGTGGTGGAAAGCCTCGATCCGCGGATACAGCCGGCAGGATGAGTCGTAACCATGGCTTCCCGCTGCGGCTACAGCAATTCCAGCGCGCGTTGCAACTCCGCGTCCGTGTTGTAAAAATGCGGCGAGAGGCGGATGTAGTTTTGTCCCTTGCGGTCCGCGCGCAACGACATAACGACGCCGGCGTCCGTCAATTTTTTGTGCAACGCCGCGAGGTCTTGGCCGGATTGGTGGAATGAAATGATGCTGCTGGCGTTTTCAATTTTCGCATCCGCATTCAAAACCGTAAAACCTTTCGCCTGCAACGCGGGCACAAGCCACGCGCGTTTGCGCAGCAGTTCGGCCGCAATGTCTTTGACGCCGATTTCCAGCACGAGTTCCATGGCGGCGATCAAACCGACCAGGCCGAGCAGATTGTGCGTGCCGGCTTCGTATTTCGTCGCGTCGTTGCGAAAAACAATTTGTTCCTGCGCGACGAAATTCGGGCAGCGCACGTTATGCCAGCCGTAAACCGGCGGGTTCAGTTTTTCCTGCAACCCGCGCCGGACATAAAGCAGGCCGGCACCGCAGGGGCCGAGCAGCCATTTGTGCGCGTCGGCGGCGAGAAAATCCACGTGCTCGACCGTCGTCGGAAACGCGCCGAGCGTCTGAATCGCATCGAGACAAAACAAGATTCCGCGTTCGCGCAAAAATTTGCCGATGGCCTGAAAATCAATGCGATAGCCGCTGATGAAGTGGCAGGAGGCGAGCGCGACGAGCCGGGTGTTTTCGTCCACCTGCCCCATCACGTCCTGCGGGCGGATGATGCCGAGGCCGCGGGTGTTCAACAGGCGCACTTCGACGCCGCGTTCGGCCAGCGCCATCCACGGATAAACGTTCGACGGGTAATCGTCGTGATAAATGAGGATGTTGTCGCTCTTGCGAAAACTCAGCCCGGCGGCGACAAAACTCAGCGCGAGCGAAGTCGGCCCGACCAGCGCGATTTCCTCCGGCTGGCAATGCAACAATTGCGCCCCGAGTTTGCGCGCTTCGTCCAAGCGGTGCAGGACGAAGGCTTCCTGATCCCCCAGCGTGCCGCGTTTGGCGCATTCGGAAACGGCTTCGGCCACGCGATGCGGCAACGGACAAACCCCGGCGTGCGCGAGGAAAATTTTGTCGCGAGCGACAGGGAACTCACGTTGGCGAAGTTCCTCGTTCGCGAGCAATTCGGTCAATGTCATGCGGCGAAAGTAATTTGCAGGGGGCCGGCGCGCAAAGCGGAATTAAAATCCTTTCAGAATATTGGAAAGGTCGCCGTGTGGACCATAGATGCTAGTCCAGAACTGGACGATTTTGTAAGCGATCATCAGCGCGACCAGTATATAAACGAGCCGCGGCATCCAAGTGGCGAAGGCGTTCAGCTTGCGTGTGCCGTCCTCGTTGTAGATCCGGCTGATTTGGCGGAGCGAATCATCCAATTTGCCGCTGACCTCGCCGCTGGCGTAAAGGTTGGCGAAGGTTCCCGGAAAGAGCGGGCAGCGGCTGATGGCTTCGGAGGGCATTTGGCCGGCAACCACGCGCGATTTCCAAGCGGCAACCGCCCGGCGCAAGGCGGGCGAGCCGCTGGCGGTGGCGGCCAGGTCCCAGGCTTCAAAGATGTTGACCCCGGCGCTGATGAGCGCTTCAAGGGCGGCGGCGAGCCGGGACAGGGCCAGGTAATGGCGGGCCTTGCCCAGGATGGGGACCAGGCGCAGGAAAGCTTCGATCCGGGCACGCCAGTTTTCACCGTGTTTGCTTTGCGTGGCGTAAATCATCAAGGCGACGGCGCCATAAAGCGGTGAGAGGATGAGTGCGGCTTTGGCGAACAGCAGGGGCAGGCTGGCGTTGAACTGTGACGCGGCGAACGGAAGCACGATTAAAAAAATGAAGGCGGCAAAATGAATCAATCCGACGGGATAAATAAGTTGGGCGATCACCTGCTTGATGACGCGGGCGCGGTCATCGTAGTAATCGGCGAGCATGCGGAAACAGGCGTCGAGCCGCCCGCTCTGTTCGCCGGCCCCAATCAACGCCAGGTCGAACGCGGGCAGCCAGTCGAGATGTTGCAATGATCCGGCCAGCGTTGCGCCTTTGGCGATTTCATTGAGCAGATGTTGCAACGGCTTGTGGTAGGCCGGGGCGGGCGGACGGCGTTCGATTTGCTCCAGCGCGCGAATGATGGGAACGCCGGCGGACATGAGCTGGCCGAGTTGATGATAAAACTCGGCCCGCTGGACAAATTGTCGGGGCGAGATGATGAGCGGCATAATCCCGACTCGCGGGACCGGCAGCGGTCAGGCCGCGACGCGGTCCAGGCTGGCCTTGAAATCGCGCCGGCTCTTGGCGCCAACCATTTGCTCGGCGATTTCGCCTTTGTTAAAAAGCAGCAGCGTGGGAATGGCGCGGATGCCGTACTCGGCGGCGAGCGACTGATGTTCGTCAATGTTCACTTTGCCGATTTTCACCTTGCCATCGTATTCATCGGCCAGTTCGTCGAGGAGCGGCGCGATCATTTTGCACGGGCCGCACCACTCGGCCCAGAAATCTACGAGCACGGGCACCGGCGATTGCAAAACCTGCTGCGCAAAATTGTCCCGCGTGAGCGTGACGATTAATGGAGAAGCCATACGTCAAATGGAATGGTTTTAGGCACGAGAAACAATGCGGTCAAAACCGGTTTCAACCGATTGCATTTTTAAGGATCAGGAACATCCAAACCACCGTGCCGGCGGCAAACAACCCAGCCACAACCGCGGCAATGACCAGAATATTGTCGAGCGCGCCAATCGTGGGAGCGGCGGCAGGCGCCGCTCTTTGAACCACCGGAGCGGAGCGTGTTTGAGCTACGGGCGCGGCAGCGGCAGCAACCGCGGTTCGTGGCGCAGCGGCAGCAGCCGATGGAGTTCTTGTCGCGCTGGGTGACAATGGTACCGCGCTGGGAGCGCCGGTAGGACCGCCGGGCGGCAGCGTCGGCAGTTTGATGGTCGGCGCCGTGGATGGTTTCGGCGGCAAATTGATTCGGACGGTCTCTTTTTTGGGCTGGACCTTGCCGGTTTCTTTTTTTACTGGTGGCACAGCGCCTGTGGGCGCGCCGGGTATGTTCGAAGGAATGTCAGCCATAGTATTTAGTGGTTCAAGATAAACGGCGGACGGCGGCTGTCAAATGTAATTCTGGGAACATCAGGGGAGGCTGTCGGCACCCAACCCGCCATCAAGCCTTTTCCTCAATCAATTCGCGCCGGGCGCCACCGAGCAATTGTTCGACGAAACCGGTCGAATAAACGCCACGCCGGAAATTCGGGTCCTGCAGGATGGCCTGTTGGAAGGACACTGTGGTTTTAATGCCGGTAATCATATATTCGGCGAGCGCCCGGTTCATGCGATCCATCGCCTCACGCCGGTCATTGCCCGTGGTAACAAGCTTGCCTATCATTGAGTCGTACATCGATGGAATCGTGTAACCCGCGTAAGCATGTGTGTCCACGCGCACGCCGCGGCCGCCGGGTTGAAAATACATCTCAATCCGCCCCGGGCTGGGACGGAACTCATCAAACGGGTCTTCGGCATTAATGCGACATTCGATGGCGTGACCTTTGATTTGAATGTCGCTTTGCGAATGTTGCAGCAGCTCGCCCATCGCCAGCAGGATTTGATAACGCACGAGATCAATGCCCGTGACTTCCTCAGTAACCGGGTGCTCGACTTGAATCCGCTTGTTGACTTCGAGGAAATAAAAATTGCCGTGATTGTCCACGATGAATTCGACAGTGCCGGCGTTGGTATAGTGTGCAGCCTCGGCGATTTTCACAGCAGCCTTGCCGATTCTATCGCGCAATTTGCGGAATTTATACTCGAGCAATGGCGACGGCGCTTCTTCGATAAGTTTTTGGTTGCGGCGTTGAACGGAACAATCACGTTCGCCCAGGTGAATAATGCGGCCCTTTTGGTCACCGAGAATTTGAATTTCGATATGATGCGGATTTTCGATGTATTTCTCAATATAGACCCCGGAATTGCCAAATGCCTTTTCCGCTTCGTTTCGCGCCGTGTGATAACCTTTCACAAGCGAAATGTCATTATGCGCCACACGCATCCCGCGTCCGCCGCCGCCGGCGATGGCTTTAATCATCACCGGATAACCGAGGCGTTTGGCGATGGCCAGGGCGTCCGGTTCTTTTTCAACGACGCCTTCTGATCCTGGCGGGATGGCTACGCCAGCTTTCTTGGCCAGCGCCCGGCTGACTGCTTTGTCCGCCAGCGCCTGCATCGTGCGCGGATTTGGGCCGATAAAACGAATGTTGCAACTCTCGCAAACCTCGGCGAAATGCGCATTCTCCGAAAGAAAACCATAGCCGGGATGAATCGCGTCCACATCCGTGACCTCCGCTGCGCTGATAATGCGGTCAATGCGCAAATAACTTTCCGCCGCCGCCGCTTTGCCGATGCAAATGGCTTCATCGGCCAGTTGCACGTGCATGGAATTGACATCCGCCTCCGAATAAACGGCTACAGTGCGGATGTTCAATTCTTTGCAAGCGCGGATGATCCGAACAGCTATCTCGCCGCGATTGGCGACCAAAATTTTTTCAAACATGGGCTTTCAGTGAAAGCAAACAGGATTAACGAATGTTTCCATCGCCGAAATCAGGCTGGCCGCACTTTGAACAACGGCTGGCCGAATTCCACCGGTTTGGCGTTTTCCACCAGAACCTGCGTGATGACGCCTTTGACTTCAGCTTTGATTTCATTCATCACTTTCATCGCTTCGATGATGCATACAACGGATTCAGGGCTAATTTCAGTGCCAATTTCAACGTAGCTCGCGGCCTCTGGGGATGGCGCGCGGTAAAAAGTGCCGATCATCGGTGATTTGACCTCAACTTCGGTCGTGGCTGGAACTGGCGGCACAACTGGCACTGCTGGTGCAACAGCGACCGGCGGCAAAACTGGAATAGCCCCAGCGGCCACCACCGGTTCATCATACTGTACAATAGGTGTGCCGCCATTCGAGCCGCGTTTCAGCCTGATTTTTGAATCCTGACGCTCCAGTTCAAACTCCGTTATGGAGTTTTTCTTCATCAGGTCAATTATGGCTTTGATATCTTTAATATCCACGGCACGTTTTCGTTAAAGTAAACTCTAATCCAAGTTATTAGCCCTAAATAACCAAAAAAAGCGTCAAAAATTCACCACCAGCCAGCTTTTGGTTAAGCTGGATTGCATACTAGACACTTGAATGATTATCGTCAAGTCGCAAAATATAAAAATTTAATTCAAATAAAAAACGATAAAATTACCTAAAATTACAGTTTTAAAGACGTTTTTTACGAACTTTAACGTCAATGGATGCTTCTAATGCCAAAATATAAGATTTTGTGCCAAAGCCGGTGATTTGGCCGCAGCAAACCGGCGCAATCAGCGATTTGTGTCTGAATTTTTCCCTCGCATGAATGTTTGAGAGGTGAATCTCTATGGTCGGTACTCCTACCGCCGCGATCGCATCCCGTAGCGCAATGCTGGTATGGGTGTAAGCAGCGGCATTGATGACAATCACGTCAAACTTCTCCTTTGCCTGTTGAATCCAGTCAACCAGCTCACCTTCCAGATTGGATTGCCGGAACTCAATCCCCACCTTCAATTGTGCGGCATGCTGACGCACTTTTGCCTCGATGTCAGCCAAAGTCACGCGGCCATAGACTTCAGGCTCGCGTTGTCCCAACAGATTTAGATTCGGCCCGTTGAGAAAGAGAATTTTCATGTGCAGTGGGAAGAATAACCGGTCATCGGATGCTTGTCGATTTGAATTCCGGCTGTTGTGTGCAGACAGCCCAATAAAGTGAAGGCCGTCCAGGCCAGTGCCGGAACATAGAGGCTAAACTCGCCAAACCCCTGGATAAACCAGGCAAATACTCCCAGAAAAATGGCAAAGCTTGCCGGATCGTCAGAGCGCCAGCCGCGCCGCCCGATCGTCAACAGCGAAAGCACAATCCACGCTCCGTAGAGCGTTCCGCCGACAATGCCCGAATCCGAAAATTGTTCGAGGTAGTCATTATGCGCCAAGCGGGCCATTTCGGCGGTGGGCGATTTGATCTGGGCGTAAGGCCGCTGAAAAGTGCCCGGCCCCGTGCCCAGCAACGGATGCTTGACTGTGGTTTCCACCGCCGCGCGCCAGTAATCAAACCGCGCGCCGACGCTGGTTGCGCCGGCGGCAAGGTAGCCGTGGAATCGTATGGCAAAAATTCCAAGTCCAATCACCATTACCGCGATAAGCGCCGCCCATTTCAACCGGGCAGGCCAATGCAAGCGCAACAAGCATGCGCCACCAATCGCCATCGCAATCAGCCAACCCAACTTCGAGCCGGTCCAAAAAAATGCCGCGCCACCCAGAAAAATGGTCAGGGTGATTACCGTCGCGCGAATGGGTGGTCGCAGTCGTTTTGTGCTGTTGAACGCCAAAACGAGCGACACCGGCAGTAATAGCAGAATCAAACCCGCCAACGCGTTGGGATAAACCAGCGTGCCATTGACGCGCCCTTTGGCAAACTTGGCTAGGGTGGCTGGATTGGGCACGTCCACGGCATTGGTGGTGATGATGACCCGGTCGCGTTTCATCTCCATAAATAGTTCCGGCGGAAGGTTTGTCCAGCCGGTGCGCGCTCCTTCCAGCAACATTTGCCGGCTTTGCGGGAACTCGAACAGCCGCTGGTTGATTCCCCGGACGAGGCAAAATGCGAACATCATCAGCACGCCGATGAGCAGCCAATGCCATGCGCGATCGCGTCCGAAAATAAATGCGCCGATGAAATAGCAAGCGAGGCATCCGGCAAATTGACAAAGCGTCGTGGCCGTGAGATTGCCATCCACTGTTTGCGTGGCTGAAAGAAGCTGCCAGCCGAACCATAGCAACGGCAGCAGCCAGAGCCAGCGCGTTCCCGGCCAGCGCGGCCTGCTCGTGAACACAAGCGCCGCGCCCGTCAGTGCCAGCGGCAACAGAATCCAGTTGCCCCAATGTGGGGGCCAGGCGTCCGCCCAAAATTCGGAAGGCGAAACCGGCGGCGTGATTTTTTGGTCGAGGATGACCGGATTGCCGAACTTCAAAATTGCCAGACCGAGAAACAGTCCGAATACGAGCGCGTAAAACCCGGTTCCGGTGATTTTTTTTTCGGACTTCATTGCGAGATTTCGTTCGCAACCGGTTAAAAACGAAGTTTGAGCAGGCTTACCTCCAGCGCCAGCGCTTCCTGCACGTTGGTGTGCAACAACCGCTGGGTTTGCTCCAGGGTTTGCAAATTTTCCAATGCCTGTCGTGGTGTGATGCGCCGGGCGACGGCTTCCGCGCCGGAGATTTCAGGGAACTTCAGCAGGCTTCCGCCGGCGGCGAGCGTGCGCAGCCACACGTCGCGCAACCACCATTGCACGAGCAAAAGCGCCTCCGCCCGCTGGCGGCGATATTCCGCTTCGATGGCCGCCGCCAGTTCGTCCTCCCACTTTTCGCGCAGGTCTTTTTCGATTTCATCGTGCTGTTGCAATGGCGAGCGCGCGGTCAGGGTCTCATCCACGCGCTCCCGGATTTCGCCAAGCCTTTGCAGCAGTACGTCGAGCAGCCGGTAGCGCCCCAGCAAACTTTTTTGCTCATTGGCCGCCAGCGCGTCAAAATGCGCGAGCCATTCCATTTGCGCCGGGTCAAGTGGTCGGGTGCCTTCGCCGAAAAAATTCAGGCGCAGACAGCGCGACAAGATGGTTTCCAAAATCCGCTGCGGTTCGGTCGAAAGCAAAATCAGAACCGACCTGCCGGGCGGTTCTTCGAGCGTTTTCAAGAAAGCATTGGCGGCTTGAACATTAAGCCGGTCCGCCCCCGCGATGATCGCCACCTTGTACTCGGCCCCGGTGGGTTTGAGTTGGATTTCGCGCATCAACTCGCGCGTTTGCTCGACGGTGACGATGCGCGATTTGGATTCAGGCCGCGCCCAATGCACGTCGGCATGGGTGTCGTGGTCAATTTCCCGGCAGCTCAAACACGCGTCGCAGCAATCGGTCGTCACGCCGCCGGTTTTGACGGGGTTTTGGCAGTTCAGCGTTTTGGCCAGCGTGCGGGCGAGCGATTCCAACTCTTCGAGCTGATCCCCGGCGAACAGGTAGGCGTGGCCGAGCCGCCCGCGGGCGAGCGAACGCTGGAGCAATTCGACGCCTTGCGTCTGTTTCGCAAAATGTTTGAAGGCCATGTGCGTTTAAGATGGAAGTTTGCCCGATTTTGACGCTTCAGTTTTTAAAGCTTGTTGGCGTAGAAATTGCGCGTTCCCCCGGCTGGTGGGCAAACAAAATTCCATTGGGCAAACCATTCATATTCTTCAATTGTGGGCGGGTGTCTGGATTCTGCCGAGTGTTTTTTTCATCGATTACGACATTCGGTGTCCGGGGGAAAAGCCGGACGACGCGCAATGATGCGCAAAGACACCGGGCAAAGCAACCGGTCTTGAAAGATCACATTGAATCCGTCCCGGTTGCCTTGCTGATGGCGGAACGGACTTCGGCAAACGTGAATGGCTTGGCTGGCGGTCAGGGCGCCACGGATGTGGCGTTAAGCGGGATTTCCCGGCCGTTGTCCAAAACAACCCTGCCGATGATACGTCCGTTCGACAACTGCTGCGAGCCGTTGGCTGTTGCTTGAGAATTTGCTCCGCCAGCACCGCCGCCGCCGTTCGGCATGGTTCCCCACAAGGTCGCCGGGTTGGTTGAGGCAATGAATTCACCGCTGATGGTGACCCTTTGGTTCAGACTTAAGTTGGTGCCGGTGGCATTGAACCGGAAATTCTGGTTTTGTTGCACGGTCGCGTTGTTGAGGGAAAGCATTTCGTTTCGACGGACAGATTGTTCGGGCTGCTTTTCCGGCACCCCGGCGGTTATGGCTGGCGGCACCGATGCCGCCCCCGCCGCCGGGGCTGCGGGCGTTTCCGTATTGGCGACGGTCAAATCGCCGTTGTAAACCGAACCGTCACTGTCGGTGATGCGAATCTGATTGCTGGTTTGTTCCATTTGAAACATGGCCAGCGGACTTTTTCCAGCGGCCACTTTTATCTGGTCATTCAATGACTGTTTTAAATCCGATTGGGCCAGTTCGCCACCGGCCCGGCTCCCGGTGGTTGGGCCGATGCCGGCGGGCACGCTCGTATTGCGGAAGAAAAAAATCTGCTGTGCGGAATGCGAGGCAAATGCCAGTGTCGAAGCTCCGACGGCCATGTTGGGCGTGATGGCATTTGTGACATTCACGGTTGACGATTTTGCCACAGCCTGGTTCAGGATGATCCCCCGGGTCGTGACCAGCCGGTCCTTGTCCGAGTCGGCTCGGCTTGGCGGCGGCGACACAACTGGCGCCGGAGCGCTTTCCGGGGGCGGTGATGACGGTCGGTTTTGGGCGGATCCGGTGATCGCCTTTTCGCGCAGTCCCAAATTCTGTGCGAGCCGCAGGCTTCTGGATTTGCTCCTCGACAAGGCCGGGAGAAAAACGGCCGCCGCCAGGACGACCACGCAAGCGCCCGCCGCAATCCGGAACCACCAGCTTGCGAAAAGGGAGGCCCTTTCAGCGGCTTCGGCCGGTTTTTTATGTGTCCGCCGGACCTCATCCTGCAACAGCCGGCGCGTGGCCAGGTGCAGCTCAAAGGGCGCACCCGCCTCCCGGCGCCGCTGTTCAGCGTAGCCGCGCAATTGTTTCTCGATGTCGCGTTCTTCTGCCATGTCGTCAGGTGTTGGACGGAATTGGGTTGTCCGATTCCTCCGCAAAAAGCGTCCGGGCGATGATTTCCAGCCGGTCGAGGCATTTGCTTAGTCGCGAACTGACGGTCTTCGTGTTCAATTTCAATGTGCCGCCGATTTCCTCGTAACTCAAATCACCAAAATAACGCAACTCAATGATTTCGCGGCACGGCGCTTCCAACCGGTCCACCGCCTGCCGGACAAGCGCCAGCCGTTCGGCGGCCAGCAGGCTGGCGTCCGGACCGGGCGTGGGGGCCGGCGGGTCAATCGGCGGGCGGTCGTCATCCCCGGCGTCCAGGGAAACCGGGGTCGCTCCCCCGCCGCGTTTGGCGGCCGCGCGGTGTTCGCGGTAATCGCACGCCCGGTTGACGGCGATGCGAAAGAGCCAGGTCTGAAACCGGCTTTCGCCCTGGAACGAGCCGAGGTTTTTGATGACCGAAAGAAAAACCTCCTGGCAGATTTCCTCCACGTCCTCGCGCGCCAGATCGTGTCCGAGTTGGAAGACAAACCGCGCCGTTGCCTCGTAATTCCGGTCGAACAATTCGTCCCACGCCGCCGCCTCACCGCGACGGCAGCGCGCGATTAATTCACTTTCCCCACCCGGAATCATCACCGCCATGTTTAACCGGCGCCGGGCATGAATCAATACTGATTCATCCTTGCCCGTCCCATTCCGCGCACAGAAGTTCAACAATGGATTCGGTGAATGATGGCATTGGCGGCTACACCGCATCAGGAAGGGATTCGCTGAACTGCAATCGCATCCAGCCTAACATGACCAGATTTCGGATAGCACTGGCCACCGCCTGTTTCTTCTCGTCGGTCTGCCATGTTTTCTTCCAATTGAGGATGTATTCGAAAAGATCCTGTTCGGCGACTTCGTGTTGCGGTTTAGCCTGCTTCAACTGGCGGCTTGCAAATAACACCGTCAGCACTTCCTCAGCCTGTTCCGTGTTCTTGATGCGGCTGAACAGATCCACTGTTTTGGAAATCTTTCGCTCATGCCGCTTCAAGATTTCCTCGTATTTTAATCGCTCCTTCTCGTACTGCGGGCCGACACGCAATGCGATCATCTTCCCCAGTCGCTCCTCATGCAGCCAGTTCCTGTTCGCGAAATCATGCAATGCCAGCTTCACCTCGTCGGCGAACGGCCCGTAGCTACCCTTGCCAAACTGGAAGCCGGTCTGAACTCCCATCTCAGTGACGACGTAACAAATCTTTTGAAAAATCGTCCGGCCCACCGGACTGGCATAAGGCTGCTTCTCCAATTCGCGGAGGACCTCCATCAAGACCACCCATTCGGGATTCATCTTCTCGTGCTTGCGGCCTCTGCCCTCCAGTTCCATCTGAGACGGACCACCAAGGAAATCTTCTTCCAATTGGCTCTTGGGTGTTCCGTACGGCGCATAAACCTCGACCTCGATGTCCAAATGCCGCAGTTTCCCATACATCAACGGTCCGACTTCCTCCCAACTGAGCCCGCCATTGCCACACCCGAGCGGCGGGAAGGCCACGCTCTTGACACCCCATTCCGCATGATGCTGCACAAAATAATCCAGCCCTCGCTCGATGTCCGCCAGACGCGACGGCGACCGCCAATGATCTTTGGTTGGAAAATTTACGATAAGAATTCCCGACGCATCGCGGTAAGGATACGGCTCGCCGAGACGCACCTGTTTCCGCTCGCAACGCCTGGCGTAATCCTCGAACATCGCCGGGTAACGTTTCTTGAACTCTTGCGCCACGCCTTTGCCCATGATGCCGATGCAATTGACCGTGTTCACCCGCGTCTGGGCTCGGGTGGCAAACAGGTCGCCTATGAGAGCTTTGAACATGGCAAAATCAAGTTAACGGAAAAACATCGCCGAATCAATAGTCACGGGCAGATCAAATCCCAGCGACTTCAGGTTTGAACCGGTGGCCTGGTCAACAACGTAAGCCCCGGTCAAATATTTTGGTTCGACACAATGCGGAATGAGCACTTCCGCACACTTCCTGGCTTTATGAACCCGGTACGCATACGGATCGTTCGCGTGCTGCCGGTTCCAGTCCATCGCATAGATCGAATCGAAATCCAGCAGCGCCCATTGCGAGGGAGCAAAAAAACGCACGTAAGGGCTGGAGGCATTGCAATCTGCAAACACCACCCCCGGAACATTGCACACTTCGACTGAAATGCGCAGTACGCATAGGCTCGCCACTTCAACCTTTCGTTTATACAGCATCGGGTTGCGGGCGTGAAAATAAAGATTCGCGTATTGATGCAGTTTCAAACCGCCGGGCACATGCGTCTGATCCCGCTTTTCCTGCACTTCCTCCATTGCCACCGAGCGGTGCTGCAGTTTTGCCGCGCGCTCGTTCGACAGAATGCCAAGCTTCAGGACCGAAGGAATGTTTTCCAGCGGCATGATGCATTGAAGTTCTGTGACACGTGGATTCATGCGCCAGCCTCCAGCTTGCATATTGTGGCGGGCACGCGCAACTCGCCTGACAGCCCCGAACTTTTTTGAGGCAGCGCAGCGCCTTTGACGGCGGAACCGTTGAATTTGGTGCTCACACCCGGATATTCTCAAGGTTTTGAAAGACGGCGTTTCCGTCTTCCCATTTATATCGCAGAACTTCGATTCCAATTTGAGCCAACACCTTCTGGGTCTCAGCGGTTGGCTCACCCGGTAAAACCAGGATGCGGTGAGGCGATTTCTCGGCACTCGCCCCGTGATAAATGAGTTGGCCGATGCCTTGGTAGATACTGCTCGTGGAAAGGTCAGTTTTCACCTCGAACAAGATGCGAATCCGCTGGCCCTTTGACAAAATGTATAAATCCCGTGCGCGGTCGTTGGCCAGCATCTTGATCCCTCGCCGCTTCAAACACCGTTTGAGCAGATTGACTACAAGGCCGTGATCACAACTGCTCTCAATGTCCCGGGCGACTCGATAGCTGCGCCTTTGTCCCGCAAATTCGGGGGAGAAAGTGGAACGGGGTATAGTCTGGTTTGAGCGCTTCCCGCCAGATGTGACGGAGCTTTTGAATTTTTCGACCTCTCTCACGATGTGGGCCAACTGCTTAGGCAGACGTTTACTGTTGATCCGCCCGATAATGACCATCTCGGTCAACACCTCATCCGGCCATTCGACGATCTGCCAGTTGCCATGCGGGTAGCTTTCGACAAAAGAGGACTTTCCGATGCCTTTGCGCCCTCCGCCAATCTTACCGCTATGTGCGACAAATACTTGCTGGCCTGCTTTCAGAAATGCGCCAGCGCACCGTCGATTGACGCCTTTGAGAGGGGAATTGCACTCCATCACGATGTCTAGCATCTGATGTTCTCGCGGATCCTGTGTGCCAAACGCACACCAATAACGTCCTTGTGCTGCTTCCGGGTCGAACACCGACCATATTTTTTCCCGCGGATTCCAATTCACCGTGTGAGTTAAATAACCGCCCTGCCAACCGATTTCGCGCTGGAATCTGTGGCAACCCTCATTCATCCGGGCACGAAATATCCGAAAGGCCCTTGCATTATCTCTGCGTAATGTCATCGGATTCAGGCTCATGATTTGATGCTCCCTGTTTGGCCCGGTTCTATCGGAACTCTAACCTCGCCCGATAGCAGCTTTGGCAGCAACCCGGCAAGCATTCGCAACGCGACTTTCTGTGAGTGGTTTAAGTTTTTGGTGCTCATTTTCTCGATCCATCCTTGATGAATTGCCTCACGGTCCTTCGAAGGCGCCGAAGAGTTTCACGTCATATTTCTGCTTTTGCGCCCAACACCTGTTTTTGAACTCTACATCGAGAGCCGCCAGCTCACCCTTCTTGCCGCCAGTTCCATCTTCGCCGTGCAAGCCAAGATTCAACGTTTCGATTTTAGTTGTTAGCTTGTCGAGTTCACCCTTTGCCACGGCGATTTTGTTAAGCGTATCAACGTTCTTTTCTCCGAGCGTGAAGATGCCCTTGAGCTCGGCAGATTGGTTGAAATTCTTTGTAACGAAGTCGCGGTTATAAACCAGCGCTTGTAACTTCGTACCACCCTTCCAAGTCACGCTGCAGGTTGGAAATTTTCCCTCGTCAGCAATCACTCTGGTAATCGTCGTCTTGCCGGTCCCATTGGAGCCGAAAAGGAAATTGAAATTTGACAAACCGCTCAGAACTTCTGGAGCGCTGTCGAAAGTCGCGATGCCTGCGATTTGGATTGAATCTATCATGCCGTGGCCTCCACAAGTTTTACGGCGGCGAGCACGCGCAACTCGCCCGACAGCAGCTTCGGCAGCAGCGCATCGCGCAACGCGGCGAGGGTGCGGGATTCGTCAATGTTCGCGATGATTCGGCCAATCAGCGGTTGAATCAGTTCGCTGAACTTGGCGACCAAAATTTCCGGTGGTAACGCAACCTTGCATCGGGTTATAGCCTCGAAACCAAGAGCGGAGCCGCCGGATGACTGTTTCTGAGTTTTTCCTGTTGCCATAAAGATTCTTCCGTCACGTAAAAAGTCTTCAGCCTCACGTGACAGGCATCGTAGGACGGAAATGCGGTTTGGCAATGGAAAAGGGCGCCGCGTAAAAGGCGTTGCCTCACGCGGGATTGGCCGGTCATAAATTGTTGTTGCCGATGACAAATCGCGTGTTGTTATTTCCGTTCCCCGCGGGAGTATTTTGTCGTATACCCCGTCCAACAACCATGAATATGGTGTCCGCCTGCGTGAAAATCGTGCACTTTGCGCGGAATTCGCGCCTCCTTTCTGAAGTCACTCACGCCATACCCTCACCAAGCCCTTGTATGCAACCGGCACCGACAGCGGCGCGGACGATGCCAAACGATTTTTCATGAAGCCAACTCTTCCCACCGATGCTCAACCATCAAAGATGGAGATTGTTATGAACCACAAAGTCATCCTCACCCTGTTTGTTTGTCTGTTTCCGGCGATGGCGGTTTTGCCGGGCCCGGTCGCGGCGCCGCCCGCCGGGTTGTCCCTCAACGAAGTCTGCTACGACGGGAAATTGTCCGATGACGAAGCGCGCTTCACCGTAAACATTGACGCCGAGGCGTCCGGCACGGGCGGGATGACCATGACATTGTTTGAGGGCGACGTGGCGTTGTTGCCGGTAAAATTGCCGTCCGACCTGCAAATCACCCGCGACGGCAACCGTTATCTCCTGACCGCCGCCCGGCCCGGCCAGTACCGGTTCACACTCGACCTCGTCGCCAAAATCCAGCGTGCCGAGCCGTGGAACCAGATTTCCTTCACCGGCCCCGCCGCCGCCATCGCGTCGGTGACCGCGCAGGCCGCCAGTGCGGGGGTGGAAATTCAACTGCTCAACGGCACGCTGCTCGAATCCGTCCGGACCAACGGGGTCTCGCGCGTGTGCGGGTTTCTGGGCGCGGACCAGACCGTGGCCTTGCGCTGGCAGGGGAAGGTCGCCGAGGTGGCGCGCAAGGTGTTGCTCACCGTGGACACCCTGGCGACGGCGCAGATCACGCCCACCGTCGTCAAATACACCACCAAATTCCATTACGAAATCGTCCAGGGCAACGCCCCGGGCCTTGCGCTCGCGCTGCCGGCCGGCCAGTCATTGACGCGGCTGGCGGGTGAACAAATCCGCGACTGGCAGATCAAACCCGACGGCGACCGGCAGGTTCTCACCGTTGAATTCATCAAACCCGTCGAACAGGCATACGACCTCACCGTCTTTTCCGAGCAAACCCTCGAAGCCACGCCCGCAACGGCGCAGTTGAATCCACCGCAACCGCTCGACATTGATCGCGAATCCGGCGTGCTGACGCTGGCCGCCGAGGACACGCTCGTCGAAGTGGAATCACTCGGCGGTTTGCGGCAGGTCAATGCCGCCAGCAACGAGCTCGCGGCGTATCGTTTCAACGGGCGTCCTTTTGGTCTCGCCCTCAAAGTCAGGCGCATCGAGCCGGTCATCAATGTCGCCGACCGCGTTGGAGTGCGGCTGGAAGAAGCGCGCCTGCTGGTTTCGCACAACCTGGCGCTGAACATTGAGAAGACCGGCATTTACGCGCTTGAACTTGTCCCGCCACCGGAAATGGTCGTGGCTGACGTGCACGGCGAAGGGGTGGAGGACTGGAGTGTCACCGCCGGCAAACTGACGATAAGCTTTGCGAGCCGTGTCCTCGGTTCACGCACCTTGCAAGTGCAACTGGAACAGGCTTTGAAATCGTTTCCGGACAGGATTACGGTGGCTCCCCTGCACGTCGCCGGCGCGGCGAAAGAAACCACGCAAATCGGTGCCGTCTCGGCACCGGGCATCCGCTTGAAAACCGCCGAACTGGGCGGCCTCCGTGAAATTCCCGTCAACCGGCTGCAAAATCATGCCGATGAATTGCTGGCTTTTATGGCTGAACAACCGGATTGGAAGTTGACGCTGGCTAGCGAACGGCTGGCGGCGCGCGCGGTGGCGGACGTTTTCAACCTGGTGACGATCGGCGACGGACTGGCGGGCGGGAGCGCGACGGTTCGTTACGGGCTCATCAATCAAGGCTTGCAGGAATTCAAGGTGAAGTTGCCGTCCTACTGCCGGAATGTCGAATTCACCGGGCCGAACATCCGGCGCAAGGAACTGTCCGGCGATGTTTGGACCATCGGCCTGCAGGACAAGGTCTGGGGCGGTTACACGCTGGTGATCACCTACGACTATCAGTTCGATCCGAAAAGCGCAACGTTGCCGGTCGGCGGCATTCACACGCTCGACGTGGAGCGCGAGACGGGTTCGATTGCCATCACCACCGCCGCGAGCCTGAAACTTAATCCGAAGCCGGTCAGCGGTTCGTTGCATCGCGTGGACGAAGCGGAACTGGCCGCAGCCGACCGCGCCCTGATTACGCGCAACATCCTGCTGGCCTATCAATATACCGGCGACCAATACGATCTCTCGCTGGAGGTGCAGCGGCACGGGGAGGTGCCGGTGCTCGAGGCGGTGGCGGATCGGACGGAAATCACCTCCGTCCTTACCGAGGCGGGCGAGATGCTGACCCAAGCTTCGTTCATGGTGAAGAACAACGAAAAGCAGTCCCAAAAGTTCCTGCTGCCCAAAGGCGCGGATTTATGGGGCTGCTACGTCAACAACCGGCCCGCCAAACCGGAGCGCGACGGCGACTGGGTGTTGGTGCCGTTGCCGCGCAACATCAACCGCGACCAGACGTTCGCCGTGGACATCGTGTATGCCCAGACCAACCGGGCGCTGAATTCCCGCTGGCCGGGCCGGCTGGAACTGGCCGCGCCCCGGACCGACGTGCCGAACACGTATGCCGAGTGGGAGCTTTATGTGCCGGCTTCCAAACGGCTGTCCAGCTTTGACGGCAGCATGAGCGTGGCCCAAGGCACGACCTACGGGTTGCTTGACGGCTGGCAACGGTTTCTCGCGTTTTATGGCACGGTGCTGCGGGAAGCCGGCGCCGGCCTTTTTGTGATGGGGATCCTGGCGTTTCTGGTGATTGCCCTGGTGGTTTCCGCCGTGCGCCGCGGCTGGAACGGGGTCATCACCGTGTTTGTGGTGTTTATGATTCTGGCCGTGCTGGGCGGAATGTTGCTGCCGGCGCTTTCCAGCGCCAAGCGCAAGGCGCAACGCATCAACGCGATCAGCAACCTCAAGCAAATCGGCATCGCGGTGCGGCTTTTCTCCGGCGACAATGGCGACCGGTTGCCGGCATCGTTCGAGCAGATGAAAAATGAGCTCGGTTCGGACATGGTCACGATTGACCCGGAAAGCCAGCAGCGGTTTGTCTATGTGGGCGGCGGCTATTCGGAGGCGGCCTTGGAGCCGGACTCGGTGATCGCGTTCTCGCCCGTGAACAATGACCATTGTTCCGTGCTGTATGTGGACGGCAGCGTGCAGCAGTTGAGCGGCACGCAATTCGCGGAAATTCAGCAGCGCGGTTTTCTCAAGCTGGTTCCGCAGGACGAATTGGACCGGCGAAAACAGGCCGAAGCCGTGGCCGGGAAACAATTTCCGATGGTGGAAGGACGGTTGTCGGAAGTCGCCCACGACCAGATGGCGTTGCCAAAGGGAGGTGTCGCAAACAATGCCACAATTGCCGGATTAAGCGGATCAGCCGGAGACAAACCCGGCTTCGATCTCCACCCGCCCGCCAGTCCCGCTCCCGTGCCGGCAGGAGGGACACTCGCTGCGGCGGAAGAACCGGTTTCCGCTCCGGTGCCGACCGCTTCGGGCATTCGTTCCATCCGCATCGAGATTCCGCACACCGGCAATTCATTCCTGTTCACCAAGGTTCTGAACGTGCGCGACGGCGGCGAACCGCTTTCCATCAGCGCCAAAGTCATGTCGCTGCACGCCTTCCAGATGTTGCAGATGGTCGGGCAGGTGGGCGCGTTTGTTCTCGGTTTGCTCAGCTTCGGCTGGCAATGGCGGCGCGAACGGCCCAACACTTTCATTCTCACGCTGGCGCTGGTGCTGATCCTCGCGTCGGTGTGCAGCCTGTTGATTGCCTGGCGCGCCTTGCACGACGTGCTCATTATTGGATTTCCGCTGGTGGCGCTGGCGGCGGTTGCGTGGCTGGTCTGGAAATACTGGCCGCGCCGCGCCGTGTTGTTGGACGATGATGCGCCCACGGCGCCGTCCGGCAGCGTGCCGCCACCCATTGTGGCTGCCATCGTGTTGCTGTTGACGCTGGGTTTCGCAAATGTGCGGGCTGCGGAATCTGTAATCCGCCATCCACCATCCGCCATTGATGCTGTTTCCATCCTGTCCGCCAGCTATGCCGGGTCGGTGAACGACCGGGTGGCGCAACTCGACGCCACGCTGCAACTGTCGTCGGCAAAACCGGACCAGAAAATTTCGTTGTTCGGCGCGGACGTGGCCGTGCAACAATTCTCCGTAAAATCCGGCGAGGCCAGCCTGGTCCGCGACGGCGACGCCGTGGCCGTGCAGCTCGGGCGGCGCGGCGCGGCAACCGTTCAAATCCGGCTGCTGGTCAAACCCGGCGGCGACGTGACCAAACGCCGGCTGGTATTCGGCATTCCGCCGGCGTTGTCCAGCCGGTTTGTGCTCACACTGGACCAGCCGGACGCGGACGTGGATTTCCCCACGGCCATTTCCTTCAAACGCGCCACGGTCAGGGACCGGACGCGCGTCGAGGCCGTCATCGGTTCGAGCGGCTCCGTGGAATTGCTATGGACGCCGCGCATGAAACGCGCCGCGGAGACCGCCGCCACGGTCTTTTGCCAGAATGCGGCGCTGGTGACGTTCGGCAGCGGCGTGGTGAACGTGCGCGCCGGGCTGGATTATCAAATTACCCAGGGCGAATTGCGCCAGGTGCGGGTGCGGTTGCCGGCGGACCAGCGTCTATTGCGCGTTGAAGGCGAGGCGATTCGCACGTGGGAAATCCGGAATGAAAACGGCGGGCAGACGCTGGTGGCGGACCTGCTCAAGGGAGTTTCCCCCGCCTATCGCCTGACCGTGGAAACAGAAAAAATCCTGGAGGTACTGCCGGCGACGGTGAAGGTGGAAATCCCGCGCGCGCTGGAGGTGAAACGTGAAACGGGGCTGGTGGCGTTGCGCGGCGCGGAGGAATTGAACCTGTCGGTCGCCTCCGTGTCCGATTTGCAGCGCGTGGACGCGGAGGAATTTGCCCGCGTCATACCCACGGCCGGCGATGGCCTGGCCAGCGTGTTCCGTTTCCTGAAACCGGAGTTCGATTTGAACGTTCACGCCGAAACAATCCAGCCACAAATCGAGGCGGTGGTCCGCAACAATATCCGCCTTGGCTCGGATCAACTGAATATTTCCGCCGTGGTGGATTACACCATCAAGCGCGCCGGCGTGTTCACGCTCCGGCTGGTCCTGCCGGGCGGTTATCGCGTCGAACAGGTCATCGGCGACGGGGTTTCGCAATGGTCCGAACGGATGGAAGGCACTGCGCAATTGCTGGAGGTGGCGTTGAAGGAACGGACCGGCGGCAACTATTCGCTGCGCCTTGAGCTGACGCGAAGTCTCAAGGAATTGCCGAAATCACTGGCGGTCGAGGGGGTGCAGCCGCTGGATACGGAGAAGCTGACGGGTTTCGTTTCCGTTTCCACCGACCCGGGCGTCGCGGCGAAAACCGAGGCGTTCGACGGACTGGCGGAGGTGCCGGTGGTTTCGCTGCCCGACTACAATGCCTTGCGCGGAGCGGCCGGCGTGCTGGCCTACAAATTCATCACCACCGGGCCGCAGGCCGCGCCGGATTGGCGGCTTTCCGTGACGACGGAGACGGTCGAGGCCTGGTTGCGCGCCGAGGTGGCAGACACCTTCACGATTTCGGAAACGCTGATCAGCGGCCGGGCGCAGGTGCGTTATGAAATTGCCAACGCCCCGGTGAAGGAACTGCACCTGAAAATTCCCGCGGCGTTCAAGAACGTGGATATATCCGGGCCCAACATCCGCCGTCGCGATCAGAACGGCGACGAGTGGCGGGTGGAATTGCAGGGCAAGACCAGCGGCTTTTACACGCTGACGGTGACGTGGGAGGAACCGCGCGTGGCCGGGACCAACCGGATTGAGCTGGCCGGCGTGTCCGCCGCCGGGGTGGAACGCGAAACGGGTTTGCTGGCCATTGTCGCGAAACCGCCGCTGCAAGTGGCCGAGCGCGTGGCCGCGGATTTAAACCGTCTGGATGCGGGTGATTTTCCGGAATGGGCCGGGCAGGCCGAAGACACCCCGGTGCTGTCGTATCGCTATCTCCGCCCCGGTTACTCGCTCGTCGTCGAGGCCCGGCGCTTCGATGAAGCGGAGGTGTTGCAAGCGCTCGTGGACAGCGCGCGTTTCACGACGGTGGTTGCCGACGATGGCCAGACCATGACTGAGATGTCGCTGGATTTGCGCAACAACGGACGGCAGTTCCTCGAAGTGGAATTGCCGGCGGGAGCAACGGTCTGGTCGGCGTTTGTGGCCGGCCAGCCGGTGCGACCCAGCCAAAATGGCGGGAAACTGCTGTTGCCGCTGGAACAATCCGGTGATGACGCCACCGTGCCGGTGTCGCTGACCTATGTCAGCACCAATGGCTTTCCGAAAACGCGCGGGCAGGTTGATCTCGTCTCACCCCGGTTTGACGTGCCCTTGAAGAATGCGCGCTGGGAATTGTTCCTGCCGCCCAATTACGACTACGACCATTTTGGCGGGACGATGTCGCGGGAGGTGGCCACGGTCAAACCTTCGCTGTTGAGTTTCACCCTGTCCGAATACTCGCGGATGGAGAGCGAAAGCAAAGCCATCGCCCAAAAGCAGGCGAAGGAGGACGTCAGCAAGGCGCAACAGTTGTTGCAGTCAGGCAACGTGCGCGAAGCCATGGCCAATTACAACCGGGCCGCGAACACTTATTATACGGACAAATCCCGGGATACCGACGTGAAGCAGCTTCAAAAAGACCTGAACCAAGCGCAGGCCAGCAATCTGATCATGGCGCAAAACGAATTTGCGCAGCGCAATTCAGGACGGTTGGCCGACCAGTTGTCAGTTTCCGGTGTGGCCCAGCAACCGGCAGTGGCACCTTACGACAATACTGCGGCTGAACAGCAATGGGTCAAGCTGCAGCGCGCGCAGGAAGTGGCGATGGCGAAGGTGCAGCCGCTGCATGTGAACCTGCCCACGCGCGGTTTACGTTACGCCTTCACCCAAGTGCTCCAGACCGGCGTCCACAAGCCGATGACCATCCAGCTTTCGGCGGTGAAGGCAGGTACGGGCAACTGGCCGGGCCGGGTCGGGTGGTCACTCGCCGGGTTCCTCGCCCTGTGGCTGGTTGTGGCGATTACCACCGCCAGAAAATCGCGTTGAACCGGAAGACCGGCTTGCGGAAATTCCACGCCTCAGATGGGTTGATTTCTTCAAATCGGCAGGAAATGGTCTGAAAAACTCTCTTGGACCAATGAAGAGAGACACAACCGGGATGAAAAATGGTGCCGACGGAGGGGGTCGAACCCACACACTCTCACGAGTACCAGATTTTGAGTCTGGTGCGTCTGCCAGTTCCGCCACGTCGGCAACAGTACGCCAATATATTTCGTCGGACGGCGAAGTAAACAAGTTTCCACACGCTCGTCAGGCTGCCCAAAGACCACCACCCATCATTTTGTCTCCACCGCCTTGATTTCCCGGAATGTTTTGCGGGCGTATTGATTTTTCACCGATTCACCGATTCAGGGGAAGAATATGGTGCAAATGCGACAATGTGATAATGCCAAGCCACGGCTTTTCCCCATGCCCCATCATGCCTGACATAAGTCATTGAACCGCAAATAATACCAACATCCATGATGGCATGAGATGTGCGCATTTGACATCAAATGGCACACCGAAAACAGGAAGCCGATGTGATTGGGTGGACCGCCCAACTGGCGGGATTTGTCATGCTCATCAGCCTTTTTTTCCCCGCCGTTCACCGGGCGCTCGCCGAACTTGGCTGGATTGCGGTGGGTTTGTCGGTTCTTGTCGTTGTGAGTCTGGTTGGCTTTGGTATCTACCGGCAGTCCACTTGGCGGAGCAGGATGAGGACAGCGACTGGAAATCCGTTTGCGTCTCCAACCGATGCCCCGGATCAAACCTGGAACGATGCCGAATCAGAAACCACCCTGGACCTTCTCGAACCGGCGTTGCGGCGCCGATACCCCTGGCGGCATTGAACCGCAAGGACCGGCTTTAACTAACAGTCCGTTCAAAAACGTCTTCTCTCGTAGCAGGTTGCGGACTGAACATTGCATCTGGAACAAAACTGTCCAGCGGGCGTGGGCAGGCGAGGCTCCCGACGATCCCTGTTTGTCAGGAAGTCACAGTTTGCGAGAACGTTTACCCTCCCGGTTTCAAAAATCCTCCGACTTGTCGCGGTGTAGTGTAACGAAGACGGATGAAGGCACGGCAAATATCGGATTCAGGCAGTGGCGTCGGAGAAACGGCCCGTTTTTGTTAGGGGAGCCGTAGTGAGTTGGCCACCGCCCGAATCCTGTTATCATCTCCAGCAAGTGTAATGCCGACAATTGGGTTTAAGTCGTTTTTGCCGGGGGTAGGTCTGAAACTGCAGCCACCTTACAAACGCTGTAGCCGACGACGTGAGTCGGCGCAAAACTTGCTTTTTGTGCCTCTGCATTGAACCCCGCCCGGCGCTAAAATCAGCGCGGACTGACATCTTCGGCAGGAGCGGTGGAGAATGGGGATCTGTCTGCGCGCCGTTTTGGTGCGTGGGAATTAACGCCAGTGTCCGCGGTCGTGGTACCAGCCATAGCGATCATGCCAGACACGTCCGCCAACCCACACGGCGTGCGGGTAGGGCGGATAGCCCCAGTGTCCTCCGATCCACACCCAGGAGATTCCGGTCCATTCATATTCGCCGCCAATCCAGACGTAGCCCGGTCCCGGTGCGGCGACCACGACCGTTTCCACCGGTGGTGGTGGCGGAGCTTGTTGGACAACCACGGTGCTGGCGGGGGCCGCGCCACCCGCAGTGGACGGTGTGTTGATCATGTAATTGACGACTTTGTCCGTCACACCCGCATCGCGCAGGTCAATGATGTCCGCCGCGCTCAAATGGTAAACTGTCCGCGAGTTTTGAATCTGGTTGATGATCACGTCTTCACTGATGCCCGCTTTTGCGAGCGCCTTCACATCCGCAATGCTCAACGGCTGGCCCTGGTCCACTTTGACATAAGTCTGCGGCGCCTGTGCCTTGAGCCGGGCCTCCTGTTCGCGATCCATGGAATTGCCGATCAGGCCGCCGGCCAGCGCTCCCGCCGCCGCGCCAATCAACGCGTCCTGCCCGCCGTAGTGACGACCGCCGATGGCCGAGCCGGTGATCGCTCCCATCGCGCCTCCAATCAATGCCCCCGAGCCCGTGTTGTTTTGCGTGCCGTCGGGATTCTGGCATCCCGTCAACCCAACCGCCGAAGCCACCAACGCCAAATTCAAAGTCAAAACATGTAGTTTCATAATTCAAAAATCCATTTCATCAGACAATAAACCGCACTTCCACATTCAAAAATAAACCTGCTGCGACCGGTTGCTAACACCGTTTCCACGGCTGCTTCCATTTTCTAAGACGGTGGGCGGGACAAATAAGTTTCAGCGCCCGGCAAAATAAAAACGCCGGTTGGGGAGTCCCAAACCGGCGCTGAAATAAACTCCAGTCGGAATCAGAAGCCGACGGACGGTCGGGTGCCCTGCTTGGTGATTTCCTTTTCACCTTCCCAAACGGCCAGGCCGGTCTTGGCGTCGGTCAACGAAAGCTGGAAGCTGTAGGTGGACTGGTGCGTGGATCCGGAACTGGCGAGCGTCTGAATGATTTTCCCGGAAAGGGTGAAATCCGGTTTGCGGGTGGTCTTCTGGTCGTTGGCGAATTCATTTTCCTGCTGCAATCCCTTGGCCATCGGGTCCTCGGCGGTGCCGCCCAGGCCCAGGGTGGTCGTGGTCTGGGCCTTGCCGCTATTCAACAGGGCGATGCGGATTTTCTTGGTGAGCAGGTCGGTGTCAATTTGCTGGCCGGTGTTGTTGACGATGCGGCTGATGGCGAGCACGGCGGGCGGAGTGGCCACCTTGTCGAGTGCGCCGGACGCCAGCAAGTCGCTGGTGGCGGCATTGGCGGCCTGGATGTAATCCTGGATGTTTATCTGGCCGACGGTAACCACGCTTTCGCGTCCGCCGGTTTCAACGTAGTGCGCGCTGGCGCAACCACCGACGACAAACGGGATGGCCGCGGCCAAGATGGACAAAAGGGCTGTTTTTTTCATGGGATATTTCGGTTGAGGGTGATTAGTTTTCGATAAACTTGACTCGAAAATCCTTGCATGCTGGCGTGGGCGCCACGCTGGAGATGAATTTGCTTTCCCCACCTTCAATCTGGTCGGGAATTGTCGGCGAGGCGACGGTGGTGAGCTGCATGCCGCTGGCGTCGAACCACTGGAACTGGTAGCTGAAACGCTGGAGCGAGTGTTTGCGATTCAGAAGCTCGATCTGGATTTTGAGCAACCCGCCGGGGGTCATGGTTTGATTGACGCCCACGAAGGAAACCTTGCGGGCGAGGCTGCCGTCGGTGATGACCCGCGAGTCGGAGATCATCTGGCGCTGGCCTTCTTTCTGGGCGTTTTCGATGGTGTTTACCGAGGTGCGGCACCCGGACAAGATGAGCAGTGCCACTCCGGCAAGCGGGAGTAAAATTCGCGTTTTCATTTCAATTTCATTTGTGTCACCAGCAGCGGGCTGGTGGCGGTGATGGACCTGACGTAAACAATGTTAATCGTACCGTCCTCGATTGTCACCGGGATTTTTTGAGTGCCATCGGGCGTCTCCAGCACAATTTTGCGGTCGGGCGGTGTGGAAAAGCGGCAGACCTGGAATTCCTTCGGCAGCGTCGTCCAGGTGCGTTCGTCGGCGATGTTGACGGCGGCCTGATAAACAGCCGTGCCGATTTGGGCGAACAATCCGGCAATGTCTCCGCCGGCCTGCCGCACGGCTTCGTTGGCCATGTAGGCAGCCACGGCCTTGGTAACGGTGGCGGCGACGGTCTTGGTGATGACGACCGGCATTTCGTTTTTGAAATCGAGGCCGATGACACTGTCCATGCTGGCGATCAAGCTGGTTGTCGCGGTTGTGCTGCTGCTCGTCGCGGTCGTGATGCCAACCGTTGTGGTCGTGCTGCTGGAAGTCACAGTTGTACCGTTGGTCGTTGTGGTCGTGCTGCCGGTCGTCACGGTTGTGTTATTGGTCGTTGTCGTTGTGCTGTTGACGGTTGTGACTGTGTCGTTGGTTGCCGTGCTCGTGCCGCCGACGGTCGTGGCCGTCTCATTGGTTGCCGTGCTCGTGCCGCTGGTGGCCGGGGCTGTGTTGTTGGTGGTTGTCGTCGTACTCGTACTGCTGGCGGTCGTGACTGTGTCGTTGGCTGTTACAATGGGGCTGTTGGCCGTCACGGTCAGGCGGGAAAGACAATTGCCCTGGGGCTTGAGCGTGGGAAACGCTGCGCCGACGTAGGAAACTCTTGCGACAATAATGGGAATATCTATGCGAATCTGGTCGCGGACGGGTGCGCAGCCGGTTTCGAATATCACATAGGTCGTCGGTGTCAGCGGTTTGCCCTGCATCACACCGTCCACCGCCGCCAGGTCCTGTTTGACGTAATTGTTGTCCGGATCAAATCCCGCGACACGTTCGAGCGATTTGTGGGCGCGTTCCAAATCCGAGGCGTCCGCAGCGTTGGCCATGAAATACAGACCGTCGAGGTAAACGGTGAACGGGTTGACGTAATTGGCGTAGGGCTTGAGGTTGCCAAGATTCGTATAGACACTCTGAATTTGCGCCTGGAATTTGGGGTCTTTCTGTGCCTTTTCCACCGCCGCTGAACTGGCAGCTGAATTGGTATTGGTTGTATTGTTATTGGCAGCAGCGTCGGTATTGGCGGCGGATTTGGACCTTTTCTTAAACATGGAGCTGGAAGCTGTGGTGTCGGTGGTATTAGCGGTGGTAGAGGTGGTGGTGGTGGTAGTATTGGTGGCTTGGGCCTGGGCGGCTTCAATCCGCTTTTTATTGTCCTCGACGGCGTCCTGCTGGCGCTGGTAGGCGCGGATGAGTTCGGGGCGTGCCTTGTCGGTTTCACCCAGCGCAAGGAAATTCAAGGCCTTGTAAGTGTTCAGCATGATGCCGTCGTAAGCCCGGCCTTCGTAATCCAAGTTGGCTTGGTTGGACAGCAGCGCGCCGGCTTCCTGGCCGACCCGGACCTTGGCCTTTTGCGCGTAGTCGTCAATTTTTTCCTGCGCCAAGTCGAACGCCTTGTTGCTGTCCTCGTATTGGCCGTTGCCGCGCAGAACCGCACCCTGCTCCAGACGCCAGATGATGGCATCCTTGTTCTTGGCGTTTTGGTCGGCCATCTTGGTGGCTTCGGCGACCGCATTCGTCAGATTGCCCTGATGCCAATACTGGATGACACGGTTTTGTTGTTCGTAAGTCTGGCAACCAGTTGCCAGCAGCCCGACAGCCATGGCAAAGAACAGCGTTTGGATGCGGTGTTTCAACACTATTTGCGTGGTCGTTGTCACTTCAATTTCCTCTATTCTTGGTGATCTTGGTTTACTGTGGTTTTGCGTAGCTCACTGCGGTTTGCGCAGGATCGCGCCCTTGTCAATGCCGGTGTCGTCCAAAATTTCCGCCGTCGAGGTCTTGGGGTTGACCTGGGTGATTTTCACCCGGCCCACTTTTGCCTCTTCCCGGCCCAGCGATTCCTTCGTGTCCGGGTCAATCAATTCCTCGCCCAGCGCATATACATTGAACGTGTCGCCCACGGCCACGCCGCCGCCCTCGCCGCGGTTGATGGTGACCTCCTTGTCACGCTTGAGCAGCACCTTCGCGGGGAAAATCACGTCGGCAATGCGGTTGGCGATTTTTTGCGCCAGGTCCCGCGCAACCGCGACCATCATTTCCTCGCTCAACTCGCCGTCCTTGACCACATAGCTGCGCTCTTCCTGGATTTGCTTGAAGGCGTCGTTGCCGGTCTGAAAATTCACCGACTCCATCAATTTGCCGGTGCTCGAATCATAAACTTTCCCCACGACCGACAGCCGGAAAACGCGCTTGGTGGCGCTGCGGCCCGTCCCTTCAAACGTGGCCTTCTCCATGTAATCCTGAAAATCATCCACCGTCGTCACCAGCAGATATTTCGCGCCGGCAAGCTTGCCGGCCTGGGCGGCGGTCTTGGCATCCACGTTGCCGGATGCGCCCAGGTCCTGCTCCTTGATGACATCAGCCAGGTCGCTGCGCCCGACCACGTCGAACTTGCGCGTGGCGCTGATGCTGGCAATCAACTGACTGTCCAGCGATTCAATGATGCGGCCCATCTCGATTTTTTTGTCCGGCTTGACCGAAGCCGCCAGCGATGACGTGGGTTTGATGGACGACACGGCCAGTGTGGCCTTGCCTTCCTGCGCGGACGCCAGCGCGGGCAGCAGCGTAGCGCTCAAGAGACCGAAACAAAGGTTGCGGAAAAAGGAGTTTTTCATGGCAATGGTTTGATTTGATTAATAGAGGCTCTTGTAAATTTTGACGTTTTCCTTCGTGTCCACCCGGTAATGGCTTTCGCTGAAAAATTTCGCGATGCCTTCGATCCGCTTGACCTCAGCATCGGTCAGTTTGCGGTCATCCTGCAACAATTGCAGGAACGCCATGTTTTGCTCCCACCGCGCGTAACCCTCGTCGCTCATTTGCAGGGCCACACGCAGCTTCTGGCCGGCATAGACATTGACCGTCCGCTCCCAATCCTTGAAGCCCTCGCGGGAGAGCCGCAGCTTGTGCAGCCCGGGAAATGCCTGGAACGTGCCAGGTGCCGAACCCATGGCGATGCCGTCCAGTTCGACGGTCACATCCAGCGGCTGCACCTCGATGGGGGCGTTGGTTTTCACCACGCGCTTGTCCGCCGTCACCTGCACGTCCGGCACCGTGATGGGTTGATCCTTGATGTCAGTCATGGAGCAGACGATTGAGAAATTGACCTGTTTGTCCTTGGCAACTTCAGTGGGCAGCGACCCGGCGGTGCGAACCAGTGAATCGGCCAACTGGCTGGCGGCATCATCCAGCAATTCATTGACCACCTCGCTGCTGTCCACCTGCAGATCGCTGGTTTGGCGGATGGTCTTGGAAGCCGTAACCATGTCCCCTTTGAGGGCGCCACCGGCGCCAGCTTCGACGATTTTGCAGCTCACGCGCAGCGTGTGCGTGACATTGATGGTGCTGATGCCGTTGCCGGTATAGGCTTTTCTCTCCGTGCCGTAGGTCGTGAGGGACGGAATCAAAATGAAATCGGCCCCGAGGTTTTGTGCCAGCCGGAGCGCGGAGGTGTTGTCACTTAGCGCCTGGTCCAGCTTGGTCGTGTCCGGCGTGATGTCAAATTTCGCCGAATCCGACTGGGCCAATTCCATGGAGGCAGAGCCGTGGCTGAACTCGCTGCTGACATTGGTTTGCCCGCCGGTGTACTTTGATGAATCCGTTTGCGTCGCTTCAATGGAGCTGACATTGGTGCCTTGAGGAATCACATCTGTGCCGAGGGTGCTTTCCGTCTTGCCACGCAGCGCGGTGGCCTGGATCAGTTCATCATGTGCCGAGCTTGCCGCCGTGGAGTGAGAATGGGACGCAGCGGCGGCATTGGCTTTTACGGTGCTTTGAGAAGATGCGGCGACGCCCACCGACGGATACGTTTTCAGGGCGTTGAGGGTCACATCCCGGCTGATGATCGAATACCCCTTGCCGGCAATGCGGCTGCTCAGCAAATCTTCGAACACAGCAACTTTGTCGTTGAGCTGCGCGCCGGCGCGGTTTTCAACGATGATGGCGACCTTGCGCAGCGGCGCGACCGTCGTGGCATCGGCGGCAGACAAGGATCCGGCGGTCAGCAAACCGGCGGCCAGCAGAAACGGGGTGATGAATATGCGCATAAGGTTTTGCGGTTGGATGATGGATTATTGGATTATTGCGGCGCGCCGTTGGTGGTTGTTGCTGGTGCCGCTGGTGGCTTGGGATTTCCCGTGGGCGCCGGCATATGCACCGGGCGGCCATATTTATCCACCAAAATATCGTAAGGCACCTGGATTGTCCGGCCATCCGACGTGGTTTCCGTGCGCCAATAACGGACCATATGGTAATCCGGATTAAACGGCGCGGCCATGCCGGCCGCGGCGCCCTCGACGGTGCCGACACCGAAGCCAGCGACATTGCCAGCGGTGACTCCGACGGCGGTGCCGACGGTTTTGCCGGCGACCGGGCCGGGATGATAGGGGCTGGTACCGCCATAGTCGGTGTGGGTACAGCCGGTGAGCAGCAAACCACACGACAACGAAGCAAGGCCGGTGAGAATGAGAAAATAAGATTTCATAGCCATTTTGGTTTGAAACGATTCTGCCTTTGCCAGCAAACCTAATGCCACAAAACTGAGCGTCAAGGACGATTTTTGGAGTGGTGAGCGCCAAGGTAAAGTGTTAACCAATGGCCGTTCATGATGGCCAAACGAGTCATTCCTTGCCTCGACGTGCATGACGGCCAGGTCACGCGCGGCGTCCAGTTCGGCAAGGCCGAGGCGGGCGAATTGCGCAACGTCGGCGACCCCGTCGCCCTCGCGCTCCGTTACAACGAACAGGGCGCGGATGAAATGGTTTTCTTCGACATCACCGCCAGCGCGCATGGCCGCGCGACGATGGTGGACGTCATCCAACGCACCGCCGACCAATGTTTCATGCCGCTCACCGTCGGCGGCGGCATCAAGTCCGTGGACGACATGTTCACGATGCTCCGCGCCGGGGCGGACAAAATCAGCATCAATTCCTCGGCGCTGGCGAATCCCGATTTGATACGCGCCGGCGCGGAAAAATTCGGCAGCCAGTGCATCGTGGTGAGCATTGATTGCCGGAAGGTGGCACCGGACCAATGGGGGGTTTTTTCGCACGGCGCCCGCAAACCAACCGGGCTGGATGCCGTGGAATGGGCCAAACGCGCCGTGTCGCTCGGCGCGGGCGAGATTGTACTCAACAGCATTGACGCCGACGGCACGAAAGCCGGCTTTGACCTGGTCATCACGCGGCGCATCAGTGAATCGGTCGGGGTGCCGGTGGTGGCGAGCGGCGGTGCGGGCAGTTTGGAGCACATGGCCGAGGTGCTGCTCGAAGGCCGGGCCGACGCGGTCCTGGCCGCGAGCATTTTTCATTTCGGCACCTACACCGTCGGCGACGTAAAGAAATTTCTGGCGGAGAAGAAAATTCCGGTCAGGTTGTGATTGGAAAAAACAGAAGGCACAATGAAGACGAAACAAACAAACAGTAAATGGTGGCTTGCTGCCATTCTGCTGGTATAACCGGTTGCTGGAAGTGATTTTTTCGTCGGAGATTTTTCCCGAACGCTGTCTGCTCGCGCCGGAGAGCAGGTTTTTCAATGCAGAAATCCGCAAGATTTTTCACGGTCGCCGCCGGCACAAATATCGAATCCTTTTCACCGTGAGCGAAAATGAAGTTCACGTTTTGCACGTCCGCCATCAAATTCTGTGCAGGCAATCTTAAATTGAAGTTTGGCTGCAAAACATATGATTCCTAAATCACAAGTATGTGTCCGCACTCTTTGGATTGCATTCCTGAACCGCAAGTGAAACTTGCGGCTAGAGTTTGCCCTGGCGCACCTGTTCTTTTTTCTCTTCCAATCCGGCTTGAAGCGATTTGCGTTCCCTGGTCAATTGCTGCTGGAGCGCTTCAACCTTCTCGAAATCACCCGCCGCTGAGGACTTCGCGATTTCGTCCTTCAATGCGATTTCGCGCCCGGCAATTTTCGCGGCATATTGGGCATCCAGCTCCGCGAGCTGTTTTTTCTGCGCGCGGGTAAGTTTGGCGGCCGGAGCGGCTTGGTTGAGCCGTTCCATCGCGAGTTCGTAGGCGGTCTTCATTCGATTCAAGATTTCAGATTGCGGATTGCAAATTAATCGCGCCGGCGTATGGCGTCAGGCGAATCTCCATCTCCGCTACGCTACGCACCCGGCTTGATTTGTGCAAGCGGCGACAATATCAGCCAAAAGATAAATTCCCCCCGTCCTCCGGTGTTAATCAGAGCTGCTAATCAGATTTCTAAGGGATTGAAATAGGTTTTGCCTGCGTGTTGCAAGTCTCTTGTTTGCAACGAGATAAATCTACCATTAGAATTTGACACGTTCGCATCAAGTGACTTACTGTGACATGGCAACGGTGTCGCACTGATTCAGCTTCAGCCGCCAGCTCACCTTGCGTCGTAGAAATATTTAACCGCGGAGTTCCATGAGTGACACAATGACAGCCGCGTCGCCGGGTGGCGCGCCGAAAGTTTCGAGGATCAACGAGGCGGTGATCCGCATCGCCGGCAATTCGCAGGACGGCATCCAGGCCATCGGCGGATTCCTCGCGCGACTGGCCGGCCGCAGCGAGCAGGAGGTCATGACCTTCATGACGATTCCGGCCACCATTTCCGGGGGACCGTCCATTTTTCAGGTTCGCATCGGCTCCGGCGAAGTGTTGAGCGCGGGTGACGAGGCTGACGTGCTGCTGGCGCTTTACCAACATTCCTACGAAGATCACATCGGCTCGCTTAAAAAAGGCGGCATCGTGCTCTTTGATGCCGACCACGTCGAACCAAGGACCGAATGGCAGAAGGATTATCACCATGTCGGCATTCCCATTTCCACGCTGGCGGTCGAGGCCATCGGCGGCACGGCCAAGGACAAGGGTAAAAACATTTACGCGCTCGGCCTGATCGCGCGGACGTTCGATCTCAATGTGCCGAAACTGGAAAAACTCATTGCCGAACGTTTTGGCGGCAAGGATGAAAGCATCGTGAAAAACGCGCTGGTGGCGTTTCACGCGGGTTATTCCTACGACACCGGCGATTTGCTGGAAACTTTCAAATTCACCGAAGGCCCGGGCAAAGGCGGCCACCAGGTCGTCATGAATGGGAACGAAGCGCTGGGTTACGGTCTCATTGCCGCGGGCGTGCGTTTCGGCGCGGGTTATCCCATTACGCCCTGGACGGATGTCATGGAATTGCTCCGGCGCGAACTGCCCAAATACGGCGGCTCGTTCATCCAATGCGAGGATGAAATCGCGTCCGTTTCGATGGCCATGGGCGCGGGTTATGCCGGGCGGGTCGCGGTCACGGGTTCCAGCGGTCCGGGCATTTCTCTCAAAATGGAATCGGTCGGCTGGGGCGTGATGGCCGAGGTGCCGGTGGTGGTGGTGGATGTCCAGCGCGGCGGGCCTTCCACCGGCTTGCCGACGAGCGTCGAGCAATCCGACCTGAACATCGCCCGCTTCGGCAGCCACGGCGACTCGCCCCGCGTCGTGCTGGCGCCGGCCAACGTCGAGGATTGTTTCTACACCGCCATCGAGGCCGTCAACATCGCGCGCAAATACAACGTCCCGGTTTTCATTTTGAGCGATCAGGCCATCGCCACACGCATTGAAGCGTTTCCCGAACCGGACCTGGAAAAAGTCTGCCAGGACATTTCGCCCGACCTGACGATGGTTCCCGATTTCACGCCGTATGATTTGTCCGCCCCGGACGGGGTGGTCCCGCGGGTTGTGCCAGGCACGCGCATCGCCAGCGGCAAATATCCCGTTGCAACCGGTCTCGAGCATGATGAAGCCGGCCACCCGACCGCTGCGCCCAAGACGCACCAGGCCATGGTCGCCAAGCGGCGCAAGAAATTGCTGGCCCTCCAGGCGACACTGCCCGTGCCGAAAGTTTACGGCCCGCCGGAAGGCAACGTCCTGCTCGTCGGATGGGGTTCGACGCAAGGCCCGATTCGCGAAGCCGTGGACCGCGCCCGCGCCGCCGGCGACAGCATCTCGTCGCTGCACATCAAACATCTCCATCCGCTGCCGAATGGTTTGGACAACATTTTCTCCGGGTTCCACCACGTGCTCGTTGTGGAGATGAACGATGAAGGGTTTTATGGTTACGGCCAGCTTGCCGGGATGCTGCGCGCCCGCTATTGCGATCCCCGGATCCGGGGCATCAACAAGACCGACGGCCTGACGTGGAAGGTGAAGGAGATTCTCGCGGCGGTGAAACTTAAGTTGTCATCGAACGGCCAGGCTGCCAAAACCGTCCAATTTTCAAAGTCATAAGGTTTTATGAGCGAAACGATTGCTGAAGTTCGCGCCCGTGTTCCGCAAAGCGGGATTTTCGTCGCGCCGCCGTCCCCCGACTCCGAACGCAAGGGGCTGACGAAAAAGGAACTCGCCGCCGATCACCCGACGTGGTGTCCCGGTTGCGGCGATTTCTCGGTGCTCGCGCTGTATTTCAAGCTCATTGAAAAACGGAAGCTGGGCCACGAGGAATTCGTCAGCGTCGCGGGCATCGGCTGTTCGAGCCGGTTCCCGTATTTTGTGCAGGCGCATGGCGCGCACTACATCCACGGGCGCGCGCTGCCGTTTGCCAGCGGCATTTCACTTTCCCGGCCGGATTTGCACGTGTTTGTTTTCGGCGGCGACGGTGACGCGTTTTCGATTGGCGGCAATCATTTCAGTCACACCGCGCGCAAAAATGTGAAGCTCACTTATGTCGTCATGGACAACTGGGTCTATGGCCTGACGAAAAAGCAGACGTCACCCACGTCGCCGCTCGGCTTCAAGAGCAAGACCGACCAGTGGGGCGCGGTGGATTATCCCATCAACCCGCTGAAACAGGCCATCGCCGCCGGCGCCACGTTCGTCGCGCGCACCACGTCCACGAACCCCAATCACGTGCTGGCGATGATGGAAGCCGCGATGGACCACGACGGCTTCAGCTTCATCGAATGTCTGAGCGAATGCGTGGAATTTTACGAGGGCGCGTTTGACGCCGCCAATCCCCGCAAGGGCGGCATGTTCAAGGAAGTGCCGAAGGACCACGACGCGACCGACGAAACGGCCGCCTACCAGCTCGCCGGGACGGATTTCCCCGGTTACTTCGGAATTTTTTACAAAATCAACAAGCCGACCAAAAACGCCAAGGAGGCCGAAATCAATCGCGGCATGATGGAAAAAGTCAAAGGCTTGAAAGACTGGCAGATTCTCCAAAAGAATTTCGACCGGTTGAAATAGCCTCATTTACGATATACGATTTACGATTGACGCGATCATTGTTGCCTTGCGCGTAAATCGTAAATCGTAAATCGTAAATCCCGATGCCGATTTACGAGTTCGCCTGTCCAAAATGCCGGAGGATTTTCAGCTTCCTGTCGAAGCGCGTGAATCCCGCCCGCCCGCCCGTCTGCCCCAAGTGCGGCAACAAGAAAATGTCCAAGCAAGTCAGCCGTTTCGCCACGAGCAAGGGCTTGAAGGAACCGCCGGCAAAAATCAACACGGACATGGAAGGCGGACCGCCCCTGCCCGATTTCGATGACCCGCGCGTCGGGCGTGCGATGATGGAAATGGAACGCGACATGGAGCGTCTGGACGAAAACAATCCGCGGCACATGGCGCACCTGATGAAGAAGATGAAAGACCTCATGCCGCCGGGCTCGGTGCCGAAGGAACTCGACACCGCCATCAAACGTCTCGAGTCCGGCGAAGACCCGGAAAAAATCGAGGCCGACATGGGCGACGTGCTGGGCGATTTCATGGGTGGCCCGGAAAGCGGTGGCGGCGGCTACGCAAAGGACAGCGGGTTGTATGACTATTGAGCCAGTTAAACAGTTAAATCGGTAATTCGTTAAATGGTTCCAGCCGTCGCCGATTTAACTAATTTAACCAATCACCACTTAACTTTTTTCAGCCATGCCCCATCTCCACGAAAAAATTGATTTCACCGTCGCCATTTTTGTCGTCCACGACGGAAAGATTTTGCTGATTCATCATCGCCAGCTGAATATGTGGCTGCCGCTCGGCGGACACATCGAACTGGACGAAGACCCGGAGCAGGCTGCATTGCGCGAAGCGAAGGAAGAAAGCGGGCTGGACGTGGAACTGCTCGGCGAACGCCCGCCCACGACCGGCCCCGGCACCCGCGCGCTCATCGCGCCGCGCTTTTTGGACATCCACCGCATCAGCAAAACCCACGAGCACATCGGCATGATGTATTGGGCGCGGCCCAAGGTAGGGACGGCTGGCCTCAGCCGTCCGCGGACGTCTCGGCGAGACGTCCCTACCATTCTCGCCACGGATGAGCATCACGACATTCGCTGGTGTTCCGTCGAAGAATTGGATAAGCTGCGGCCACCGATGTCGGACGCGGTCAAATGGTATTGCCGCAGCGCCATCCGGGAGATTTCCAACCAGCCATGACGATAAAAAAAGGGCTCCGCTTCAAAACCGCCTGTTACACCATCGAGGGAATGAATTCCTTCGCTACGGTGCTTTTCCTCAACTACCTCTACTTTTTCATGCAGGCGCGGCATGGTTTCAGTGACAAGGACAATCTCGCCTTCGCCGCGCTGCTCGGATTGGCTTACACGTTTGCTTCCTGGCAGGCCGGGCGGTTCGCGCGGCGCTACGGTTATTTCACCGCACTCAAACTTGGGCTCAGCATCATGCTCGTCTCGCTGGCCGTCGGTTCGCAGCTCAACTCCGCGCCGGGCCTGATCCTCACCGCGATCGTCGTTACCCTCGGCATGTGTCTCATCTGGCCGACGATTGAAGCGCTTGTCAGCGAAGGCGAAACGCCCGAAGGCGTGCCGCGCGCCGTCGGCTTGTACAACATCACTTGGGCGGTGACCAATGCGACGGCGTATTTTATCGGCGGCACGTTCATCCAAACGTTTGGCTTCCGAAGCATCTTCTATTTGCCAATCGGGATTGTGCTCATCCAGCTTGCCCTGACCTTCTGGCTGCAAAATCACGCGGCCGAACTGGCCCGTCTGGCCGTCAACAAACCGCCCGCCGTGCCCCCGCCGCCCGACCCCCACCGGCCATCGCCGGCCAAGGCAAAGGCCTTTTTGCGCATGGCGTGGCTCGCCAACCCGTTCGCCTACATCGCCGTCAACACGCTCATCGCCGTCATTCCCGGCCTCGCCGTGCGGTTGCATCTCTCGCCGATGTTGGCGGGATTCATCTGCTCGCTCTGGTGCTTTGCGCGGCTCGGCGCATTTCTCATGCTGTGGTCCTGGACCGGCTGGCACTACCGCTTTCGCTGGCTGGTGACGGCTTTTGCCGTGCTCGTCGTTTCGTTCGCGGCGATTCTCATCGTGCCAAGCCTGGCCGTGCTGTTGCTGGCGCAAATTTTCTTCGGCGCGGCCATCGGGCTGATTTATTACTCGTCGCTGTTTTACTCGATGGACGCGAGCGAAATCAAAAGCGAGCACGGCGGCATTCACGAAGCGGCCATCGGCGCGGGCAACTGCCTCGGTCCGGCGGTCGGCGCGGCGTCGCTACAATGGGTGCCGCAATACGCCAACAGCGGCGCCATTGCCGTCAGCGCGCTGCTGCTCTGCGGTTTCGGCGCACTGCTCACGATTTGGAAGACCGCCAAGTGAGATTAACGCAAAGACACGAAGACGCCAAGGCGTTGGTAGGGTCGCCTCGCCGAGGCAACCGGCGGAAGTTCCACCTTCCATGCGCGGACGCGCGGGCCGCGCGTCCCTACCTTTATTTGGCAGGGTCGGCTCTCCGAGCCGGCCGCAGCGGCGCACTGCGGAGAGTGCGCTCCACCTCAAATTTCTTCTTCGTGTCTTTGCGCCTTCGTTGTTAATCTTTCCCCATGTCCGCTGAACAACAGGAACCGAAAGAACGCAAGACTCTCGACGACCGCGCGAAAATGACCGAGCTGGAGCGCATCCGCCACTCCGCCGCCCATGTCATGGCCACCGCCATCGTCAAACTCTGGCCGGACGCCCAGTTCGCCTCCGGCCCGGCGGTGGAAAACGGCTTTTACTACGACGTCGAACTTTCGCACCGCATTTCGCCCGAGGATTTCCCGGCCATCGAGGCCGAGATGAAAAAGGAAATCAAGGCCAACCACGTCTTTGAAAAAATCACCGTCACGCGCGAGCAGGCACTGGAAGATTCCAGGAAAGGCCGGCTCGGCGCACTGGCCGAGCGTCCCAACAATCCAAGTAAGTTCAAGATTGGCAACTTGCAGGACATTCCCGAAGGCGAGCCGATCACCTATTACAAGAGCGGCGACTTTATTGATCTGTGCACCGGGCCGCACGTGATGCGCACCGGCAACATCGGCGCGTTCCGGCTCACCACCGTGGCCAGCGCCTACTACAAAGGCGACGAACGCAACCCGCAGCTCCAGCGCATTTACGGCACGGCGTTCAAGAACAAGACCCAGCTCGACGAATATTTCAAAATGGTTGAGGAGGCCAAGCGCCGCGACCATCGCAAGATCGGCCAGGAGATGGGATTGTTCGTCATTGATACGGAATACGTCGGACCGGGCCTGCCGATGTGGCTGCCGAAAGGCGCGGCCATCGTGGAGGAATTGGAAAAGTTGGCGAAGGAAACCGAATTTCAAGCCGGCTACGTGCGCGTCAAGACGCCGCACATCGCCAAGGAAAAAATGTATCTCACCAGCGGCCACCTGCCGGTGCTTTACGCCGAGTCAATGTTCCCGCCGATGGAACTAAGCGAACGCGATGAAAAGGGGAGCGCACGCGTCCCGCGTGCCGTTTCCGGCGTCGCGCCGGAAACAGCGAGCGACGTGAAATATACCAAACGCCGGCTTCCACACTTTGAACGTCCTTGGGCCAAATACATGGTCACGTTTGGCACCGTCGGGCGGCAACCGCTTTCACCGCCCGCCCGCGATCTTGTTTTGAAGAGTCTGTTGTTCATGCACGAACAGCGGCGCTACGAACTTTATGCCGCGTGCGTCATGCCCGACCATGTCCATCTGCTTGTTGAGCCGCAAATCAAAGAACAGGATCAGGAGGGAAAACCGGTTTTTTGGCCGTTGGCGGAAATTTTGCATTCGATCAAATCATTCACCGCTCACGAAATCAACAAAACGCAGGAAACGACAGGAAATCCAGTTTGGGAAAAGGAATCGTTTGACCGCATTCTTCGCGGCGATGCGGATTTGGAAGAGAAATTTCATTATATTTGTAGAAATCCGTGGGATTCGGGAGTCGCAAAACAAGATGAGAATTATCCGTGGCTTTGGACGCCAGACGCTCCTCGGCGCGACGCCGAGGAGGGCACGCGGGACGCGCGCGCTCCCCAATCATCCCACGAACCTGCGCTGACCAACGATTCGGGAGTCGAGCGCTATTACCTCAAAGCCATGAACTGCCCGCATCATCACCGCATTTTTGCGGCAGAGCCGCGCAGTTACCGCGATTTACCGTTGCGCCTGGCCGAATACGGCACCAATTACCGCTATGAGCAGTCGGGCGAGCTGTTCGGCCTCATGCGTGTCCGGTCGCTCAACATGAACGACGCGCACATCTATTGCACGCCGGAGCAGTTCGCGCAGGAGTTCAACGCGGTGAATGATTTGTACCTGAAATATTTCAAGATTTTCGGCATCGAAAAATTTGTCATGCGCTTCAGCACGCACGACCCGTCTCGCCTGACCGGCGACAACGCCAAGTTCGTCAACGAACCGGAGCTTTGGAAACAAACCGAGGACATGGTCCGCAAGACGCTCATTGAATCGAAGATTCCCTACGTCGAGGTGCCGAACGAGGCGGCGTTTTACGGCCCGAAAATTGACGTGCAGGTCTGGAGCGTCATCGGCCGCGAATTCACGCTGGCGACCAACCAGGTGGACTTCGCCGTGCCCAAACGTTTCGGGCTGGTCTATCGCGACAAGGACAACACGGACAAGACGCCGTTGTGCATCCATCGCGCGCCGCTGGGCACGCACGAGCGGTTCATCGGCTTCCTCATCGAACATTACGCCGGCAACTTCCCGCTCTGGCTTGCGCCCGACCAGGTGCGTGTGCTGACGTTGAACGATGACGCGGCACTGGTGAACTACGCGCAGCCGATTGTGAACGAACTGCGCGCGAACTTCGTCCGCGTGAGCGCCGATTTCGGCACCGACCCCATCAAGGCGAAGATTGCTGAGGCTGAGAAGGCGAAAGTCCACACCATGCTCGTCATTGGCGGCCGCGATGTGGAAGCCGGGAATGTGAGCGTCCGTCTGCACGGCAAAGGCAACGTCGGCGCGAAGCCGAAGGCGGAAGTGATTGCGGACATTCTGGCGGCGATCAAAGAACGGCGGGCGTAAGCGGATCGGAGCACGGAGCATTGCTCCGCGAGTATTTGTCCGAGACACGCGAAGCAATGCTTCGCGCTCCATCATTGCGGCAGTTTCAGTTCCCGCGTTTGCGGATTGCGAAACCGGGCGCTGCTGAAGGGCCAATCTTCCGGCGCATGGCAAAGCTTTGCTTTTACCGGATTGTTTTCAATGTAACGAACGGCCTTCGAAGTTTGTTCCGCATCGCGCATGTGGCGATCCCAATAGTCCGGTTGCCAGAAACGCCCCGTCCGACCGAGTAGTTTGTTTGCCTCCACCGCCGCGATGGATTTCCAGTTCTGCACAATCCGCGTCAACGGGGTCTGGCCGACCTGGATGAGTGAGTGGACGTGATTCGGCATCACCACCCAGGCCAGAAGTTCAAACCGCTGGTGGTGATGGAAACGAATGGCCTGTTCCACCAGCGCCGCGATGCGCGGATCACGCATAAAACATCCACCGAGGCCGCGATCAAGATATTTCTCCAGTTTTATCCGCTGCTCACGCGAAGCAATGCTTCGCGCTCCGGAGCGCGGAGCATCGCTCCGCGTGGAAACGGCCAGGAGATGTTCCCATTCGCCGCGCCGTGAAACAGGCATGGAATCCCAAAGACGAAAGGTGACGAACTGAACCAACCCCGGCTTATCGCAGTGCGGCAGGTAACCGCGTTCGTGCCAGCCTTTGAACCCCTTCACCTTGGCATCGTACGCCAACGGTTCGTTCCATTGCTGTTTTCCAGTCACCAGATGGCGCAGGTGTTCACGTTTGGATTGCGGCGGTCGGTTCATTGGAGAGTGGAGCATCGCTCGCGGCGATTAGACCAAAACAAAACTCGCGGAGCAATGCTCCGCGCTCCGGCACAACTCCGGCGCGAAATCCTGAATTCTCCTTTCATGCGGGTGTGCACAACTTGTGAATGGAGGTGCACAACTTGCGCTTGCATCCGGCGGAAAAGGGCACGACCGGTTACCCATGGCATTGTAATCCGGATTATTAACAGGGCTTTCCGCTGGTGACCGTGTTTTGGGGGCGCGACTGCCAGCAAGTCTCAAAAAAATGAGCATGAGCACGGCAACATTAGTGCAGGAAACACTTTCACTGGAAGGCGCCAATCCTTGCCAGTTCTTGGTGTTGTACGAGGATGCCGTTGCTCACGACCTGGCGATGGAAGTTTGCGGCGGGGTGATGGCCCGCTTTGAGGACGAGTTGGAGTTTGCCTTCAGTTTTTGGAAGGTCAAAGATTTGAATGATCCGGTATCGGCCCACTGGGCGGCGGAAGCTGTGGCCCGCGCGGACATCATATTGTTTTGTTTACCGGGTCGTGGACTGACTCCGGAAATCAGCCAGTGGCTGGACGCGTGCGCCCAGACCCGAACGAAGGCGGAAGGCGCTTTGGCCTTGATGGTCACGGAACACCCGGTCGCGGGTCTGGCCGTGGGGGCGCTTTTGTCCCGGCTGCAGTTTGCCGCTTATCGGCTGCGGATGGATTTTTTGCCGCTGCTGCCGCCGCTCCCGAACACGAGCATCGAGGCAGCCGCGGCCCCAGTGCTGACGGAGCTGAATGCATCCCAAGAGGAACCAGGCAGCAATCATTGGGGATTAAACGAGTAGGGCTGAACCCCTGTGGATTGATTCAAACAAAGGACAGTCTCTTTCCGGGATTTCGGAATTCCCGCATTAGCACAGCATAAGCCAAAGGCAGAGGTTGTAGCGGAACATTCTGGCGGTGAACAAGGAACGGCGAAAGTAAAAAATTTTCACGGATTTCGCAGTTGAAATCCAACGGCCAAGTAAAACAGACTGATGCCAAAGCATGGGCGACTCCAAAACAGCGGGGAATTTTTTCATTGGCGGGAGTTACGGGTTGTTTCTGGCCTTCGCCTTCTTTCTCCTCTTTTATCATTTGGACAATCATCTGTTGTGGGGCGACGAAGGGGAGACGGCGGTGCTGGCCAAAAACGTTGCGCAGTTTGGCGTGCCGAGGACTTTTGACGGGACCAATTACATTCTTTTGCACGGCCGAAGGGATGAGAACCGGGACCACGTGTGGATCTGGTCGCCGTGGTTGCAGGAGTATGTTGCAGCAAGTTCATTCATCCTTTTTGGTCCGACGACCTGGGCGGCGCGGGTGCCGTTTGCCCTGATTGGCTGGGGCAGCCTGCTGGCGCTGGCCTTGGTCGCTTACAAAATTTACCGCAGCCATTGGGTGGCCCTGGCCAGCGTGGTGTTGCTGGGCACCTCGGAGGTTTTTCTGCTGCATGCGCGGCAATGCCGTTACTACCCGATTTCAGTTTTTGGGGAAATCCTGCTGGTTTACGGCATTCACCAACTGTTCGCGCAAAACCGGCGGGGCATCTGGCTCGCGGCGTTCGCTTTGATCCTGCAATTTTACAGCAATTACATCATCATGGCGGCGAACCTGCCGGGGTTGTTTGTTCTGGCGTGGATGCTCCGCCGGCAGGGGAAACCCGCCGCGCTGCGCGTGGTCGCGGTCTTGGGCATTTTGACGGTTGCCGTCCTGCCCTGGCTGGTCTATGCGCATCCGTGGGGACAAACCAGCGTGGCCGGCGGGGAAAATTATTTTTGGAAAGTGTGGGAGTACCTGGTGGAGTTTCATTTTCATTTTATTCCGCTGTGTTTCCTGCTGCTGCCGCTCCTCGGTTTCATCCCGGCCTGCCGGGACCGGCAAACCATCGGGCCGGAAATTCCGCGGCGATGGGAACGGTTCTTGTTGCTCTGGCTGTCGCTGTATTTCGTCACCATCGTGATCACCCCTGGTTTTTATCTGCGTTATCTGCTGCCCCTTTTGCCGGTCGGGTGCCTGCTGGCCGCCGCCTGGATTTTCCGCCACGTCAAATGGCGCGCGCCGGCAGTCCTGTTGATTGCTGTCCTGGCCTTGAGCAATGCATTCTCCCTCGTCACGGCTTATCCGTTTCGGGAGACGCACACGCTGCGGTTTCCCCTGGTGGAATACGTCGAAGGCCTGGCGGCGCCTTACGCCGACCGTTTTGCCGACGTGCTCGACTTCTTCAAAAGGCAGGCGCATCCGGGGGAAAAGGTCCTGACCTTCGATCCTGATTTTCCGCTGATGTTTTATACACAACTCGTGGTCATCAACGGGCACATCATGGGGCCGCCGGAGGGACAGTTGCCGGATTGGATCCTGCCGAACAGCGCCTCGGGTGTGGTGGCGCAGGAGCCGGTGGCGCTGCCGGATTTTCTGAGGCCACATTATGAGATGATCACCATCCCGGTGCATGATTCGGTTCAAGCCGGGAGTGTTCCCGAACCGGATATTTATCAATACCACAGTGTTCCGGCCCGCACGCCCTTCATCATTTACAAGTTGAAGGCCGGCGCCAATGGCCACCGATCACCGTGATGGGTGCCGCTTCCCTCGGCACGGCAAAAAGCACCCCTCGGCGCGAAGCCGAAGGTGACAGTGATGGCGGATATTTTGCTGGCGGTCAAAGAGCGTAAAGCATAATGGATGGTTGCCGCACGGCGTCCGATGGCGCGGTCGTAAATGTTTAAGCGTCCTGAACAATTCTTTGGAAGTCATCCGCCGGCCGGGAACCCCCGGGTGATTATATCGCTTCTCCTCATCCTGACAGTGGTGACGGCGATTCGGATCCGCCTTTTGGACATGCCCCTGGAGCGGGACGAGGGGGAATACGCCTATGCGGGTCAATTGCTGCTCCAAGGGGTTTCGCCGTATCAGGCGGCTTACAACGTCACGCTGAAATTGCCCGGCACGTGCGCGGTGTATGCGCTCATCATGGCGGTGTTCGGGCAGACGGCGGCCGCCCTTCATGCCGGGGTGATTTTGGTCAACCTGGCCAGCGCCATGTTGGTCTTTGTACTGGCGCGGCGCATCTATGGGGATGCCGCCGGGGTGGTTGCCGCCGGAACGTATGCCCTGCTCTCCATCGTGCCGGAAACGGTGGGGCTGGCCGCTCACGCGACCCACTTTGTCATGTTGCCGGTGCTCGCCAGCGTCGTGCTGCTGCAAAATCTGGATGACCACACTCCGATCTCGCGGATTTTTTCCGCCGGGCTGCTCATCGGACTGGCGGTCTTGATGAAACAAACCGGGGTGGCATTCGGACTTTTCGCGGTCAGTTGGATTGTAAAGTGCGGGATTTCGTCCAGCCCCAAAAGGTGGTCGTTGGTGGCAACTCGACTGGGCTGGCTGGCGTTGGGCGGATTGCTGCCGGTGGTTTTGACGGGACTCATGCTTGTGGTCCGGGGTGAGTTTGGCCGGTTCTGGTTTTGGACGTTCCAATATGCTGGCGCCCATGGCGGGATCCTTCCTTGGGGAAATGGAATCCGATGGATGTTCGATAGCCTCGGTCTGCAGTTTGCGGCGGCCCCCGGACTCTGGAGTGCGGCGATTCTGGGTTTGGTGCTGCTTTTTTATGACCGGTCGTTGCAACGCTGGCGGTATTTCATCGTCAATTTTTCCTTCTTTTCGTTCCTGGCGGTTTGTCCGGGCGGGTATTTCCGCGGACATTATTTCATTCAACTGCTGCCGGCGGCGGGGTTGCTGGCCGCCGCGGCATTTCATGTGGTTTCCGGCTTCCTTGCCCGGCGCGCCTTCTCATTTTCTGTGGCGGCGCTGCCTTCCCTGGTTTTTGCCGTGGCTGGCATCAGTATATTGATTCAATGGAACAACATTTACTTCCACCTGACCCCAATGCAGGCGAGCCGCGCGATTTACGGCACCAGCCCTTTTCCCGAGGCGGTGGAGATTGGCCGTTATCTGGCGTCACATACCGCCCCGGATGCCCGGATTGCGGTGATCGGCTCCGAGCCGGAAATATATTTCTACAGCCGCCGGCGGAGCGGCACCGGTTACATCTGCACCTACCCCTTGGTGGAGCCTCAACCGTATGCCGCCGCGATGCAAAAGGAGATGATCCGGGAAATGGAACAGTCCCGGCCGGATTACGTGGTTTATGTCAATGTCCGCACTTCGTGGGTACAAAGCACCGCTCCCATCAGCAATGCCATCTTTGACTGGTTTGACCGGTATCAACGGGAACAGCTCCGCTTGGTGGGGTTGGTGGAAATTCAGCCCGACGGCCCGACGAAATACCAGTGGTTTGACCGGCCGGAAACCAACGTGCAAACCTCGGCGGAATCGTGGCTGGCCATTTTTAAGAATCGCTCGGCTGATGAAGCCCCGCCGCCCAAAGCCAAGTAACTTGCAGCCGTCATCTGTCCGGCAAATCCGATGGCGGAAATGGTTGCAGATGTTTTACAAGTCATTAAGAATTGCCAACCGTGAACTTCTTTTTCCAGCGCCTCTTCGCCGCCGGGCCTGGCGGCTGCAGCGGCGGAACGGGTGATGGCCCCTGGCGCGCCAAGACGGTTCTCGCTGCCGCAGCCGTCGCACTGATGGGTCTGGGTTTGTGGTTTTCCGACGCGGTGAAAGGCCGCCCTGCCGCCGGGCCGGGCATCACGGCAGCTGACACCGGCAGCCCGGGGGCCTCCGGTGCGCTGTCAAATTGGAGCAAGCCGGTACCGGGCTATGTGCGGATTTGCGTCAGTTATGTAGGCGGCTTCTTTATCGGTTGGGCGTTTCGGCGGTTTCTCAAGGTGGCGGCCGCCGGCACAATCCTCATCATCGCACTCCTCGCCCTGGGCCGATATGTTGGTTGTGACACCACGCGCACACAAGAGGAGGCCAAACGAAGCAGTGCCTGGGTCCAGCGGGAAGCGACCGAAACGAGGGACCATCTCAAGGGACTGCTGCCCTCCGCTACCACCGGTGGCGCCGGGATGTTCTTCGGATTCCGTCGCAAACGCAAAACAACGGCTGCCGAACCCCCAAAGCCTCCGGTTGACAAGCCTACACCTGTCCAGTGATTTCATTCCTCAACGCGGCTCGACAAATTTCCACCGGTGCGCATCCGCGTTTGACTATTTTCAGGTGATTCACTACTGTCGCTTTCCGTAAAACCAACAACGAAAGTCCGGGAAATTTATGCCGCCGAAAATTGCCGAAAAACCCGCCGCTGAAACCAAAGCCGCCGCGTCGCACCAGCGCGAACTCGACGCCGCCATCTCCACCATCACCAAGAGTTACGGCGAAGGCAGCATCATGCGCCTCGGCGACGCGCGGGCGTTGGTTAAAATTGACGTGATTCCGACCGGCGCGCTGGCAATGGATCTGGCGCTCGGCGTCGGCGGGATTCCGCGCGGCCGTGTCGTGGAAATCTTCGGGCCGGAATCATCGGGCAAAACCACGTTGATGCTCCACGTCATCGCCAGCGCGCAAAAATCCGGCGGCCTGGCGGCTTTTATTGACGCCGAGCATGCGCTCGACCCGGGTTACGCGAAAAAACTCGGCGTGAACCTCGATGATTTGCTCGTGTCGCAGCCGGATTCCGGCGAGGAGGCGCTGACGATTTGCGAAACACTGGCGCGGTCGAACGCGCTCGATGTCATCGTGATTGATTCCGTCGCCGCGCTGGTGCCGAAGGCTGAGCTCGAGGGCGAGATGGGCATGGCGACGATGGGCATGCAGGCGCGGCTGATGAGCCAGGCGTTGCGCAAGCTCACCGCCATTCTCGCCAAGTCCAAGACGACGTGCATTTTCACCAATCAATTGCGCGAAAAGGTCGGCGTGATGTTCGGCAATCCCGAAACGACGCCCGGCGGCAAGGCATTGAAATTTTACGCGAGCGTGCGCATTGACATCCGCCGCAAGGACACGCTCAAGGACGACGCGGGCAACGCCATCGGCAATCACGTGCGGGTGAAAATCGTGAAGAACAAGGTCGCGCCGCCGTTTGCCGAGGCGGAGTTCGACATCATTTACAACCACGGCATCAACAAGGAAGGCTGCATTCTCGACGTGGGCATTGAAAACGGCGTGGTGGACAAAAAAGGCGCGTGGCTGCAATTCGAGGGCGAGTTGATCGGCCAGGGCAAGGAGGCCGCGCAAAAGGCGCTGACCGAAAAACCCGCGCTGGCCAAAAAGATTGTCGAGGCGATTATGGCGAAACGTAACGCCGCGCCCGCCACCAAATAAGCGGATCAATCGGCGCTTCCTGCAACCGGTGGAGGAGACACGGAAGGTGGCGTCGCCATTTCAACGCCGGGGTTTCCGGGATTTGGAACTGCGCTTCGATTTCTGCGAATTGCCTGTTCTGTAAGGAACCGGGTCTTCAGAAAACTGGGGAACCTTGCTTTCGCCATTCCATTCCATCCACTGTTCGAGCACGTCAGCCAAGTCGCCTTCGTAGGGTTCTTGAGCAATCAAGGCAAAATCAGCAATGGTCTGATGGCTGTTCTTTTGCTTTGGCGTTGGCTTTGCCGTTTCCTCCGGCCCAAATAATGACAGTGTCGTTTCCGATTCCTGGTCTGGCTCGGCTAACCCCAGTTTGCTGACGAAATCCCCCATCGGTTCGAGTCCCTTGCCGAAACGCCGCATCGTTGTGCTGATGGCCTCCGGACTGTTATCCATCCCGATCCAGCGCCGACCTTTGTGCGAGGCTACGCTCAACGTCGTGCCCGAACCGGAAAAACAATCGAGCACGATGTCACCCGGATTTGACGAAGCTTCGATGATGCGTGTGAGCATCGCCGGGTTTTTTTCGGTGGGATAACCGGAAACTTCAATGTTCTGATTGTGCGCGTCCCGGTATTCCAGCCAGATGTCCTGCACCGGGACGCCCTCGCTTTGGTCGAAATAGATTTTCCGGCGGGGATTGCCGGTGGGCGACCAATAGATTTCTCCGCGCGCGTCCATTTCGTCGAGCACGCGCGGCGGATACTGCCAGTGCTTGCCGGGCGGCGGACTCACCCCACGCCAGGGCTTTCCGGTTTCGCCGTTGCGGACCCCGGGAGCATGGACCGGCACTTTTTTGTACCGCCGGCCAGTGCTTGGTTCGGCATATTGATATTCCTTCGCGGCGCGCTCGTCTGTCCACGGGTCCACGGGACGATGCCAGATATAGTTGTCCGTCTTGGTGTAAAAAAGGATGTAGTCCGCAATGTTGCCGTAGGTTTTCCGTGTGTAGTTTTTCGGGTTGCACTTTTTGCGCGTAATCCAGTTCCGGAAATTTGCGCGACCGAACACTTCATCCATCACGGCTTTGACGAGAAATGCCATGTTCTCGTCGAGATGGATGTAAATCGAACCGTCATCCGCGAGCAATTCCCGTAGGAGAATCAGGCGCTCCCGCAGGAATTCGAGGTAGTGTGCACCCTCCAACAAATCCGTGTAGGCGTCCGCCTGGCTCCGTGATTGGAAAACACTTTTAGTTGCGTAAGGCGGGTCAATATAAACCAGCCGGACATGACCACGAACTGCCGGATCGCGCAGCAGCGTCGCAAGGATTGGCAGGTTGTCACCGTAGTAAAGCCGGTTAGGGGTTGCCCGGCGGTTGTGCTCCGGCCAGAGTTGACGGCACTTTGCCGGCGGAGTGCCAAGAATTTCCTGTTCGGATTTCTTGCCTTCGTAGCTCAAATACACGTCGGTATTGCCAGAGTTCAAACCGTTGGTGTGAACACGGTGGGTCGTACTCTGCCATTTTGTCCGGGGAATTCCAGTGGCCATGGCGAATCTCCTTACGACAGGAGCCATTCGCGCGTGATGCGCTCGGACACCATGCGGAGTGTGGCAATGAGGATTTTTCCAGGGCGGCTGTTTTCGAGCTTCGCGTAATCATTCCACATTGAACCCAGCAGCAGCCCCGGCCCGTCGTTGATGAAAATGACCTTCGTGCGCAACCGGCGCTTCTTCGCGTAGTCCAGGATTTCAGTGGCGCAATTGTTATATCCGCCCGTCCGGTCATCCTCCTGCGCGCCGCCCCGATCCGAATCATAACGCGCCAGTCCGATGGCCAGAATTTCTTTGCCGGTTTTGTCGAAGACAACAAAGTCAACTGGCCGGTCGGGATTCGGGTATTTGTCGAATATTTCGCCCATCAAAATGTCTCTGCCTGCGCGCTCAGGCCCTTTGATGACCAGATCGGGAAACGATGAACGAAACAGTGAGAAAAACCTTTCCGTCAGGTCGTAACCCTTTTTTCCACGATCCTTGTATTCCCACAGCACGGCGCAAAGCGCCTCATCTGGAATTGGTCGCGTGGCAAACGCCGCCTGCACCTTTTGAATCGGACGGAAGCCCTTTCCGAATTCCTGACAAATTTGCTCCGCCTGGGTTTTCTTCTTGAGCATTTCGACGGGTGTTTCCGGACTGACGTATTTGCGGAAAACGCGGGCGAGTTGAATGCGCATCCAACCGTTGGTCTGTTCGGCGATTTGCAGAAACAGGCGGGTTGAGGATTCGGAAGTTTTGAGCAACTGCCCGAACAGAACCAGAACCGGTTTGTAAAGTTCGCAGGCGTCTTTGAGAATGTCCGGGTAGTATTCACCAGTCGCCAGTGTAATCCAGTTGGCGCCATCCACCTTGAAGTCTGCGAACTTCCGGGCCTTCGGTCGGCGTAAAGTTTTTTTCCGGCTCATAATTTTCTTAACCAGATTCCTGCCTCGTCGCTCTCAAATGCTCCACGATTTCTTCGCTTCTCTCAATTCGCGCAACACTCACTGGCATGGGCGGATAATGGCGCACGTGTTTCATTCGGGCAATGGATTTCTCGCCACACCACGAGTTGAGAGACTGCCCGAAGCTGCGCTTGCTTTCCAAACCGTGCCAATCCATCCTATGATTGATTTTCGGCTCCGCTTGGCGGGGTGTTTGATTTGATATGAGCAACATTTCTGACGTCGAAATTGATCTGGAAAAGCTTTTCCTGCCCGCTTGGGCGCAGGAGGCGCCGTCGGCCAATCGCTACGCGAAATTCGCGGGCGAACCCGCCGAACGCGATGACCGCAAACGCGAAGGCCGCCGGGGCGGTCCGCGTCCCGAGCCGTTCGGCGAACGCCGCGGACCCCGTCCGCCGCGGACCGGTGGAAAATTCGGCGACCGCAAGAAGGGATTTTCCCAGCGCGATGACCGGGGCGAACGTCGTGAGCGTTTCGAGCCGCCCGCGCCGTTGCCGGAAATCACCGTCACCTTTTTGCCGGATGAAATGGGTGTCGAATCGCTCGCGCGCCAGATCAAGGTGACCGGCCGTGCCTATCCGCTGTTCCAGATTGCGCAAATCGTCCTGGTAAAACCGGAGCGTTACGCCGTCCAGCTCGCGGTGAAGAAAAACGCCGATGGCACGGTCAAACAGCCGCTGTTCGTCTGCGCGCTGGACGACACGCCGTGGTTGAGCGAGGACGAGGCCGTCGCGCACGTGCTCAAAAATCATTTCGCCACGTTTTACCAGGCCGAACGCACGGCCACCGAACCGCCGAAGGGCAAATATACTTTCGTGGCGCAATGCGGCATGAGCGGCAAGATTCTCGGTCCGCCGAATTATCACGATTACCAGAACCAGTTGCGCAAGCTGCACGCCGAGCGGTTCTCCCGAATGCCGTTCGAGGTCTTCAAATCGCGCGTCAAAATTGTGCGCGACGAGGAGGTCGTCAAAAAATGGATTGAGGAGCAAAGTTTCACCACTGAATACACCTGCTTGAACGTGCCGGAGCCGCTCAAACTCCCGAACCGGGAGGAAGTGGAAAAACATTTTCGCGCCGTCCACAAGGACACCATCATCAAGCCGGTGGAATCGCACACGGTCGGCGGCGTGGCAAGCCGCAAGCTGCGCAGCGGTGCATTGCAACGGCTCGTGCGCGATGATTGGGAACGGCAGAAATATTTTCCGCTGCAACTGGCCACCGGCCTCAGCCGGCAATTTGCCACGCACGGCCTGCATTTCTTCAAGGTCAACCGGACTTTCACGCACGTCAGCGTCGCGCGGCCGCAGTTCCTCGACCTCGAAATCACGCCGGTTTCGGAAAACATCAAACGCATCGTCGGCCACATCAACGCGCATCCGAAATGCACGCGGCGACAATTGATCGAGGCGCTCGCGCCGACACCCAAGAAGTCAACGGTCATTGAAATTAAACCGGCCGCGCCGCCGGTTGCCGCGCCCGCGCCCGCCGCAAACGAGGCCGCCGCGACGCCGCAGGATTCTCCCGCAGCTCCCGCGCCGCCCGTGTCCGATGAGCCGACGCCGGAACAGACCGCCGTCATCGCCGATTTGCACTGGCTGGTGCATCAGGGTCACGTCCTTGAATTTGCCGACGGCCGGATGGACACGGCCAAAAAGCCCGCGCCCCGGCCGCCCAAGCCGGAAAAGAAATCGGTCGGGGAAAAACCAGCGGCGGAAGGCGATACCACGACAATGGCAGTTGATCCAGCGGGAGAAGCTCCGGTTTTGACCGAGGCGGAAATTCCCGCGGAACCGTCGCCGGCGGTTGAAGCCGCGGCTGAAACTTCGTCGCCAGCCGAACCCGCCGCCGAAGCGCCGGCAGTTGAACCGGCAGTTGAACCGCCGCCCGAATTGCCAACCCCCGAATCGAACGCCGGGGAAGGCGCGGTGGCTTCGTAATAATCGGAGGGGCGAGCTCTGCGAGACCCCAGTCGTTTTGTTTGAAATTTGGGGCGCGGTGGAACTCCCCTCCGAACAAAATCCTTGCTTTCCTTAATCCTGTGCGTTGCTAACCTGCCTCATGGCTTTCTCAAAGTTAGGTCTTTCTGCGGCGGTTCTCGATGGGGTGCGCGCGGCGGGTTACATCACTCCCACGCCGATTCAGCTCCGCGGCATTCCGCTCGTGCTCGCCGGCCGCGACATCATCGGCAGCGCGCAGACCGGCACGGGCAAGACCGCCGCATTTGCGCTGCCCATTCTCACCAAACTCGACCGGCACGCGCCCGGTCCGCGCGCGCTCATTCTCGAACCGACGCGCGAACTCGCCGCGCAGGTGGAGACGGCCATCCGTGATTTCGCGCGCTTCACCAATTTGAAAGTCACCGTCGTCTATGGCGGTGTTGGTTACGGACGGCAATTGGACGATTTGCGCGCGGGCACGGACGTCCTCGCCGCTACGCCGGGCCGGTTGCTCGATCATCTCGAACGCGGCACGGTGCGCCTGGACAAGGTCCAATTTCTTGTGCTCGACGAGGCCGACCGGATGCTGGACATGGGCTTCCTGCCCGACGTGCGCCGCATTGTCGAACGCTGCCCGCGCCAGCGCCACACCTCGCTGTTTTCCGCCACCATTCCGCCGCAAATCGAGACGCTCATTCAATGGGCGATGCGCAGTCCCGAAACGATTGAAATCGGCGCGCGCCGGACACCGGCCGAGACGGTAAAACACGTCATTTACCCCGTGTCCGATTCGCAGAAATCCGATCTGTTGCTCGAACTGTTGAAACGCGTGGATTACAATTCGGTGCTGATTTTCTGCCGGACGAAGCACGGGGCCGACCGCATCGTGGGATTGCTCAAGCGCAACAATCACGCCGTGGCCGTGCTGCACTCGAACCGCACCCAACGCGAACGCGAGCAGGCGCTGCAAGGCTTCCGCTCCGGCCGGTATGAAGTGCTGGTGGCGACGGACATCGCAGCGCGCGGGCTGGACATCGCGGACGTGAGCCACGTCATCAACTACGACGTGCCGCAGCATCCGGAAGATTACATCCACCGCATCGGGCGGACGGGCCGGGCGGAGCATACCGGCGACGCCTTCACCATCATGACCGCCGAGGACGGCAGCCACGTCTTCGCCATCGAACGTTTCATCAGCCAGAAAATCCCGCGCGTGAAGCTGGAGAATTTCAATTACAAATACACCATGCTGTTTGAGGAGGGAAAACCCGGCCAGCCCAAAGGCGGCTATGCCGGCAAAGCACGCGGCGTGCGCGTCCACGGCGGCTACCACTTCGCGCCCGGCGGACGGAGAAGGTAAATTAACGCAACGGAATTGGCGGGGTGGTGTTTGATTAATTAGTATGGGTAAACAAAACGACGAAACGAATTTGATTTCCAAGATATTCTATTGGGTGATCATTTTGTTTGTCATTGGGTTGTTTGTTGCGATTGCCATTCCAAATCGTATTGGCCGAAGAAAAGGACCCGGATGGTATAGCAATGTTTGCATCAACAACCTCCGTCAGATTGATGCTGCCGCCAATGAGTTCGTGTTGGAAAAGGGCAAAACGAACGGTGAACCAATCAAATTTCCCGACGACCTGACGCCTTATATCAAGCTCAATGAATACGGAAAGATTCCGCCGTGCCCGTCAGGTGGAACTTATTCCATCAAAAAAGTTGGCGACAAGCCAATTTGCTCGCTCGGCACCACCGTCACCCCGGCCCACGTTTTGCCTTGAGCCGCGGAGCGGCGACCGAGAGTAGCCCACGGTGACAAACCGTGGGTTTGCGAGGCAAACAATTCAAGCTCCGCCAGGAGCGGCAGAAAAATATTTGCGCAACAACGGCTCTTTCGCCCCGTCCGGAGCTTATGACCGACCCAACCGCTACCCACGGCCCATGCCGTGGGCTAATATCTTCCGCGCCTCCGGCGCTTTCAAAATGCCACCGCCGCCCAATTTTTAGCCGACATTATTTAATTTGCGACACGTTTTTGCTGCGGTTTATCATGCACTTTTTAAATGAAAGAATCCAAGTTAGTGGAATCGTGCTCGCCGGAGGTTAAAACACCCATTTTACACCTGGGTTTCGCGTCGGTTCCAATTCCAAATTTTCTCTCTGACTTCTGGTGTCAAAAGAAAATAATTCTAATCTGTTTACTTCTCTTTGGATTGGTCGTTTGGGTTTTCTCGCCTTCTCTGCATTGCAATTTTTTATTCTGGGACGATTCGGCTGACATAATTGATGAACCTCACGTAAACACCGGTCTTTCCTGGCAAAACACGGCCTGGGCTTTTTGCACTCTGGACCATTGTAATTGGTATCCATTGAATTGGCTGTCACACATGCTGGACTGTGAGTTTTATGAATTAGACCCGTGGGGGCATCATTTAACCAACATCTTAATTCACGCGCTTAACAGCGTTTTGGTATTTGTCGTCTTCAGAAAGATGACGGGAGCAATCTGGCGAAGTTTGGCGGTGGCATTTTTATTTGGCCTGCATCCATTGCGAGTGCAGTCGGTAACTTGGATTTGTGAGCGCAAGGATGTTTTAAGTTTGTTTTTCTGGATGCTAACATTGTTGGCCTATGCGCAATATGCTCACGAATGCAACAAGGAAAAGGGAAAGGTCATTAAGTTCTACAGTCTGGCATTATTGTTTTTTAGCCTGGGCTTGATGAGCAAGGCAATGCTGGTAACTTTGCCGTTTATTTTGTTGCTGCTCGATTACTGGCCGCTGGAACTTTACCGAAAAAAAGGCAAGTCGCGATTATTGATGGAAAAACTTCCGTTTCTTGTGCTCGCGATTGCAGATGGCTGGATTACGTTGGAGGCGCAAAAGGGTGCCGGGATGACAGACGAAATGGGGAGTCTTCCTATGAGCGATAAAATAGGAAATGCTTTGATTTCCTATGTCCGATACATTGGCAAGTTTTTTTGGCCTGAAAATCTCAGCGTTTATTATCCACACCCGGGGCATTGGCCGCTGTTCAAAGTTATTGGTGCCGGTTTTTTTGTGCTTGGGGTCTCAATGACGGTGGTTTTGTTGCGGCGGCGAATGCCGTATATGCTGGTGGGCTGGTTTTGGTATCTCGGGACCCTGGTTCCGGTGATCGGCTTGGTGCAACTCTTGTCTCAGTCAATCGCCGATCGATATACATATATTCCTGTGATTGGTTTCGCGTTGTTTTTGGTCTGGCCTCTTAAAGACTTAACCAAAGGGTGGCGGTATAAGCCTGCGATTATGCTTGTGATTGGCGCATCGGTGATCATCGCGTGTATTGTAAAAACACGCTACGAAATTGGCTTCTTCAACGATGACGTCACTCTTTGGCGGCACGCCGCAGCCGTTACGAAGAATGAATATAATTGGGGTCCGCATTATGCTCTGGGAACGGTGCTCTGGACAACTTGTTAGCCAGCCGCATCGAATACAACTGTCTCGGTCCGCATTATGCTCTGGGAACGGTGCTCTGGACAACCCCGCAACATGATGACGCGCTTAATGAATTCCAGGAATCCGTTCGAATCAACCCCAATTATGCTAAATCACAGCTTAGTCTTGGTGTGGCGTTGCAAGAAAAAAGCCGTTTCGACGAGGCCATGATCCATTACCAAAGGGCATTAGAGCTTGATCCCAACTGGGGTCTTGCCTGGTTTGATTGCGGAACTATGTTTTTTAAAAAGTGCGAGCTGGATAAAGCAATCAGTCATTTCAAAAGGGCTGTGCAATGTGAACCCAATAATACCCTTTTCCATAATGCCCTCGACGGTGCTTTGGGCTTGGAGCAACAAGGTTTGGAGGTGAACATCAAGCTTCGAGAATCGGTAAAACAAAATCCCGATCATCCGGATTTTCTCAACAATTTGGCATGGTTTCTTGCCACAAATCCGGATCCCAAGTTAAGAAATGGAGTTGAAGCGGTACGATTGGCCGAGCGCGCGTGTCAATTGACTCACTATCAAACAACCGTAACCGTCGGCACTTTGGCGGCAGCGTATGCGGAAGCAGGGCATTTTGAAGAAGCCATCACTAATGCTCAACTTGCCAGTTCGATGGCTTCGAAATCAGGAGAAGCAGTTCTTTTGCAAAAAAACGAAATGATGCTGGGCCTTTTCCGCGCTTATCTACCCTATCACGAGAGATGGACTCAGAACTAATCTGGCGAACGGAGGCGGAAAAAATTTGCATGATTCCGACCTGCTCGCTCGGCACCACCGTCACTCCGGCCCACGTTTTGCCTTGAGCCGCGGAGCGGCGTTTGACAATAGCCCGGCGTTTCAACGCCGGGTCCAAGACAAAAAGGATTCAAGTCCCGTAGGGACGGCTGAATTTTCAAACGCAACAACCTGCGTTGGCGTCAATTTCATCGTTCCTTCAACCGTCCCTCCGGGACGTATATTTCACTTCGATTTTCCCGGCGTTGAAACGCCGGGCTATCTTCGGAATGTCCCGTTGGGACACCCGAGGCGAAGTGCTTGTTGCAAAACCTGCCGCTTCCGAATTTGAAAAATGACTACCGTTCTCCGGCCAATTTCATCATTTGGCGACGGTCATAGACCGCCGCTACAGCCAAAAACAAAACCGCCCTCCGGCGTGGGCCGGAGGGCGGTTGTTAAAACTCAGCTTACTTGCCAACCGATTCTTCTTCCGGAATCCGCATGCAGTAGAACGAGCGATAGACGAAGACCAGCGCGACGAGGAAGAAGAACGCGCCGATGGCCACCTTGGCCACCGCATGGTCCTGCTGCATGGTCACCGCGATCTGGGTCGCCAGCAGGCCGAACAACGTGGTGAATTTGATCACCGGGTTCATCGCCACGGACGAGGTGTCCTTGAACGGATCGCCCACGGTGTCGCCCACGACGGTGGCGGCGTGCAATTCGGTGCCCTTCTCGCGGAGGTCCACTTCGACGATTTTCTTGGCGTTGTCCCACGCGCCGCCGGCGTTGGCCATGAAGATGGCCTGGAACAGGCCGAAGAACGCGATGCCGATGAGGTAGCCAATGAAGAAATACGAGTTGAAGAACGCCAGCGCCAGCGCCATGCAGAAGATGACGATGAAGATGTTCCACATGCCCTTCTGCGCATAGACGGTGCAGATGCGGACGACTTCCTTGCTGTCCTTTTCCGAGGCCGTCTTGGAGTCGAGTTTTATGTGCTCCTTGATATAGACCACCGCGCGATACGAGCCGGTGACTACCGCCTGGGTGGACGCGCCGGTGAACCAGTAAATCACCGCGCCGCCCATGAGGAGGCCGAGGATGATTTCCGGCTGCACGAGGCTCAAATGACCAATGACGCCGCCGAACATGTTTTCGAGCAGCATGATGATGCCGAAGACCATGGTGGTGGCGCCGACGACGGCGGTGCCGATGAGCACGGGTTTGGCGGTGGCCTTGAAGGTGTTGCCGGCACCGTCGCCCTTTTCCAGTTGATACTTGGCGTTCTCGAAGTCCGCGTCGAAACCGAAATCCTTCTTGATTTCCTCCTTGATGCCCGGGCGGCCTTCGATCTGGCTCAGTTCATACACCGACTGGGCGTTGTCGGTGACGGGGCCGTAGCTGTCCACGGCGATGGTCACCGGTCCCATGCCGAGGAACCCGAAGGCCACGAGGCCGAAGGCGAAGATGGGCGCGGCAAATTTGAAGGTTTCCGGCATCAGCGCAACAATCGGCGAGCCGTTGTAGGTGGCGAGCAGGACGCTGATGAACATCAGCGTCAGAATGCACAACCCCATCCAGAACGCGCAGAAATTGCCGGCGACAAAACCAGAGAGGATGTTCAACGAAGCGCCGCCGTGTTTGGAGCAGTTGGTTACTTCTTTGACGTGCCGGGAAGTGGTGCTGACGAAAATCTTGGTAAATTCAGGGATCAGCGCGCCCGCCACGGTGCCGCAGGAGATGATGGCCGAGAGCACCCACCAGAGGCTGGCATCGAGGCCGGGCTGTTTCGCGAGCAGGAACCAACTGGCGACAAACGTAACGATGATGGACACCGCCGAAGTGAGCCATACAAGGTGGGTCAGCGGGGCTTCAAAGTCGAAATCTTTCTTGCCGCCGAACATGACCTTGCTGATGGCTTCATTCACAAAGTAGGACACCAGCGAGGTCACGATCATCAATGCGCGCATGGTGAACATCCAGATGATGAGGGTGGCGCAAATGGTCGGGCTGGCCGCCAGCGCCAGGGCGAGAAACGCAATGATCGCCACGCCGGTCACGCCGTAGGTTTCGAAACCGTCCGCCGTCGGTCCGACCGAGTCGCCGGCGTTGTCGCCGGTGCAGTCCGCAATCACGCCAGGGTTCTTCGGGTCGTCCTCGGGGAGCTTGAAGACGATTTTCATCAGGTCGGACCCGATGTCGGCGATCTTGGTGAAGATGCCGCCGCAGATGCGGAGGGCGGAGGCGCCGAGCGATTCGCCGATGGCGAAGCCGATGAAGCACGGGCCGGCGAGGTCCTTGAGGAAGACCAGGATGCAAATCATGAAGAACAGTTCCACGCAGACGAGCAGCAGGCCGACGCTCATGCCGGAGCGGAGCGGAATGCCCAGCGTGGCGAACGGATTGCCCTTGAGGGCCGAGAACGACGTGCGGGAATTGGCGACCGTGTTGATGCGGATGCCGAACCACGCGACGCTATAGGAACCGAGAATGCCGAGGATGGAGGCGGCCAGGATTACCGCCACATCCCGGAGGCTTTTTTCCTCCAGCACCTTGAAATAGAAAAACATGCAGGCGGCGATCAGCACCCAGAGAATGACGAGGAACTTGCCTTGCTGGAACAGGTAGGTTTTGCAGGTTTCCCAGATGGTATGGGAGACGTTGCTCATGGACGAATGCACCGGCAGGGCCTTGGTCTGCTTGTATTGCACCAGTCCGAAGAAGGCGCCGACGAAGCAGAGGAAAATGCCCACGTACATGAGCGTCAAGCCGCTGACCCCGCCCAGTCCGTCGAACTTCACCTGGGTCAGGTCGGGAATTTTGATGTCCGCCTCACCGGCAAACACGTTGGTTGCAAGGCCGCACAAGCAAAACATCACCAGTGCCCACAATGAAATTTTGGTTTTTTTCATAAAAAGGTGTCGCGGGCGGAGGCTAACAAAGCTCCCCTTTGTCGCCAACCATTTTTGGCAAAGAACTCTCCAAAAATTGAACTGAATTGAACCAAAACCTGGCGATTTCACCCCTTTCCGGATGTGTACCCTGGTCATAAGCAAGCCAATGGAAATTCGAGGACGAGGACGAGAACGAGGACGATCAATAACAGTCGAGTTGCCGGCATACGCATTTGACCTTGTCGCTCACGGCGCGTTTCCGCATCTTTGCAGCGATGCCCGAACGCGCGGTTTCCACTTTGAACAAACCGGACGCGGCGTTGGAACTGACGCTGCGCCCGTCGCTCTTTTCCGAATTCACCGGCCAGCTCAAGGTCAAGGAACGCCTCGGAATTGCCGTGCAAGCGGCGAAACAGCGGAACGAAGCGCTCGACCACATCCTGCTCAGCGGTCCGCCCGGCCTCGGCAAAACCACGCTCGCTTACATCCTCGCCAAGGCCATGGGCGCGAACCTCAAAAGCACCAGCGGCCCGACCATCGAGAAAGCCGGCGACCTCGCGGGCCTGCTGACGAACCTCGAAGCCGGCGATGTGCTGTTCATTGACGAAATTCATCGCCTGCAAAAAACCATCGAGGAATATCTGTACCCGGCGATGGAGGACTTCAAACTGGACATCATCATTGACCAGGGGCCGAACGCGCGCAGCGTGCGGTTGAATCTTCCGCGCTTCACGCTCATCGGCGCGACCACGCGCAGCGGATTGCTCACCGCGCCGTTGCTTACACGTTTCGCCGTCCGCGAGCGGCTCGATTACTATGTCGCCGAAGACCTGGAGAAAATCATCGTCCGCTCCGCCCGTTTGTTGAAGGTGGAGATCGAACCCGCCGGGGCGCACGAAATCGCCCGGCGCAGCCGCGGCACGCCGCGCATCGCCAACAACCTGCTCCGCCGCGTGCGCGATTACGCGCAGGTCCGGCATGACGGCCGCATCACCGCCGACGTGGCGGACAAGGCGCTGGCCATGCTGGAAATTGACCAGAACGGCCTCGACGAAATGGACAAGCGCATCCTCGAAGCCGTCATTGTGAAATTCGGCGGCGGGCCGGTGGGCGTGAGTTCGCTGGCCGTGGCCGTGGGCGAGGAACCGGACACCATCGAGGAAGTCTATGAGCCATATCTCATCATGGAAGGTTATCTCAAACGCACCCCGCAAGGCCGCGTCGCGACGGAATTGAGTTACAAAAAGTTGGGATTGAAGGTGGCAGGTGGCAACCAGTCAAAATTGTTCTAGCACTCACGTTGGATAAACTAGCCGTGGTTCGCGGCGGCAAAGAGTTGCCGTTATCCCGTCACTGGCAGTTCGGAAATCAAAGTTGACAATGGTAACATAAATGATACCATATGAACGGCTCTTTTGAGATTCGGGAATACACCGAAGGCGGGCGCTCGCCATTTGCGGAATGGTTTGACGATTTGGACGCGGTGACGGCGGCGCGGGTGGATCGATACATCAGGCGGTTGGAAGCGGGCAATTTTGGCGCGGCCAAGCCGCTGCGCGACGGCGTGTTTGAACTGCGGTTGGATTTTGGGCCGGGCTACCGCGTTTATTACGGACGCGAGGGCCGGACCATCATCATTCTGCTCGGCGGCGGCAGCAAACGGCGGCAGGACGCCGACATCGCCGCCGCGGTGGAGCGCTGGAAGCGATACAAGCAGACAAAGGCATGATATGGCACTGACACGAGACTACAAAGAAACCGTTGTGGCGCGGATTCAACGCGACCGCAAATTTGCGAGGGCGCTCTACGCCGAAGCCCTAGGCGCGCTGCTGGAAGGCGAAACCGCCGGGGGACTTTCCATGTTGCGCGATCTGGTTCATGCCGAAATCACGTTCAAAGAACTGGCGCGGCAGACCGGCTTGGGAGAAAAGACGCTGCACCGGATGCTGAACCGCAACGGCAACCCCACGGCGCGCAATCTGGGCACGATTGTGCGGAGCATTGCTGACGATTTGCACATCAAACCGCGCGTGGAAGTGGCTGCGGCTCACTGAGCCGGAAATTGGCCCTGTCATTTTGCCTGTGGCGTGCGCCGGCAAACGGGATTATCTTAATGGTTGTGAAGAACATTGCGGTGCCCATTCTCAGGGCGCTGTCAATCCTGCCCCGGGAAGAACGCGGACAGACCAACGCCGCCCCGGCGGGTGAGGAGGACCATTTCGCCGCCGGGCGCCGGCGCATGGTGAAAGAACAATTGTCCAGTTTGGGCTACGGCATCACCAATGCGCGCGTGCTGGCCGCCCTGGGCAAGGTCCCCCGCCACGAATTCGTCCCGGCGGAACTCCGGTCCCGGGCTTACGACGATGGCCCGCTGCCCATCGGTTATGGCCAGACCATTTCCCAACCTTACATCGTCGCCTTCATGACTGAAAAACTTGAGCCGAAGCCGACGGACCGGGTGTTGGAAATCGGGACTGGTTCAGGTTACCAGGCCGCGGTGCTCGCCCAACTTGTGGCGGAGGTCTATACCATCGAAATTGTTGACGTGCTGGCGCAACGCGCCGGGGCCGACCTGAAGCGTCTCGGTTACACGAATATCCAGGTGCGCGCCGGGGACGGTTGCCAGGGCTGGCCGGAAGCCGCACCGTTCGACGCGATCATCGTCACCTGCGCCCCCGAACAGGTGCCGCAGCCGCTCGTTGAACAACTCAAGGAAGGGGGCCGGATGATCATTCCCATCGGACCGGGTTGGGACCAGAACCTGGTGCTGCTCCACAAGGAGGGCGGGCGCCTGGAGAAAAGTGCCGTGCTGCCCGTGCGGTTCGTGCCGATGACCGGCGGGGTGCAGCGCTGATTCAGACGCCGCTACGGGCAGCTTTTCCCTTTCGCTTCCTGCATAATCCGTGTTCAATTCGTAGTTGCAAAATATGCCCAAGCGCACTGACATTCGCAGCGTCCTCATCAGGGAAGGCTGCCTGAACCGCATGTCGCAGGATTGCGTTGCAACGGAGTTGAATTGCAGGAAACCCGGCCTGCTTGAATCATTGCGTTGACACAGGCGTTGTTAATTTGCTTAAAACCATGACCTCCGATCGCAGAATATTTCTCAAACAACTCGGCCTCGGTGCCGTTGGATTAAGCATGGCCTCCTCTTTTCCCGAATGCCTCGCGGCGCAGCCAACCCTTCATCCCCGGCTCCCGCGCAGCGCACCCGAAGCGCAGGGTGTGTCGTCAGCGGAGATTCTGGACTTTCTGGAGGCGGTTGGAAAAAGCCAGCATGAATTTCACAGCTTCATGCTGGTTCGTCACGGGCAGGTCATCGCCGAAGGCTGGTGGTCGCCGTACGCGGCGGATTTGAATCACATGCTGTATTCCCTCAGCAAAAGTTTCACCTCGACCGCCGTGGGCTTTGCGGTGACGGAAGGGCGATTGAAGGTGGAGGATCCGGTCATTTCCTTTTTTCCAAACGATCTGCCCGACAGCATTGGCAAAAATCTTGCGGCTTTGCGGGTGAAACATCTGCTCACGATGTCGGTCGGTCACGCTGAAGATTCGACGCCGATCATCACGCAAACGGACAATTGGGTGAAAACTTTTCTGGCTTTGCCCATCAAAAATCCGCCGGGCAGCGCGTTTCTTTACAACAGCGGCGCATCTTACATGCTTTCAGCGATTGTCCAAAAACTGACCGGGCAGAAGGTCATTGATTATTTGGGGCCGCGTTTGTTTCAGCCGCTGGCGATCGAAGGCATGACCTGGGAGACGTGTCCGCGCGGCATCAACACCGGCGGCTGGGGATTGAGTATTCAGACCGGAGGCCTCGCCAAATTCGGGCAATTATATCTGCAAAAGGGCGCCTGGAACGGCCAACAGATTTTGCCGGCGGCTTGGATTGAAGCGGCGACGACATTCAAGATCCAGCAACCGGCCGCGCCCGGACAGGACCTGGAGGACGCCAAAAAAACCAGCGAATGGCACCAGGGTTATGGCTACCAGTTTTGGCGCACGCGGCACAATGCCTATCGCGCCGACGGGGCTTTTGGGCAATACACCATCGTCATGCCCGATCAGGACGCCGTGATTTGCATCACCGGCGAAAGCGCCAGCATGCCCGGCGAGTTCGATTTGATCTGGCAATATTTATTGCCCGCGATGAAGGAAAATGTTTTGCCGCCGGAACCAATTTCGCAAGCCCGGTTGAAACAAAAACTTTCTTCGTTGGCTTTGCTGCCGCCGAAAACGCAGGCAACTTCACCCGTCGCGGCCGGAATTTCCGGCAAAAGTTTCAAGATCGGGAACGATGCCGGGGTTCAGAGCGTGTCGTTCAAGTTTCAGAAAAGTTCCTGCACCTTCACCTTGAAGGATGCCCAAGGCGAACATCCCGTCACGTGCGGCATCGAAAAATGGATGGACGGCAAAACCGACATGCCCGGAACTCCGCCGAAGCTGACCGTGGGCGCTTTGGGGCCGGTTTCGAGGGTCATGGCCAGCGGCACCTGGACGGACGAAAACACCTTTCAAATGACCTGGCAATTTTACGAAACGCCGCATCACGACACGGTGACCTGCCGTTTCGATGGCGACCGGGTGAAGATTGAATTCCTGAGCAGCGTTGCGGAAAAATTGCCCGCGCACAAGGAAACCCGCCCGGCCTTGCTCGGACAAATCGCCGGCTGATCCAAGCGTAGCGGCGACCCGGCAGAGCGCCGTTGATCGTTCGACAAGTTTGCGGCGCTCTGCCGAGACGCTGCTACGAGCAGCTTTTTCCTTTCGCTTCCCGCGCAATCCGTGTTTCATCCGTGGCGGTTTGAACTATGCCCAAGCGCACTGACATTCACAGCGTCCTCATCATCGGCGCCGGACCGATCATCATCGGCCAGGCGTGCGAGTTCGATTATTCCGGCACGCAGGCCTGCAAGGCGCTCAAGGAGGAAGGTTATCGCGTCATTCTCATCAATTCCAACCCGGCCACCATCATGACCGACCCGGAGTTTGCCGACCGCACCTACATCGAGCCCATCACGCCGGAATGCGTTGAAAAGATCATCGTCCGCGAGAAGGAGGAAATGGCCCGCATCGGCGCGAAGGGCAAACTCGTTTTGCTTCCCACGCTGGGCGGCCAGACGGCGTTGAACACCGCCATGGCCTTGCACCGCTCCGGCGCCCTGGAAAAACACGGCATCGAAATGATCGGCGCGAAGCCGGAAGCCATTCACAAGGGCGAGGACCGTGAAGCGTTCAAGCAGCTCATGCTCAGCATCGGTCTCGATGTTCCGATTTCCGGCACCGCGCACAACCTGGATGAAGCCCGCGCCGTGACCGAAAAGATCGGGCGTTTCCCGGTCATCATCCGGCCGGCGTTCACGCTCGGCGGCACCGGCGGCGGCATCGCCTATAATCGTGATGAATTCGAAGAACTGGCCAAGCACGGCATGGAACTCTCGCCCGTCAGCGAAATCCTCATTGAGGAATCGTTGCTCGGCTGGAAGGAATACGAAATGGAAGTGATGCGCGACAAGGCCGACAACTGCGTCATCATCTGCTCCATCGAAAATTTCGACCCCATGGGCGTGCACACCGGCGACAGCATCACCGTGGCGCCCATCCAGACGCTCACCGACAAGGAATTTCAGATCATGCGCGACCAGAGTTTTGCCGTGATCCGCGCCGTGGGCGTTGAAACCGGCGGCTCGAACATCCAGTTTGCCGTGAACCCGGACAACGGCCGCATGGTCATCATCGAGATGAACCCGCGCGTCAGCCGCAGCTCCGCGCTGGCGTCCAAGGCCACCGGCTTTCCCATCGCCAAAATCGCCGCCAAACTCGCCATCGGTTATCTGCTTGACGAAATCAAGAACGACATCACGCGCGAAACTCCCGCCAGCTTCGAGCCAACGATTGACTACGTGGTGGTGAAGGTGCCGCGCTTCGCCTTCGAGAAATTCGCGCAGGCCGACCCGACGCTCACCACGCAGATGAAGAGCGTGGGCGAAGCGATGAGCATCGGGCGCACGTTCAAGGAAAGCCTGCAAAAATGCCTGCGTTCGCTGGAGATTGGCCGGAGCGGCCTGGGCGGCGACGGCAAACCCTGGCGCATCGGCACGGAAGTCTATGGCGACCGCGACATCCTGCCCAAGGACGTCATCAGCCGTAAACTGAGCGTGCCCAACGCCGAGCGCATCTTCTTCATCCGCCACGCCCTCCGCGCCGGCTTCACCATCGACGAAATTTTCAACCTGACGAAAATCGACCGCTGGTTCCTGGTGCAAATCAAAGAAATCGTGGATTTTGAGGAAGAACTGGCGGGGGCGAAGAATTGATCTTGGCATAAATGTAGGAGCCGACGTGAGGAGGCTCATTTGAAATGGATTTGAGACTCGTTACCTCGTCTCCTACAAATTTGGTTGTCGTTCAAGGTCACATTTTGTGATCTTGAAAGTGGTTTCAAATTAGGTGGTCGCAATTTGCGACCGCCTCGGGAGAAAGGCACAGAATGGACGGGCAGACAAGTTTGGTTCCGGTGGAACGAATTGAAAGGGCAATCCTTTCGATTCGCGGTGAGAAGGTGATGCTCGATAGCGATTTGGCTGAGCTTTACGGCGTGGAAACAAAAGTTCTCAACCAAGCCGTCAAACGTAATCTGGATCGGTTCCCGGCAGACTTCATGTTCCAACTCACTGCAATGGAGTTATTTAACCTGAACCGGTCACAAATTGTGACCGGTTCCCAAAAGCACCGCGATCCGCGTTTTCCGCCCAACGCCTTCACCGAACACGGCGCGTTGATGCTGGCAAACGTGTTGAACAGCGAACGGGCGGCGCAGACCAGCGTGCAGGTGGTGCGTGCGTTTGTGCGGCTGCGGCAGATGCTGGCCTCCAACGCCGAACTGGCGCGCAAGCTCGCGGCGCTGGAAAATAAATATGACGCCCAGTTCAAGGTTGTGTTTGACGCCATCCGGCAGTTAATGTCGCCACCGGCGAAGCCAAAACGTGAAATCGGATTTCACGTGAAATATGACGACGACAAGCCCAAGTCAAAGCAGCGGTAATGACGCTCAACCCTCAACCATGAACTCTCAACCAACCTCGTTCTTGGTGCAGATCAAAGAGATCGTGGATTTTGAGGAAGAATTGGCGGGAGTTGCAAAATAAGGGTATTGGGCTAATTCTGGTTCAATGCAATGTGCATTGTGCCAACAAGAACGTGAACTGTGTGATAGCCATATCATACCTAGTTTCGTGTTTGCTTGGCTCAAAGAATCTTCTCCTACTGGTTATCTCCGATTGGGGAACAATATAAATCTTCGTGTTCAAGATGGGTTGAAGCCAAAATTACTTTGCGAGGAGTGCGAAAAAAGATTTAACCAATTTGAAACACCGTTTGCGGCGAATCTTTTTTATCCTTTGCACAAAGATGAGGCTTTGCGGTTAAGTCCTGGCCCGTGGTTCCACTATGAATTTTGGTGCATGAAATTCGCCGCCTCGGTTTCTTGGCGAGTCTTAACATACTTCAGTCAACTTGGACTCAAACACTTTACCGAAGAACAACAGCAAGCAGCCAGAGCGGCACTATCCACTTGGCGTTCGTTTTTGCTGGGCGAATCTGAAAACCCTGGAGCACATGAGTTGCACATGGTTTTATTGGATCGGATTGCAGACCATACTTTCAGCAATCTCCCAAAAAATTTTAATCGCTACCTAGTGCGCAGCATTGAGCCGGATGTTGTGCGCGGCAAAGAGAGTGTGTTCGTTTATGCAAAAATGTGCCGCGTCGTAATAATTGGATTCGTCCGAAAAAACCCAAAGGAAAAGTGGGGTGGCACAAAGCTTCACGTCCGGAAAGGTGAAATTGGTGGTTTGAATTATGAATTGCCTAGCCAGTTGCTAAAATACATGTGTGGCCGTGCGCAAAGGTTGATTGAACTGGAGGCAAAGCTATCTCCCAGACAAAGGCAAAAAATTGATGACGAATTTGAAAAGCAAAAAGAAAGAGCCTCTAATTCGGAATGCCTTTCAATCAGCCTTTACGACTACGAGATGTTTGGCTCATCGGACGCGAATTCGAAAGAGTAATTGTATTGTTCTTCGTTCCGCCGCTCCGTCAGGAGCGAAATCATTGTAGCCACCCACGCCGCCAAATTCCCCAGCCCCGTCCCGCCTTCATTTTATTCCGGCGCGGCAAGCGGGGCGAAATATGCCGCTCCTGACGGAGCTTGAATTCATTTCCATCGCTTACTACAAAGATGTTGCCCCGCTGGGGCTTCCCGCGTGTCGAAATTGGTTGTATCAGTGGAGCGGATTTGCTGCGACAATGGTCTGTTGATTGCCGATCATGCAAATTTCATCCGCCATTTTTGACTGTAGCGCGCCGGACCTGGATTCTTGTCCGGACGAGTCGCTGCCTGAATTTGCCTTCATCGGCCGGTCCAACGTTGGCAAGTCTTCGTTGTTAAACATGCTCTCGGGCAAACTGGATCTGGCCCGGGTCTCGCCCACGCCGGGATTTACCAAGCTCATCAACTTTTTCACGATGAACAAATGCTGGCGGCTGGTGGATCTGCCGGGATACGGGTTCGCCGCCGGGGCGCGGAAGGCCAAATTCAAGTTCAACCACGCGGTGGACGATTACCTTAAGAATCGGACAAGCCTTTGCTGTGTCTTTGCGCTGCTCGATTCCGGGCTGCCGCCGCAGGAAATTGATATTGAATTCATCGCCTGGCTCGCCCGCAATTCCGTCCCGTTCGTCCTCGTCTTCACCAAGGCGGACAAGGTGACGCCCGCCACGGTGCAGGCGAACATCGCGGCGTTCACGGCCCGCATCTCCGGATGGTTCGAGAAGCTGCCGGCGATCTTTACCTGTTCCGCGATGGCGAAGCATGGCCGGGAGGAATTGCTCGGGGTAATCGATGAGGCGATGACTGCCATACAGGCTGAGTCGGGACAATCACCGCAGGATGCCGTGATTCCAGCCGATGATTTGGCAACCACTGGCCGGAAGGCGAGCGCTCAGGCTGCCCGCAAAAGGCGCCCCGATCTCGTGCGCCCTTGGTGAGGTGCTTTGCGCACGGCCACCAGCACTCGCCGGCCACGGTTTATTTCATCAACTGGGTTTTGAATTCGGCCAGCCGGTCGCTGAAAAAGTCCACGGATTTGGGCGTGGTGGTCAGCGTGGAATCGAAGTTCACGAGCGTGACCAGTGTGCTGTAGGTGGCCATGTCGTGATGAGGCAGCACGGCGCGGATGCCGCCGGCCGGTCCCAGGCGCGAGTAGCAATCCTGCTCGTGGATTTGCTTTTCCAGAACGACCCGGTAGCCGAGCTTGCCCAGGAAATTCGGGTAGGAATTCGTGGTGACAATCGCCCCGCGCATCACCGTGCTGTCCTTGCGCAGATTGTCGAGGATGGCTTTCAGGGGTTTGAACTGGTCCCGTGACAGGACGCGCTCAAACTGCTGCTGTTCGGTTTCATCGCTCGGAGGTGGGTCCGGCATCAGTATCATGGCTGCTGGTTTCTTGGTCATAAAAATTTTTGGTCGGAAACGGTGCCTGGGTTCGATCTGGGTGAACGGGGGCATGGTCAGTGTCGTTCATATCGGTGAGGAAGTCCATGACTCATTTGAGGTGTTGCTTGCGCACGGTCACCGGCACTCGCAGGCGGCGCTCAACCTTTCCAACCGTCTCCCGTTTTTCCCATACCCGGACGACATTTTCTTTGCATGCGTCTCACCCATTATCTAGCATCGTTTCATCTATGGAATTTGATTCATTTTTCGCCGGCTCCAGGGCAACCCGGCTTATCGTTGCCGCCTTGTTCGCCTCAGGTCTCAACTTTTGCGCCGCCGAACCCGCATCGCCGGTTACCACCACCAACGTTGCTGTCACCGGCACCGGTTCCGGCACCATTGAAAATTCGGTGGTGAAAATTTTCGCCACGGTGCGTTACCCCGATCCTTACAAGCCGTGGACAAAACAGTCTCCGGAAGATCAAACTGGCAGCGGCGTGGTGATCGAGGGCCGGCGCATATTGACCAACGCCCACGTCGTGGATTATGCCAGCCAGGTGCAGATCCAGGCGAATCAGGCTGGCGATAAAATATCCGCCACGGTGGAGGCCATCGCTGCGGGGATTGATCTGGCAGTGCTCAAACTGGATGACGAGAAATTTTTCGACACGCATCCGCCACTGGTCCGGGCCAAGACGTTGCCCGGCATCAAGGATACGGTCCTGACCTACGGATTTCCGGAAGGAGGCAACAGCCTTTCGATCACCAAGGGAATCGTTTCGCGCGTGGAGTTCACTCCGTATAACTTTCCGGTTTCCGGTCTGCGCATTCAGATTGACGCGGCCATCAATCCCGGCAACAGCGGTGGTCCGGCGGTGGTGGGCGACAAGATGATCGGACTGACGTTCAGCCGCCTGAATGAGGCCGAGAACATTGGCTACATCATTCCCAGCGAAGAGATAGACTTGTTTCTTCAGGATATCGCCGATGGTCATTACGACGGCAAGCCCGCCATGTATGACACCTTGCAGACGCTGGAGAATCCTGCCTTGCGCGCGTTTCTCAAGCTGCCCCCGAATGTCGAGGGTATGGTGGTTCATAAGCCCTACCAGAATGACCCGGCTTATCCGCTGAAGGAATGGGATGTCATCACCAAAATCGGCAACACTCCGGTGGATGATCAGGGCATGATCAAGCTGGGAGACAACTTGCGCGTGCGCTTCGAATATGAAATTCAGCACATCACCACCAATGGCACCGTGCCGTTGACCATTGTCCGTGCCGGCAAAGAACTGAAAGTTAATCTGCTCGTTTCAGCAAGTTATCCGCGATTGATTCCCGGGCTGAACAGCACTTATCCCTCGTATTTCATCTACGGCCCATTGGTCTTTTCTGCCGCTACAGATGAATATCTGGAGGGTTATCTGCGGACAAAATATGCCGCGACCATCATGGCGGGTATGAGCCGATATGCCAATCCACTGGTCACGCGCATGTCGGACCAACCTGCATTTCCGGGCGAAGGTTTGGTAATCATCTCTTCACCCTTTTTCCCGCACAAGCTGGCCAAGGGCTACAACAGTCCGAGATCACAAGCGGTGAAAACGGTCAACGGCATCCCGGTCAAAAACCTCAATCATCTCGTGGAGATTTTACGGGATGCGAAAGACGAGTTCATCACCATCGAATACAATACCCGTTACGGCGAAACGATGATTTTCCCGCGGGCCCAGATGCTCGCCGCCACCGATGAAATCCTGACCGACAACGGTGTCCGCTCGCAAGGTTCGCCAGACACGATGGCGATTTGGAACGCCAAACCTTCCAGGTAGGCAGGCGCGGCTGCAACCGGGTGTCGCCGATATGCCAGTATTCGAGGGAAGCTGGCGTTGGGAACAACTGGCCTCTCATCCATCTCGGTTTGCGCGCGGTCGGCGGCGTGGGCCTGGTGAGTGAGCATTCCCAGATTGTCCCCACCGTCTCCCGTTTTCCCCGCGTTGCGTCCGAGAATCCCAGTTCCGTTAGGAGCGAAATCTTTGTAGCCACCGACCCGACAAAAATCTCAAGCCCCGTCAAGGGGCGAAATATGCCGCTCCTGACGGAGCTTGAATTTTAATTCAATCTCACGACTACAAAGATGTCGCCCCGCTGGGGCTATTGTGACTGGACTTTCAAACACAGTCGCGCTCCGTTTAAGGTCGCAAATTGCGACCTTAAGAAGGCAGTCACAATCTGTGACCATCTTGAAATTGCAGATTATGATTTCAAGATGGACGCGGAACTGGTAACAATTTGTGACCTTAAACGTTTGAGGTGGTCGCAAACTGCGACCGCCTCTGGCCTCGGCGAAGAACTGAAATTATGGAGCAAGGAACCGGAAAGGCGCTTTCGCAGATCGCGCGGTGCTCGATCGAAGCCGTGTTCCGCGGTGATATGGAAGAACCGGCCCTCGCGGCGGAGGGCATCCTGGGCGAGCGGCATGGCGTCTTCGTTACCATCCGCAGTCGGCGAGGGAAGTTGCGCGGCTGTGTCGGCACGTTGACACCACACTTTGCGAACACCGCCGAGGAAACGTGGCACGTCGCCCGCGATGCCGCCTTCCTGGATGGTCGTTTTGCGCCGGTTGACGCCCGCGAATTGGAGCATTTGCGCTTCGAGGTCAGCGTGCTTCTCCCGCTGGAGGAAGTCACCTCGACGGCGGAGTTGGACCCGCGGCGTTACGGCGTCGTGCTGGCCACCGAAGATAATCGTCGCGGGTTGTTGCTGCCCGATGTCAAAGGCATTAAAACCGTCGAGCAACAACTCACCACCGCGCGGCTCAAGGGTGGCATTGGCGAGTTCGAGCCGGTGCGCATCCAGCGGTTTGCCGTAAAGAAGTTCTGCGAGGAGGATTGAAAACCGAGAACTACCCATGAACTCGCAGGCCGCGCGCGACCTTTCCAACCGTCTCCCGTTTTCCCCGTACTGCGGATTTACACCCGCAGATAGACGTAGATGGCGAAGATGACGGCGGCGAGGCCGGCTGCCGCTGCGAGGAACCAAAGGTAGCTCCGCCTCTGCGCCGCGATGGCGAAGGTGGAGACGATGACCGCGGCTTGCGCGGCCAGCATGCCGAAGAAAAACTTCCCGCTGCGTTTATGATGGCGCTCCGCCGAGACGTTGATTTTGCGCACCTGCAATTCGTAGAGGTTGGCGATGGATTGGTTCAATCTCGCCTCCGTGTCGTAACGCGCGGCGTTGTAGCGCATCCGGGCGGCGGTCAGGTCGCGGGCGGCGGCTTTGTCGCCGGCGGGCAGGGATTTTTTCAGTTGATCAAGGGCCTGATTGGCCGGAGCAAGGGCAGTGTCGAACGCGAGGGCGTTGTCTTTGGCGGTTTGCAAGGCCGCCGCCAGGGATTGGTCGTCCACCGATTTCAAAAGACCGGCGATCTCGGTTTCAGGTTTTTCCTTTTCGATGGCCTGCAGCGCGGCTTCGACCTTTGAATCCACGCTGAGCGCAGCAGGAGCAGGAATTTTTTCCAGGGCGGGGTTCTCGATCAGTCGGATGTCGGTGGTGGCGGTGAGAAGCTCAAGTGAGTTTTGTTGTATCGCGCCCCGGAGTTTCTTGGCCTGAAAGTAGCCCCATTGGTCGCCGGCCTTGGACTGGAGTTGCGCGCCGAGGGCGCGGTCGTATTGGGCGCGGGTCATCTCGCTCGAAGCCAGTCCGGCGAGCAAGGTCGCAATGACCGTCATCACCACGGGCGTGGCGAGGAGGATTTTGCCCCATTTGTTCTGCGGCACGTTGCCGGTCAATTCTTCAGGCAGTTTTGTCTTCATCCAGGCGGGAAGTTACACAAACCGAACCGGTCAAAGCAATGGGTTTGGGATTGAGTGATTGAACCGTGTCCGGGCACCCGCTGGCAACTTCGCACCCTGGCGCCTTTACCGTTCAAGGAGATCGTGGATTTCGAGGAGGAGTTGGCCGGGCGAAGAATTAATTGGTTGGCAACGCCCGGCAGGCCCGGCCCGGCTCCCTTCCATTCGTGTTTGACGCCTTGCTTTTGAAGTCAAAGAATCTTGTCCATGAAACCACTGATGGCATTGCTTGCGGCAATCACTTTTCCAACCGTGATGGTGGCGGCGAATGAAGTGCATGTCTGGGAAAAGGTGGAACTGACTTTTCACGCGAAAAACCACTGCGAAAATCCCTATACAAACGTGGAAGTGTGGGTGGACTTGAAAGGGCCGGGATTCGACAAGCGTTGTTATGGGTTCTGGGACGGCGGCGATGTTTTCCGCGTGCGCATCCTGGCCACAAGTCCGGGTGAGTGGACCTGGCGCAGCGGTTCAAATCAAAAAGACGCCGGCCTGAACGATCAGGAGGGAAATTTCATGGCCGGCGAATGGTCCGAGGCCGAAAAAACAGCGGTGCCGACCCGGCACGGATTCATCAGACCGACCGCCAACGGCCATGCGTTTGAGTATGCCGACGGCACGCCGTTCCTGCTCCTGGGCGACACGTGGTATGCCGCGGCGACATTTCGTTTTCCGTGGAACGAAGACAACAAGGAAAGGCCCATCGGCCCGGAAGCCGGATTCAAGGATTACCTGCGTCTGCGGCAGAGTCAGGGGTTTAACAGCGTGCTCATCATCGCCGCCTTTCCCAACTGGGCCAATGACTCGGCGCCGTGGGATGTCTGGTTCGACAAGGACGCCAATCTGAGCGTCCGGTCCACATGGGTTGACCAGGGCCAGATCGCCAATCACAAGCCGCGCGATCAATGGCACGCCAAAGACATGAACAACGAAGGCGGCCGCGCCTTTCTGTTTCCCGGCAAAGTGCCCGGCTACGAACAGGTGTTCCCCAACGTGGACCGCATCAACCCGGAATATTTCAAATATCTGGACCGGAAGATTGATTACCTGAACGCGCAAGGGTTCATCCCGGTCATCGAAGTGGCGCGGCGCGACATCACTTCCTGCTGGGCGAAATTCCACGACTGGCCGGATTCCTACAGCCGATACGTGCAATATGTCTGGAGCCGGTACCAGGCGAACAACTGCCTCTACAGCCCCGTGCATTTCGACTGGCCGGAAATGACCGCGCCGCCGGCGAAACTCAACCAGGCGGCCAACCGCGTCATCGAGAAGTACGGCCATCCGCCCTTCGGCACGCTCGTGTCCTGCAACGCCTCCGTTTCAAGCTTGTTGGACTTTGGCGGGCCGGAGAAAAACAAATGGCTCACGTTCCATCAAATCGGCAACCTGCGCGAGCACGACGCCTACTGGTATCTGACGGAAATTTATCATGCGCAACCGCCGCGGCCTGCGTTGAATGGCGAACCCTACTACTCCGGCATGGCGGACAAGCGCTATTTGCCGACATACAAATACGGTGCGCCGGGCGGCACGGAACAGGACGACCGCTGTGTGCGCTCGGGCATGTACGGCAGCTTTCTCTCCGGCGGCTTCGCCGGGCACATCTACGGCGCGGAAGGCATCTGGGGCGCGGACACCGAGCCGGGATCAAGCCCGCTCATGTGGGAAGCGTTCCTCTGGAATTCCGCCAACCAGATGAAACACTTGAAGACGTTTGCGATGGGTGAAGGGCGCCGCTATCAGGATTTGGTCCCTGATTCAAATCTGGTTTCGCCGAGCGAGACGCATGTGGTCAAAGGCTTCCTGGGTTGGGCGTATTGCGCCCGCACCCCGGCCAGGGATTTTTTCCTCATCTACTTTGAAAAGGATTGTCCGGACAAAAGCATGATTCGCGGCGCGGTGCCTCATGCAAGCTACCAGGCGGAATGGTTTAATCCGCGCACGGGAGAATGGACAAAAGCGGGGCCAGGTGTGCTGGAGGCCAACGTGTGGGGCTGGATCAACGTGCCTGAATTTCCATCGGCGGACGACTGGGGTTTGAAGCTCACGCTTTCAAAATAGATGCTCCTGAAGCCCGGTTTGCAGTCGGGGGGGAGGGCCACCACCAGCGTTCAAATCGTTCGCGCCTTCATTCGGCGGCGACAGATGCCCTCCCTTCCAACATTGAACTTTCCCGGAAACTGCGCTCCGCTACAATCCGCCACTTTTGACCGGTCAATCCGTGAAACTCGCGGACTGGCCGGTCGGCACGTTTGGCGCACATTGGTTTGACCCGTGCGTCTCCATGCCTTCAGGGGATGACCTGGCAGCCATTGTGACCCCGCAACGATAGACCCCCGCCCAAAAATGAACGCTGCGCACGGTGAGCCGGCTTCGCCCTCGGGCTGATTTTCAAACTGACAAAGAGCGACCGCTGGTTTCTGGTGCAGATCAAGGAGATTATGGATTTTGAGGAGGAGTTGGCGGGGGCGAAGAATTAGAACAAGGTGGTCGCAATTTGCGACCGCTTCAAGCAAGCTGGAAGCGTTAAGCTGCAAACGAGTTGTTCGGCTTTTCAACGGCGGACGTTGCAAACCGTCAAAGAAACAGTTGCCACGTTGTTGGCCCACTGTTACACACGAATTGTGATTGAACAGACCAGGAGTCCGGTTGCACGATGCTCCGCCGCGGGGTTTTCGTTGCTGGAATTGTTTCTCGTGGCCGTGATTATTTTCATCCTGTTCACGCTTTTCCTCAGTTCCGGCTCCAAAAGTTATCAGGAGAAAAAACTGACGGAATGCCAGGGCCATCTGCAAAGCATCTACGCCGCGCTGAGGACTTTTTCGCAGGACAACAACGGGGCGCTCCCGGCCGTTCCCGGCGCGCAAACCTCGGAAGCGCCGTTGAGCCTGCTGGTGCCGAAATACACGACCGGGTCGGAATTTTTCATCTGTCCGGGCGGCAAGGACAAGCCGTTGCCGGATGCCCGGCCTTTTGCGGACCGAAAAATCAGTTACGCCGATTACATGGGGCGGACGCTCCAGGATGGTCCGGACGCGCCGCTCGTTTCCGATGCGCAGGTGGACACCGCGCCCAAGATGCCGGGGCAGATTGTTTTTTCCCCCGACGGCAAAAAGCCGGGCAACAATCACAACAAGTTCGGCGGCAATTTTCTTTTTTGCGACGGCAACGTCCAATACACTCCGGCCCGGCTGGCCTTTCCCCTGCCGCCGGCGACCAACGTCATTTTACTGAACCCCAAACCCTAGTCATGGAAGTCAAAGTCCAGTGCCCGTGCGGAACGCGCTATGCGTTTGACGTCGAGCCGGTGAACGGCCGGATGCCGATGCGGGTCAAGTGTCCCGGTTGCGGCGCGGACGGAACCGAACTGGCCAACGAGGTGATTCGCCAGAAACTTGCCACGATTGCGGCCGCTGCCCCGGTGGCGCCGGTTGCCGCCGCTGCGGTTGCTGCCGAACCGGTTGCCACCGCATCCGTGCCTTTTTGTCCCCGGCACCCGAAGAATCCGGCAACGGAAACCTGCCGGGTTTGCGGCAAACCCATTTGCGACGAGTGCATGGAACAGTTTGGTTATGTCTGCTCGACTTTTTGCCGGAAGCGCGCGGAACAGACCGGGATGGATTTGCCGGTTTATGGGAAGCAGCGGGCGGTCATCGAGGCCCGGGTTGCCCGGGTAGGCGCGTGGATCTGGCGGGCCGCCGTTTTCCTGGTGGTCGTGCTTGCGAGCGCATGGATCTGGTACACGTTTTTCGGCTCGCAGCCGCGCGTCATTTATTCGGAAAAACTTCCCCCCGGCGACCGGGCGCGGTTCTATCAATTTCTGGTCCCCAACCAAGTGCTTTCCATCAAGGCCAACCAAATGACCTTGTTCGATTTGGCGCAGCAAAAAAAACTTTGGTCCACACCCTTGAGTGTGGGATTTTCCGCGCCGGTCCTGTTGAATTCCGCCCGGGGCGAAATCGAGGAACCCGCCCGGCTTTATCCCGAGCCTCATGTCATCGCCACGACGAACGATCTCTGGCTTTTATTTCCCGGCCGCATCGCGCAGTACGATCGGCATACCGGCAACCGCAAACAGGAAATACCATTGAACCCGCCGTTCTTCGGCATGGCGCAAAGCGACAGCGGCATGACGGTGATTTCCTCCGATGAATCCGGGCGCGAAACCATCACCCGCATCGCGTTTTCCAATGGCACGGTGCAAACCGCGCCGATTGAATCCGGCGCCGCCGTGGCAGCGCCATCCCAGAGCCAGCCGCAACCACCCACCGCCGCGTTATCCACCAACAGCGCGGGCTACGCGACGTTGGCGAAGCTGGCGAACGCCGCCAAGGCCATGGAACAGACACGCTGGGGCGACAAGTTTGTGCCTGACGGAACCAATGTCGTGCAGATGAAGGTGGATTTAATCGAGCGCAAGACGATTATTCATCAGGCAATGAAGGCCCAGAAAAAATCCATGGCCGAAGACAATCTCACCGCCGGTCAAAGCCTGGAAGCTTCCGAACAAATGATCAACGACCTGCACCGGGAACAGACCGGCGGTGTGGAAGAGGAAGATGCCAGCCGATACCAGGTCACCTTGCGCCGGTGGCCGGCCAGCACCGCCCCGGATTGGACGGGTGAAGTCATCGGCGCTCCCTCGTTTTTCGCGCTCAAAACCCGGGAGGTATTGGTGGCGGGGAATTCCATTCAGGTTTTCGACAAGAACAACCAGAAACTTTGGACGGCCAGCCTCACGTACTCCATTCCGCCTCATTATTCGGAGGATTTCGCCACGGAAGCCGATCCGCCGTGCGTTGAATCGGGCAACAACCTGTATGTTTTTGACCGGGGAATGCTGACCCGTTTCGATGCGGCAACCGGCCAGGTGCATTGGCGGCTCACCAGCGTCGGCATTTCCCAGGTGCAACCAGACGGCCAAGGGTGCCTTTACGTGACCAGCACGACGGCCAGCCCGGACACCATTCAATTTTCCCAGCAGTTTAATTTATCCTCAAAGGTGAACCCCGTGATTCTGAAAGTGGATGCCACCACCGGCCGGGTGCTGTGGCGCAACGAGGGCATCGGAGACAAATGCTTTCTTTCCGGGAAATTTATTTACGCCGCGCGCGCCGCGAAGAACCCCTTGATCACTCCGGGTGAAGATCCGGTTTTGTATTTTGATTTGTGCCGGCTGAGTCCGTCCGATGGGCACGCGATGTGGGATTACTCGCAATCCCGTCATCCGGTGCAAATCGAAGTGCAGGAGAATCGTATTCTGCTCCACTTCCGGGGCGAATTGCAGGTCCTGAAGTTTTCCAGTCTCTAAGTTATGTCACTTTTCCAGGGCTGATCCTTTCACCGACCTTTTCACTTCACGTCAGACACCTTTAAAACTTCATCCCCGTAGGGTAAACCTCGCGCGGGTTTACACCCGGATCGGCCGCCCCACCACGATGAACGAAGTCGCAAACCGGTAAGGTTCCTGGGCCCGCGGGTGCGGCAGGGTAAAAACTTTGGACGCGCCCGGCGACGGGCGGTTCGTTGGGTTCAAGAAAAGCCGCCTATGCTTTGCGGTCGAAGAACGGGTTTTTACCGGTTACGCTCAGTGGAATTCCGAGCGCCTGTTTGACCTTTGGCCCGAACAGGCCCAGGTCCAGGCACGCGCGGCCGATGGAATACATGATGCGGTTGTCCACGTGGAACCGGCCGGCCACTTCCGCCGCCGAAGCCGTGGCAATGCCGAGGTCAATCGAGTTGAAAGCGCAGACTCCGCCGGCCTCCTCCAACGCTTCACAGGATGGTTTGCCGCAGAACCCGCAGTTCATTCCAGCCGGGTTGGCTTCCACGCCAATGACGACCACGGCCGGCGAGTTCTCAATGTTGCCGGCGTCCCGCGCGAGGCCGGGCCGATCCTCCCTCGCGGCGATTTCACGCATCCTGGCGACGAGCTTTTGCCTCATCGGCTCGTCATCAATCGCGGCGGTCTTGATATTGTCAATGCCGCGCGTCTTGGGTGCCGTCCGCGCCGCCGCCACCATCAGCGTGGCGACCTGCAGCGCCGCCGATTTTTCCAGTTCAATTGAAGTTTTCATTGTCATTAAAAGGATACGCCCACTGCTGTTGGGAACAAATCAAAAGCGCGGCAATCGCCGTGGAGGCAGGACTTAACCAGGGATAATCCCCAAGATTTGGCTTTTCGATCATCTTTCCCTCGGCGAGCGAATTGACTTCTGCAACAGCTGCCGGCCTTGGGAATCTGGCCGGCCGTCGCGATACGAAGAATACATGAAGCAGCAAGCCGGGCTTGGCGGGCCGCGTGCTTCGCTGGCTGGCGCTGCGGCTGGACGCGCCCGCGGGTCCAACGGCAGAAGGGACTTTTAACCACGGAGGGACACAGATGGACACAGATAAAAAAGTGATTTTCCAACGGGAACATCCACTCACGAAAAATCAGGTCTTGAAAACCGCAGGAAACAGTCTTTTCCCCCAGCTCAATCCGTGGTTTCAATAGTTGGCGGCGAATTCACCGGTGAGGATTGAAAATGCGGACGGTGCGCCGGACTAATGGTTGAGGTCTTGTCTCACAAAAATGATCAGGCCGGCGACGAACGTGACGACGGCGGACACTCCGGACAATTCGACCATCTTCCACACTTCCGGACGCCATTGATAATCCATCCCCTGGGCGAGTTGCTGGAGGTTCAGCCAGGAGTAAGTGATGTAGCGGGTGAAGATGTAGGGATCCAGTCCCGCCAGGTGCTTGGTGAACTCAATGACGAACAAGGTGCTGATGCCCACCGCCACGGCCGCTCCCGGAGTGCGAACGATGGTGGAGATCAAGATCCCATACATGACGAGGGCAGCCAGCGGAATCCAACTGAGCGCGTAAGCCAACAAGAATTGTTGCATCACCTGGTTCCGGCTATACACAACTCCGGCGGAATCGCCCACCGCGCCGAAGTGGTAATGGATCCTGGCCAGCGCCGCGGAGAAGAGCAGAACGGCGATGGAGAGGACCATCATGTAAAACAATCCGATAACCGCCTTGGCCAGGTACAACTCCCAACGATGCACCGGAGCGGCCAGCGCGGCGCGGATCGTGCCGGCGCCCGTTTCTTCCGCCACCAACATGGCCGCGAACACGATGATAAAAATCGGGCCAAGGTCCGTGAAGACCAGTTGCATCGAAAAACCGACATAACCCCAGGCGTTCGCCGTGGCTGTGTTGCTAAGCTGGCCGGCGATAAAATAAATGATCACGCACAGCAGACCCACGGCGAAAATGCCGAAGTAAGGCAGCTTGCGGCGCGCGGCCTTCACGACTTCGTTTCGCAATAACGGTGCGAATTGGCTCATTTTATAAAGGGTAGGGCAAAGCTGCCGCTTTGCCTGTTTTTGCCAGCGAGCACAGCGATGCTGGCAATCGCAGCGAAAAACAACATCGCTGCGTTCGTTGTTTCAAAGTCAGGGCGGAGCGGCAGTTCCGCCCTACCATTTATGAGATGGATTCTAGGCATGGGGTTTGTCTCCCGCCTGCGTGGCCGTAGCGTGACCTTGCGGCGCGTGAAGTCCGGCCTGCGCGGACGGAGCCGGGTTGATCGAAGGCGACACTTCGGCGTGGCGAAGGCCCGTAATGGAAAGGAAAAACTCTTTCAATGTCTTCTGTTTGGGCGCAATGGCCGAAACCCTGAACCCCGCCTGTTGCAGACATTGGTTCAGCCACGCGGAATCGTCCTGGGCCAGCGTGATCTCCACGGTATCCGCCGTCAAAGGTTCCGCTTTCCGGATCTGTTCGTGGCGTAAAATGAAATCGCGATCGGGAACCTTGTCCTGGAAGGTGACCCGCACGATCCGTTCATGCGGTTTCAACAACTCCTTCACGCTGCCGGAAGCAACCAGATGCCCGCGATTGATGACAAAGACCGTGTCGCAAAACTCCTCGATTTCGGACATCAGATGGCTGGAGATAAATATCGTAAGCCCGTCGTTCCTGACTTTCTCGCGCAGGAACGAGAGAACTTCCTGGGTTCCCTCGGGATCCATCCCGTTGGTCGGCTCGTCCAGAATCAGGAGGCGTGGACGGCCCAACAACGCCCGGCCGATGCCCAGACGCTGTTTCATGCCGGTCGAATAAACCCGCACGCGATCATGCTGCCGCTCCGCCAGGCCGATCCGTTCCAGAATTTCGTCTATCTCATGCGAAGAGACGTGGTCGAGCAAACGGGCGGCGAGTTCGAGGTTTTTCCGGCCTGACAGGTATTCATAAAAAGCCGGAGTCTCCACGGTGATGCCCACCGAGCGGATGGCATTTTTATAATCCTTCCAAATATCCACTCCGAAGAGGCGGATGCGCCCGTGGGTGGGCCGCACCAGCCGGGGGATCATATAAAGCGTGGTGCTCTTGCCCGCTCCGTTCGGCCCGAGAAACCCGGCCAGGTGTCCGGGTTCGACCTGCAAGGAAAGCCGATCCACCGCCTGAACGCGCCCAAATCGCTTGGAGACGTCTTCCAAAACCAGTGCTGGCGGAGATTCCATCATGGGTTTTTACCTTTTGCCTGGCGTGGTGGCGACATGAAAATGGAAAGGCTGGGCTTGTCCCACTCGTGCCAGATGATATCCGACAATCCATCACCGTTCAGGTCCTGGATTTCAATATAGCCGTGCGTCGGCACGTCGAAAGTCATGGCAGGTTGCGACGCGAACCAGTGTCCGTTCGTCGTGCTGAGAAAAATGTTCCATTGAGTGTCCGAGCGTCTGACCAGAAGATCGAGACGGCCGTCGCCATTGAAGTCTCCTTGAACCAGGAACGGCCACCCGGCCAAAATTTCCGACGGCAGGATTCCCGTCACCGGCACGGACGCGTCCGGGCTGCGGGAAAAGGCGCCGTGATGGAACGACCGGATCGTGAGCGCCCAATCCAATCCGTGCGAGACCACCGTTTCCACCAGTCCGCTCTCGGAAATGATGCGGGTCTTCATATCGAGCAGAACCAGTTCACATACGCCATCGCCATTCAGATCATGCACGGGCGACCGCTTTCTCGTGGAACCGATGGGAATCGGGAACCCGCGGCAGTGCAGCACTTGCGTCGGCTGCTCGGGCAACTTTTGGTCCGCGCCGCGCAGGAAGATATAAACATCGGTTTTGAAATCCAGCTTGCCGCCGGCCTGCCACAGAACCAGATCTTCCCGGCCATCGCCATCCACGTCCACGCGATCCAGTTGCGGCGGACTCGCGGTGGCGGTTTTTTTCATGTCGGCGATGATCTTCCGGATGACTTCGTTCTCCGGCTCCTGGTCCCGCGCCGGCTCCGGTTGGGCGCGAAATGATTGTTCAATGTCCAGGCTGCGCGCGGGATTGGGTCCCAACGCCCAAAAGTCGCGCCACGGGTAGCGGTTGACGTGCCAGGCCGTTTGTTTCACGTCAAGGGCCAGCGACGGTCCGGGGCTCCATTCATAAGCACTGTTCCGATGGTACAGCACGGTTTGCCCCGCGGAAATCACCGGGATTAAATCGTTCGTTCCGTCCCGCCTCGCGGGATTCGTGGTCAGCAAAGTAAGGGTGGGCAGGTCGTAGTTGGTGAATCCCTGGCTCACCTCGATGAGCGGGTGTCGCTCCGATTCAAACAAGCCGGCGTTCTGCCGGCAATAAAACAACCCGTCGGCGGTGGAAAACAGCAGTTCAAGGCCGGGATGCGCATCCACGTCGCACGGAGCGACCCAGGCGGTTTGTGGCGGCAGGGGAATGACCTGATCGGGTGAGTTGGTGAAGCCGTCCGGGCGTTGGCGATAGTTCAAAAGTTTTTTCTCCACCGTATCAATCACGAGCAGATTACAGCGTCCGTCCCCTTCAATATCAACAAAGAGCGGCGCACCGGCGTTGGCTGGGAGTGTGATCAACTGGGGCGACAACTCAACGGGGTCGGCCCGGCCGACATTCACTGCGAGAAATATCAATAGAATGGCAGCGCAAACGGAGTGCGGCCGTCCCGGCCGCAGCATGGAGAAATTTTGTGCTGGCGTGAAAGTTTCCTGAGCCTGCGCGCTCACCTCGTGGCTGCGGCCCGGAGGGCCGCACTCCGGAAGCAGGAGGCTGCCAGCGCTGGTTTCAGGTTGTGGGAGGAAAAACATGGATTATTTCTGGCTGATGAATATGCGATAGCCCTTTTGTTTCGCCAGTTTCACGATCAAGTCGCTGATGCCATCGTTGTTCAGGTCCGCGACCTCCCACCCATCAATCGGTTCCGGGCAACTGAATCGCAGGTCCGGTTCCGGGCTGAACCCTTTCTCCCGCGAAACAAAAAAATAAACCGAGATCGCATCACTGTGGTCCCGCACCAGCAAATCTGTCTTGCCATCCCCGTTAAAATCGCCGCCGACCTTGACGTAACACACGAAAAGTTGATGCAGGCCCTCCTGCATCTCGGCTCGAGCTCGATCCAGATGGATGACCACGTCACGTTGACAGTCCGTTTCTGTTGGAAAGCCAAAGCCGGGCCGGTGGAAGTAAAACCGGAGATCGTAATCAAGTTTTTTGGAGGTGATCATCTTGCGAACGCCCTCCTTGTCCTCGAAGTGACTGTAGCCCAAAACCAGGTCTGGAAAACCATCGCCATCCACGTCCACCACCGGCACTGCGGCCGTCCAATCGTACTTGCGAAAGACCTGTTGCGGTTCGGCCGGAATCCGACCGTGCTCGTCGGCAATATAAGTGCTCACCAGCACTTTGCCGGAAGGAACCCCGGGCAGGAACGAAGATTCGTTCAACCAGACGCTCTTGATCAGATCCACTTTGCCGTCGCGATTGAGGTCAGCCCAGCAAAGCGACGAGAACGGTTCCACTTTGTCCGCATAGGTTAACGCCGGTTCAAGGGCGAACAGGCCATTGGTTTGCTGAAGGTAAAGGCTGTAGGTGTTGGTCCAGCCATTACTGCGCCTGACCATCAGATCGTCGCGTCCGTCGCCATTGACGTCGCCCACGCTCAGGTCGAATCCAAGCGACCTGGTATATCCGGGATTGGTCACTGACAGTTGCAGGCTGGCATCGATGGCATGGCTGATGACTTGTGCCTGACGCCACTCGTCGCGATGTTGCCCGTCCTCCGTAGCAGCACTGCGGAGGGTGGACCAGACCTGAATTCCGTCCGCCGCGGGCACCAGCAGCAACGGCCAGTCGCGGCCAGTTTCGACCGACAGCGGAAGGTAAATCGCGTTCGTGCCGTCCGTTGCATCCATCGTCTCCGGAACGATCGTGGGTTGCCGGATGATTTGCCGGATGGCGGGAGAGCCGGTTCGGTTGGTAAAACAAAGCTCGGTCACTCCGTCGCTGGTCATGACGAGCAAACTCCCGGCCGGCCCGCCCAGTTTGGCCGTCCAGATCAGACACGGCCGGGGCTCGAGATGCCAGGTTTGTTGCGGTTCGCGGGTGAAGCCTCGTTTGGGATCCTGGTAGAAGATGGATAGATTGGTATCGTCCATCAGAACCAGATCCTTGAGGCCGTCGCCGTCCAGGTCGCAAATCATCAACTGCTGGCAGGGGCCGGCGACTTCACTGACGTTGAACTTCGGTTTGGCCTGAGCTGATAAGCCGACCAGAAGGGAAAGACTCAACAGAACTGGCGGGAGAACTCTCAGTTCCCGTCCTCCGCAGCCGTGGCGGGAAGGGCGGACCGGCACTTCAAAGGCGTCACTGGGAAGGTTGGATGTGTCGTCGGCAGCAGCATTGCGGAGGGGGGATGACCTTACTTCGTTTTGCTTCATTTCGAGAATATTTGACCAGCCCAGACGGCATTCGTCACGCGGCTGAACAGCCGCGAAGAATATTGACCTGCGGCTGGGGCTTTGTCCATCCCGGACAAGGAGAGGCAGGCCTCGCTCTTGCACCTTTGCCCGCGTCAAACCGAGAATCCTGCCGCCTTGTGCTTGAAATGTATCGCGCTGGCGCATGGGAGCGAAGGCTGATTATACCAGCGATGGTGCCGTGATGGATTTAGGGCAACCTTGTCTGTAATTCCCAAATGAAGGGTCTGAATAAAAAAGCATTCGGCGGGCTCTTGCGACTATTCATCGGCCTGGCCGTGTTGCTGTTCCTTTCGGCGTGGACCCTCGATTACTGGCAGGCGTGGATTTTTCTGGCCGTGTATTCACTGCCACTGCTGGCGGGCACCCTCTACCTGATGAAAAAAGATCCGAAGCTTTTGGAACGCCGGATAAGTGCGGGTCCAGGCTCCGAAAAGCAAATGAGTCAAAAAATCCTGAATTTTCTCGTGTCGAAGGCATTGATCGTGGCGGTTGTTATTCCCGCAACCGACCATCGCTGTGCATGGTCTGGGGTGCCGCTTTATGTGGTCGTTGCCGGAGATATTCTGGTTGTGCTCGGGCACCTCATCGTGATTTTCGTTTGCAAGGAAAACACTTTTGCCTCGGCAATCATTGAAGTCGTGAACGGGCAGAAAGTCATAGCGACAGGACCCTACGCGCTGGTCCGACATCCGATGTACATGGGATGGCTGGTCACGTTTTCAGGCGTGCCGCTCGCCCTTGGCTCATGGTGGGGATTGTTCACGCTCATTCCAATTACGCTGGCGATCGTCTGGCGGCTGCTGGATGAGGAAACCTTTCTGGCCGGGAACCTGCCGGGCTATGCAGAGTATCAAAACCAGGTGCGGTACCGCCTGGTTCCGTTCATTTGGTAACGTTTGAACAGACCATCGGCCCCGTGGCCGCCGTTGAACCGGACAGAGTCGTATTCGGTCCCCATAAGCATCCTTTTTCTGGAGGAAGCTCCAACTCGATAAAATATCCATCAGCCGCGAAGCCAGCCATCGAATCCTGGCCCTCACAAATTCTCCTTTTGTTGAAAAATTTGGGGGTAACATTGTAGATAAGTCCCCAGATTGGGACACAACTCGTCCCTCACCGGGCGCAATTCACCCCTCAAAACCTGCAATCTGTCCCTAATTGCTTAAATTTTGGACAACAGATGTTAAATACTCCTACGAAGATCGACGGTATGAAAGATAACCAACATTGCACGAGGAAGAGTCGGCGGGCGCGTCAGTTCGATGCCAACCCCGTCCAACTCAAAAACGAGGGAACCGGCTGTGGGAATGGCCGGAAAAACTTAACAACTCAAGAAAACATAACGACCAAGACCATGACTGGATATATTGAAAAAACGTATGGGCAAGTTTCTGTTTCCGCATCTGGAACGCGACCAGCACAAACATCGATGGCTGGCATCAGGCCGGCATGGACCAATTCAAATTGGAGGTTGGCAGACAACCATCTTCATGGCAGAAGCCGCAGGACGCTGTTGAATAATTTTGTAAAAAACAGAATCTCCTTGAGTTTCTCCTTGAGTTTGGGCGTCGTCCTCGGTGCGGCTTTCATTTCCGTCCGTGCGGCCGACAACCCGGCCCAAGCCGCCGCCCGTGTGGCTTTGGAACAAAAGATGTACGAGCTGGACCACCGGCAAAGCCCGCCACCGATACCGGTCACACCTTCCGCTGCCGTGATGGCACAATCCGCAGCCAGCGCAACCAGGACAGTTTCCGCCAAAACGGTAACTCCGCAAACCACCGCACCGCCAACCACCCCAGCGGCTGCTCCGGCTCCGGTTGCACCTGCTGATGTTGCCCCCGCTGTGGCTGTGTCCGCTGCGGTTGCGCCTGCGATGTCGCCCCGGATCGTGTCGCCCCTGATCGTGTCGTTCTTTATCGCGTCCCTTCTCATCGTGTCGTTCCTGCTGCTGAAACTCCGACAGTTGAAGCTGAAGCTCCGAGAGATGGATTACCGCGCCTGACCGTCGCGTGGGACGCGCGACGCAATAATTCGGGAATCAGGCCAAACGGGCTGAAAGGCGAACCAAATGACCCGTAGCGCCAGATGACACCCGCCAGTCTTGACGTGTGGGCACCCGGCTGGTTTGCCCTGCCTTTGTTGGTGGTCGGGTCAAAAAGATAGTTGCCGATAGTTATGGCTATTGTGGCAGAACCCGTCATGCTGCACCCGTCTGTTGGATAGCTTGTTTCTTTCAAGGCATGGTGAATCTTCAAGTGAACCTGGTTCAGTGATGATTTTAAACCCGATGTTCGGGAACAGTCTGTGGAAAGTACCGGTTTGTCGGACAGTAAAACATCACATGAGCAATAAATTATTTGTCGGGAATCTCTCCTTTGACACCACCGAAAACGACCTGAACGACGCGTTTGCCGCGCACGGCACGGTCATGGAAACCAACCTGTTGATGGACCGGGAAACCGGCCGTCCGCGTGGATTTGGTTTCATCACCATGAACTCCGCCGAGGAGGCGCAAAAGGCCATTGCAGCGCTGAACGGCTCGCAACTGGGCGGTCGCGCCCTCACGGTCAACGTGGCCAAGCCGCGCGAAGAGCGTCCGGCCGGTGGCGGTCGTCGCGAATACGGCGGCAGCGGTGGTGGTCGCAATCGTTACTAATCAACCGCAAGGTTTTCGTGGCGGGGTTCGGGTGAACCGGACCCCGCTTTTATTTTTGATTTTGTTGTCATTGCCGATTTATCGCCATGAAAGAAGAACATATTGAAGTGGAAGGTTCCGTCACCACCGTGCTGCCCGGCACGATGTTTCGGGTTGAACTGGCCAACAAACATCTCGTGCTCGCCACGATTTGCGGCAAGATGCGCAAACGTTGGGTGCGCCTGACCGTCGGCGACCGCGTGAAAATGGAGATGTCGCCCTACGACTTGAACAAGGCGCGCATCACCTGGCGGCTGAAGTAGCAAACGCAGGCGGAACGAATCACCCGCCACGTTGCGCCGCTGGCGGCGGTAGGCGCTGCGCGGGTGTGTCAGTGATACCAGGACTTCTGGATTTCCTCGAGCGTCATCAGGTGGGCGGTTTTCAGCAGGCGGCAAAAATCCTTCTTGCTGACGTGGTGGCGGGTGCCTTCACGGGTGGTGAGGCTCTTGACGGACTTGTATTCCACTTCCAGGCGCTCCAGATGCAGGATGCGAAGATATTCCTCGCCGCGTTTCCAGACCTGATCTTGTTGCAGCTTCATGGTCAACACCATACGAACCGCTTGCGGGCGCTGGCCACACGATTATTGTGGAGGGAATGATAGGAATTTCCACCCGACCGGCCAATGGCCGCCTGACCCGTGGCGCCAGTGCGTTCCCCGCTTTCCTGGTCCACGTCACCTTGGCGCGGCGAATCCCGCATGGCGGGAGAAGACAGCTCGTCACTCTTGCCCGGTCGGGAGAGCCGGGAAAAAGCTCGCGTGGTTGTGAAAAAAGGTGCAGTGATTTATGCAAGACGCAAGCAGGGCACAGCCAATGTCCACGCCAACGAAATCTTTAATCATGAACACCAGTTTTCAAAACACGTTTGAGACCATGGAAGCCGGCGAACTCCGGCGTTACCTGGAGTTCCTGCTGTGGCATTACAAGGTGGCGGACGCTTTTTGGTTCATCTATGCCACCGAACGCTTCGGCCAAGGCGTCGCCGAGCAGTTGAATGAGCAGGTCTGGGGTCGCGTGGGCGGCATGGCGGCCAAAGAACTGGTGGCGCGATTCCAGATTCAGGAGAAAGGCTTGAAAGGATTCGTGCGCGCGCTCAGGCTGTATCCCTGGACGATTTTGATCGGATACCAAATCCAGGAATCGGAGCACGAAGTGGTGCTTACGGTCCCATCCTGTCCGAGCCAGGAAGCACGGTTGAAGCGCGGCCTGGGCGAATATGCGTGCAAGGAAATGCACCGCGCGGAATTCGAAAGTTTTGCCCGGGCCATTGACGACCGGATTCGCGTGTCCTGTGTCTTCGCCCCGCCGGACCCGCACCCCAAAGAAGCCTTCTGCCAATGGCGGTTCGTTCTGGAGGGATAAACCTGGAATTCGCAGATGGCGTCCACCCTCCGTCCCGATAAAATCGGGACTACGGAAGACGGGCAGATGGGTGCAGATTGGCACTGTTATCGGCTCCCTCTCCCCGCCCGAGCGGGGAGAGGGCTGGGGCGAGGGGATTTGAATTTAAACGCGCCACCTCACCCCGTCCCTCTCCCCCAACTCCGTTGGCGGAGAGGGAGAAATTGCCGGTGATGTCAAGTCACACCCGGGGCTCATTAACCGGCCAAGTTCATCTTTACACGCTGGCATTGCGGCCATAATCTCGGCGCATGGCCAACGCGGCTCAACTTTTGAGGCGTTTCGCATTTTGCCCGATGCTTGCCTGTTTTCTTGGCGCGCTGCTGCTCGTCAGTTGTGAGAAGCAATCCTCCGCACCTGAAAGTCAGCCCACCGTGGCCACCAATTCCGCGCCGCCGTCGCCGCCCCCGAAGGCAGCCGGCCCGGGCCCAAATGAGAAGGTCTGCTTCGAGTGCAGAGGGCTGGGCACGGTGCCGTGTCTCGTGCCCGGTTGCACCAATGGCGAGGTGGATTGTCCGGGACCTTGTCTCAAACTGTCAAAGGGTGTGTGGATACACATGAAAGTGGCCGGACATGATCCGAGCGAGTTGTGGCAGAAATTTCCAAATAAGAATGGGCGGGAGGGATATCAGGCTTGGAACCAGGATCATGTCGGCGAGGTCATCGTGTACACCAATGGCGTGGCGGTGAATATCGGCAAGTGCAAGGTCTGCGGTGGCACCGGCAAGGTGACGTGCAGTGTTTGCAATGGAACGGGAAGGCAAACCTGCCCGGTTTGCAACGGAACAAAGTTTGTTCCGCTCGCCTGGACGCCCACGAACAATCCGTGGTTCAACGGTCAGCCCGATCTGATACGGCTCAAGGACGGACGGGTGCTGCTGGGCCGGGTGGCGGTGGCGATTGGCGAGGAGCGAACAATCATAACGCGCGACAAACAAACCCTGCACGTGAAAGCCTCGGACATCCTGCCCAAGGCGGATACCAACTCTCCCGCAGCCAAAACTTCGGCTTCAAAATGATCGCGCGCGCCAGCACGGGCTCCGTGAACGCCTGCGGAACAGATTGCCAGAACGGCGGCCAAATAATAATTTGGGCCGGAGTTCATACCCGGCAATGACATCACCATGCCAGAGAACATGGAGCCAGAATTGACCTTGGAGCAGTTGCGCGCGCTTCCTTCCGTCGAACAGGATTTCAGCACGCCGGAAGGCGCCGTTCTTTGCCTGGAGGACGCCTACCGCCGGCAGAACATCGAATCCGCCTGCGCCTGCAAGAACTTCATGGTCGAAGGGACGGTGGCGCTGCTGAACGTGGACCCGAAGCTCGCCCGCGACCCGGAACTCCGGAAGAAGAATGCCCTGCTTTCGGAGCGGGCATTCCGGAAGGAAACCACGGAGGCCTGGCCTGACCTCAAGGGCGTGGAAAGTTTTTTCATTGACCGTCAGGTTTACACCGACGGCATCGTGGTGGTGGTCGAGATTCGCCGGTCACCCGACGGCACGTTCACCAAGCTCAACCATCTGGTGGCCAACACCCACAGCGGTTGGCGGGTGCTCAATCTGATATCGGACGATGAACTCGACTGAACCCGAACTCCGAAATCGAAGACGAACATGATGGTGCGCTCCCCATTCCTGCATTCGGAGTTCGGGCCGAATGCAGCGTCGAGCCTGTGGCCCGATATTTTAACGGAGCAAATTCGCGTCCCGCTTCCGGCCGGCTCTCAATCGTAATAATCCGGCACGAAGGTTTGTTTGGTGATCGGGGGACGAACGTATCCTTTGTCGGGCGGGCGTCGGGGCAATTGGATTGATTTCGGAGTCAGGTCCTTGTAGGGTATGTGTTTGAGCAGGTGTCGAATGCAGTTGAGCCGGGCGCGTTTTTTATTGTCCGCATTGACCACGTACCAGGGAGATTGCTTGATGTCGGTGTAGGCCATCATTTCATCCTTGGCCCTTGAATAATCCTGCCAGCGCCGGCGCGATTCGAGGTCCATCGGACTGAGCTTCCAGCGTTTGGTGGGGTCGTGAATGCGGGACTGGAACCGCCGTTCCTGTTCTTCGTTGCTCACGGAGAACCAGTATTTGAGCAGGATGACTCCCGACCGGATCAGCATGCACTCGAACTCCGGACAGGAGTGGAGAAACTCCTGATATTCGGCCCCGGTGCAAAAGCCCATCACCCGCTCCACCCCGGCCCGGTTGTACCAACTGCGGTCAAACAACACCATCTCCCCCGCCGCGGGCAGGTGGGAAACATAGCGTTGGAAATACCATTGCGTTTTCTCCTTTTCGGTGGGCGTCCCCAAAGCGACGACGCGGCAGATGCGCGGGTTCATCCGCTGGCTGATCCGTTTGATGGTGCCGCCCTTGCCGGCGGCGTCGCGCCCCTCGAAAATAACCACGACTTTAAGGTTCTTGTGCTTGATCCATTCCTGCAGCTTGACCAGCTCGATTTGCAGCCGCTTCAATTCCTTCCGGTAGAGCTTGTTTTTGATTTTGTGCGGTTCTTCGCCGGGCGCGGTGACCGACCGGCCGTCCCCGGCATCGCTTGACCGTTTCGCGCTCTTGTCTTTTTTCCTTGTCATGGCGTCTTTCCCGAAACCGGCGCCGGTTTCAACCCGGCCGGCACCGCTTCAACTCTTTTTGAATTTCCACGCCGAATCGAGCATCTCCTGGTTGTAAGGTTCGGGGACCACGCCCGAGGCCGCGTAAAGATAAAGCGCGCCTTTGTAGATCTGGCCGGCCAGACTCGTCAAATAGGAAAGCACGAACATGGCCGCCAGCCAGAGCACGCCGGCAATGGCCAGGAGCCAGAAATTTTTCAACAGGATGGAGACCACCAGCGCGCCAAAGAGAAAAACCATCGAGACGAGCAGCATCAGCCCGCTGACCATGCCCAGGCCGACGTAACCAATCAGCGCTTCGCCCCAGGTGCGTTTCAGGATGCCGGCGGATTTCTTGAGCAGGGCCACCGGATTGGCATTTTGCTCCTCGCACACAATAATGGGGATTACAAAGATCGCCGCGATGCTCCACGCGATGCCGATAAAGCGCGCGATGACCCGGCCCACGAAACTCAGCCGCTCCTCCAGTTGCCGGATGATCAGGCCCACCAGCCCGGCAAACAAAGCCCACATCAAAACCGACTTCCACTTCGTGCCGGCAAACTTCAAGCCGCGGGCGATGGACACCGGCTGTCCGCCCAAGGCAGTCAGAATTTCGTGGTAGAAGGCGACGTTAAAAAACGTGGCGAAAAACATCGAAACAAAATAGAGAAACGCCAGATAAACCAGCGCGCCCGGCGTGAGGCCGATCCGGGAATTGTTTCCGGCGGCGGCGTCCGGGGATTGGGTGAACAGCGAATGGCTGATCGCCTGCCAGTGTTGGGCCGAGGCATAGGAATAACCCGTGGGTCGCAGCACCACCGGCGCGAGGAAGAACAGGATGATCAGCATCGTCAGGAAAAAAATGATGATGGGGAAGACCAGCAACCGTTTGTTCCTGGCGATGATGAAGAGGGAACTCTTGAACAACAGCCAGCTCCGTTGAAACCTGCTTATTATGTTCATGGCATCTCCTTCGTAAGAATGAATGTTATTGGTTAACGTTTATTTGATTGCGAACGGCTTGAATCACCCGGATGCGAAACCAGCAAAAGTTATGCCACCGGTCTGGGCATTGTCAGCAACAATTTTTCCAATGCCAAAACGCCTGGGCATCTCAATTTTTGAACCGAGCTGGAAAAATCTCATTAGCACCGGGCTTCAGCCCGGTGATGATTACCGAAGACCGTCGGGGAGCCGTTTCAACGGCTTTTGCGCGCAAGGGAAACCTGTTGAAACGGGTTTTATCCCTGTGATGACTGGATTCACCCGGCTGAAGCCGGGTGCTAATGAGAGGCACTCAAAAAGCGAGATGCGCGTCCAGACACCCTTTTGGTCCACCATCATAGGCGTGACCATGACAAGGAGAAGACTTCAATGCTTCACTTCGCAACAAGAACCTGAAGCGCAGTCTGACCTTTGGTTCCACGGCATCTTCGCCAGCAGCAGGCCCATGCCGCACCAGTCGGTGACGCCGGCAAAAACAAGTCCCGCGCCCACAAACGCCGAAAGGGCGATGAACCCGGGAAGAACGAAATATGCCAGCAACACGCCGATCAGCACCAGTGAGCCGGCGGCAATGCGCACCTGGCGTTCGAGGCTGATGATGCCGGCGGCGCCGCGGGTCACCGGCAGCCCGGCTTCAATCCACGCCTGCGTGCCGCCTTCGACGACCACGCCCTGATCGAATCCTTCCCGGGCGAACTGTTCCGCCGCCTTGGTGGCGCGTCCGCCCGAACGGCAAAGGAGATAAACCGGCTGGCCTTTGGGCAGTTGGCCCGCGTCGAACAGCGCCTTCGGCGAAAGTTTGTCGAGCGGCACATTGCGCGCTTGCGGAACATGCACCTCCGCGTATTCCGCGGGCGTGCGGACATCCAGCAATGGCAGACCGGGTTGGGCGGCCAGAAGTTTTTGAAGTTCAGCCGGAGCGATGGTTTTCATATCAATGGCTGCAATATATCATTTTTACCCGGCAAGTGAAGCTGGATTGGCAGGGACGGGCCGCTGAGACAATCACGACGTGAGCGAAGCGCTTTATCTGCGCGACCTGGATGGCAACAACGGGGTGGAGCTTTATTGGGATCGTCCGCAGAAGCAATGACCGCGCCCGCCCGCCGGCGGCCTGGCGATGTTCACACGCGTGCTGGACTTGGATGCGTTGCTGAAAGATCAACCCCGTTGACAGGAATCGTCTCGTCCAACAGGCAGCGCACAACGTCCGCAGCGGTGTAGGTGTCGCAACCCGGCTTGAGAAACCGCGCGACTTGCGCAACGTCGTCGCCGGCGGTCATCAACGCCAATTCCTGTTCCGAATTGGAACGCACCTGGTTGAGGCCGACGTTGGCGAGGAGTCCGTTGCAAAGGCATTTACGGCCTTGCGCGTCCGCGACCATCCCGCCTTTTTTGACATAATCATCCACCGGCTCGGCCGGGCAACGGTAACCTAGTGTCCCGTCCGGTTTGCGATAAAGATGCCGGAGATAACCCAGGTCGCAGATGCGCGTCCGGGCCGCATATTGCTCGGCTTCTGAAAGCGTGCCGGGCATCCGAACCACCTTGAACGGAAAACCGGTGGGCGAGGCAATTGGATCGGTGAAAACGCGCGCGGTGCCGGCACGGCTCATTTGCAAAGCCTGCTGTTTGAGTTCGGGGCGCAGGCCGGATTCAATGCAAAACGCAAATGCCGTTCCCACCTGAATGCCGGATGCGCCAAGTCGCAAGGCTTCGGCCAGCCGGCCCGGGCGGCCATACGAACCGGCCAGCCAGAAGGGCCGGCCCAGCTCGCGGATTTTTTCGAGGTCAACGACATCGCGCGGGCCATAT